>NZ_CABFVC010000014.1:0-3924 GCF_902143525.1 Clostridium sp. Marseille-P7770 | reverse complement strand
GCTATGAGAAAAACCAAAAACGGGAAGATGTGAAAAGCCACCACTATATCATCAGCTTTGACCCACGGGACGGGACAGACAACGGCTTGACCGTAGACCGGGCGCAGGAGCTGGGCGAGCAGTTCTGTAAAGAGCATTTCCCCGGACACCAAGCCCTTGTATGCACCCACCCGGACGGGCATAACCACAGCGGCAACATTCATGTGCATATCGTCATCAACTCCCTGCGGATTTATGAAGTCCCGCTTCTGCCCTACATGGACAGACCAGCCGACACACGGGAGGGCTGCAAGCACCGCTGTACCAACGCCGCTATGGAATATTTCAAGAGTGAAGTTATGGAGATGTGCCACCGGGAGGGGCTTTACCAAATCGACCTCTTGAACGGCAGCAAGGAACGGATAACAGAACGGGAATACTGGGCGGCAAAGAAAGGGCAGCTTGCCCTTGATAAAGAGAACGCCGCCAGAGAAGCCGCCGGACAACCGACCAAGCCCACCAAGTTTGAAACGGACAAGGCGAAGCTGCGCCGGACGATACGGCAGGCACTTTCCCAAGCTACCAGCTTTGACGAGTTTTCTTCCCTTTTGCTGCGGGAGGGCGTGACCGTCAAGGAGAGCCGGGGGCGGCTTTCCTACCTCACGCCGGACAGAACAAAGCCTATCACAGCCCGGAAGCTGGGGGACGATTTTGACAAGGCTGCTGTCCTTGCCCTGCTCACGCAGAATGCCCACAGAGCCGCCGAAAAGCCTAAAGCCATACCGGAATACCCACATACCCAAAAGGGACGCTTGCAGGAGGAAAAAACCGCAAAAACCGCCCCGGCAGACAACACCTTGCAGCGCATGGTTGACCGGGAAGCCAAGCGAGCCGAGGGCAAGGGCGTGGGCTATGACCGCTGGGCGGCAAAGCACAACCTAAAGCAGATGGCGGCTACCGTTACCGCCTACCAGCAGTACGGCTTTTCCTCCCCGGAGGAACTGGACGAAGCCTGTTCTGCCGCCTATGCCGCCATGCAGGAAAGCCTTACAGAGCTGAAGCAGGTGGAAAAGACGCTGAACAGGAAAAAGGAGCTGCAACGGCAGGTACTTGCCTATTCCAAGACCCGCCCTGTCCGGGACGGGCTGAAACAGCAGAAAAACGCCAAAGCAAAAGCAGCCTACCGACAGAAGCACGAAAGCGACTTTATCATAGCAGACGCAGCCGCCCGTTATTTCAGGGAGAACGGCATTTCCAAGCTGCCGGGCTATAAAGCCTTGCAAGCAGAGATTGAAAGCCTTATCAAAGAGAAAAACAGCGGCTACAACGATTACCGGGCAAAACGGGAGGAATACCGCCGCTTACAGATTGTCAAGGGCAATATCGACCAGATTTTACGCCGGGAGCGCAAGCCTGTGAAAAGGCAGGAACAGGAACGATAAAAACCACCCCAAAATGTACCCGAACCCATACAGAACAAGGGGGCTGCCCCGTACTCTACCCGCAATACCAAAGGATTTTTTAACGGGCTTACAGGGCAGAAAAACCCCGAAAATGATACCGAGATGATACAGAATTACCGTCGATACCGCCACACCAGCGGAAACGGCAGAAAGGAGCGCACCCATGCCAAGAATGAGCAAGAAACGGCGGCTGGAATGGTCTTTTTTCCTGCGGCAAGTAAAAGTCGGGAATACCACCTGCGACCGTATCACATACAACGACCTCTGCCGGGGCTGTACCCATAGCTGTAAGCAGAGCTTCCGGGCGGTTATCATACTTTGCCCCCGCTACTACTCCAAACGCCGGAAAAAGGAGGACAGGGACAATGGCAGATAACCGCAAGTATTACTACCTCAAGCTGAAAGAGAATTTTTTTGACAGCGACTCCATTGTGCTGCTGGAAGATATGAAAGACGGGATTTTATATTCCAATATCCTCTTGAAGCTGTACTTAAAATCTCTGAAAAACGGCGGGAAGTTGCAGCTTGACGAGCATATCCCCTACACAGCGCAGATGATAGCGACACTGACCCGCCACCAGATAGGGACGGTTGAAAGGGCTTTAGAGATTTTCCGGCAGTTGGGGCTTGTGGAGCAGCTTGACAGCGGGGCTTTTTATATGACCGATATTGAGCTGATGATAGGACAGTCCTCTACCGAAGCCGAGAGAAAACGGGCTGCAAGGCTGGAAAACAAGGCACTTTTACCGCCCCGGACAAAAGGCGGACATTTGTCCGACATTCGTCCACCAGAGATAGAGATAGAGTTAGAGAAAGAGATAGAAAAAGAGAGAGAGGGAGAAACGGGACACCCCGCCCCCGCCGCTTATGGCAGATACAACAATGTGATACTGACCGATACAGAGCTTTCCGGGCTGAAAACAGAGCTGCCCGACAAGTGGGAGTATTATATTGACCGGCTTTCCTGCCATATCGCTTCCACCGGGAAGCAGTACCAGAGCCATGCAGCCACCATTTACAAGTGGGCGCAGGAGGACGCTGCCAAAGGCAAGGCTGCCCCGAAACAGGGCATACCCGATTATTCATGTAAGGAGGGCGAGAGCTTATGAAAAACGAGATTGAAGCTATGATTACGGATATTACAACCACTACCGCCGAAGCGGAGGACTACACAGGCGAGGACGGGCTTTTATACTGCGGCAAGTGCCATACGCCCAAAGAAGCCTACTTTTCAAAAGAAACCGCCCAATGGTTAGGGCATGACCGACACCCAACAGACTGCGACTGCCAGCGGGCAGCCCGTGAAAAGCAGCAAGCCGCCGAAAGCCGACAGAAGCACCTTGAAACAGTGGAGGACTTGAAACGCCGGGGCTTTGCCGACCCCGCTATGCGGAACTGGACATTTGAGCATGACAACGGCAGAAACCCACAGACCGAAACCGCCCGCTTTTATGTGGAGAGCTGGGAAACCATGCAGGCTGAAAATATCGGCTACCTGTTTTGGGGAGGCGTGGGGACAGGAAAAAGCTACCTTGCCGCCTGTATCGCCAACGCCCTTATGGAAAAAGAGGTTGCCGTTCGCATGACAAACTTTGCAACGATACTCAATGACCTTGCTGCCAGCTTTGAGGGCAGGAACGAATATATTTCCCGCCTTTGCAGCTACCCCCTGCTGATACTTGATGATTTCGGTATGGAGCGAGGGACAGAATACGGGCTGGAACAGGTTTACAGCGTGATTGACAGCCGTTACCGAAGCGGCAAGCCGCTGATCGCCACGACCAACCTCACGCTGGAGGAATTGCAGCACCCGCAGGACACGCCCCACGCCCGTATCTATGACAGGCTGACTTCCATGTGCGCCCCTGTCCGCTTCACGGGCAGCAACTTCCGAAAGGAAACCGCACAGGAAAAGCTGGAACGCTTAAAGCAGCTGATGAAGCAGCGAAAGGAGAGCCTATGACAGAAACCAAACAGACAAGCACCACCAAAACAGACCGCCGCCCGGACTGTGTAACGGAAATCCGCATGGGCAACTCCGTCCTTACCGTTTCCGGCTTCTTCAAGCAGGGCGCAACCGACACCGCAGCCGACAAGATGATGAAAGTGCTGGAAGCGGAAGCTGCTACACAAAAAACGGCGATTTGACCGACCATAAAGAAGCAGATTTGACGCTTTTGCCGCTATACAGACAGCCGCCCCATGTGGTACAATCAAGGTACGGAATAGTGGGGCTGGCTGTCGGAAACGGAGGATTTTATGTTAAGACAGACCAACCAACAACCAATTACCGCCCTTTACCCAAGACTTTCCCATGAGGACGAGCTGCAAGGCGAAAGCAATTCCATTTCCAATCAGAAGCGTATTCTTGAAACCTATGCAAAGCAGAACGGCTTTTCCAATCTGCGCTGGTACACGGACGACGGTTATTCTGGTGCGAACTTTCAAAGACCCGGTTTTCAAGCCATGCTTGCGGACATTG
>NZ_CABFVC010000013.1:0-9347 GCF_902143525.1 Clostridium sp. Marseille-P7770 | reverse complement strand
CTAATTTTTAAACCGTTCTACTGTTTTGTTAGGTTTTGTTCTGAATGTTCTCATTCATGGTCTAAACCAAAGACCATTTTTATAAGAATTTTCAGGGTTTTACATACTGTTCAGTTTTCAAGGAACTGTTTTTCGTTGTTTCTGTGTCTCAGAAGCAACTCGTTTATTCTATCATACCGTTTCCGGTTTGTCAAGAACTTTTTTAAACTTTTATGAAGTGATTAAGAAGCTTTCTTAATGACTCTTAATAAGTTTTTGCCCTGTCGCTCAAGGCGAGTATTATAATAACAAATCCCTCAGCAAAAGTCAACCATTTTTTACCATTTTTTTGATTTCTTTGTTTCTTTGTTACAGTTCGTCCATGAGGCTGAACTGTAACAAAAATCCACGTAACCTTCCTGATCTGTTTCCCTCTTAAGGCAATCCTTGTCGTTATAACGTCCTGTACCTCTGCCCTATTTTGTGGGACATCCTTTTCCTGTACTTGTACCTCCAAATTCAGGATTGTCTTCCGCTCGTCAGATCGGTGCCGGCGTCTGTGCCAAAATTGAAATAATCGCAACTGCTGCCAAAATACCTGCGATGACTGCCACCGCAATGATGATTTTTCTTTTCATAGATGTTCTTTTCCTCACTTTCCACCCCTTATACATGCTCTTTGTAATCGTAGCGAAACGTATCTATCATCCTTTTATGCCCGCCAGTGCCAGAAACTTTTTATCCGACTGAATGCCCTGAGTCAAAAACTCTCCATCTCGGAACAGAGCATAGGTGGTGACCGGCGCAGGTACATTCTGAGCGGCTTCTTTGTCGGTGATGTGGATCGCTTGAAATGGGATCCCGTGTTCCTTTGCCGCCTCCTGTACCTTCGGCACCCAATAATAGGTGAAAGGGCACTGGTCGGTGTAATAGAGGACAAAGCCCGTTTCGCTGACTTTCGGGTGTCTGGCACAATCTTTGAATCTCGGCTGCTCTGCATCCTCTGCAAGGGGCAGGTACATGAGGTTGATCCCGCTGTCGGATAAGTCCGCGACCTTAAAGCCTTTATACTTCAGGAATTTCGGATCAGCTAAAAATTCCCGCTTCCGCCCCTCGGCGCACAGAATGCAAACGCCTTTCTTTCCCTGTTCTTTCGCGTCCCGGATGCACTCGGAAAGCAGTTCTGAGGAATAGCCGTGTCCCTTCATGGAGCCGGAAACCCACAGGCAGTTGATGTAAAGCCAGCCGCCTGCTTCAATGGGCACCCATGCGTTTTCCGCCGGAATATATTCGATAAAGCACTTTCCGCGCTCCTCGCTGCGATAAAAGACAAGTCCCTCATCAAATCGCTGCTTCAGCCACTCCTTTTTTGCAAGAGCCTGCTTGCCGGACATGGCGCAGCAGATGTGCTCCTTGTCGATGTTCTCTTTCGTGATATGGATATATTTCATCGATCTTCACCTGACTTTCTCCATATTTATTGCATAATTTTAGCATCTGTTGGAGGTTTGGTCAATTTTTCCCGTTCTTTCTGCAACCAGACTCCACCTTGGAAATGAAATGGTCAAACTGTGCCATGCTGTATGTGCGGATTTTTTGAACCGGCGTGTAAAGATAAGCTTCCGCAAAGCCATCCGGCTCCGTTTCCAGCATTTCATATTCCGCGGCACGCTCATAGTCCATCCTGTTCATCCGTTCCACGATCTTATCCAGGATTTCCTGTTTGCAGGAATAGTGCTTATACAGGGCCGCTTTTGTAAATCCCAGCTGCCCCGCGATATCATTCATAGATGTCCTTTTGCTTCTGCGCCTTTTTTGAACTGCTCACATAAGATTTGTGAATTTCCTTTTTTCTTGGCGAGCTTGAGATAATCAATATATTTTTCATTTGTTTTTCTCCTATCAATCCAGATTTAATTCATCTATAACTGATGTCAGAATTCTAAACTATCTGAATTCAAAAGAAAATACTTCATTCCCATGATGACAAATCCCTCATCATTTCTCCAAGGTTTCTTGCTGCCATTTACAATGACAATCTTCTTGAAAGAGTCTGGGATATTACGCAAAGAGTTGAACTCCTGAGTCTGCTTTTCTTCCGAAATCATGTCATATGCAACCTGAATATAGTACCTCTGGCTGCCTTGGTTAACCACAAAGTCAACTTCCAACTGCTTACGGGTACGTTTGCCCTCTTTATCTTTACCAAAGATCTGCACGACGCCCACATCAACATTGTAGCCACGGATCAGCAGCTCGTTATAAACAATGTTCTCCATGATATGAGTAGGCTCCTGCTGTCTAAAATTCAAACGAGCATTTCTCAGGCCCAGATCAGTAAAGTAATATTTCAGATTTGCGCCGATATATTTTCGTCCCTTAATGTCGTAACGGCTTGCCTTGGAAATCAAAAACGCATCTGCCAAATAGTCAATATGGTTTGAAATAGTTTTATTGGTATAAGTCATCTGACGCTCACTGGCAAAGGTGTTAGCAATCTTTGAAGGGTTGGTCGGTGCACCGATTGCAGATGCAAGCACATCAACCAGAATACCTATCTCATCCACATTTTGAATTTTATTTCTTTCTATAACATCCTTCAGATAAACATTAGCAAAGATGTTCTTCAAATAGTCTGCTTTCTGTCGTTCGCTCCAGAAACCAACAACCTGCGGCAATCCTCCGTAGATCATGTAGTCATCCCAGGCATCATCATAATCACCATCATAGGCAGAATAAAATTCAGCAAATGAGAGGGGATAGATTCTGATTTCATCACCTCTGCCACGGAACTCGGTCACAATGTCACTGGACAGAAACTTGGAATTACTTCCGGTGACATACACATCAATGTTGCTCATGCGTAGCAAACTGTTCAGCACTTCCTCAAATCTGGGCATGAACTGTACTTCATCCAGAAGAAGATAATACTTCCTATCATCCTTCATAGTATCCTTGATGTACTTAAAACACATCTTGGGATCTCTTAATTCCTCGTTCTCAATACCATCCAATGCAATTTCAATAATATGATCAGAGCCAACGCCATTCTCCAGTAAGTATCTCTTAAAGATGGTAAACAGCAAATAGGATTTTCCGCATCTACGAATGCCGGTGATTACCTTTATCATTCCATTATCTTTTCGCTCAATCAACTGATGCAGGTAAGCGTCCCTTTTAATCTCCATCATTGCTCTCCGTTTCTGTGCATTTGCACCTTTTTTAGTAATGATATTCTATCACAAAACAAGATACGCTTCAATGTTCATTCCTATTTTATGTGTATATGCATATTTTTATGTAATACGCTAATACAGATATGAAGCAGACTGCACTCCCACGCCCCTGTGGAATCAAGAACGCCGATACTGGAGAGCAAAATCCCACACCGGCGTTCTTGATTGTAATTATCTCATTTTCTAATCATAGCATGACTGATCGTCAACTCTGGAAACTGGAATTTTCAAATTAGTCTTTGCAAATAACCTTTGAATCTTCACCATCAATTACAATTCCCTGACGGTTGTTAATTGGGCATAGATTCAAATCCGAAAACTCAGTCATTATTTTCTCGGTAACTTTCTTAAATGGTGCTGTAAGATAATGCGGAAGAACATAGAAATCAATCAAATCAATCCCTGCATCATCTTCTTGTGAGTAGTCCTCCGGCTTTTCATCCATTTGCTCGATATATTGGATGCTTGGAGCGCATATAATTGCGCCTGCCGACTCGCCGATCATCAATTTTCCATTTGCCAATTCCTTTTTCAGCAGTCCATCAGTTCCCGTTTTACGGAGCTGGTCCATAAGAAAGAAAGAATTTCCGCCGGTAAAATATATCACATCTGCTTCTTCAAAAACAGACTGTATCGTTGAATAAGCCTCCGTTGAAATATCAATTTCAGTTACGATCGCTCCCAACTTTTTGAATAATTTTCGAGCCGAGCCGACATAACCGGTGTAGCCTTCACGCAGTGAAGCTGTTGGAATAAATGCGACTTTCTTATTTTCAATTTCTTCCTTTATCAGACTTCCTACACTTGAAAAGTGCGAACATAAAAATAATTTCATCAATATTCTCCCTTATAAATTCCGAGTTGTCGGTTTCAGTATACCATGCCTTCTCCCCACAGAAAAGCATGGCGAAAAACAAAAATGTCCCCGGAGGGCTTGTGCGTATGTTTTTCCAGCGTTTCCAATCTGAATTTCTCAGAACAGAATAGCCTCCGGCTTGAACTTATCTTTTTCGGTAATGGGGCGGATCACCTTGCAGGGCACCCCCGCAGCGATGACGCCGGCGGGAATGTCATGAGTGACGACGCTTCCCGCCCCGATAACCGAGCCTGCCCCGATGGTAACGCCGCCGCAGACGGTGGAATTTGCACCGATCCAGACGTTTTCCTCCAGCGTAATGGGTGCCGAGGTGCCAATGCCGTGGCTGCGCTGCTCCGGGTCGATGGCATGACCGGAGCAGGCAAGGCATACGCCGGGGGCAATAAAGGCACCTGCTCCGATGTTTACCGGAGAGGTATCCAGAATGACGCAGTTATAATTGATGACCGCCAAGCCGTGGGTATGGATATTGAAGCCATAGTCACAGTGGAAATCTGGCTCAATGCCGGTCATGGGAGAGCAGGTGCCCAGCAGGGTCTGCAGGATACTGCGCCGCTTTTCCTGTTCGTTAGGAGCGGTGCGGTTGTACTCCCAGCACAGTTGCTTTGCACGGTTCTGTTCCTCCGTGGGGGTGTTTTCATAGCCGCTGACGTAGGCGGCAGGGCGTTTCATAATATCCAGAGCGTTCATCGTGTTTGTCCTTTCCATACAGTGTTTTTTCAAGGATTATACCACATTCTCTGTCGGTGTGTAATAGGCTGCTTTTCCTCATTTGTTTGTCCGCTTGATCTTCTCCATCGCTTTGCCCTTAGCCAGCTCATCCACCAGCTTGTCCAATAGTGAATCGTTCCTCAACGAGTTTGACAACTCTTTTCTTTCATCGGGCTTTCCTCCACAAATTCCGATTTATCTGCGTGTTCCGTCATCATTAAAATTTTTTCTCAAAGCTTGCTCTGTCGGATAAATTGATACAATCAAAATAATACATTGAATTGTTACAAGGATTCCCCCTGCAACCCCAATCGTATTTTCATCACTATGGTATAACGGAATATGTACCAAAGCAGATGGTATAATCATTAACCATCCTATTTTCCACCAAAGTTTTCCACAATAGTCGTGGGCAAATTTCCATGTATCCATATTTTTCCTCGAACGAGTTGTTCTGTAGCCTAACATACCGTTTATATGTTTTGGACAATGTTTCCACATCATTCTTCCACCAACAACCATAACAATTGGAATTAATAAATCACATAGTAACATAAACCACCAAAAGCACATAAAATTCACCACCATAACTCCCGATTATACTCTTTCTCCTGCCCATCTTCTTAATCCTTCATTTCCTACATATTCACAAAGCTTGAAGTATCTTCGGTTACACTCGTGATCTTTACACGATCCGCTTCCACATGACAACTATAACAGACGATCTGAACACCTGCCTTCGCAGCCTCCACAAGTGCCTTCTTAAACTCCGGCTGTGCCGCCTCATTCGGCAGCACCCGATGAATTCCATTCATCTGAATCACAAAGGCGATTGCCGTGCGGTAGCCTTCCTTTGCCGCCTTTGTCAGCTCATGTAAATGTTTTACCCCTCGCTCCGTTGGTGCGTCCGGAAACACTCCGATGCCCGAATGCAGATCATCCGCCAGTGTACAGCCCTTCACTTCCGTCAGAAATTTTTCTCCATTTTTTTCCATGTAAAAATCAATTCTGGAGTCTCCGTAAGTATATTCTGCCTTCACAAGATCATAATTCAGGCTCATGAACTGCTGCTTCATCAGCGCATTCGGCGCCAGACTGTCAATATTCACCCATTTTAGTTTTGGCTTGTATACTGAGATCAGATCGTATGCCGTTTTTCGGTTCATATTCAACGACTTCTGCATCGTCACCTTCGCTTTCGGCACCAAAAGCTCCTGCAAACGCCCCGTATTTTTCACATGAACCAGCTCCGTCTCCCCATTGATCAGAACCTCTGCTGTGAAACGATTGATCCTGCGGACGAAGCTTCCTGCGACGGTATTCTCATAAATAATTATCGGTTTCTGTTTCATCATATATCATCCTCATGCCTGCAAAAGCACCCATCCTCATGCGACCGGATCACGCCAACGGCCTGCAGGTAGGCATAAACCACTGTGGTTCCCACAAATTTCATGCCATGCTTCTTTAAGTCTTTGGAAATTGCATCCGATAATTCCGAACTTGTTTTCCCCGTTTCCCGGATCACGCTGCCCTCCGTCCAATGCCATAGGTACTCTGAAAAGCTGCCATATTCCTTCTGAATTTCACGGAATGCCTGTGCATTGGTAACGGCAGCCTGTATTTTCAGGCGGTTGCGTATGATACCGGGATCCTTCCGCAGGGCTTCCAGTTTTTCCTCTTTGTAGACGCAAACCTTTTCGACATCGAAGCCGTCAAAAGCTTCGCGAAATGCATCTCGCTTATTCAGGACACATTCCCAGGACAGTCCTGCCTGAAAGCACTCCAGGATCAGCATTTCAAATAGCTTTCGATCATCATGCACCGGGACGCCCCATTCCTCGTCGTGATAACGGATGTACCGTTCATTTTTCGGATTTGCCCAGCAGCAACGTATTTTTCCATCTGCCCAATTCATTCGCATCTCACCTACCTATTTTTCCTGTCACGATTTTCCGTACACTCTCAACAAACTTCTTCACCATCGGATTCTCTGAGTTCTTCTTGTAATAAAGGTATGTCTTTCGTGACATACTCCCACCACTTAGCTCACGCTTGAAGTGGGGGCTTCTCGTTCGATTGCCCCGTTGGGCAAAGCATTCACGAGCGATCCCCGTGTGTCCCACGGTTCTTTTTGGCTGATATCTTTTTATGATGCTTTTTCGCTTTTTTCTAATATGATCCCGGATATTCTCAGACCTTCCCGGCAGATATTGACCGCCGCATTTTCATCACGGTCCATCCGGTTTCCGCAGCTGCAAAGATATACCCGATCTTCCATTTTCAGATCATGTTTTATTTTTCCACAACAACTGCATGTTCTGGAACTGGGATACCAGCGGTCGATGCGGACAAGCTTCTTCCCTTCCCGTTCCAGTTTATACTGCAAAAAATCTGTGAACATTCTCCAGCCGTTATCATGGACACTTTTTCCAAAATGATGTTCCCCGCTCATCGTTTTCAGATCCAGATCTTCGATACATACGATATCATAGAAATTGGTTATCTTTCTTGATTCTTTATGCAAGTAATCTTTTCTCTGGTGAGCGATATGTGTATGGATCCGCGCCACTTTTTTCTGCTGTTTTTTGTAACGATTGCTTTCTTTCCGGCAATGACTCAGTTTTCTCTGCGCTTTCGCCAGTTTTTCCTGGCTGTTTCTGAAATAGTGCGGATAACCTGCATGTTTTCCATTGGAATCTACATATAGTTCTTTCATGGAAAAATCGAGTCCGACGGCCTGCCTTATGTTCCTTGTTTCCACCGTCTTTTCTTCACAAAAATACAGAAGAGAAACATAATACCGCCCATCAGCTTCCATACAGACGGTTGCGCCTTTCAGGCAGGCATCTTCCCGGATCTTACGATGCTGCCGGATCCGGATCCAGCCAGTTTTGGGGAGCTTCAGCTTCCCATCTTTTAACAGGATATTTCCATTGACACTGTTTGTGGTATAGCTTTTAACAGGATTCTTTTTTGACTTGAATCTCGGAAAACCAATCGTTGGATCCCGGACATAGTTTTTATATGTAATCTGTAGGTGCAGCTGGGCATTGCACAGAGCAAGGCTGTCCACTTCTTTTAGCCATGGAAATTCTGCCTTATATTTTGCCGGAGTGACCTTTAGATTTTTTCCGGTCTTTTCATAGCATTCCTTCTTCTCTGACAGCATCCGGTTATATACGAACCTGACACATCCAAATGTTTTTGCAAACAGTTCCTGCTGTATTTTATTGGGATAGATCCGAAACCGGTATACTACGTTCATATTTTTTCTCCCCCTGTGTCTCGATGTACTGACGGATCACTTCGATCGGAGCTCCGCCGGCACTCAGGAGGCAGAAGCTCTGACTCCAGAACATTTCCTTCCAGAGCTTCTGCCGGATCTCCGGATACTCTTTTTTGATCAGACGGCTGCTGGCACTTTTATAGGCATTGATAAATTTACTGAGTTCCGACTTCGGATGGGCACGGAACATGATATGGACATGGTCCTCATCGTGATTCCACTCTTCCAGGGTGATATGATATTTGGGCGCAATGTATTCAAAGATTTCTCGTGCGCGATCCGAGATCGGATCATTCAGGACCTTTTTCCGGTACTTTACGACCAGAATCAGATGATAATAGAGTAAAAATACTGAATGTGCATTATTGTCAAGTTCTCTCATATTTATCAGCATTTCTTTCTATTTCGACTGATTTAATTATATCACAAATGAGATCATTTGTCTATTACATTTCAGAACATTTGTTCTGTTTAATCTGCAATCTATTTTCCCTTCAGGCTTCAGGCTTATTCATTGTATGCAGAATTGATGATATAGCACGACTGCAAAAATCAATATATGAGAAGTTTACAATACACAGCACAGCTATGTGCAATAATCTGATATTTACATGCCAGCTATGGCACTATGCAAGAGATGGTAATTCAGCTCACCACCTATAGAGGTGGGAGAATTCTTGCTGATTCTTGTTAAAAAAGCACAAGACGTCGCAGGCGAACGTCCGGAGCGGAGCGTAAACATTCGAACCCGCGACCCTCGCCTTGGCAAGGCGATACTCCACCACTGAGCCACTCGTGCATAGGTAACATACCTTCAAAACCACATATTGAACTCCATCAACCTTTGAATCTTCACTTTTCCTCTTGTCATATCGCGACAGTCACCAAGGTCTCGCGTAGGCGCGGACTTTAGCTCGTTGTTCGCGCAAAATAAAAAGACCAGACATCTCTGCCCGGTCTACTCACACATACCTTCAAAACCACATATTGAACTTCATCAACCTTTGAATCTTCACTTGACCTTCCTGGATAAGCCCTCGACCGATTAGTAACAGTCAGCTCCATGCATTACTGCACTTCCACCTCTGCCCTATCTACCTCGTCGTCTTCAAGGGGTCTTACTTCTTTCGAATGGGATATCTCATCTTGAGGGGGGCTTCACGCTTAGATGCCTTCAGCGTTTATCCCTGCCAGACTTGGCTACCCGGCCATGAGCTTAGCAGCTCAACCGGTACACCAGCGGTCCGTCCATCCC
>NZ_CABFVC010000012.1:0-52597 GCF_902143525.1 Clostridium sp. Marseille-P7770 | reverse complement strand
GGGATGGACGGACCGCTGGTGTACCGGTTGAGCTGCTAAGCTCATGGCCGGGTAGCCAAGTCTGGCAGGGATAAACGCTGAAGGCATCTAAGCGTGAAGCCCCCCTCAAGATGAGATATCCCATTCGAAAGAAGTAAGACCCCTTGAAGACGACGAGGTAGATAGGGCAGAGGTGGAAGCGCAGTAATGTGTGGAGCTGACTGTTACTAATCGGTCGAGGGCTTATCCAGGAAGGTCAAGTGAAGATTCGAAGGTTGATGAAGTTCAATATGTGGTTTTGAAGGTATGTTACCTATGCACGAGTGGCTCAGTGGTGGAGTATCGCCTTGCCAAGGCGAGGGTCGCGGGTTCGAATCCCGTCTCGTGCTCTCAAAGAAAGAGATAGAAAAAAGAGTCATCCGATGGATGGCTCTTTTTTCTATGTTCGAGCCCTGCCGGGCTCGAATGGTTCGAAGTCTTGGTTCCGCTCTGATCGTCGATGGGCTAACATTTCGTTCGCTCAAAGATAGGAAAAGCCGGCTTGTGAATTTAGCTAACTTTTTAATATGGGGTAAAGATCTATTTGAAGAAAACAAACAAATGTTCTACATGGATTCTGTATAAAATGTCAATTGTAGGATTAGAAATAATAGCATATACTTATGTGTAGAAAGCTATTGATAAAAGAATAGTCTGGGTGTAACCTTTATATATTCAGGCTTTTCCTTTTTTTGATAGGAGGAATATCGTTATGTATAACGTATTAGATGTTGCAAGATATATTATATGGTACTGCAAAAAGAAGGGGTTTTCCATTAGCAATCTGAAGCTGCAGAAAATTTTGTATTTTGTGCAGGCAGAATTTCTTGTAAGTGTTGGAATTCCCTGCTTTGCGGAAGAGATAGAGGCCTGGGACTTTGGTCCGGTCGTACCGGAAGTGTATCATGAGTTTAAAATATTTGGAAGTGCTGATATTCCGAAGTCTGTATGCATGAATGCAGATGAAGCAATTTTAAAAAAAGATAAGACCATGATTAATGATATGGTTGATCAGTGTGGAGTTTACTCAGCTTCAACGTTAGTAGAAATTACGCATAATCAGGATCCATGGCTTAATGCGTATGAAAGACATTGCAATAATGTGATTGAAAAAAAGGCTATTAAACAGTATTTCGAAAAAGGTTAAATATGATAGAATGGAATAAAAGCACAAACACAAAATCGAATTCCACATCTGATTATATTCGAAAGATGGAAAATGAAGTAGATGATTTGTGTGATCGTTTGACGAAAGATTCTAAAGATTTCGATGCTAAGCTATTTTTTGATATGCTGCATGATTACATTCAACAAGAGGACAGGTTATTATATACCAATATAACAAATTACATATTTTCGCTGGATAACGAAGAAACATTTGGCATCATGCAGACAAATCTGGATCATGTTATTAATTATATGTATAGCGATCAATTCCTGTCGGAACATGTCTGGAAGCCAGAATATAAAAATCAGCGAAATCCATATGAACGGACGAAGCGCACGGCATTGAAACTGTGGGATCATATGAATCTTGCAAAGAGGCAAATGGCTTTATTCAAACTACAAGATGCTGATTACACAAAAGTTGTGGATGAAAAAATGCAGAGTGCCGAAGGTCGATTATCTAAAGAAATGAATGGACAGCTAATTTCACTTGTTTCTATTTTTACGGCACTTTCGTTTATATTGTTTGGAGGAATTAGTTCGTTAGATAATATTTTTGCAGGGGCTAAAGATATTCCGGTTACAAAATTAATGATAGTCGGCACTATCTGGAGCTTTTGTATTATGAACTTAGTCTTTGTATTCATGTTTTTTATTGCCAAAATGACTGGGCTTAATATAAAATCGACATCGGATGTGAATGCAAACCTGGTTCAAAAGTATCCACTGATATGGTGGTGCAATCTTGTCTTGATTGCAGTATTGATGTTTTCGTGTTGGGCTTATTATGCGAAAAGTGAAAATATTACAACAGAGATTTATAACTGGTTACAGAATAGATCAGCGCTATATTTTGCTATTGGGACTGTGGTGATAATTTTTATTGTTGGTTTCAGTGCATTGACAATATATAAAATGTCAAAAATGAAAGAATAAAAATATAGCTAGCTATGTTCGATGATCTACAAAATTTCAACGGGCGCGTGGTTGAATAAAAACGAATAAACATGAAAATCAGCCATTGATTTCCCAAAAAGGAAATTACTGGCTGTTTTTTCTTGGGCGAAATTATCGCATTAACCGAAGTTACCAGATTAGTGGAATCCATTTTGTTCCGTCTTTATACACGTCTTCTTTCCGGAAAACGCAATTCCGAAACTCAGAATGTTCGTAATCCCATCATGTTGCATTTCAGCATTATATCGTTTCATAGAAAACTGTTCCAATGCCTTTGAGGACAAGGCAGCCAATTCGTTTAAACTAAGTCCGGCTTTTGCTTTTAATAACATGCACTTTCTATAAAATATGGAAAATCTATGCTCTTGAATCTCCAAAATCCAAATTTCGACATCTTGTGCAGAAAAATGATATCTTGTGCAGGAAGGATTGATTCCGTAGTGAAATTCATTTATAATTCCAGAAACAAGCTTAGACAAAATTTCAAGTCGAACGCTCGTGAGACTTGGCGCGTGATTCTGGTCAGCGAAGTGACATATTCTTATCAGAATCACTGCGCATCCTTGCGGAGCGTTTAGCTCAGTCTGAGACTTAACTCCCACTGAGACAAATTTGTTATTACTCACCACCTGAAGAGGTGGGAGTCTTCTCGACTGAGATAAAATCTTACGGAGGAACTGCTTCATGTCAGAAGAAAGATACATAACGATCGTCTCGGAGAGGAAAACGATCGCTTTAAGAGTGAGTACGATCTTATATGTTTTGATGAATGGAAAATACGCAAATATCCATGTGCTGGGAGACCAGGTGTATCGGACGACGATGACGCTTGGGGAGATCGAGGAGAAGATCGGGGACGGATTTTTGCGGGTGCATCGCGGCTGCCTTGTGGCTGTCATGGCAATTCACAATGTCACGGATACCATCAATCTCAGCAATGGGGAATCCCTGGGGTATACGGCCCGCAAGAAAGGGGAGATCATGCAAACGCTCCGGAACACCCAGATGGGCATGATCCGGGAATTTCAGAATCATGGGGTTCCGATGACGGACGATGAGTACCATGACTATTACCGCAGTTTCGATCAGCTTCCATTCGCATTTACGGATATCGAGATGGTATTTGATGAGGAGAAACGAGCAGTTGACTGGATCTTCCGCTATGGAAATCCGGAACTTGCGAGGCTGGAAAAACTGCCGTTAGACCGGCTGATCGGAAATTCATTCGGAAGTCTTTTCAGCAATATGGATTCCAAATGGCTTCGAAGCTATGAGCGGGCCGTCCTTTACGGGGAGAAACTGGAGCTCATCGACTACAGCCCGGAAATTGATGCGAATCTGAAGGTCACATGCTTTCCGACTTTTCCGGGGCATTGCGGGTGCATCCTGTTCAATATTTCGGAGATCAAATTCGTGAGCAGCAGATAGCAACTATTTAGTCACACATGTTATTATGAAATTGGGAACTATAATCTGACTTTGAAAGCGGAACCCGAGTATACAGTTTCTGGCACTAAGAAAAAAGCTAGTAATTTTACCGGAACAAAGGATATTATCTTTACAATTAGTAAAGCAAAAATTCATCCAGTTGCAGATGAAAATACGGTGATCAAAAAAGTGTATGATGGAACGACAGATGTTTCAGAACAGATATTAGCGAATAGCTCTCCATTATATGATGCTAAGAGCAAAGCAGGGAAAACGCGTAGTAAAATTCTGGAGTTTAATCGAGAAAACGGTGGAGTAGCTGTTTATTCATCAAAGAATGTTGGAATGAATAATGTTAATTTGTCTGGTATCAAAATATCAAGCACAGAACAGTCTGCGATAGATCATTATGAGTTGATAACAGATAAATTGACTCTTTCTGGCGAGATCACCAAAGCAACGCTGAATTCCAATTCGGAAGTCAAAGCAAAAGCGCCTCTCCTCTACACGGGAACATCTCTGCGACCTGAGGTTGTATACGACATCAAGGGAATCGCAGGAGATTCCGGTAAGGGTATTCCTGCGGAGAGAAGCACAAACGCGGAGAATGATGGAACGACAGCGAATCTGATCGATGGTTTAGAGATTCTTTATAAGGTGAATGGTGCAGAAGATAGCACTTACAGCACGGAGGTTCCTTTATTTAAAGAAATCGGCACTCATAAAGTGGATTACAAGGTCACATCCACAAACTATGAAGATCTGACAGGTACTTTTGATGTTCAGATCCAGAAAATGAACCTCGTTGATGCCTATGTTGGATTTAAAAAGTCTTCACTGGTTTACACCGGTTCTGCTCTTGATCCGGGTATGACTGTAAAAGGATCGGAAACTTCGGAAGATATCGTATCAGGAGAAAATTATACCGTTAAGTATCAGAGAGTTCAGGACGTATCGGGAAATACAGTAACAGAAGAGGCAGTCACAGCGCCTACAGAAGCAGGAACTTACAATGTGATCATAACGGCGAAGCAGGAAAGTACTTTTGTAGAGGGGGCAAAGACGGTAGAGAAAGGAGTTACCGTTCTGCCGAAAGCACTCTCAGATACACAGGGAAAGCCGACGGTATCGATATCGATGACACCGGAATCCTTTACCTATGATACGAAAGTACATCAGGTTAAAGATGGAAACATTGTGGTGACAGACACGGATAGAAACGTGACTTTGACACAGGGAACCGATTACGAGATCACACCTCCGTCAGAGCCGATTCAGACTGCAAAGGCATATATCTTTAGCTTTACGGGAAAGGGAAATTACACAGGCAGCTGTACGAAGGAAATCGAGGTCAGAAAGGCGGATCTTACAAACGCAAAGGTTGAGATCAACGGTACTTACACTTACAGCGGAGAAGCTCAGGAGCCGGGTAATGGAGATACGACTCAGGTACAGGTAACTCTGGATCATATTCCGGTAAATTCATCCGAGTACACGCTGGAATATGCAAACAACACAGTAGCTGCAGAGGCCAGCAGCAATGCAGCACCGACGGTTACTGTGAAAGCAATCGATGATGGTAACTATCAGGGAACCGTAAGCAAGACCTTTACGATCCTGCGGAAACCTCTGATGGTGACAGCTGAGAATAAGCAAGTAACTTATAAAGAGGATGCACCGGAGTTTACGGCAGTTTATGACGGATTTGTCGGTGAAGAAACGTTAGCAGGTGTTGGCGGAACGATCAGCTTCCTTTGTAAGTATGAGAACGGAAGTCCGGTTGGCGATTATGAGATTCAGCCGGAGGTTACCGGTCTTGCAAACTACGAGGTGACTGCCAATAAGGGAACACTCAGTGTTCAGCCGAGAACACCGGTACTTACAGATTCTGCAAATCTCTACACGACTCGTATTTATGACGGAAAGGCAGTAGATCTGGCTCCGACAACAGACGGCGATGGCGAGATGAGCAGTGTGATCACGAACAGAGAGACGAACGAAGTCTTAACGTCTGATCCGGTTGATGTCGGGAAATACCATGTTGTTTACAGTTTTGATGCCGGAACGAATTACAGTGCCGGAAGTGTAGCTTATGATTTTGATATTACACCGGCTCCATTAAAAATTACGGCGGCAGATCAGAAACTTTCGTATCTGGATGAGATTCCGGAACATACGGCAGATTATGATGGTTTTGTAAACGGCGAGAACCTGGAAAGTGCCGGAGGAACCGTTCGCTTTGATTGTTCTTATCAGAAGGGAACAGCAGTCGGTTCATATCCGATCAATCCGGAGGTTACAGGCCTCAAAAACTATGAGGTAACAACAGAATCCGGAACGATGACGGTTGAAAAGAGAACCCCGGTCTTCACCGATTCCGCAAATCTGTACACAACTCGTGTCTATGACGGAAAAGCTGTGGATCTGACTCCGGCAACGGACGGGGACGGTACGGTGAGCCGTGTGATCACGAACCGGGAGACGAATGAGGTCTTAACGTCTGATCCAGTCGATGTGGGAGAGTACCGTGTGGTTTACAGTGTTTCGGAAGGAAAGAATTACGCAGAGGGAAGTGTTTCCTACGACTTTGCGATCACACAGGCTCCGCTTGTGATCACTGCAGAGGATAAGAACGTTGTATTCGGAGCAAAAGCACCGGAATATACAGTTGTTTATGATGGATTTGTAAACGGCGAGACGGAAGCGGTTCTTACCGGAACGCTGGTTGTGACATGTGATTATACAGTGGAAAGCCGTGAGTATACTTACGAGATCGTTCCGTCCGGACTTTCTGCAAAGAACTATGCGATCACCTGGAAGAATGGCGTTCTGACAGCACGCTATCCGGAGAGCGACAATGACGACTATGAGGAAACTTCCAAACCGGCGAACAGCAAGATGCCGAAATCCGGAACCAACAATCCGGGACAGGAAGCGACCGCGAAGGATGCGAAAAAAGGCTATGTGAATGAAAATTCCGGTATTGTTTCCGGAAAGACACTTACCGAAGAGATGTTAAAGAATGACAACGGAAGCCTGAATGATGGCTACAGTCACTGGATACAGACAAACGCAGGCTGGTGGTTCCGTTACGCAGACGGAAGTTATCCGAAGGCAGCGGGAGCAGTAAATTCCGGATCCGGCAATTCTTCGGCAGCTCAGAGTTATGAGTGGGTTCAGATCGATGGAAACTGGTGGTCATTTGATTCGAATGGCTATCTGGGTACCGGATGGATCGTTGATCCGGTTTACAGAAACTGGTTCTACGTGGATGCTAACACCGGAATGAAGACCGGTTGGGTCCAAATCGACGGAAAGTGGTATTATTTTAATCCGGTTTCCGATGGAACAAAGGGAATCATGTTCGCGAACCGTATGACACCGGACGGCTGGTTTGTCCGGGAGGACGGAAGCTGGGATGAGAAGCGGTAATGATACCGAAATCAGGATCCTATGAAAATTGAACAAAGACAGAAAAAGGTCGGCACGGGAAATGTGCCGACCTTTTTTCGGACACAAATCCCTGGAAAACACTTGCAATCCGGCCATTTTCTGATATACTAAACCACATTAATGCTTTATTAAACTAATATAGCAGGCTAAAATGATCGGATATCCGTGGCATTGACTTAAGTAAAGGGGGATGATTATGAAATCATTACGAATACTGGGGAGAGTGACTTCAGCGATAATGTTTGTTGCCATCTTCATGTTCAAGATGATGTACTATATCGGACGAGTTCGGAGTGGATGGTTTACAAACGGCTGGTGCATCCCATGGATCTCCATCAGCCTTGCGATTTCGCTGGCTCCGATGGTCTGCATATTCATTTCTTCTATGATGTTGAAAAAGCCATTTTCTGCCGTGCTGCAGATAGTCGGAGGTTGTCTTCTGGCTGCAAATTTACTGTTCGAGGGAGTTTCAATTCTCGGAGCGGCGATGTGTCTGGATAACGACTGGATGGATATCTGTGTACAAATGATGGTATGTCATATACTGGGGGTTATGGCGCTTATACTTGGAGCACTGGGAACTAAAAAGAGGAAGTAACAGTGCAAATCGGCATTTGCACAATTCTTGAACTCAACATAAACTGCCATCAGTGTTGTTCCGTTGCCCGTTCTTTGCTGGTAGAATAAAACCATCAAATGAAGGAGGCAACAAGCCATGAATACAGATAAAATCTATGCAGAACAACTCGCAAACGAATATGCACTCAAGGACACCTCCAAGGTGATCGCTCTTCGCAAGCTGGATGCAAAAGCCAAGCTTCCCGCAACCGTTTTTACCTATACCTTCGGCATTATCACTGCGCTGGTAGCCGGTGTTGGAATGTGCCTTTCAATGAAGGTCATCGGCAGCGGTAGCACCACTATGTTTGTCCTCGGCGTGATTGTCGGAATTATCGGGCTACTGGGCATGGGCGTTAATTACCCCATCTACAAAAAATTGCTGGCGCAGGGCAAGCAGAAATACGCTTTTGAAATCATGGAACTGGCAAAAGAAATCAGCGAGATGTAAACAACAACACGAAAGAAGGTGAGAACGATTGAATAGATCGGAAAGCAGATATTTTGCTACCGCAGCCAGAATGGACGAAGCCTTTCTGACACTTCTGGCAAAAAAAGATTTTGAGTATATTACAATCAAAGAAATCTGTGAAGTAGCAGGGGTCAATCGTTCCACCTTCTATCTGCACTATGAAACGATGTCAGACCTGCTCTCGGAGAGTGTCGGTCATATGAATGAGCAATTTCTTGCTTGCATGGAGAAAGATTCAGATGCCTTTTCTGCAAAGTTGCAGAATTGCCCGAGGGATGAAATATATCTAATTACGCCGGATTATTTAACACCTTACCTCAGCTACATTAAGAACAACAAGAGACTGTTCCGCACAGCAACAGAAAATGCGGCGGTGTTGGGGATGGATAAAAGCTATGATAGGATGTTCCGTCATGTGTTTACGCCGATTCTCGACCGCTACGGTGTACTACAGCAAGATCGACCCTATATCATGGCCTTTTATATGCGGGGATTGATGGCAATTATCTCAGAATGGCTCAAGAATGACTGCGCCGATTCTATTACATATGTTACAGGTGTGATTCAGCAGTGTGTAAAAATGCCGCAAAGCGAAACAACGAACGCTGTTTGACAACTTCCAGTTTGTCAGTCATGAGATAATAGCAAGTACAGCTTGTACCTCTGGCTATGGCGGTGGCTGGAGATGAAAATAGCTCTTCTTGAGCAGGAACGTTCCAATGGAGAATGAGTTCTCAACGGTACTGATGCGTCAATGATGCGTACCGATGCGGGCTGCAGCCTGCCGTTTAAAGTAAGCTCCTGCAAAATATGGAAAAATGCTTGCATTCTGTTAATTTTTTGATATACTTAACTACATTAATGCTTTATTACACTAAATGAGAGGAAGTATGAAAAATGAATGGAGCAATCATCGGTGTTTTTCTTGTGATCATTGCCTATCTGGTGATGATGCTGGCAATTGGTTTCATCTATTCTAAAGGGAACAATGACTCCAGCGATTTCTACCTTGGCGGAAGAAAATTAGGACCGTTTGTGACTGCAATGAGTGCGGAGGCATCGGATATGAGCAGCTGGCTGCTGATGGGACTGCCGGGAGTGGCGTACCTCAGCGGTATCTGTGACGCATCCTGGACTGCGATCGGACTTGCCATCGGTACCTATTTAAACTGGCTGATTGTGGCAAAACGAATCAGGAGATACAGTGCAAAGACGAATTCAATCACATTGCCGGATTTCTTTGCAAACCGGTATCGTGATGATTCAAAGCTTTTATTGGGAATTTCTGCAATTTTTATTATTATCTTTTTTGTCCCGTATACAGCGTCCGGATTCGCGGCATGTGGAAAACTGTTCTCCACATTATTCGGAATTCCGTATACGGCGGCTATGCTGATCAGTGCAGTTGTCATTGTCGGTTATACAGCACTCGGCGGATTCATGGCGGCGAGCTTTACGGATCTGATCCAGAGTATTGTTATGACGATCGCGCTTGTCCTTGTGGTATGTTTCGGCGTATCCATGAGCGGCGGTGTCAGCACTGTCCTTGCAAATGCGAGAGAACTTCCGGGATTTTTATCCCTGATAGCGACATATGACAGTGCATCAGGAACTGCATCTAATTATGGAACAATTACAACAATTTCCACACTTGCCTGGGGACTCGGATATTTCGGCGTGCCCCATGTACTTCTTCGCTTTATGGCGACAGAACATGAGGACAATATTGCGATGTCCAGACGGATCGCGACGGTATGGGTCGTAATCTCTATGGCAGTTGCAATCTTTATCGGCGTTGTCGGTTACAGCCTCTCAAAGAATGGCGTGATGGCAGAGTTAAAGGGATCCGCTTCGGAGACGATCATCATCCAGGTTGCAACACTTTTAAGCCAGCATGGATTCCTCGCGATCATCGGAGCAGGTATCACACTCGCCGGAATTTTAGCCTGCACGATGTCCACTGCAGATTCCCAGCTTCTTGCGGCATCCTCCGCTGTTTCTGAGAACCTGTTAAAGGGGATGTTTGGCGTAAACCTTACGGAGAAGAGAACGATCCATGTTGCCCGGGCGACGGTTCTCTTTATCGCAGTGATCGCAGTATTTTTAGCGGGAAATCCTGACAGCTCCGTATTTGGAATCGTGTCCTTCGCTTGGGCTGGATTCGGTGCAGTGTTTGGACCTGTCGTTCTTGCGGCATTATTCTGGAAACGTTCCAACAGGAACGGTGCGCTTGCCGGTATGATCGCAGGCGGAGTCATGGTATTTGTATGGAAATACTGCGTTCGTCCGTTAGGCGGTGCATGGAATGTGTATGAGCTTCTTCCGGCGTTTATCGTTGCAATGGTCGTTCTGATCGCGGTCAGTCTTGCGACCGGTGAGCCGTCGAAGGAGATTCAGGATGAATTTGATGCGGTGAGAGAAGGAAAGTAAGCTTCTTAGCGACTGAGCAGAAAAAATGCGCACTATGTTCTCATTACTTGCGTGATGAGGCTGGTGCGCTTTTTTTAGTGCGGAGTGTATTGAAAAGAAAGAAAAAAAGAACTATAATGCACATTAAGAGACCTGACAAGTGGGTTTTTGCCAGAACTTAAAAAAATATTGTGGTGACTGCTGAAGCTGAACAGAGCGTCAGATTTATTTATGCGACGGAACGGCTATGATCCGTCCTATACACCGCAGAAGATAAATGAAAAGGAGAATGTGGACAATGGATGAATTACAGCAGAAAATTGTGGATTATGTAGAAGCAAACGGAAAAACATACCAGCAGATCGCGCTGGAGATCCATGAGAAGCCGGAGGTCAGCAATTATGAGTTCTTCGCTTCCAAACGCCTTGCGGATCAGATTAAGAGTGTCGGGTTCGAGGTGGAGATGCCGGCGGCCGGTCACAGAACGGGATTTGCGGCGAGCTATAAGTCCGGAAAGCCGGGCCCGGTCATGGTGTTCCTCGCAGAGTATGACGCTCTTGTGGGACTTGGACATGGATGCGGACACAACCTGTTCGGTGCGACATCCTCTCTTGCGGCGGCTGCGTTAAAAAGCGTGATCGATGAGGTCGGCGGTGAGGTCCGTCTCTACGGAACACCTGGTGAGGAAGGCGGAGAGAACGGAAGCGCGAAGGGAAGCTTCGTCCGTGAGGGATATTTTAAGGACGTCGATGCGGCTCTTTCCGCACATCCGGGCGTCGGCCATCATCTGACAGAGAAGACACTCGGCTGCGTGCCGATCGATATCGAGTTCTGGGGGAAAGCGTCCCACGCGGCAGCAGCACCGGAAAAAGGGATCAATGCCCTGGATGCCCTGATCCAGACATACAACTCCATCAATGCGCTTCGCCAGCACCTGAGTGATGATGTGCGGATCCATGGGATCATTGTAAACGGCGGTCAGGCGCCGAACACAGTTCCGGATTATGCGGCGGCGAAGTTCTACCTGAGAGCGGCAGCAGCAGACACTCTGAAGGACGTCTACGCGAAGGTTGAGCGGATCGTGGAAGCTTCCGCGATGGCAATGGGCGCAAAGGGCAGCATGAAGCCGTACCAGAACTGGGTTGAGAACATGGTTCCGACTCCGTCCTTCGATGCAGTGTATGCGAAGAATTTGAGTCTGTTCGGGGAGACTGCGGAACCGGCAGGGGAGCGCCTCATGGGTTCCACCGACATCGGAAATGTTTCCCAGGTCGTTCCGGCGATCCAGCCGACCATCAATATCAGCGACGAGCCGATCAAGGGCCACAGCAAGGAGATGGTTGCGGCGGCATGCTCACAGAAAGGACTCGATTCGATCCTTCTCGGTGCAAAGGTTCTTGCTTTCACAGCCCTCGATATGATCCGCGAGCCGGAGACCTTGAAGAAGATCAAGGAAGAGCATAAGTACGAGGTTGAGCATCAGGCAGACTGATATCGGTCAGAGAATGTGAAAAACGGGGGATAAAAAGACAGTCTATTCTTATGTGCTGATTTCCTCCAAAATATGGAAAATTGAGATTTTAGAGTTGTGCGCGCATTTTTGCAGATTCCGCAGATGCGCGCACTTGTTTACATCAATCATGCAGCAGAATTACATGGAATCCGGAGTGAAAAATACTGATAAAATTACAAGAAAAGGAAAGCAGGTATATTGCAGAAACAAAATGCCTGCAGATTGCCTGGCGAAGTAGTCATCTGCACAACGCAAACGAAAAAGAAACAGAAGAGGAGAACATCGTCATGAAATACGTCATCATCGGTGCCGGCGGTACCGGAGGAATTCTTGGATTTTATATGACAAAGGCGGGAAAAGACGTGACACTGATCGCGAGAAACGCCCACCTTGCCGCGATGAAGGAGCAAGGACTTACTGTCCGCCATCTCTGGGATGGAACGACGGAGACAGTCCAGGTCAAAGCGGAGAACATGGAGACTTATGAGAGCATGATCGCCTCCGCCGGGGAAGCTGCGAAGCCGGACGTGATCCTCGTGTGCGTGAAGGGATACTCTCTTGACAATACAGTTCCGTTTATTCAGAAAATTGCAAAAAAGAGCACAATTGTGATCCCGATCCTCAACATCTACGGGACAGGAAGCCGCCTGCAGAAGAAGCTTCCGGAGCTTCTCGTGACGGACGGATGCATCTATGTCTCTGCGAATATCGAAGGTCCGGGGGGCCTTGTCCAGCATGGAAAGATCCTGCGGGTCGTATTCGGCGTGCGGGAGAAGAGCGAGTTCCGGGAAGAATTAAAGGAGATCGCGAAGGACTTTTCCGACAGCGGGATCTCCGGCGAACTCTCTGAAAACATCCGCCGGGATGCGCTGGAGAAATTCTCCTACGTCTCTCCGATCGGGGCAGCAGGTCTCTATTATCATGCGGCGGCGGCCGATTTCCAGAGAGAGGGCGAGGAGCGCGAGACATTCAAGGCGATGATCCGCGAGATCATGGCGCTGGCGGACGCGATGGGCGTCCCGTTTGAGAAAGATTATGTGAAGGTGAACCTGGAGATCCTGTCCCACCTGGCTCCGGAGTCCACGACCTCCATGCAGAGGGATGTCATGGACGGAAAACAGTCGGAGATCGACGGACTCGTCTACGAGGTCGTCCGAATGGGAGAGGAGTACCATGTTCCGACACCGGAATATAAAAAGATAGCGGAAAAATTAAAAACTACAATATAAAATCTGGCAGAAATATTTATGGGAAAATACAGACAGAAGGAAACTTATTAGCAGCCATTCTGTGCAAGTTAGAAAAGTGCAGCTGACTTATTTTTGATAGCTCTGATTATAGCTCAGGGTCATCAAAGAGAGTCAGCTGCACTTTTGATTTACGCGAACAACGAGCTAAAGTCCGCTCTTGCGCGAGACCTTGCGACTGTAGTGATATAATCAGGTTTTGTCTGCCTGCAAAGAAGGATCGGGCGGGGCAGAAACGGTGACATCAAACCAGAACACGGTTTCCGTGTCATCGGACGATACCCCGTACTTCATGCCGTGGGCGTCGAGAATCGTGCTGACGATCGAGAGACCGATACCGGTTCCCATGCGGCGGCCGCTCTGGTGCTGGCTTCGCTGGTAGCGCTCCCAGATGATCTCCTGGTCCTCTTTGGAGATCGGGGTTCCGGGGTTTTTGACGGAGAGACGGACCGTTTTTCCGGTCTGTTTCAGGGCGACGGTGATGAGTTCGCCCTCCGGGGTGTGGTTGATCGCGTTGTAGAGGAGATTCCGGAGAACCTGACTCAGTTTTAGCGGATCTGCCGTGATGAATACAGACTCAGGATCTGACTCAAAATGGATCCGGATCCCGTAGGTTTCGGCGGCTGCGGCGCAGTGAGAAGTCTCGGATTCCGCGAGTCCCGCAAGGTCAAAGAATTCCGGATGAAGCCGGATATAGCCGGACTGGAGCTGGGAGTAGTCGAGAATGTCATTGACCATCTCGCTCATCCGGTTGGATTCCTCGATGATGAGGTCGAGATCTTCATTTCTGGCGTCCTCGTCTTTCCAGTGGATGTCGCGGACGAGCTCCGCATATCCGGAGATCACGGAGAGCGGGGAGCGGAGTTCATGGGAGACATTCGCGATGACTTCTTTCCTGAGGACATCGACTCTCGCGAGTGCCTGGCCGAGAAGTCCGACCGATTCCGCGAGTTCGCCGAGCTCATCATGACGTTTTACATCGGCGCGGGCGGAAAAGTCGTTCGCGGCGAGCTGATCGACCGTGTGCTTGATCGCGAAGATCGGCTTTGTGAAATACCGGGAGCAGACGGCCGCGAGGACGGCTGCGGCGATCGTTAAGAGGATGGTCAGGAGAATGAGCTGGTAGCGGTTGTAGTTAAAAACGGTGTCAGTCCGGATCGTGTTTTCGATCAGGAGATAGGCGTCCTCCCCTGCGTAGGTAATCGGAACGCCGATGTGGATGGAAATCGTTCCGTGGTCGCCGTTTAAGACTTTCTGGTAGGAAAGACGGTTTCTGACGTTGGCAAATTCGTCCGTATCCCGGATAAACTCCCAGACATGGTACTCCGGCTCCTGTTCCACGTCAAAGAGAAGATGGCCGTAGCTGAAAATTTCATTGAGTTCCCCCGCATCGTCGGCGAGAAAGATCGTTCCGTCGATCAGGCGGCTGAGGAACGGAAGGAGCTTGTCATCCTCCGCGAGATCGCGGTCAGTCAGATCGTTCATGATCGGCTGCATCTGTTTCAGGGAGGTCGAGAGCGCCGCCTCCGCGTAGGTGTGCTCAAACAGGAAGACCTGGACGAGCCACATAAAGACGGCGGTGAGCGCAACGAGCCCCATCATCATGCCCCAGAGCTGGAAGACCAGGCCGGGGGTTTTTTTTGTGTGTGCTCTGTGAAATGACGATTTTGCTTGATTATTCTGATTTGATATATTTTTCATGTTTATTGATAATATAATCCGGCAGCTGCTTTTCTATGCCTCTGATATTGAGTTTCGTGTATTGTGCGGTGCGTGTCATTCCGTCTGCGCATTTTTCCGTTAAAACGGGATCCATAATGCACAGAGGATTCAAAAAATCGTGATCCGCTACAGATTTTCAATCTTCACGTCCGGATCAAACTTATACCCGACTCCCCACACGGTCTGGATCATGGCGCGGTACGGACCAAGGCGGTCGCGGACGGATTTTACATGGGTATCGACGGTGCGGCCGTCCCCGAAGTAGCTGTAGCCCCAGACATCCTGGAGGAGCTTGTCGCGCCGCAGGACGGTACCGGGATTTTTTGCAAGCTCTAAGAGCAGGTCAAATTCCTTTGGAGCCAGGACGAGCTCTTTCCCGGAGACGGAGGCGATGCGGGAATCCGGCCGGATCTCGAGTTTTCCGTATGTAAAGGAATTGCGGACGGGAGTCTTCCGGTTGCGTTTTAAGACGGCGCCGACCCGCGCCATCAGTTCCTTCGGGCTGAACGGTTTTGAGACGTAGTCGTCCACGCCGAGGCCGAAGCCGGTCAGCTTGTCATATTCCTCGCTCCGGGCGGTCAGCATGATGACGGGGATCTCGCTCGTTTTCCGGATCCGCTCCAGCGTCTCAAAGCCGTCGAGTCCCGGCATCATGACGTCGAGGATGACGAGGTCAAAATCCGCATCCTGTAATTTCTCGAGTGCGGAAAGTCCGTCCGCGGCTTCCTCACACTCATAATGTTCCACTTCTCCGTAGGTTCTTACGAGTTTTCTCAGACGGATATCATCGTCCACAATTAAAAGTTTTGCCATGCCGGTAAATCTTCTTTCTTAATATTAAAAATCTGCAAATGCAACAGTTCTGACATTTCTTATTCAGCAATGATTTCTGCCTCGTGAAGGGAAAATAGATCACGCGGCGGGTGAACGCGGGCTGTTCGTCAGAGCATATGCTTTCCTAAATAAGATATATCATAAAATTCCGATCTGGAAAAGCTTCCTCACAAAGTCCTCACAAATTCCTGAAATTTTTCTCACAAAGTGTTCACAATTGACTTTTATAGTAAAACGCGATAATGGAACATGATTCCTGGAGACGGAATGAAAAATAACTGGAAAACGCAGCAGACCGCGGGAGTCATTTTGAATTTACGCGAACAACGAGCCAAAGTCCGCGCTTGCGCGAGACCTTGGCAACTGTCGCGATAACAAGGGGAAACTCGCGAAGCGTGTTTTCACTTGTTTACAGGAACTGTATGAAAGTGAGAGATAGAAGGGAGTATCAGATCATCATGAAGAAAAAGAACATCATCCTGTGCGCGGCGGCTGGTGTCGTTGTCGTTGCGGCAGCGGCCGGCGTGACGGCCATGAAAGGTTCATCCGGCGGTGATAAACAGGGCATGGGCGGCGGTCCGGGAGGCGGACCGGGCGGAATGGGCGAGATGGAACAGCAGACCCAGACGACCGTGGTCCGCGCTGAGGAGCCGGAGACGGGAAACATCTACCTGACAACGGAGCTCACCGGAACCGTGGAGCCGGATGATGTGGTCCATGTCTATGCGAAGGCATCCGGGGACATCACGGCGGTCAATGTCAAGGCGGGCGATACCGTGACGAAAGGTCAGGTGCTCTTTACGATCGACACGGAGCAGGTCGATACGGCGAAGAACTCCGTGGATTCTGCGGCGGTCAATCTCCAGAAAGCGCAGAGCGACCTTGCGAGAATGCAGATCCTTTATGATGGCGGCGACCTCTCGGATCAGGAATATGAGCAGTATACAAATGCGGTGAAGGCCGCGCAGCTCCAGTATAATTCCGCAAAGACATCGTATGATCAGCAGGTCGGTTACAGCAGTGTGACGGCTCCGATCTCCGGAAAGGTGGAGAGCTGCAGTGCAGAAGTTTACGACCGGGCGAATATGAACGGGGAACTCTGCGTGATCTCCGGCGAGGGTGAGAAGAAGGTGACATTCTATGTCACCCAGAGAATGCTGGAGAACCTTGCCGTTGGCGATTCCCTGACAGTCGAAAAGAGCGGAAATGCATATAACGCAGTGATCGATGAGATCAACACCATGGTGGACGATTCCACAGGAATGTTTAAGGTGGAAGCGCAGCTTGCCGATACAGACAACAATGCAGCGACAGGAAGTACCGTGAAGCTCACCGTTACGACGGGAAAAGCCGAAAACGTCATGACGATCCCGGTGGATGCCGTGTATTACAGCGGAGGAAAAGCCTACGTTTACTTATATGAAGATGGAAAGGCAAAGAAAGCATCCATCGAGGTCGGAATCAACGATGACGATTATGTGGAGGTCACAGACGGACTTTCTGCAGATGATCTTGTCGTGAGCACCTGGAGCAACAACCTGTATGAGGGTGCGGATATCCAGCTTTCCGGCAGCAGCGACAGCCAGGCAGCCCCGGAAGGAGAAGCTGGCGCACCAGATGGTCAGGCAGCTCCGGACGCAGCGGGGCGGAATGGCGGAGCAGCCCTGGCGGGTGAGCTAAACGCAGATGTCCCGGCAGACGGAGCAGGTGGCGAGACACCAGCCGCAGATAACAGCGCTGCCGGCAGCAGTGCATCACAGGAGGGCTGATCATGGGACTTACGAGATATGTATTAAAACGTCCGGTCACAACGATCTTAGCACTGCTCTGTATTCTTGTGTTCGGTATCTCCTCCGTATTCAGTGCCACACTGGAGCAGATGCCGGATACGGATCAGCCGATGCTGATCGTCCGGGCTTCTTATCAGGGAGCGACACCGGAAGACATGGATGAGCTTGTGACAAAGCCCATCGAGGATCAGGTCAGTACGCTGGAGGGCGTAAAGAGCATGTCATCCACCTCCAACGAGGGAAATGCCATGATTATGCTGGAGTATGATTATGATCAGGATATGGATGATGCCTACAATGAACTGACACGTTCCTTAAACAGCATCCGCGGACTCCCGGATGACTGTAATACGAGCGTCATGGAGATGAACATGAACGGCGGAAACGACATCATGCTCTCCATCTCCCACGACACGCAGGAAGATCTCTACGATTACGTCGACCAGAACATCACGCCGGTGTTCGAGCAGCTCTCCACGGTGGCTCAGGTGGAATCCATGGGCGGTTCTTCCGAGTACGTGAAGGTGGAGCTCGATCCGGTAAAGATGAAGCAGTACAAGGTGACGGTGAACCAGATCACGAGTGCCATGGCGGCAGCGGACCTCTCTTACCCGTCCGGTGACGCGCAGTACGGTGATCTTTCCCTCTCCGTAACGACTTCCGCAAAGGCAGACACGCTCGATGACCTGAAGAAGGTGCCGATCACGACCCAGAGCGGAAAGATCGTCTATCTGGAAGATATCGCGGATGTGTACACGACGGAAGAACAGATGGGCGGCGTGTCCCGCTACAACGGACAGGAGACGATCTCCCTCTCCGTATCCAAGAAGCAGGACAGCTCCGCAATGAAACTTTCTTCCGATGTAAAATCGGCGGTTGAATCCCTGGAAGCGGCAGATTCCGGGCTTCACATCGAGATCGCCCGCGACAGCGCAGACAGCATCAAGTCATCCCTCATGGACGTTGCGCAGACGATGGGCCTTGCGGTCGTGATCTCGATGGTCATCATCTGGCTGTTCTTCGGTGATATCAAGGCGTCCCTGATCGTCGGAAGCTCGATCCCGACCTCCATCCTGGTGTCCCTGATCCTGATGACGCGAGTGGGATTCTCCTTAAACGTCATCACGATGAGCGCCCTGGTCCTCGGCGTCGGCATGATGGTCGATAACTCGATCGTTGTCCTCGAGAGCTGTTTCCGTGCGATGGACAAAATGGACGAAAAAGGCTTTGTGGAGTACGCGAAGGCGGCTCTGGAAGGTTCCGGACTCGTTGCCATGTCCGTCCTCGGATCGACTCTCACGACCTGCGTCGTATTTATCCCGCTGACGACTTTAAACGGCATGAGCGGACAGATGTTTACCCCGCTCGGCTGGACGATCGTATTCTGTATGAGTGCATCGCTGCTCTCCGCGGTCACGGTCGTTCCGCTGACGTACATGTTATATAAGCCGAAGGAGCGGGAAAAAGCGCCGCTTTCCGGTCTGATGAAACTTTTGCAGGCACTTTACAGACATGTGCTCCCTACAGTATTAAAGCACAAGGCGATCGTCATGTTGGGATCTGTCGGACTTGTCGTCCTGACCTTGTTCCTCGCGAGCGGAATGCAGAGCGAGCTCATGACGGCGGATGACAACGGAACGATCTCCGTGACGATCACGACGAGACCGGGACTTCTCGATGAGAAGGCGGATGATATTTTAAATCAGGTGGAATCGATCGTGAGCAGTCATGAGGACGTGGATTCCTACATGCTCCGCTATAACGGCAGCAGCGGTACGGTCAGCGCTTACTTAAAAGACGACCGGAAGATGAGCACGGATGAGATCGTTTCCCAGTGGGAGGACGAAATGTCCGGTCTTGAGAACTGTACGATCGAAGTCGAGGCGTCCTCGTCCATGAGCTTCATGGGACGGAGCCGCGGATATGAGGTCATTTTAAACGGTTCCGATTACGATACGGTAAAAGATACCGCAGACAAGATCGTAAATGAGATGGTTGCCCGCGATGATGTGAAGAATGTCCACTCCGACGTGGAGAACACGGCCCCGGTCGTATCGATCAATGTTGATCAGGTCGCAGCGTCCGCGGAGGGACTGACGGCGGCTTCGATCGGACAGCAGGTAAAGACGATGCTCGATGGCACCGAGATCGCGACCCTGACGATCGACGGAAATGAGGTCAGCGTCAAGGCTGAGTATCCGGACGGCATGTACCGGACGGTCGAGCAGGTGAAGAACATGCTGATCACGACGGGAAGCGGCGGAAGTGTCGCACTCTCCGACGTGGCGGATGTCGTGTTCAAGGATAACCCGTCCTCGATCTCCAAGACGGATAAGTCTTACGAGGTTACGATCACGGCCGATTATACCGGTCAGAATGTCAAGAATCTGATCGACAGCGAGGTCGTACAGCCGAATCTTCCGAACGGCGTGACGATCGGAACAAACTCCATGAACCGGATGATGGCGGAAGAGTTCTCCGCCCTGTATCAGGCGATCGCAGTCGCAGTATTCCTGGTATTCGTGGTCATGGCGGCGCAGTTCGAGTCACCGAAGTTCTCCTTCATGGTCATGACGACGATCCCGTTCAGCCTTGTCGGTTCCTTCGGACTCTTAAAACTCACCGGAACGACGATCAGTATGACTTCCATCCTGGGATTCCTGATCCTCATCGGTACCGTCGTAAACAACGGTATCCTCTATGTGGATACCGTCAACCAGTACAGATTGACGATGGATCTTAAGACAGCGCTTGTCGAAGCGGGTGCGACGCGTCTCCGCCCGATCTTAATGACGAGCTCGACGACGATCCTCTCCATGATCCCGATGGTGCTCTCCACGGGAAGCAGCGCATCGACGACGAAAGGTCTCGCGATCGTAAACATCGGCGGACTGACGGCTGGTATTCTTGTCGCGCTGTTCATTCTTCCTGTTTACTATGCGATCATGAATGGCAAGAAGGAGAGGAAGGTGCTGGATATCTAAAAGTTCAGATGGGTTCTGCTCAGGGGAAATTTGCTGACAGAGTCTTTTGAAATTGGGAAAAAGGATTGATCAAGGTTAAGGATTTCAATAAAATAGGATCATTTTAAAGGGATAATTTTAAAAGGATAATTTTCAAAAAAGGATTATAAAAAGGATTATAGGATAACAAGGTTTCAGGAACACCCTGGGGGAATATTCCCCGGGGCGGACCTGTATCTGGCGGAGAAAGGAGCTAACATGAAACGATGGAAGATCGCGGGACTGTTTGCCATGGCGCTCATGGTGAGCGCAGCGCCTTTTCAGGCGTTTGCGACGAGTCCGGAATTTGTGTATACAGCGGAGAAATGGGCGTCTCTTCGTGACAACAAACTCGAATACGGGGAGATCGCCGATCTGATCCATGAATATAATACGACGGTGCGTCAGAATGAGCTGGACTATCAGGAATACAAGGGAAAGACGAGCACGGATATCGCGAAGGAATACTATGATTCCGCAAGCGAAGTGTCTGACCGGATCAGCTATCCGGACGATGACAGCGCCAACTACGCGAACCAGATTGCATCAGCGTTGAACAGCGAGATCTCCGTGACGAACCTGACGGAACAGGGCGACAGCAATGTGGATGACGGCGAGATCAAGCGCCTCGGATATGAGCAGCAGGAGAAGAATCTCGTGCAGCAGGCGCAGAAACTCATGATCTCCTATTACAGCGGAAAAGCGTCCCTGGCCACTCTCGAGGACGCGGTGACACAGGCGGAGACCGCCTACACACAGGCGCAGACGAGAAAAGCCGCCGGGATGGCACTCCAGTCAGATCTCGACACGGCGGCGGAGGCGGTCACAAACGCGAAAGCATCTCTGCAGTCGGCAAAGAGCAGTCTCGAGCAGACGAAACAGCAGCTCATCATCATGATGGGCTGGAATTACAATGACTCTGTCGAGATCGGCAGTCTGCCGGATGTGGACACATCGGTCGTCTCAAAGATCAACGTGACGTCGGATATCCAGACGGCGATCGCGAACAACTACAGTGTGAAGATCACGGAGCGCCGTCTCGCAAACTCCCAGTCGGAGAACAACCGCGCGACCTACACGAACACGCTGTCAAACCAGAAGGACACGGTCTCAACAAATGTGAAGAATGCCTACAACAGTCTGGTTCTCGCGAAGGACAGCTATGACCAGGCGAAAACGAGCTATGATCTTGCTGAGAAGGAGCGCGCGGCGGCAGAATTAAGACTTTCCGCCGGGACGATCACGAAGAAGACGTATGAAAAGCAGGAATCTGCCTGCCTGTCGGCAAAAACTTCCCTGGAGACGGCAAAATTGAGTTTTCTCACTGCGAAGGTCACATATGACTGGGCGGTGGCGGGACTGGCATCGGCGTCATAAATCCCCGGCAGCGGGTTCCCGCAGCTGTCGCCTGTCGTTTTGCTGGATCAAGGAGACGGAAAATACGATGGCAGCAGGAAAGAAGAGCGGGGATCGAGCGCGGAAATTCGGAGATCAGTGGATGTGAGGAGATGAAAAAATGAAAGTTGATAAGAAATGGCTGGGTGGTCTGATGTTCGGAGCCGTGCTTTTCGCGGCGGCGGGAAACAGCAGCTATGCGGGATATGAGTCTGGAAATATGTGGGAGAGTCTTTCGGATGTGTTCTCACAATACGGGATCGTGTCCTACGCGGCAGAAACATCTTCCGTGGATCTTAGCCAGGTAAAAAAAGTCGAGTACGGAAACCTTCGGGAACTCATCAAGGCAGGAAACTTTTCCTACCGGCAGAGTGAGGACAGCCAGAACCGCCGGAGCGAGCCGTATGAGAAGATGCATGAGACCTTGAAGGAAGAGTATGATTACCTGAAAAAGATGGCAGATTCCTACAAGGATGATGGCGACACCGAGATGCAGGCGCTCTATGAAAACAACGCGAAAAATATCAGGATCTCCATGGCGCAGGTGCAGTCCACGATCAACCGGATGAACTCGGCGAGCCAGGAAAAGACCATGGAGGACATGGCGGACACGCTGACGGCGTCGGCGCAGAACCTGATGAACTCGTATAACCAGATGGCGGCGAATGTCGCGGCCATGGAGAAGAGCGTGGAAGCGGCGCAGAGCTCCTACGACGCGGCGGTAAAAAAACGTTCGGCGGGACTCATCAAGGATACGGAGCTGGAGTCGGAAAAGAGCAGCCTGACGAGGCAGCAGAACTCCCTCGCGTCCCTGAAGGAGCAGCAGAGTGAGTTGAAGGAAAGTCTTCTGACGATGCTGGGATTTTCCGGGCGCACGGATATTGAGATCGGGACTGTTCCGGACCCGGATCTTTCTGCAATCCGCGCAGTCTCCGTGGAAAATGACCTCCAGACCGCGATCAGCAATGATCCGACCTGGGTCAGTGAGATGAAATCGAAGGTGATGGGGACGGATAACCGGGAGCTTCGGAAACAGCGGATCAGCGAGGCGGCGCAGAACGCGGAGATCAGTCTGAGATCCGTGTATGAGAATCTTCAAAACGCCTTATCCCAGTATGAGGCGGCCGAGAGCGCTTATTCAGCGGCAAAACAGGCCTGGGACACCGTGCAGAAAAAGCAGGCGGCAGGCATGCTCTCGAAAAATGCGTATCTCTCTGGCCAGGCATCATGGCTCTCCGGTGAGGCGGCGATGAACACTGCGAAGCTGAACCTTGTCTCCGCCTACACGTCGTATGTATGGCAGGTTGCCGGAGTTGAGACAGGTGCATCCGGCGGCACTGCGGCGGCAGCGGGATCTTCCGGCGGCGGGGCGCCTGCCGGAAGATAGAGGGGTTAGAGAAATCTCTTCATCTGCTCCCGCAGCTTTTCTTCCATCCCGGTGAGCTCGTCCGCGAGCTCCATGGCGGCCTTTGACGCACCGGAATACTGATTTTTATAACCGCATATGGTCTTGATCCCCATATTACAGCCGTCAGTGACAATACTGGCGGCTTCTTTGTCTCCGCCTTTTGCCATCATCCGCATTTCTGTGGACATCCAGGACCAGGCGGATGCCATTTTGCCCGGCTCTTTTCCCTGCTCTTCCATGGCACTCAATGTCTTTTTGATCCTCAGATCGAGATCCTGATGCTTTTCATAGCTCGCAGTGATCTCATTCCATAACCTCTGATCGGAAACAAAATCCCGGATCTGTTCCAGACTCTCCGCCGCCATCGCGCATCCGGAATCGCATTCCCGGAGCAGATCGACTGTGTGTTCTTCCATTGTGATCATCCTTTCTATTAAGAAGGTTTTACAGGTCAGCTTCCGTGTGACGAATGATAAAAAATCCGTCATGGATCAGGCTGATCCGTATATATGAAAAGTATGGGAAAGACAGAAGAAAAATATACATTTTGTTATGGGCAGGAAGTGAAAGCGGATCGGGAATCTCTTTGAAAAATGCAGACGGAATTTCGGACATGCGGCTTTGTGCGGAGAAATTTACGGATCGGGCTCCGGTATGGACAGAAAAATTTAAGAAAATTAAAAATAAAGAGAAAAATGGATCAGTTGAATCAAGAACCTATTTATGTTATGATGGTAACGGTCGACAAAAAATGGCAGAAAATAGAAATACAGCGCGAAAAAGAAGTGCCGGTCCGGCGGAGCGCAGTTTCTGCCAGATATTGGAGGAAACATTTGGAAAAGACAGAAGCAGAGAAGATCCTGAGGGAAAAACTGGGATCCGCGGAGAAGATCCTTGTCGGGATCGGCTCTGAATGGAAGAAGAAAGAAGGCGCGGAGGAAGAGGAAATCCTCCATGCGGCTGAACAATTAAAGAAGTTTCTGGATGGAAAAGACTACTATATGATCACGTCCCTGGCAGACGAGGACGCAAAAAGACTCCCGTTTGATGCCGGACATATCGCGGTCCCGCACAGCGTATCCTTTACGGAAGAAAACTGGAAATCGTACACGCTGTGGCTTTCCTGCACCTTAAACAGGAATACGGTGCTTCTGGAACTCGGGGAGAATTATAAAGATCCGTCCCTGATCCGCTGGCCGTTTGAGAAGACGGCGATGTTAAACAATAAGGCGTATCTGTTCCGTGTCCATAAGATCTTTTCGCAGGTTCCGGAAGAACTGGCCGGAAAATCATGTCCGGTGGCGGAATCATCCGTGAAATTTGCGGAAGAGTTTTTCGACTGATGCATCAATACTACAAGGAGGAAATATGGCTGCGATCGCAAATGACTGGTTAGCCCCGATGAGCGGGGAATTCAAAAAGCCGTATTACAGAAAATTGTATGAGACCGTAAAGAACGAGTACGAGACAAAGGAGGTCTACCCGGCGCCGGATGACATCTTCAACGCGTTCGCGTTCACGCCTCTCGCCAAAGTAAAAGTCGTGATCCTGGGACAGGACCCGTACCATGAGCCGGGGCAGGCCCACGGGCTGAGCTTCTCCGTGAAGCCGTCGGTGGAGATCCCGCCGTCCCTCGTCAATATTTATAAGGAACTTCATGAGGACTGCGGCTGTTATATCCCGAATAACGGATATTTAAAGAAGTGGGCCGACCAGGGCGTCATGCTCCTGAACACGGTCCTCACAGTCCGCGCCCATGCGGCAAACTCCCACAAGAATATCGGCTGGGAGGAATTCACGGACGCCGCGATTCGCATCTTAAATGAACAGGACCGCCCGATGGTGTTCATCCTCTGGGGACGCCCGGCGCAGATGAAAAAACCGATGCTGACGAACCCGAAGCACCTGATCCTCGAGTCACCGCACCCGAGCCCGCTGTCCGCCTACCGCGGATTTTTTGGCAGCCGTCCGTTCAGCAAGACAAATAAGTTCTTAAAAGAACACGGCCTGGAGCCGATCGACTGGCAGATCGAAAACGCCAACTAGCAATCTGGCGTGCGTCAGCGGGTTCGGAAAAATGCGCCGCAAGCTTGCTTGCAGAAGCATTTTTTTGAACCTGTTGACATAGGGCGGATGCCCGAAGCTTCTTGTTTTCATGACAATGAAAACAAGAAGACCGCACGCTATATTCAAAATATAAAGCATAGGAGTGAATATGAGTAATTTTATTGAATTTCTGAAGATCATTGTATTCGGTGTCGTAGAAGGTTTCACCGAATGGCTTCCGATCAGCAGTACCGGACACCTGATCCTGGTGGAAAATATCGTCCACCTCAACGTTTCTGAGGACTTTATGAACGTGTTCCGCGTTGTGATCCAGTTAGGTGCGATCCTGGCCGTCCTGGTCCTGTATTTCAGACGGCTGAACCCGTTTGATCCGGGAAAGAAACCGGCACAGAAACGTGCAACCTGGCACTTATGGTTCAAGATCGTGATCGCGTGTCTCCCGGCGGCTGTCATCGGAATCCTGTTTGATGATGTTCTGGATAAGTACCTCTACAATCCGTATGTCGTAGCGGCAATGCTGATCATCTACGGTGTGATCTTCATCGCATTTGAGAACCACAATCAGTATGCGGAGGCGCGGGTAAAGAAGGTCTCCCAGATCAGCTACCAGACCGCCTTCTATATCGGTTTATTCCAGCTTCTTGCCCTGGTCCCGGGTACATCGAGATCCGGCGCGACGATCCTCGGCGCGATGATGCTCGGCTGCTCCAGAACAGCAGCATCCGAGTTCACCTTCTTCCTTGGAATTCCGGTCATGTTCGGCGCCAGCCTCTTAAAGATCGTTCACTACGGACTCGCATTCTCCGCGATGGAACTCTTCTTCATGGTGGCAGCGATGGTGATCGCGTTCATCGTTTCCATGTATTCGATCCAGTTTTTACTTGGATATGTCAAGAAACATGACTTCAAGTTCTTCGGATATTACCGTATCGTCCTTGGCGTGATCGTCCTGATCTACTTCGGACTGACTGCGATCCTTGCAAAATAGATCCTGTATTGTAAAAAAAAACATTCATATGAAATCCCGGGCTGTATGAGGAATGGCTGATCTCCTTATATAGCCCGGGATTTCCTGGTTCATAGGAAATTCCTATAGAACGTCCGGTTAAACGAAAAGACACTGTGTACAGAAATGTGATTCCATTTCACAGAACTATCCATGATTCATCACACTTTCATCACAATTCACTGGTACACTATGTCATGTAGTTGAGGGGAAGGAAAAAAGAGATCCCTTAAATACGAAAGACAAGATCTGAAAGCATCTGGCAGACAGGTTTTCCGAAGAAAGGCTGATCCGGATGCAGAAGAAATGATCAGAAATATCACTCGTTACAGAAAGGAGATACCTGTTATGTATGATGAAAATAAATGGAACGAAATGAACAATGAAAATGAAAAGAAGGACGGCGGGGAGCCGGTAAACGCGCAGAACGCTCAGAATGCTCAGAACGCACAGCAGCCGCAGAACCGCCCGCAGGATGCACAGCAGTCCCAGGGACAGAGCGAACACACCGGAAGGCAGATCTACGGAAGACTCGGCGGTGCTCAGAACGGTCAGCCATATAACGGAAATGCCCAGAATCAGAACCAGAACGGTTCCTACTACGGCGGACAGCAGCATCAGCAGTATTACGGAAACCAGAACCAGTACACAAACCCGTATCAGCAGTATGATTACTACCAGGGACATGGACAGAATCCGAATCAGAACGGAAACAGCCACCATGCTCCGAAGAAGAACCAGCATATGAAGACAGCGGCTCTCGTCACAGCGGCGGCACTTCTCTTCGGTGTTGTCTCCGGAGGTACGATGTACGGAGTCAACCGTGCAGCGAACACCCTGTTCCCGTACCAGAGTTCCCAGGCGAGCGCTTCCAGCGAGACGATCGGTCAGACTTCCCAGGTCCCGGCGGCGAACACCTCCACATCATCCAGCAACGGTGTTGTTATTGAGGATGTATCCGCGATCGTGGATGCGACACTTCCGTCCGTTGTATCGATCACGAATACCCAGCTCTACCAGAGCAACAGCTGGTTCGGACCGTCCCAGACTTACGAAGTTCCGAGCAGCGGTTCCGGCATCATCGTCGGACAGAATGACTCAGAGCTTCTGATCGTCACAAACAACCACGTTGTCAGCGACACCGAAGGTCTTACGGTCACATTCGCAGATGAGAGTACCGCAGATGCAGCGATCAAGGGAACCGATTCTGAGGCAGACCTCGCAGTGATCGCTGTTCCGCTCGACAGCATCTCCGCTGACACAAAGAGCAAGATCAAAGCGGCAACACTCGGTGATTCCGACTCCTTAAAGATGGGCCAGGGCGTGATCGCGATCGGCAATGCACTTGGACTTGGCCAGAGCGTCACAGTCGGACATGTCAGTGCATTAAACAGAGAGATCAACGTTGACGATACCACAAAGACCGTGATTCAGACAGATGCAGCCATCAACCCGGGCAACAGCGGCGGAGCTCTTTTAAACTCCAAAGGTGAGGTCATCGGTATCAATGAAGCAAAGTATGCAGATACAAGTGTTGAGGGCGTCGGCTATGCGATCCCGATCTCCAAAGCAAAAGCGATCATCGATGATCTGATGACAAGAACCACAAAGATCGCCGTTTCCGAATCAGAACAGGGCTATCTCGGGGTCCAGTTACAGAACATCGACGAGTCCATGGCAAAGATGTATGGAATGCCGCAGGGCGTTTATGTTTACAAGATCATGGAAGACTCCGCAGCAGCAGGATCTGACCTTCATGAGAAAGACATCATCACAAAGTTAGACGGTGAGAAGATCTCCAACTATGCAGACCTTGCAAAGCTTTTAACTTACTATAAATCCGGTGATACTATAACTCTTACCGTACAGTCTCTTGTCAACGGCAGCTACCAGGAGAGAGAAGTCCAGGTAACCTTAAAGAACCGTCCGGCAGAAGCTGACAATGGAAACAGCCAGGATCAGAGCCAGAGCCAGGATCAGAAACCGGCACAGAGCCAGTCAAAGATCGGCAAATAAAACAGAAACAGAACAGGATCTGCAGCCCGCAGGTTAAGGCGGGAGGCAGAAAGAAAAGATAAAAAGCAGGAGCGCCATCCGGACAGGCGCTCCTGCTTTTTGCTATCCGGTCTGGGAACCGGCAGCGGGGAAGGTTTGGTATAGAGGTTTTTCCCTGCGCGGTGAAAACACAGGAGCCGCGGCAGGAATCTATCAGAAATTCCTGAAGATGGAATTTACAGGAAATTCATGAATGTCGTCAGTACCATGGAGTTGAAGAAGTCTACAAACAGACTTCCGACAAGCGGTACGATGAAGAATGCTCTCGGAGCTGCGCCGTAGCGCTCAACGAGTGCTCTCATGTTTGCCATCGCGTTCGGGGTAGCGCCCATGCCGAAGCCGCAGAAAGCGGTGGTCATAGCAGCTGCCTCGTAGTCACGTCCCATAACATTGAATACAACGAAGTTTGCGTACAGGAACATAACGACCGTCTGAACAAGCAGGATGACGATCATCGGAAGAGCAAGTGCTGCTAACTGCCAGAGCTTTAAGCTCATCATAGCCATGGAAAGGAACAGGTTTAAGGAAAGTCCGCCCAGGGCATCGATCTCAACCATCGGAAGTTCTTTGTTCTGGACATCCCAGATATTGCGGATCGCTGCTGCTGCGAGCATAGCGCCGATGTAAGTCGGGAATGTCAGGTGGCATACATCTTTGAAGAAGGTGAAAATAAGAGTACCGAGACCGATGGCAACCGCTAAAAACATTGCGGATGTTGTGAATTTCTGACCATCAACGGCCGGCATAACCTCAGCTGTCTCGTTGCCTTCCTCAGCTGCTGTGGATTTCAAGTGGAGTTTTTCAACACGGGCGCGGGCGATCGGGCCGCCCATCATGCTTCCGGATACAAGCCCGTATGTAGCTGCCGCAAGAGCAACAGTGGTAGCGCCGACAACGGCATAATCAGTCTCAAGAAGCGGTCCGAAGGAACCGGATGTTCCGTGTCCTCCTACTAACGGCATGGAACCCATACATAAACCGAGCAGCGGGTTTAAACCAAAGGCTGCTGCGAGTCCGCTGCCGACTGCGTCCTGGATGACACAGATCGCGACCGCGAGACCGAGGAACATGAATACCTGGATGCCGCCTTTCTTTAAGAGACGGAAGCAGGCTGTGAATCCGACGCTGCAGAAGAAGATCGTCATGAAGACACTCTGTAATGTCGTGTCAAAGGAAAGTTCCAGGATCCCGGCTGCATATAATGCCAGGTGAGCCAGCGCAAATACGATACCGCCGGCAACCGGTGCCGGGATGCAGTACTTGCTTAAGAATGAAAGTTTGTTGACCATGAGTCGTCCGAGACAATAGACGAGTGCGCCGAGAGCGCAGGCCTGATACATGTCGAGCTGTAAAGTAATCATAAGATACCCCCTCTTATTTTTTGGTAATTGTTCAATTATGCAAAAATCTGTGCAGGAAGACGAACGGAAAATTTGCATCCATAAACATCTCTGTGTACAAACTGCACAAAAACCTGAACTTATCACCAATTTTTTGCTACAATTTCATCATAAAACCTCACTACAAAAAAACTCAAAAAAATACAGGGGGGAAGGTTCAGATAGCGCTAAGCAAAAAAGCACATCTGTCTGGAACTTTGCGGCAGGCTTTTTGTTGCGAGTCCTGCGGATTTGCATTATAATAGTGGATAATTCGTAATCATTCAGTAGGTCTGCGCACTTGCTGCGCTGACCGTAATAAAACACAGGCTTGAAGGCAAAAATCCCATCGGCGAAGCCGATTTAAAATGGATTTTTGCTCGTAACTTGCCATGCATCCGAAAGGAAGCTCCGGGGGAGGTTCCTGTAGGTGTGAGGGCACTGAACAGTTACGGTAATTCTGAAAAATTCAGAAAGAAAAAAATTCCGTGGATTTTGAGCGCATTTTGCAGAAAAAAGAGCGTATGTGGTGGCTGCGAAAATACGGATATTTGCAACGATAGAAAGATCAGGAGAAATACTTTGGAAGACAACAGAAATAACGGATATGAAAAAGTCTGCTGCATGTGCAGACGGACGGAGAACCAGGCGGGAAAGATGATCACACTGCCGGGCGGACTGAACGTGTGCAGGGACTGCATGCAGAGATCGTTTGACATGATGATGGGAAGCGGTATGGACTGGACAAAGATGTCTGGGTTTACGCCGGAGATGCTGAAAAATATGTATCTGGATCCGGAAAAAGCCAAAGATGTGATCGGACATACCGGTGACGGCGAAAAAGAGGAAGAGCAGACTGCTGCAAATACAGCTGATCCTGCAGACAATGCGGATGAGGACAAAACCCAGACTGTGGAGGACGCGGATGAGTCTGATGACAATGAAGATTTCGAAGAAGACGGCGAAGAGATGGAAGGAATCCCGCTCGGAAACATCTTCGGGATCCCGGTCGGTCAGATCGACCTCGGAGCCCTGATGGGACAGGGACATAAACGCTCAAAGAAAAAGAAGAAAAAAGTGAAGAAAGAGCTGTTCAAGCTCAGTGAGATCCCGGCACCCCATGCGATCAAGGCGCAGCTCGACGAGTATGTGATCGGTCAGGAGCAGGCGAAAAAGGCGATTTCCGTCGCGGTCTACAACCACTATAAGCGTGTATTCTCAAGGACATCTCCGGATGCTGAGAAATACGGAACAGATGTTGAGATCGAAAAGTCCAACATTCTGATGATCGGACCCACCGGAAGCGGTAAGACCTATCTTGTAAAGACTCTCGCAAAGCTTCTCGATGTGCCGCTTGCCATCGCGGATGCCACATCCTTAACAGAGGCCGGTTATATCGGTGACGATATCGAGAGCGTCCTCACAAAGCTTCTCGCGGCGGCGGGCGGCGATGTCCAGAAGGCGGAGATGGGGATCGTATTCATCGATGAGATCGATAAGATCGCGAAGAAGAAGTCCACGAATACCCGCGATGTCAGCGGTGAGTCTGTTCAGCAGGAGCTCTTAAAGCTTCTTGAGGGAGCGGATGTGGAAGTCCCGGTCGGAACAGGGCAGAAGAATGCCATGACTCCGATGGAGATGGTCAACACGGACAATATCCTCTTTATCTGCGGAGGTGCGTTCCCGGATCTTGAAACGATCATCAAGGAGCGCCTGACGAACACAACGTCCATCGGATTCGGCTCCGACCCGAAAGACAAGTACGATAAGGATCCGGACATTCTCTCAAAGGTCACAAACCAGGATCTCAGGGAGTTCGGAATGATCCCGGAGTTCTTGGGAAGACTTCCGGTGACAGTGACACTTCAGGGACTCACGAAGGAATTCCTCGTGCGGATCTTAAAGGAGCCGAAGAACGCGATCTTAAAGCAGTATAAGAAGCTTCTCGCCATGGATGAGGTAAATTTAAGCTTTGACGATGATGCCCTGGAATGGATCGCAGAGCAGGCGCTCAAGAAAGACACCGGTGCGAGAGCGCTCCGGGCGATCATCGAGGAATTCATGCTCGATATCATGTTCGAGATCCCGAAGGATCCGGAGATCGGTTCTGTGACGATCACCCGCGCGTACCTGGAAAAACACGGCGCTCCGCGGATCGAGATGCGGGAGTATTCTACGGCGGACAAGAAGGCGACTGCTCTGCCGGGGCCGACGGAAACAGCGGTGAATGATAAGGCGCCGCAGGTGCAGTAAGTGTTGAAAGGCTGAAAATAAAACAGCTGGTGATAAAGAGTCCGTGCAGTTTTTTCAGGGCAGTGTGATTTGAATTATAAATTCCGTAAACGTAAAAATGCTTCATACAGATCCAGCGTTCCATATCCGAACTCACGGTTCGGGTATGTGAGCGCTGGATTTCTTTGTGCCCCACGGACGAAGATGGACTTTAGCACCGGCGTGTTGAGATACGGATAATTTGCATTGAGGACGCCCCAGTTCAACAGGATCGCCGCGGCACCGGCGAGGTGGGCGGCGGAGACGGAGGTGCCGGACATTCTTGTGAGACGTCTTCCTGAGACGGACGCGCCTAAGATGTTGACACCCGGGGCAGCGAGGTCCGGCTTTATCCGTCCGGACAGGCTGTAGCCGCGGCTGGCGTGGATGTAGATGCTGTTTCGGGTGTGGTCGTAGGCGGTGACGGTAATCGGATACCGGGCATTTCCGGGATCTGTGATGGTCGTATCGGGATCCGGGCGGAGAAAATAGGTCTCATCGGTGATAAAGCCCCGGACCGGCAGCCAGATATGAAAGGTCTCACGGATGTCCAGAGAGTTCCGTATCAGGATCCGCCAGATCCCGGACATGGGGTTTTCGAAGCGCATAAAGATAAACTGGCTTCCGGCGCTCACATCGGCGATCTGGGTGTAGATTGTGATCTGGGTCTGTTCCAGGAGAAAGGACACCGTGTTCTCGCCCCGGAGCGGAACGGAAATCTCCCGCGCAACTTCGCCGGTCGGTGAGATAAAGCCTACCGTGTAGACACCCATGTTCTCCGCCCAAAGTTCCATAGAAAAACCGGCTTCCCGTTCTCCCACCCGCAGCTCCGCGGTGACTTCATCCGTGCTTGCGTCCATGACAGCCCGGAAGTGATGTCTCGCCCCGGTCTCGTTCCCGGCAGCGGTGATGACAGCGGAACCGTTTGAAAGGCTGACCTGGTTTAAATACTGCCCGAGGCGGCTCATTCCCATGTGGCTTCCAATATTGGTGCCGAGGGGAATGCAGACGACGAGGGGCATGGAGTATTTTCTGGCGAGAAAATAGAGATAGGAGACGCCCATCATGATATCGTTTTCCTGGTAGGCATCTGCCCCGTCCTGGATCAGGTAGAAGTCACGGAGATACTGCTTGGCGGGTTTTAATTTCACCATGGCGATGGATGCCTGCGGTGCCGCCCCGGAAAATCCCGCCCGTTCATCCCGGTTCCCGGCGGCAATGGAAGCGAGAAATGTTCCATGTCCGTTTTCGTCCCGGGTGGGGACGATGGAGGCGGGATTGTCGGAGTTCAGGGCCAGGTTGATCTCCTCGGCAGTGTATTGCGTGCCGTAGAGAGCTGAGAAGGCAGAAAATGGTTTTACAGTTTCATTCTCTATATTGTTAGAATTATCTGAATTGTTTGTCTGGTCCCATATCCCAATAATTCTTGTACTTCCATCTACATTCCGAAACAGCGAATCTGTATAATTGATCCCCGTATCCACAAATCCCACAATAACTCCCGCGCCCTGATTGTTCAGCACCGGAAGCTCCCCCGCTGGCGTGATCCCGGCAGCATCCATACTTGTGACATCCAGAAGACTATATAGCTTCGGAACTGCCGAATATGTATAGGAAGTATAAGTAGAAGGTGTCACCGTGGAGAGCGGAACATAGACGACCGCCAGTGTAGAATTCACAAAATCAATGCAGTCTGTCCCCTGTGAACGAATAAACTCTTCAGGTGTAGTAAAATAAGGCGCGATAAAATCTGCAAAATCTTCCGACGCGACAGAATTTGTACATGACATGGCTGATACTCCGCAGAAAATAGTTCATACTATATATGTATATGAGGGACAAAGACACATGTTCCCAAAAAATTACAGGAATCAGAAAACGGGAAGAGGAACGAGAGGTGTAAATGAAATGGGTAAGAAAACGTGTGAAAATGGCGCCGCGGTCTGACCGTGAAATAAGAAATATATGGACGGACCCTTTAAAATGTTGTAATATAAGGATATCTGTGAAAGTATGCAATCATGTAAGACAGAAAGGAAAGGGGAATCGCAATGTTTGGATTTTTGACATTCGGAACGACGCTTGCGCTTACAGATCTGGCTGTGAAAAAAGAGATCGAAGCCAGACCCGATGAAGAATTCCCGAAAACCGTGAAAGAATCAGGCGGCCTGATCCGCCTCTACAAAAACCACAATCCGGGCTTTTCCTTCGGATTCATGAAGGAATACCCGAAACTTGTGGAGATGGTCCCGGTCTGCATGCTGTCGGCGGTAGCCGGTGCATGGGCGTATGTGATCGGAAAGAAGGGACGCGTGCTGGAGAAGACGGCGCTGACCCTGGTGCTGGCCGGCGGAGCGAGCAACCTTTATGACCGGCTCAAACGCGGATATGTGGTGGACTATTTCAGCATCCAGTGGAAGAAACTGAAAAAAGTGGTCTTCAACCTGGGTGATATCTTTATTTTTGCCGGATCTGCCCTGTTTGCAGCAGTCCAGCTCTTGGAGGAGATCCGCGAAATTCTTCCGAAAGAAAAAATCTTTGTTAAGGAAGAAGAGTAATTCAGGCAGCAGGACATAAAATCCAACCCGCTCATGTGAAAAGAGCGTGGCTGAGTAAGACAACTGTAAAAACAGTATTCTAAGAGCTGAAATACAGAATAAGTTAAAAAATGCAGAATAGAACTGCTGCAAAACACATCGGCGCAGAAAAGCCGGGACAATGAGGAGAACAGTCTATATGAAGAAACAATATGATTACCTGTTAGTGGGCAGCGGACTTTTTGCCGGAGTTTTCGCGTACTACGCAAAAAAAGCCGGAAAGACCTGCCTCGTTCTTGAGAAGAGAGAACATGCAGGCGGAAACATCTACTGCGAAAATATCGAGGGCATCAACGTACACCGCTACGGTGCCCATATCTTCCATACCAGTAACAAGGAAGCCTGGAACTTTGTGAACAGCCTCGTGGAATTCAACCGCTACACAAACAGCCCGGTTGCGAACTACAAGGGCGAGATGTACAACATGCCGTTCAACATGAACACCTTCAGCCGCATGTGGGGAATCTCCACTCCGGAGGAGGCAAAAAAGATCATCAATGAGCAGAGAAAGGTCATCAAGGGTGAGCCGAAGAACCTGGAAGAGCAGGCCATCAGCCTTGTGGGAACCCATATCTATCAGAAACTCGTAAAGGGTTACACCGAGAAACAGTGGGGCAGAGACTGCAAGGAGCTCCCGGCTTTCATCATCAAACGTCTTCCGGTGCGCTACACCTATGACAACAACTACTTTAACGATCTCTATCAGGGGATCCCGATCGGCGGCTACAATAAGATCACAGAAAAGCTCTTTGAGGGCTGTGAGATCCGCCTTGGAACCGACTATCTGGCGGATAAAGCGAAATATGATGCCCTTGCGGACAAGATTGTGTATACAGGAACCATCGACAGCTATTTCGACTACTGCTTCGGAAAACTCCAGTACCGCAGCCTGCGGTTTGAAACGGAGGTCTTAGACTGCGACAACTACCAGGGCAATGCGGTCATTAACTACACCGACCGCGAAACTCCCTACACGAGGATCATTGAACACAAGCATTTTGAGTTCGGAACACAGGAGAAGACGGTCATCACGAGAGAGTATCCGGCGGAGTGGACCGAGGGCATGGAGCCGTATTACCCGGTCAACGATGAGAAAAATCAGGAATTATATAAGAAGTACGCAGAACTCGCCGGAAAAGAGGAGAATGTGATCTTCGGAGGAAGACTCGCGGAATACCGTTACTATGATATGGATAAGGTCATCGAATCCGCATTTTCCTGCGTAAAGAAGGAATTCGGAAATGAGTAACAGTTCGAAAATGCCTCATGGATTTGCTCGCCTCATTATCGGTGACGGATCCGCAGTATCGGAGCAGAAGAACATCATCTGGAACATGATCGGAAGCTTTCTCTACGCCTTCGCTTCCATGGTACTTTCCATTGCCGTTGTCCAGCTCGCGGGCGAGGACGCGGGCGGAGTGTTTACCTTCGCCTTTACGACCTTCGGACAGCACATGTTCATGGCGGCGTACTTCGGGATCCGTCCGTTCCAGATCACGGATACCAGGGAGAAGTACACCTTCGGTGACTATCTCGGGCTGCGTCTCATCACCTGCGGCCTCGCGATCCTTGTGGGATTTGGCTATGTGATGGTCAGCGGCTATACCTTTGAGAAGGCGGCCATCGTCTTCCTGATGGTGGTCTACAAGGTCATCGATGCCCTGGCGGATACATACGAGGCGGAATTCCAGCGGGGCGGGAGACTGTACCTGACGGGAAAATCCAATGCGTTCCGGACAATCCTCTCCGTGACATGTTTCCTCGGAAGCCTCGCACTGACGGGAGAACTTCTGACCGCCAGTATCTGGGCAGTGGGCGCGCAGATCGTGGGATTTTTCCTGTTTGACTTCCTCGTGATCCGGGAACTCCCGAATGTGACATGGAAGTCGGTGCGAGGAAAGAAATTCCAGCTCTTCCGGGACAATGTTCTGTTATTTTTCTCGGTGGTTCTGGACTTCTATATCTTTTCTGCATCAAAATACGCCATCGAGGCCAATCTGGCGGACCGTGATCTCGCAGTCTACGGCGCGATCTTTATGCCGACCAGCGTGATCAATCTGGTTGCCGGCTTCGTGATCCGCCCGTACCTTACAAAGCTCGCGGTGAACTGGGAGACCGGACACTTAAAAGCATTCCGGAAGATCATCAGGAATCTTGCCCTGATCATTGCGGCCCTGACAGTCCTCGCAGTGGGCGGTGCGTGGTTATTGGGAATTCCGGTGATCAGCCTGCTGTACCCGAACCTGCGGGAGGGGCTTTCCACCTGCCGCGTGGCACTGGCACTCATCATCATCGGAGGAGCACTGAATGCGTTCATGAACCTGTTTTATTATTCACTTATAATTATGCAGAAACAGAAATTCATCATTCTTGGATATGCTTTCGTCAGTGTGCTGGCGGTCCTTTCCTCCGGCTGGTTTGTCCGGATGGGCGGGATTCAGGGCGGTTCCTTTGTATACATGCTTTTGATGGCCGCACTGATGGTATTTTTCGGAATCTTTTCGGCAGGCTTTATGAAACAGAAAGAGAGAGCACAAAAACATAATGAAGGTTGATGTGATCATCCCGGTCTACGGTCCGGGAAACAGATTGTTGGAATTATTTGACCAGTTGGGACACCAGACCGTACCGGTGGACCGGCTGATCGTCATGAATACAGAAAAGTCCCTGTGGGATAAGTGGACGGAGACTCTGGAACCGGGAAGACTCCCGGAAAATCTCTCCGTGTACCATGTGACGAAGGAAGAATTTGACCACGGTGCCACGAGAAATGCAGGGATCGAACATTCCGACGCGGATGTCTGTGTCTGCATGACTCACGATGCGCTTCCGGCGGACACGGGTCTCTTAAAAGCCCTGACGGATGCGCTTTTTGCAGAGAAGGATATCGCTGTGGCATATGCGAGACAGCTTCCCGCAAAGGACTGCAATATCATCGAGCGCCACACGAGAGAGTTCAACTATCCGGACAAAAGCCGGATAAAGAGGATCTCGGACCTCGACACCCTGGGGATCAAGACATACTTCTGCTCGAATGTCTGTGCAGCCTATAAGCGGGAGATCTATATGGAGCTGGGGGGATTTATCCGGAAGACGATCTTCAATGAGGACATGATCTTCGCGGCGAAGGCCATGAAGAACGGATACGCGGTCTGCTATGCGGCAGACGCGAGAGTGATCCACTCCCACAACTACACAGCGGTGGAACAGTTCCACAGAAATTTTGATCTTGCGGTTTCCCAGGCGGATCATCCCGATGTATTCTCCGGGATCCGGTCTGAGGGCGAAGGGATCCGCATGGTGAAGGACACCGCGCGCTGGCTGGTAAAAACGGGGCATGCATACCTCGTGCCGAAGCTTGTGGTGGACAGCGGGTTTAAATATATGGGATATCTCGCAGGAAAGCGGTATCAAAAGCTGCCGAAGGCATTGGTAGTTAAGTTATCTATGAACCGGAATTACTGGAAATAGAGTTGAAAATTATGTGTAACTGTTCAGTAGGTCTGCGCACTTGCTGCGCTGACCGTAAGAAAACATAGGATAGGAGGCAAAAATCCCATCAGCGAAGCTGATCTGGAATGGATTTTTGCGTGTAACTATGAAGGTACTGAATAGTTACAATTATGTAAACTGATTTGCTGCACATTCCTCTATATAAATGGCTGTGTGGCAGGTCAGAGAAGAAAAATATTGTCATTCTGCACTCCGGGTGGTATGATGTAGTGCGGAAATGCCGAAAAATGGCGGAAATACAGCGGCTGATCCGAAAAAGCATGTGTGTTTACTCCGGAAATGAAACGGACATATGCCGAAAGAGAAAACAAACACAGCCGTAAAATTATAAAAAGGTGAGGTAAAAGACTATGGGAAAGATCAAAGTTTCTTCCTGTGAAACAGATGGAATGGTAATCGAAGGCCTTCATGTGATCGAGCCGACCGTATTCAACGACGAGCGCGGATATTTTATGGAGACATACAACCAGAATGATTTTAAAGAGGCAGGACTCAATATGGTATTCGTACAGGATAACCAGTCGATGTCCGTAAAGGGTGTACTCCGCGGCCTTCACTTCCAGAAACAGTTCCCGCAGGGCAAGCTTGTCCGTGCGGTACGCGGAACCGTGTTCGATGTAGCGGTTGACTTAAGAACACACTCTAAGACATACGGCAAGTGGTTCGGCGTTGAGCTTTCTGCGGAGAATAAGAAACAGTTTTATATTCCGGAAGGCTTTGCCCACGGCTTTGTCGTTCTCTCCGATGAGGCAGAGTTTGCTTACAAGTGCACCGATTTCTATCATCCGGGTGACGAGGGCGGACTTGCATGGAACGATGAGACCATCGGCGTAAAGTGGCCGATCACGCCGGATATGCAGCTCATCATCTCGGAGAAAGACCAGAAATGGCCGGGATTCAAAGAGATCTTCAAGTTTGATCGTTAGTAATTAGCAGTGCGGCGCCAAATGCGGCAAGATGTGTCGCAAACTTGTTTGCGTAAGCATCTTTCCGCATTTAGCGACATAGGGCGCTGCCAGGAACTGCATCAATAGAAAGGTTGTAAAAGCGTGAATTATTTGACTTCATTACTGAAGGAGCTGGTGGCAAAAAGAAAACTGATCTGGGAGCTTTCCAAGGCAGATTTCAGAAAACGTTTTGTCGGCTCCTATTTTGGCGTTGTCTGGATGTTCATCCAGCCCATCGTCACCGTCCTGATCTACTGGCTCATCTTCGGTCCGATCGGATTTAAGAGTGCGCCGCCGGTACCGAACGCCTCATACGTCCAGTGGCTGATTCCGGGCATCGCCCCGTGGTTCTTCTTCTCTGAAGCCCTGAACTGCGGAACGGGATGCCTTCAGGAGTACAATTATCTGGTAAAAAAAGTAGTATTCAAGGTGGAGATCCTGCCGGTGATCAAGCTGATCTCCTGCCTGTTTGTGCATGTGTTTTTCGTCCTGATCATGTTCTTCGTGTTCCTGATCAGCGGCAAAAAACCGGAACTTTCCTGGATCCAGATCATTTATTACTCCTTTGCCACATCCATGTACGCTTTGGCGCTCACGTACCTTACGAGTGCGATCCAGGTATTCTTTAAGGATATGGCACAGATCGTCAGCATCTGCCTGCAGTTCGGCATGTGGCTGACCCCGATCATGTACAGTGAACAGTTATTCTTAGATAAGGGCTTGACGATGGCTCCGATGATCCTGAAACTGAACCCGTTTTATTATATCGCGGCGGGATACCGTGACAGCATGCTGACGGGAGACTGGTTCTTCATGCGTCCGACACTGACCGTGTATTTCTGGGCAGTGACCCTGATCACCATGTTAGTGGGACTCAAAGTATTCAAGCGGCTCCGTCCGCATTTCTCAGATGTATTGTAGGAGGAAACCATGTCTGCCAATGCGATTACAGTAAAAGACGTGACGAAGGTGTACAGACTCTACGACAAGCCGATCGATCGACTGAAAGAGTCCTTAAGCCCGACACATAAAAGCTATCACAAGGATTTCTATGCCTTAAATGGTCTCTCCTTCAATGTAGAAAAGGGTCAGACCGTGGGCATTATCGGAACGAACGGTTCCGGAAAATCAACGATCTTAAAGATCATCACCGGTGTCCTCACACCGACCACAGGCCAGGTGGACGTGGAGGGAAAGATCTCCGCACTTCTGGAGCTTGGTGCCGGCTTCAACATGGACTACACCGGAATCGAAAATATCTATATGAACGGCACGATGATGGGCTATTCCCGGAAGGAGATGGATGAGAAGCTGCAGGATATCCTGGATTTCGCGGATATCGGCGATTTTGTCTATCAGCCGGTGAAGACCTACTCCAGCGGTATGTTCGTCCGCCTCGCGTTTGCCTTAAATATTAACGTGGAACCGGAGATCCTGATCGTCGATGAGGCCCTGTCCGTCGGAGACGTATTCTTTCAGGCAAAGTGTTACCGGAAGATGGAGGAGATCAAGCAGAGGGGAACCACGATCCTCATGGTGACCCACGATATGGGCAGTATCATCAAATACTGCGATAAGGTCGTTCTCTTAAACAAGGGCGAGTTCATCGCGGAAGGTGAGCCGGGCCATATGGTGGATCTCTATAAGAAGATCCTGGCAAACCAGCTGGATTCCTTAAAGGAAGAGCTGGAGAGCGACTATTCCGGCGGTATGCTGGGCGAAGAAAAGAACGTGAAGGCTGAGAAAGCCCATTCCGATGGATCCCTCATGAAGGATAAGATCACCATCAACACTGACCGAACCGAGTACGGAGACGGACGGGCAGAGATCTTTGATCTGGGGCTTTTTGACGCGAGAGGAAACCTCACAAATCTCCTGCTAAAGGGAGAGATGTTCACGATCAGGGAGCGAATCCGCTTCCATGCGCCGATCAAGTGTCCGATCTTTACCTATACGATTCGTGACAAGAAGGGAACGGATCTCACCGGAACGAACACCATGTATGAGGGCTGTGACATCAAACCGGTGGGAGACGGCGATGTCTACGATGTTTCCTTTACCCAGAAGATGACACTGCAGGGCGGCGAGTATCTTCTCTCCATGAGCTGTACAGGCTTTGAGGGTGAGGAACATGTGGTATACCACCGTCTGTACAATATTGCAAACCTTACGGTGATCTCCAATAAGAATACGGTCGGTGTGTATGACATGGAATCGGAAGTGGAGACATCGCTGACAAAAGCATAAGACCAGAACATGGCATTTTGACAGCAGGATCTGTCTGAAAAGACCGGCAGGATCCGGGGAAAAATGTCTGTGACACATAGCGGGAGAAAAAGATGAAGGATTACAGTTATGAACTTCTTGACCTGCTCGAAAAGTATAAAGGAGATGCGGAGGCGGCACTGCGGGGAGAAACAAGCCCGTGGTGTCTCTACGCATTTTCTCCGTTAAGGGAAAATCTTTTCGAGTGGCTGGAAATGAAAAAAAATGACCGGATTCTCCAGGTCGGATCCGACTACGGTTCCTGCACCGGGCTCTTTTCGGAGCGCGCCGGTGAGGTGGTCGTTCTCGATCCGCGGGATGAGAATCTGGAGGTGAACCGCAGAAGACACGGGGAGAAGGAAAATCTCTGTCTGATACGCGGGGAACTGCAAAGTGCCGGAGCGGAGTTCTCCGGCTGGAAAGAATATAAGGGAAAAGAGCGCTCAGAGGAAGAGCTTGCTGCCCGCTACCGGGATGGCTTCGACTACGTGATCCTGCCGTCCATGCTCTCCGGGACGGAGAAAAACGCGGCAGCAGATCTGCTTGCCCGCGCAGCGGCGCTTGTGCGGCCGGGCGGAAAGCTTTTAGCGGCAGCGGAGAATGAGTCCGGAGTCCGCTACTTTATGGGAGCGGAACCGTTTGAGCACGCATTCCTGGAGGTGGAATTCCGGGGACTGTTTGAGTCACTGAACGAAGCGTTCGGCGGAAGGACAATGCTCTACTATCCGGTCCCGGATTACCGTTACCCGGCAACCATCTACTCCGACGACTATCTCCCGCAGACCGGTGATGTGACAAACATCTCCGCCCGTCTCGACGGACCTGGACTCTGGTTCGGAAACGAGGAGAAAGCCATGGCGAACGCATGCAGAAATGGGGACTTTACGAAGTTTTCCAACTCATTCCTTGGCATGTGGGAAAAGGGGAAGGCATGAGACAGATTTTATTTGTAAAATACAATCGGACCAGAGCGGAGCAGTTCCAGCTGAAGACGGAGATCGTGAGGGAGGACGGAGTTCTCACTGTCGAGAAGACAGCTCTCACGAAAGCCGGTGAGGCGCATATCCGCTCATTCGGGGAAAAATATGAGAAGATCCGCGATCTGAATCCGGCCGTCCGCTTTTTAAAACCGGAGTGGAAAAAGGATCAGAAGACGGTTTCTTTCCAGTACTTAAACGGTAAGACCGTAGGGGACGCCTTGGGCGAGGCGATCGTCATGGGGGAAGTTCCGTATCAGGAACTTGAGAAGGTGATGAACGTCCTGTTCCCGGAAGACCCTGACGAGAAGAAATTTGAGGCAACGCCGGAATTTGAGGCGGTATTCGGGAAAGTCCCGGAGATCAGCGATCAGGCGGTTTCCGTGTCCAACGTGGACGGACTCTTCGAGAACCTTATGGTCCCGGAAAATGAGAACTGTATCTACGGGATCGACTACGAGTGGGTATTTGACTTCCCGATCCCGGAGAAATTCTTAAAATACCGCAATCTCTTATATTTCTACAGACGTTATGAGAAGGTGCTGAACGTTAAAGAAGAGGACCTATACGCGCATTTTGGGATTACAGCGGAAGAGCAGGCTGTTTTTGACGGAATGGAAAAGGCGTTCCAGTCCTATGTCCATGATGCCGGTTCCTTCGGTTACATGAAGCAGTATGAGCAGCCGACAAAGACGGTCGAGTTCCTTTTAGACCGTGAGAGCGAGCTCTACAAGGTAAAAGACTGGTGTGAGAATTTAAAGCAGGAGATCTCCGAGAAAGATGTCACGATCATGAAACAGCAGGAGGTCCAGCGCCTCACCAACAATCATGTGACGAATCTTGAGAACATCATCACAAGTCTCAGAAGCGAGAATGCGAGAATGGCGGGAGACCTGCAGTATCTGTCGAAACATGAGGCGATCATGTGGAAAATTCTCCGGAAATGCCATCACGCTGTGGATAAAGTCATGCCGAAGGGCACGAGAAAGAGAAAGATCGCAGGATATTTCAAGAATACCGTCTTCCATCCGGGAAAATACGGAAAGCTGTATTTCACGAAGGACGGACGAAACAGGATCCGTGGAGATTTCAAGATCGGCGCCGGTTACCTGGAACACGGAAAGCTGCATTTTGACTATGTGGAGCATCCGACCGTTTCCATCGTGATCCCGGTCTACAACCAGATCCACTACACATATGCCTGCCTGCTCTCGATCCTGGAGAACACGAAGGATGTGACTTACGAGATCATCATTGCGGATGACGTGTCCACGGATGCGACAAAGGAACTCTCCCTGTACGCGGAGAATCTCGTGATCTGCAGAAACAAGACAAACCAGGGATTTTTAAGAAACTGCAACCAGGCTGCGAAGGCGGCCCGCGGCAAGTATGTCATGTTCTTAAACAATGACACCCAGGTAACACCGGGCTGGCTTTCCTCCCTTGTGAACCTGATCGAGTCGGATCCGACGATCGGAATGGTCGGTTCCAAGCTCGTGTACCCGGACGGACGCCTTCAGGAAGCTGGAGGAATTATCTGGAGCGATGGTTCCGGCTGGAATTATGGCCGTCTCGATGATCCGGAGAAACCGGAGTACAACTACGTGAAGGATGTGGACTACATCTCCGGCGCGGCGATCCTGCTCTCGACGGATCTCTGGAAGCAGATCGGTGGCTTTGATGAGCTGTTTGCACCGGCATACTGTGAGGACTCCGATCTTGCTTTTGAGGTGAGAAAAGCCGGATACCGCGTGGTCTACCAGCCGTTATCGAAGGTCATCCACTTTGAGGGCGTCTCCAACGGTACCGATGTCAACGGAACCGGTCTGAAGCGCTACCAGGTGGAGAACAGCAGAAAATTAAAAGAGAAGTGGGCGGAGGAGTTCAAAAAGCAGTCTGTCAACACAGGCAATCCGAACCCGTTCCGTGCCCGTGAGAGAAGCCAGAAGAAGCCGGTGATCCTTGTTGTGGACCATTATGTCCCGACGTTTGACAAGGATGCAGGTTCCAAGACGACCTATCAGTACCTGAAAATGTTCGTGAAGATGGGATATTCCGTGAAATTCCTCGGAGACAACTTCCTTCACGAGGAGCCGTACTCGACGACACTCCAGCAGATGGGCGTGGAGATCTTATACGGACCGGGATACCAGGCGGGAATCTGGGACTGGCTGACAAAGAATAAGGACGAGATCGATTTTGCGTACCTGAACCGTCCGCATATCGCGATCAAATATATTGACTTTATCAAGAAGAACACCAATATCAAGGTGATCTACTACGGACATGACCTGCATTTCTTAAGAGAATACCGGGAGTATGAGCTCACCGGCGATATCCAGAAAAAGCGGGAGTCCGATTACTGGAAATCCATCGAGTTCTCCCTGATGGAGAAGGCGGCGGTATCCTACTATCCGTCTTACGTGGAGGAAGAAGCAATCCATGCGATCCATCCGGAGTACAAGATCCGTGCGATCACTGCCTATGTCTACGAGAAGTTCCTGGAGAATATCGACAAGGACTTCGAAAAGAGGGAAGGACTGCTGTTTGTCGGTGGATTCGCGCATCCGCCGAACGCGGATGCGGTTCTCTGGTTCGCAAAGGAGATCTTCCCGCTGATCAGACAGAAGCTTGATGTGAACTTCTATGTTGTCGGATCCAAGGTGACGGATGAGATCAAGGCGCTTGAGCAGCCGGGAAGCGGCATCATCGTCAAGGGCTTCGTCACAGAGGAAGAGCTTGCATCTCTCTATGCGACATCCCGGATCGTTGTGGTTCCGCTGCGTTACGGTGCTGGAGTCAAGGGAAAGGTTGTCGAGGCGGTCTATAATGGATCGGCCATCGTCACTACTTCCATCGGTTCCGAGGGAATCCCGGAGGCGGAACGCGTCATGAAGGTCGCTGACGGACCGGAGGCGTTTGCCGATGAGGTTGTCAAGATGTACCAGGATCCGGCGGAGTGTCGCAGAATGTGCGAGGAGACGCAGAAGTATATTCGTGAGTATTTCAGTGTCGAGGCGGCGTGGAAGGTCATTGAAGGAGATTTTACGCCGGAGAAGAAACGGTAAGAGTTTTCTGATCGCACGAATGTGGAAGTGTTTCACGATTTCTGCATTAACAATTCTGAAAAACATGGATAGGAAGGAAAAAATCCCATCGGCAAAGCCGATTCGGAATGCATTTTTGCTCGTAACTTGCCATACATCTGAAGGGAAGCTCCGTGGGGAGGCTCTTGTAGGTGTGAGGGTACTGAACAGTTACGTTTATTCATGAATCGAATATTGCATCATACGATTCTGCCGGGACTTTCGTTCCCGGCAGTCTGTATATGCAGAGAAATTTTCCGGCGAAGCGATCTGGGCGGGATGCAGATGGACCGATCATTGGGAATGGATGCAATGCAGCAAAAAAGGAGAATATAGTGGAAATAAACAATATTCATGAAAATTCTAATAATTACAACAAATATACAAAGGATAGTAGCGATGAGGCGAAGTCCGCGGGAAAGGCGGAGACGATTCTTCGTGCGATGACTGCGGATGATCTTCCGTCGGTGGAACGGATCGAACAGACTTGTTTTTCCGATGCATGGTCGGAGAAGCTTCTCTCCGATATGCTGGAGAGCGAGTGGGACGAGGCCTGGGTGCTTGCGGACGAGAAGAATTCCGTGATCGGGTATGCGAATTTCCGGTTTCTCGCAGGGGAAGGGGAGCTTATGAGGATCGCTGTGCTTCCGGAATACAGGGGACATGGGGAGTCAAAGAAACTCATGGATCGTCTGGAAATCTCTTCAAGGGAGAAGGAGGCACCGGATTTGACTCTGGAGGTGCGTGCCGGGAACACGCCTGCGATAAACCTTTATAAATTCTATGGTTTTCAGGCGGAGGCTGTTCGGAAGAATTATTATCATGATCCGGTGGAGGACGCGCTCATCATGTGGAGACGGCCGGTTCCATCGATTCCCACTTAAAATCATGATTTTTTCCGCTATACTGTAGGGGACTCCGGGGGAACCGGGGATGATGAAGGCGGAGGAAAAGAGAAATATGAGAAAATACGGAAAAGACGGTCGGTTGGAGAGCGTGATCTGCAACAGGTGCGGAAGGAAGTTGGCAGTGAGGAATGGGATCGTGCGGGAAGGTGTGTTTTCGTCGGATCATGCATGGGATTTCTTTTCGGAGAAGGATGGGGAGGTTCACCATTTTGATCTGTGTGAGGAGTGCTATGATGAGGTGACGGGGGAGTTCCGGGTTGCGGTGGAGGTGGAGGAGGAAATCGAGATGCTGTAAAAGGATCAAGGCGGGCGGCTGGAGAGGTTGCCTGCCTTTTTTTGTTGGCGGGGGGTACGCGGTGAGCTTCCACTCAGGAGTGCTGGGGATGCGGGGATGGTTCCACTAAGCTTGCGGATGGCTGCTAAGGGCGGAGGACAGGGGACACAACTCGCTGCGCTCAGACAAGTGTCCCCTATCCTCCAACGCATCCGTCCGCGAGCCAAGTGGAACCAGATCTCCGGATCAATGCACTCCTGATCGGAAGCTCACCGCTGTGTATTGCAGATGGGTGCTCGCGCGGGGCGCATCGCTGAGGGAATGCAGATGGGTGCTCGCGCGGGGCGCATCGCTGAGGGAATGCAGATGGGTGCTCGCGCGGGGCGCATCGCTGAGGGAATGCAGATGGGCGCTCGCGCGGGGCGCATCGCTGAGGAAATGCAGATGGGCGCTCGCGCGGGCACATTGATGGGAGTATAAGGTGTTTTTCGATGGCTTCTTTCCTGAGGAATAAGGGCTGCATCTCTTGCATATGACTGGCGCTTTATGGTATGATACGTGCAGACTTGATAAATTTAGTATCAAAGGGGACAAAAGTTTTTTTGACCCCGCCATTATGATAGAATGCAGAGGAAATTACATGTTAGATATCTGTTTACTGGGGACCGGGGGCATGCAGCCGCTGCCGTATCGTTGGCTGACGTCTATGATGGCGCGCTGTGACGGCAGTAATCTGTTGATTGACTGCGGCGAGGGGACCCAGATTGCTTTGAAGGAAAAGGGATGGAGTCCGAAACCGGTGGACGTGATCTGTTTTACGCATTATCATGCGGACCATATCAGTGGTCTTCCGGGTTTTCTTTTGACGATGGGAAATGCGGAGCGGACGGAGCCGGTGCTTCTTGTGGGCCCGAAGGGGCTGGAGCGGGTTGTCGGCGCGCTCCGGACGATCGCCCCGGAGCTTCCGTTTCCGCTTGTGTTTAAGGAGCTCACGGAGCCGAGGGAGAAGTTCCAGGCGGGGCCGTATGTGGTCGATGCGTTTCGTGTGAATCACCGTGTTACCTGCTACGGCTACCGTATCACGATCCCGAGGAACGGCAAGTTTGATGTGGAGCGGGCGAGAGCGCAGGAGATCCCGCAGAAGTTCTGGAGCAGACTCCAGAAGGGCGAGACGATCGAGCATGAGGGACGGACCCTGACGCCGGATATGGTGTTGGGCGAGAAGCGCCGCGGGATTTCTGTGACTTACACGACTGACACGCGCCCGGTCCCGGCGATCGCGGAATATGCTGCGGATAATGATCTTTTTATCTGTGAGGGTATGTACGGCGAGAAGGAGAAGATCGCGAATGCGCGGGAGAATAAGCACATGATGTTCCAGGAGGCAGCGAAGCTCGGAAAGGAAGCGAATCCGAGGGAGATGTGGCTGACGCATTACAGCCCGTCGTTGATGCATCCGGAGGAATATTTGAATGAGATCAGGGAGATTTTCCCGAAGATCAAGACCGCCCGCGATGGCTGGTCTGCAGAACTTGGATTTGATGAGGATTAGAAAATGAAGATACACAGTGTTGAAGAAGACGTATATATACTTGCAATCGAGAGCTCCTGTGACGAGACAGCTGCTTCTGTTGTAAAAAACGGACGTGAGGTGCTGTCCAACGTGATCTCATCCCAGATCGCGCTCCACACGCTCTATGGCGGCGTTGTGCCGGAGATCGCATCGAGAAAGCATATTGAGAAGGTAAACCAGGTGGTTCAGGCTGCCCTTGATGAGGCGCATATGACTCTGGACGAGATCACGGCGATCGCGGTGACTTACGGTCCGGGTCTTGTGGGTGCTCTTCTTGTCGGAGTTGCGGCTGCGAAGGCGATCGCTTATGCAGCAAAGAAGCCGCTGGTTCCGGTCCATCACATCGAGGGACATGTTTCCGCGAACTTTATCGAGCATCCGGATCTGGAGCCGCCGTTTGTCTGCGAGATCGTGTCTGGCGGACATACCCACCTTGTGATCGTAAAGGATTACGGCGAGTTTGAGATCATCGGACGCACGATGGATGACGCGGCCGGAGAGGCTTTCGATAAGGTTGCCCGCGCGGTCGGACTCGGATATCCGGGCGGACCGAAGGTTGACAAGGCGGCAAAAGAGGGAAATCCGCATGCCATGGAGTTCCCGCGTGCGAAGGTTGGCGGATCCCAGTATGATTTCAGCTTCAGCGGTATGAAATCCGCTGTTTTAAACTATATCAACCAGGCGGAGATGAAGGGCGAGACGATCAATGTCCCGGATCTCTGTGCTTCGTTCCAGAACGCAGTGGTGGATGTTCTTGTGAGCCGCGCGATCGCTGCGACAAAGGAATTTGGCTATAAGAAGCTTGCGATCGCGGGAGGTGTCGCATCGAACTCTGCCCTCCGTGCCGGAATGAAAGCGGCATGTGAGAAAGCCGGGATCGAGTTTTACTATCCGTCACCGATCTTCTGTACCGACAATGCGGCGATGATCGGCGCGGCCGGATATTATGAATACATCAACGGAGTGCGCGCAGGCTGGGATCTGAATGCGGTTCCGAACCTGAAACTGGGAGAACGGTAATGGAACAGGTAAAAAAGGCTGCGATCGTTCTGGCGGCCGGTCATGGAAAACGGATGCACAGCAAGGTGGCGAAACAGTATCTGCTCTTAAACGGAGAGCCGGTGCTGGTCCATGCCCTGCGTGCGTTTGAGATGAGCGGAATGGATACGATCATCCTGGTGACCGGGGCGGACGAGGTGGAATTCTGCAGGAAGGATATCGTGGAGACCTATGGGTTTTCCAGCGTGAAACAGGTCGTGCCGGGCGGAAAAGAGCGGTATGACTCTGTCTGGAACGGTCTCTGCGCTTTGAAGGCAGCAGGATTCCCGGAAGACGGGATCGTCCTGATCCATGACGGGGCGAGACCGCTTGTGGACGGGGAGATCATTGCGCGCGCAGTGGATGGCGCCTGCAGCTATTCTGCCTGTGTGGCAGCGATGCCGGTAAAGGATACGATCAAAGTGGCGGACGCGGACGGATTTTCCGAGAGCACCCCGGATCGCAGCACCCTGTGGCAGATCCAGACCCCGCAGGCATTTCGGTTTGAGCTGATCTATCGTGCGTATGAGAAGATCTTCGCACCGGGGGCAGACCGCAGCCATATCACGGACGACGCGATGGTGGTAGAGCTGATGACGGATACAAAGGTAAAATTCGTGGAAGGCAGCTATTCTAATATTAAAGTGACGACTCCGGAGGATATGGTGATCGCGGAGGCACTTCTGTACAAGGGAGAAAACCATGTCAGTTTTTGATTTTAATGCGGAAGCAAAAGAAGAGAGAAAGAACGCGAAATGCACATTTACGGTATTTCGTTCCAATGAGACCACGGCAACTCCGGAACATCCGATCCTGGTCCTGGACAACCGGGAAAAACAGTGGGAGCACCATTCCAAAGGTGTGTTTACGAACCCGGTACGGGAGACGGCCTTTGAATTTGAGGATGAAGACGGCAGAACACACAGCGCCGATATCTTAAAAATAGACGCGCGTTTTGTGAAACTGCTGAAATGGCTGGGAGAAAACAAGATCAACGTGCGTCTTTCCGGCTCCAATGAGGCGGACGGATATGCAGTGTACAAGATCAGGGAGATCGCCTTTGGCGGCGGAACAAAGCTTTCTGCGGAAGACGGCTTCTTGCAGTATATGATCGGACGTCTCCAGGCGAGCAGTGCCCCGGCAGAAGAAGTGTCGGAGGAAGAGGCAGCGGAGGATGGAGATGATATGAAGCTGACCAGCCTTCAGAGCATCACGGATTTCATGACATGTGCGGGAGGAACACTTCCGGATAATATCCGCCTGTGGGCAAGAAGAAACCTTGCGGTGGCAAATTCCCATGAGGTGTCACCGGAAGAGCGCCGTCATGCCCAGAGAGCGCTGTCCATCATGATGAACATCCAGTGGAAGAGCAACTATTTTGAGGCCATCGATCCGGAAGAGGCGAGACGGATTCTGGATGAGGAGCTGTATGGAATGGAGCGGGTAAAGCAGAGGATCATCGAGACGATCATCCAGATTAACCGTACCCACACGCTCCCGGCTTACGGAATCCTTCTCATCGGACCGGCGGGAACGGGAAAATCCCAGATCGCTTACGCGGTAGCGAGGATCTTAAAACTGCCGTGGACGACTCTGGACATGAGTTCTATCAATGACCCGGAGCAGTTGACAGGAAGCTCCCGTGTGTACGCAAATGCGAAGCCGGGAATCATCATGGAGGCATTTTCGCTGTCTGGCCAGTCGAATCTTGTGTTCATCATCAACGAGCTCGACAAGGCTGCGTCTGGAAAAGGAAACGGAAATCCGGCGGATGTTCTTTTGACGCTGCTGGATAACCTTGGATTTACGGATAACTATATGGAGTGCATGATCCCGACGGGTGGAGTTTACCCGATCGCGACGGCCAACGACCGCTCAAAGATCAGCGCACCGTTAATGTCACGTTTCGCAGTGATCGATATTCCGGATTATACGGAAGAGGAAAAGAAGATCATCTTCTCGAAATTTGCGCTTCCTAAGGTATTGAAACGGATGAGCATGAGAGAGGAAGAATGTGAGATCCTTCCGGAGGCACTGGATGAAGTGATCAGCCGGTATTCGGATACATCGGGAATCCGTAATCTGGAGCAGGCAGCAGAACATATTGCAGCCAACGCTCTTTACCAGATCGAAGTAAATCATGTGAATAAAGTAGTTTTCGATAAGAAAATGGTTCGGGAATTATTAGGATAAGAATGAGGAGGCCTGGTGCCTCCTTATTCTTTTATGACAGGAAAGGATGGATTGCGTGGAGGGCAATGATATGTCCGCGAAACATTTCTGAAGGAAAAGAAAAGGGAAAGCTTGCGGAAACAGGAAGCCCGGACAAAGCCGGGTTTGAAAAACAAACTTTTTTGAAAATATTTTTGAAAAAAGTTTGCGAAGATGAAAAACAGAGAAAGGAAGCATGAAAGAATAGATACCAGATATTGATATTTGCTTGGATTAAAATGGCATATTTTGTATACAATTTAAAAAGAATCAAAAAACAAAAAAAGTTTGGAAAAATGCTTGACAAAAATGCAATTGTAGGTTATTATTAATGAGCACGTTTGAGAGAGCGCTTTGGAGAGATATCGAAGTGGTCATAACGAGGCGGTCTTGAAAACCGTTTGTCCGCAAGGGCGCGTGGGTTCGAATCCCACTCTCTCCGCTAACTGTACTGCGGAGCCAGAGAGATGAGTTCCTGGTGCAGAATTAAATATGAGTCTTGTGAAAACAAGATGTGAATCAACCAATGCAGAAGTACCCAAGTGGTTGAAGGGGCTCCCCTGGAAAGGGAGTAGGTCGTTAGTAGCGGCGCGAGGGTTCAAATCCCTCCTTCTGCGCTTTTAACTTGCAAAGAAAACTTCTTTGAAAAATAAGTTAAAAAAGTTCTTGACAAATCGAACCTGATTTGATAGAATAAATGAGTTGCTTCTAAAACGCAGAAACAACGAAAAACAGTTCCTTGAAAACTGAACAGTATGTAAAACCCTGAAAATTCTTATAAAAATGGTCTTTTGGTTTAGACCATGAATGAGAACATTCAGAACAAAACCTAACAAAACAGTAGAACGGTTTAAAATTAGCCAAGCTAAGTTTTGAACCTGGATACAAACACTTTAACATGAGAGTTTGATCCTGGCTCAGGATGAACGCTGGCGGCGTGCCTAACACATGCAAGTCGAACGAGGTAAATGAGATGAAGTTTTCGGATGGATTCTTA
>NZ_CABFVC010000011.1:0-79729 GCF_902143525.1 Clostridium sp. Marseille-P7770 | reverse complement strand
CTAATTTTTAAACCGTTCTACTGTTTTGTTAGGTTTTGTTCTGAATGTTCTCATTCATGGTCTAAACCAAAGACCATTTTTATAAGAATTTTCAGGGTTTTACATACTGTTCAGTTTTCAAGGAACTGTTTCTCGTTGTTTCTGTGTTTCAGAAGCAACTCGTTTATTCTATCAAATCATATTCAATTTGTCAAGAACTTTTTAAAACTTTTTTTGAGGTGATTAAGAAGCTTTCTTAATGACTCTCAATAAGTTTTGCCCTGTTTCTCAAGGCGAGTATTATAATATCAAATCCCCGTCCAAAAGTCAACCATTTTTTACATGTTTTTTCACTTTTCTTTACATCTTTTACGGTGCTGTTACGCATACGTTTCATCTTTACAACATATGGTATATTTTATCCATTATTATGTACTATATATGCTCATTTATTCATATTTTCACAGATTCCCGGACTTAAAAAAAGAACCCGGGTTCACATCCAAAATGTTCCGGGTTCTCTTTCTTCCATATATATATTTATGAATTTCTTCCGTCCAGCGTGAACCAGAATTCAACACCATTCTCCCAGTTCTTTACGCCATACTGCTGGTTGTGCGCATCCATAATCGCCTTGACGATCGAGAGACCGATTCCGGTTCCTCCGTATGCGCGGGTTCTCGCCTTATCGACTTTATAGAACTTTGTCCAGAGATTCGGGATCGCCTCCTCCGGGATCGGAGTTCCGGTATTGAAGACAGATACACGGACGAGTCCGTTCTCCGGGATCATCCTGATGATGATCTTTTTCTCGCCGTCAATGTGGTGGATCGCATTGCTCAGATAGTTGGTAACTACCTGCTCGATCTTAAACTCGTCCGCCCATACATAGACCGGTGTCTGATCGTCGAACTCCACCTGGATCTGGTTCTGCTCAATGAGAATCTTTGACGCATTCACAACGCCCTTGATCAGCTCCGTCAGGTTAAAGCGTTCCATCACCGGCTTGTCGTTTCCGCTCTCGAGGGAAGAGAGTGTCAGAAGCTGCTTTACCATCTGATTCATCTTGTTGGCTTCATCCACGATGACATCGCAATAGTAATCACGGCTCTCTTTCTCCTCTCCCATTCCTTCCTGAAGTCCCTCCGCGTATCCCTGGATCAGAGCGATCGGAGTTTTCAGTTCATGGGAGACATTGGCGATGAATTCTTTTCGCATCTCATCGATCTTTGTCTTTTCCTCGATATCCTTCGTGAGCTGGTTATTCGCGGATTTCAGTTCTGAGATCGTCTCTTCCAGGCGTTCTGACAGCGTGTTCATGCTGTTGCCGAGAACCTGGATCTCCTCCATCTCATGCTTTTCCGGCTCATATTTCGCTTCGAAATCGAGATTCGACATCCGCTCAGAGAGGTTTGACAGGCGGTAGATCGGTTTTGAGATCTGTCGCGCCGTCAGGTAGATGACCAGACCTCCGATCGTCGCTGCGATGATTCCTACATAGAGCAGGAACTGGTTTGCAAGCCGGACGCTCTCCCCGACGCTCGAAAGCGGTGCACTCATGATGAAGGCCGTGCTGTTGTCCGTGAAAAAGCCCCAGCTTTCCAGGTACATACTCTCGCGCTGCGGGTCGTACGTCTTCTGGATCTTGTACTGTTCATTTTCTTCCAGGATCGTATACTTTGCCTTTGCCCAGCCGAAGATATACCGGTCCACGCGGTCTTTTAGGAACTTCGTATCCCGGGACGTCGAGTAGACCGTCGCGTCCTCCGTGCTGTTATCAATGATCAGGACCGAAACATTCGCACTGTCGCTGAAGTTCCGAATCAGGCGCTGTAGGTTTCCTTCCGTGATGTTTCCGTTCGCGTCGCGATCGCGCTCCATCGCTTCCTCGATCGTGATCCCGTTGTCTTTATTCTCCGCGATCTGGGCATCGATCGCCGTGTACATGGTGTTTAATGCCTGGACTTTCTTCGTCACATAGAAGTCTTCCAGGTACCACTTGTTGACGCCCCAGATCACAGCCAGGATCACCGCGATCAGTCCAATGAACGTGACCGTCAGACGGGAACGTACCGATTTCATCATGCATCCACCTCGAGTTTATATCCCATGCCCCAGATGGTCTTGATGTTGTCGCCTTTCGGACCAAGTTTGCTTCTCAGCTTCTTGACATGTGTATCGATCGTTCTCGCATCACCGAAATAGTCATAGTTCCAGACATTATTCAGAATCTTTTCTCTGGAAAGTGCAATTCCTTTGTTTTCCATAAAGTAGGTGAGCAGCTCGAATTCCTTGTTGCTCAGATCCACAGGTTTTCCGTCGACTGTCACCTCGTGGGCGTCCTTGTCCACGCGGATTCCGTCCGCCTCCAGGATCTCGCCGGTCGCCACTCCGTTTCTACGGCGCAGGATCGCCTCGATCCTTGCAACAAGAATCTTCGGGCTGAACGGTTTTGAGATATATTCGTCCACGCCGAGCTCGAAGCCGAGAAGTTCATCTCTCTCTTCGCTTCTCGCTGTCAGCATGATGATCGGAACCTGCGAGTAGCGGCGGATCGTTTTGCAGACCTCCCAGCCGTCCATCTTCGGCATCATGACATCCAGGATCACAAGGCTGATATCCTTTTCTTTAAAGAAGATATCGATCGCCTCCTCGCCGTCCCCTGCTTCCAGAACACGGTATCCTTTGATCGTCAGGAAGTCCTTTACGAGCTTGCGCATTCTCTCTTCATCGTCGACCATAAGTACTTTTATTGCATCCATGAGTATTACCTCCGTATCTATTGTCTCACAAATTTCCTATAGAATAGAAAAATCCCACTTATCATCAGCTATATTTTAGCAGATAATAAGTGGGATTTCTATAAGTTCACGAACATTTCACAAAGGGATATTTCCGTTGTTCACGGGCATTTCTCTGGATGAAATTTCTCGTTTTATTCTTCTTCCTTCTTCTCCACGATCGCGATATCGAGATCCTCAAGCTGCTTCGGATCTACCGGAGCCGGAGCTTCCATCATGAGGCAGGATGCGTCTTTTACCTTCGGGAAGGCGATGACGTCACGGATGCTGTCTGCGCCTACCATGAGCATAACGACACGGTCGAGACCGTATGCGAGACCAGCGTGCGGCGGTACTCCGTACTTGAACGCGTCAAGAAGGAAACCGAACTGCTCTCTTGCTCTCTCTTTTGTGAAGCCGAGAACTTCGAACATCTTCTCCTGGATGTCATCCTGGTGGATACGGACGGACCCGCCGCCGAGCTCGGTACCGTTTAATACGATATCGTATGCTTTCGCGCGGACTGCACCCGGATCGGTGTCGATAAGTGGAAGGTCTTCCTCCATCGGCATTGTGAATGGGTGGTGCATTGCAACATAACGTCCCTCTTCCTCAGAGTACTCTAAGAGCGGGAACTCGGTTACCCACAGGAACTTGAAGTCGTCTTTCTTTAAGAGGTCTAACTGTCTTGCGATCTCGAGACGGAGATTTCCAAGAACATCGAATACAACTTTATTCTTGTCTGCTGCGAAGAACAGAAGGTCGCCCGGCTGTCCATCCATAGCCTTTACAAGAGCATCTAACTCTTCCGGCTTCATGAACTTGCCGAAGGAGCACTTGTAGGAACCATCCTCGTGAATTGCGAGGTATGCAAGTCCCTTTGCACCGAAGCCCTTTGCGTACTCAACGAGAGCATCGATCTTCTTTCTCGGCATTCCAGCCTGTCCGTTTGCGTTGATACCGCGGACAGAACCGCCGTTCTCAAGAGCGCTCTTGAATACAACGAACTCACAGTCTTTTACGACGTCAGATACATTCTTTAATTCCATGCCGAAACGCATATCCGGCTTATCGGAACCGAAACGGTCCATCGCCTCGCGCCATGTCATACGAAGGATCGGAGTCTGGACATCCACGTTGCAGATCTCCTTGAAGAGTTTCTTTAAGAGTCTCTCATTGACTTCGAGAACATCTTCCACGTCAACGAAGGATAACTCCATATCGATCTGTGTGAACTCCGGCTGACGGTCTGCACGGAGGTCCTCGTCACGGTAGCATCTTGCGAGCTGGAAGTAACGGTCCATACCGGAGCACATTAATAACTGTTTTAATAACTGCGGAGACTGCGGAAGAGCATAGAACTCGCCCGGATGTACACGGCTCGGTACGAGGTAGTCTCTCGCGCCTTCCGGTGTACTCTTAATAAGAGTCGGTGTCTCGATCTCAAGGAAACCTTCATCTGCAAGGAACTGGCGGACCATAGTTGCCACGCGGCTTCTTGTCATGATGTTTCTCTGGAGATCCGGACGGCGGAGGTCAAGATAACGGTATTTTAAGCGGAGATCTTCTTTTGTCTTGCTGTTCTCCTCGATCGGGAACGGCGGTACCTCGGACTCAGAGAGGATTCTTAAAGATTTCGCTCTCATCTCGATCGTACCTGTCTTTAAGTTCGGGTTTGCTGCGCCGGAACGCTTTTCGATCGTGCCGACAACCGCTACTGTGAACTCACTTCTTAATTTTTCAGCTTTTGCGAAGCTCTCAGCGCCGCAGTCGCTCTCCTCAAAGATGATCTGGATGATTCCGGAACGGTCACGAAGGTCGGTGAAAATGATCCCGCCTTTGTTTCTGCTCTTCTGGACCCATCCCATAAGTGTCATTTCCTGGCCTACGTTTGCCTCTGTGACTTCAGCACAGCGGCAGGAACGTTTTAAGCCTGCCATTGATTCTGCCATGATTTTCCTCCTGAAACAGCTAGGATGTCAACGATCCCAACTGAATGTATTATGGTATATTTAGTGTTTTAAGTCTTCCTTATAGAATTCCTTAAACTCACTGTAGCCTTCTTTTCCAAGCTGTTCCTTCTGGAACTTCTTGTTCTTGTTCATCTGTGCGACAAGGATGATCTTTCCTTCCTTGCGGGCCGCCATCGCCTCTTTCATGATGGAAGCAAGTTTCTCGGAGCTCATGCCCTTTTCAAAGAGCCATGCCTCTTTCTCGTTGCCGCCCGGAACGGTAAATCCATTGTCGAGAAGAATGGTAACAATACGCTCAAATCCGATGGAGAAACCGCAGGCCGGTGTGTCCATGCCTGTGAATTTTCCGATCATCTTGTCATATCTTCCACCGCCGGCTACAGAACCTCCGAAGCCTTCCATGGAAACCTCGAAGATGGTTCCTGTGTAGTAGCCCATTCCGCGGACTAAAGTCGGGTCAAATGCAAGTTTGAAGCTTCCATCGGAAACCTCGCCGACTGTCTCCATGATCTGCGCAAGATTCTCAGCTGCGCCGTCCTCCAATACACCCGCAAGGATCTCCCCCATGCGGCGGACACCTGAGGCATCGTTTGTTGCCTGCCCCATAAGCTCTAAGTATTTATCGGCCGTCTCCTCGGAGTAGCCGTTTTCCATAAGTTCTGCCTTTACGCCATCCGTACCGATCTTGTCCATTTTATCGACGGTAATGAATACCTTATCGATATCTTCCTCCGGGAATCCGCTGTATACGGCCATCGCGCGGAGAAGCTTTCTGTCGTTCACGCGGACCTCAAAGCTGTTGTCCGGGCAGATCTTCTTTAACGCGGTCGTAGTCGCGAGGATCAGCTCTATCTCCGCCTGGTTTGTCGCATCACCGAGAATATCGATATCACACTGGACGAACTGTCTGAAACGTCCCTTCTGCGGACGGTCTGCACGCCATACGCTGCCTACCTGGAGTGCCTTAAACGGAGACGGAAGGTTTGCAGAGTTGTTGGAGTAATACCGGGATAACGGAAGTGTCAGATCATAGCGGAGTCCGCCGTCTGCCAGATCGTTCTCCGTCTCTGCTGTCTCGATATTTAATTTTTCACCACGCTTTAAGATCTTGAAGATCAGCTTCTCATTGTCACCGCCCTGTTTGCTAAGGAGGTTCTCAATGTGCTCCACGCACGGAGTCTCGATCGCGGAGAATCCGAAGCCGCGGTAAGTCTCTTTGATCTGGTTCAGCACATAATCCCGGATCTGCATCTCTGCCGGGAGAATATCTTTCATGCCGGTAACCGGCTTTTTCTTTAATGCCATAAAGGTACCTCTGTTTCTCTCTTTATCGCGCAATTTCACGCCTACGTTCACCATAATACGCTGATTGCCTTAGGTTTTCAAGGGTTTTTTCTTTCCTTAATAAAAGTATTATATTTTTCGGGCATGGATAAGTCAACTTATTTTGTGAGTTTTTCCCATCCCTCAGCGAAAAGATCGTTACTGTACACGGGTAGGAATTTTCTGAACTGAAAATTCCGTACAGTACAGTGGTGGTAGTGGATTTTGCCGATTTGGAATGCGAAGCATCGGCAAAATCAGTTACTGTTTGCGCAAGGCGTGAACAGTAACAAAAGGGCGGCGGGATCATCCGCCTGCACAGAAAAAGGACCTCCGCCAGGAAACGGAAGTCCTTTTTCCTTATATTATACGTCTTTCTACAGTCCGGTCCAGCCGATGCTCTGTAAGATCGTTAAAGATGCGAATGAGAGGATCACCTGGCATCCGAGAAGCGGCATAAGCCACTTTGCGTATTTTGTCCAGTCTGTCTTTGCGATCGCGAGGGAACCCATCAGAGTACCTGCTGTCGGGAAGAGACAGTTGGAGAAACCATCACCGAACTGGAATGCCTGTACAGCAACCTGTCTTGTGATGCCTGCAAGGTCAGCAACCGGAACCATAAGCGGCATAACTGCTGCAGCCTGTCCGGAACCGGACGGAATGAAAAGGTTGATAAACAGGTTTGCGACGAACATGAAGTTCGCTCCGAGGATGGAACCCATTCCGGACATCGGGATGGACAGCCAGTAAACGATCGTATTTAAGATGTTTCCGCTGGCGAGGATCACAGAAATACCATTTGCAAAGCCGACAATGAACGCGGCGTTTACCATCTTGGAACAGCCACCGATAAATACCTTCGTTGTTCCGTTGATACCCATACCATTGAGAAGGCCAACAACAACCGCAAGTGTAAAGAATGTAGCGGCGATCTGATCATAGCTCCATTTATATTTTACAGAGCCAACCAGGATTGCTGCAACCGCAACAACGAGACCGATCAGGCTGATCAGGTGCTTCGTTGTTAAATGTGCTTCGATCGCCTTCGCTCCATCTTTTCCTGCGCCCATGCTGTCAGATGCGCTCATGCCAGCTTCATAGTTTAAGCTCTTCTTCGGATCAGCCTTGATGGTTTTCATGTAACGAATCGTAAAGAAATAGCAGATCGCGAAGTTGATGATGTTTAATACGACACGGACACTGAAACCGGAGAAGATCGGGAGCTCCGCGATCGGCTGTGCAGTACCGATAGTGGAGGCGTTCGCCCATCCTACGTTGAATCCGGAATAAGCGCCCATATATACAAGCAGGAAGCCTGTGAAGGAATCATACCCTAAGTTTGTTGCAAGGATGATTCCGATCGGGATCAGGGCAACGACCGGGTTTGCGAAAACGCCTGCTGCGCCGCCGATGGACATGAATGCCATTACTAAGAATACAAGTACGTTTACGTTTAAGTTCTGCTTGGAAGCCAGTTTTCCGAAGGCAGCGTGGATCGCGCCTGTCTTTTCAAGGATCTCAACAGCACCGCCGACAAACATGATCATGACCATTAATTTTGCGGCTTTGTAGAATCCCTGTACAACTGCCATGATGGTTGCCCACGGGCCAACCGGGGAAGCGTCTACAGTGTGATAGGTACCTGCGATAACCTTGTTTAAGTTGCCTACCTTCTCTGTATCGAATTCACCTGCCGGAACGATCCAGGTCAGGATGGCGCAGACGATCATGAGCATGAATAACAGTGCACATGTGCTTGGAATCTGCAGCTTTTTCTTGTTGTTTTCCATAAGTATTCTCCTTTATTTTAAGAAATCTCTCGCGTACTGGATGATGACGGATGCGCCTGTGCGGATGCACTTCTCATCAAATACGTTTTTAGAGTTATGAAGGCCGTGTCTGGAATTCGGATCCTCGTTGTTTCCGGATCCCAAGCGGAACTGTGCGCCCGGTCCGAACTTCGGGAAGAGAACAGAAAAGTCCTCGGAACCCATTGACGGATTCTTCACGTAGGAAACATGGTCAGCACCGATGGTCTTTGCAGCGGCCTCAGCAACTGCCTCGATGATGGAATCATCATTTACGAGCGGCGGAACTCCGATTTCCCATTCAACCTCCGCGGTTCCTCTCATGGACTCGGCGCAGCCTTTTACGACGCGGTCGATGGCAGCCATCATTTTTTTGCGGCAGTCCGGATCAAGACTTCTCAGCGTTCCGTGCATCTCCACGTAATCCGGGATGATATTGTTTACGGTTCCGCCGTGGATGCTGCCGATGGTAAGAACACCCGGATATACCGGATAGTTTTCACGGGAGATCACGGTCTGAAGCTGTGTGATCACATAACCGGAGATTACGACCGGATCGATGCAGTTTTCCGGGTGAGCGCCATGTCCGCCCTTTCCTTTGATCCTGATATTGAAGAAATCGTTGGATGCGTTTGCCGGTCCCTTCTTTAATCCGATGCTTCCGGCATCAATCTCCGGTGATACGTGGAGACCGATAAATGCGTCCGGTTTCGCAACCTGCGTGAAATTGCAGTCGACAAGCTCACCGGCTCCCATATGCTCTTCTGCCGGCTGGAAGATCAGCATGACCGTTCCGGCAAGCTCCCCGCGGATTTCAGATAATACCTTCGCGCAGTAGAGAAGCACGGTTGTATGGATATCATGTCCGCAGGAATGGCAGGCACCATCATTTTCGGAAGCGAACGGAAGTCCTGTGAGTTCCTTCATCGGAAGTGCGTCGATATCCTCGCGGATCGCAACAGTTTTTCCCGGTTTTCCGCCGCGGATAACGGCAACAACGCCGGTCTTCATCCCGATCTCGGCGATCTCCACACCGTATTCCGTCAGTTTTTCGCGGATGAACTCCGTTGTCTTATATTCCTTGTTGCTGAGCTCCGGATGTCTATGAATATGTCTGCGAATGGCAATCATTTCATCTTCATACTTTGCTGTGAGACTCATTGTATCCATAATGGAGTACCCCTTTCCAATTTATTTATAAAATTTTAATATTTGCATTATAATACATTGTCCTTTAAAGTTCAACCACTTTAATACGGTAGCACTATAAGAATAAGATATGTCTGTCATAAGCATTTTATATACCGAATCCGAAACGCCCCTGTATAAGAGTCCCCGGATCTGGGAATCCTTCCGGAGAGCAGCGGCCTAAAACCGCAACAAAACGATTGCAATTTATGCCAAAAAATTTTATAATGGTTGGTATATTTCAGGAGTGTCTGCTTTTGTCGAAAAGCACCGTGAAAACGACGGATTTCTGTGGCGGGCATGACCGGGTGGGACGCTAAAAGGGAAGGGGGGGGATATTATGGAAGAAAACAAACTGAAAACGATCGAAGGCGATCTGGAAGCGCCTGCTGATTTCACAAGTCCTGATGTTCTTTACCGGGATCTTGTTGCCAGCATCAGAAAGTACCATCCGTCCGATGATCTGAGCATGATCGAGAAGGCATATCAGCTTGCGGATAATGCCCATAAAGACCAGAAGCGAAAATCCGGGGAACCGTACATTATCCATCCGCTCTGTGTGGCGATCATCCTCGCGGATCTCGAGATGGATAAAGAGACGATTGCAGCCGGACTTCTCCACGACGTGGTGGAAGATACCGTGTATACAGAGGAACAGCTCGCCGAGTTGTTCGGAAAAGAGGTCGCCCTCTTAGTCGACGGCGTTACAAAGCTGACCCAGTTATCCTGGTCAGCAGATAAGGTGGAAATGCAGGCGGAGAACTTAAGAAAAATGTTCCTCGCGATGGCAAAAGATATCCGTGTCATTATCATCAAGCTTGCGGACCGTCTCCACAATATGCGGACGCTTCAGTACATGCGCCCTGAAAAACAGAAGGAGAAGGCGAGGGAGACCATCGAGATCTACTCTCCTCTCGCTGACAGGCTCGGTATTTCCAAGATCAAGATCGAACTGGACGATCTTGCGTTAAGATATCTGGAACCTAATGTATACAAAGAACTGGAAGAAAAGATCGCCCTGACAAGCGAAGCGCGCCAGAAATTCATCGATGACATTATCGCTGAGATCAAGACCCACATGGAGAACGCGGAGATCAGGTGCGAGGTCAACGGACGCGTCAAGCACTTCTTCAGCATTTATAAGAAGATGTTAAACCAGCACAAGACGCTGGACCAGATCTACGATATCTTTGCAGTCCGCATCATCGTGGACTCCGTAAAGGATTGTTACGCGGCACTGGGTGTGATTCATGAAATGTACAAACCGATCCCCGGCCGTTTTAAAGATTATATCGCGATGCCGAAGCCGAATATGTATCAGTCCTTACATACGACACTGATCGGCACGAACGGACAGCCCTTTGAGATCCAGATCCGTACCTTCGAGATGCACCGCACAGCGGAATATGGTATCGCCGCCCATTGGAAATATAAAGAGAGCGGCAGCGGACAGGTTGCTGCCGGTGATGAGGCGAAGAAGTTAAGCTGGCTGCGCCAGATCCTTGAGTGGCAGCAGGATATGTCCGACAACAAGGAATTCTTAAACGCCATCAAGAGCGACCTCGATATGTTCTCCGACAGCGTATACTGTTTTACACCGACCGGAGACGTAAAGGCGCTGCCAAGCGGCTCCACACCGATCGACTTTGCTTACTCGATCCACACGGCTGTCGGAAACAAGATGGTGGGCGCGAGAGTCAACGGAAAGCTCGTAAATATTGACTATGTGATCCAGAACGGTGACCGGATCGAGGTCATGACGTCCCAGAATTCCAAAGGACCGAGCCGTGACTGGTTAAATATCATCAAGAGCAGTCAGGCGAGAAACAAGATCAACGCCTGGTTCAAGCAGGAGCGGAAGGCGGACAATATCTTAAAGGGCCGCGAAATGATCGACCGCTACTGTAAGGCAAAGGGGATCAATTTCTCCGATATCAATAAGCCGGAGTTCGTAGATAAGGTTCTAAAACGCTACGCGTTCCAGGACTGGGATTCTGTTCTGGCATCCGTCGGACACGGCGGATTAAAAGAAGGTCAGGTCATCAACAAGATGATCGAGGAGCGCACAAAGAAGCTGAAACGCGAAGTAACCGACGCGACGATCCTTGATGCCATCGGCGAGAATAACAAACCGGCGGTAGTTCCGATCAGAGGCAGCAAGTCAAAGAGCGGCATCATCGTAAAAGGCATCCATGACCTTGCGGTTCGTTTCTCCAAGTGCTGCAGCCCGGTTCCGGGCGACGAGATCGTTGGTTTCGTGACGAGAGGCCGCGGAATTACGATCCACAGAACAGACTGCATCAACGTCTTAAATCTCCCGGAGATTGAGAGAAGCCGCCTGATCGACGCGGAGTGGCAGGGCGTTGAGGAGGACAACAGTGCCGCGACCTACTCCACAGAGATCTCGATCTTCGCGAACAACCGGATCGGCATGTTCGTGGATATCTCCAAGATCTTCACAGAACGCGAGATCGATATCAAGGCCATGAGCTCCCGCGTGAACAAGCAGGGCAAAGCGACGATCACTATGAGCTTCGATATCCATGGAATCGAAGAATTAAACAACCTGATGGCAAAGCTGCGCCAGATAGACGGCGTGCTGGATATTGAGAGAACCACAGGCTGATAACTACAATTTCAAATGAATGTCTGCCGCCGGCTGTTCTGAAACAGAACAGGTCGAATGCAGTCGGAAAAAGGTCTGCCGGAGGTGTTACGGACGGTAGACCTTTTTATACATGGATTTTAAAGAAACATTTCCGTTACTGTACGCGGCACAGGGCCGGAGTCCCTGCTTTGTGCCAGGAAAAATGGAGGAAAAGTAAGATATGAGCGAAATTCGCATTAAGACTCTGGTAGTCGGCATGGTCGGAACGAACTGCTACCTGGTCTATGATAATGAGACAAAAAAAGCTGCCGTCGTGGACCCGGGCGACAGCGCCGACAAGATCGTCAATATGGCAGTATCTATGGGTTTAAAGCCGGAGGCGATCCTTCTGACCCACGGTCACTTCGACCACATGATGGCCGCAAAGGAATTGAAAGAAGCATGGCATGTGCCGATCTACGCCTGTGAAAAGGAGATCGAGGTGCTTTCAGACAGCAGAAAAAGCCTTGTATCCAGCTACTACAGGGAACCATATACGCTGACACCGGATATTACGGTGAAAGAAGGCGACGAGCTTTCCATCGCCGGATTTACATGGAAAGTATTTGAAACACCGGGACACACCATCGGTTCCTGCTGTTACTATATTGAAAAAGAAGAGGTTCTCTTCTCCGGTGATACCCTGTTTGCAGGCTCCTACGGCCGCACGGATTTCCCGACGGGAAGCGGACGCCAGATCGCGGAGTCTGTAAGACGCCTGCTCTCCACACTGCCGGATGACACCATGGTCTATCCGGGTCATATGGACACGACTACCATCGGTTTTGAAAAGAAGTATAATCCTCTTTCGGGGGCAATGAGATGATTGGAATTTTATTGAATGATACTGCTTATGAGCAGGATATCCGGGAGCTTTTGATGGCGTTTTATCCGGGTGAGACTTTTGTCCATGAGAAACAGGACGATGTGGATTTTTACGTGGAGGGAACCTGCTCGCAAAATGCGGATGAGACGAAATTTGGCTTGAAGATCACGGATCCGACAGGCACTGTCTCAGATGAGACCGTATTTCCGATCGACTACGATGTTCGCTTAAACGCAAAGACAACGATCAAGAAAGAGCTTTACGGCATGTTAAAAAAGCGGACGGGAAAAGAACTCCCCTGGGGGACCCTGACCGGTATCCGCCCGACAAAGATCGCCATGACAAGACTTGATCAGGGTGAGGATGAGGAAAGCATCCGTTCCTTCATGCGGGACATGTACCTGACAAGTGAAGAAAAGATCGACTTAAGTGTCGAGGTCGCGAAGCGGGAGCGGGAGCTCTTAAGCCATATCGACTATGAAAACGGATACAGCCTCTATGTGGGAATTCCGTTCTGCCCGACCACCTGCCTCTACTGTTCCTTCACCTCCTACCCGATCGGAGCGTGGGAGAAGAAGGTTCATCTCTATTTGAAGGCGCTGTTTAAAGAGCTGGATTATGTGGCGGAGAAGATGAAAGGCCGCACACTGGATACGATCTACTTTGGCGGCGGAACTCCGACGTCCTTAAAGGCAGAGGAGCTGGACGCTCTGCTCACAAAGATCGAGAATACCTTTGACCTCTCAAAGGTGCAGGAATTCACTGTGGAAGCCGGACGCCCGGACAGCATCACCGAGGACAAATTCAAGGTTCTCCGTGCCCACAATATCTCCAGGATCTCCATCAATCCGCAGACGATGAAGCAGGCAACTCTGGATCTGATCGGACGCCATCACACCGTGGATATGGTGAAGGAAAAATTCCACATGGCAAGAGATCTTGGCTTTGACAATATCAATATGGACCTCATCATCGGACTTCCGGAGGAAGATATCGATGACGTCCGCAGCACCATGGAGCAGGTCAGAGAGCTTGCCCCGGACAGCGTGACGGTCCACTCTCTCGCCATCAAGCGTGCGGCGAGACTCAATATCTTTAAGGAGCGCTACGCGAACTTAAAGATCCAGAACACTCAGGAGATGATCGATCTCACCGCGAAGTACGCCCGCGAGATGGGTCTTGAGCCGTATTACCTGTACCGTCAGAAAAATATGGCCGGAAATTTCGAGAATGTCGGCTATGCGGCACCCGGAAAAGCATGTATCTACAATATCCTCATCATGGAGGAAAAACAGACTATCGTTGCCTGCGGTGCCGGAACCACCACGAAGGTCACCTTCCCGGCAGAAAACCGGCTGGAGCGTGCGGAGAATGTAAAAGATGTGGCTTCCTATATCGAGAGGATCGATGAGATGATCGAGAGAAAAGATAAGCTGTTGAGTAAGTTAGTTTAAATATGTCTGCTGCGCTGACCGCAGGATAGCGCAGATCAAACGCCAGATCTGGGCACGCGGCAACAAAATACGCTGTACATGGGGTTCATTCTCCTGTACAGCGTATTTTTTAGATTCGAAATTTTTAAATTCTTATTTTGCAAAAATTCTTTCTTTTTACCAGGTTTTTCTCATGTATAAAAGTCCTGTCAGGTCTGCCAGCACCCAGCCGATCGGGATCGCCATCCAGATTCCTGTCTCGCCGAGGGATGTGGCAGAGAGCACGTAGGCCAGTAACACACGGATTCCGAGGGAGATCACTGTAAGCACCACAGACATCTCCGCCCGCTTGATCGCCCTGTAATAGCCGTAAAGCAGGAACAGGCAGCCGATTCCAAAATAGAACGCGCCCTCGATCCTGAGATAACGGACGCCGGAGGCGATGACCGCTGTCTCTGCGGAACTCACGAAGATCTGCATGAGCGGTGCCGCGAAGGCAAAGACCAGCGCTGAGATCACAAGGCTGAATACCGTGCTGATGGCAAAGGATTCCTTTGTGCCGCGGCGGATCCGTTCTTTATTTCCCGCGCCGTAGTTCTGGGCGATGAAGGTCGAATAGGCGTTTCCAAAGTCCTGAACCGGAAGATATGCGAAGGTGTCGATCTTTACTGCCGCCGCGAAAGCCGCCATGGTGGTGGCGCCAAAGCTGTTTACAAGCCCCTGCACCATGAGGATTCCGAAGTTCATAACCGACTGCTGTAGGCAGGTCAGAGAGGAAAGTCCTGCGATCTCCTTTAAGATTCCGCCGTCAAAGCAAAGATCCTTTCTCTCCGGAAGAAGGCTTCTGCATCGGAAAAGAACATAGAGCAGGATACCGATTCCGGATACATACTGGGCAAAGATCGTCGCATAGGCCGCACCGGCGATTCCCCAATGGAAGACCGCCACAAATAAAAGATCCCACGCGATGTTTAAGATTGCGGATACCGCAAGAAACACCAGCGGAACCGTAGAGTTTCCCAGCGCCCTTAACAGGCAGGAGAAGAAATTATAGAGGGACGTGGCGAGCAGACCTGCGAAAATGATCAGCAGATACTCCCTCATACCGCCCCAGACCTCCTCAGGAACCCGTAAGAAGTTTAAGATCGGATCAATGAAAATATAGACAACCACATTCAAAACAAGCGTTACAGCGAGGATCAGGCCGCAGGCGTGGGCGATGGAGGACTTCAGTGCCCTCTCATCTCCCTTTCCCCGGTAGATGGAAAACAGTGCGCCGGAGCCCATGCTGAGTCCCAGAAAGATCGAGGTCAGGAATGTCATCAGCGTATACGACGAGCCGACCGCCGCCAGCGCATTTTTTCCGAGCACTCTCCCGACGATCAGGGTATCCGCAATATTGTAGAACTGCTGTAAAAGATTTCCTGCCATCATGGGCAGGGCAAATAAAAGAAGGGAGCGTGAGATGCTCCCCTTTGTAAGATCATGGTACATGGAAACTCACTCCGTTATCACAGATTTATAAACGTACTGCACAGATATTTCACTGCACCGTACAGTTCTTCCATCATAGCATGATTCCTGTTCTTTTACAAGGTGATCCCCACGGTCAAAGTCCTGTCAGCTTCCGCCGCGTTTTCATATAGACCGGTCACTCACAGCCATGTACCTTATCAGCACCGCCCTTTACGCAGGCGCAGACTTTGGCTCGTTGTTCGCGTAAACAAAAAGAAGGCAGAATCCACACCAGCTCGATTCTGCCTTCTGCTATTTTTATGTTGCTTAGATCACACCAGTCATCTTCAGAATGATCTGTGCGATGATCGTGGAGCCCAGGAATGTTCCTGCGAAAGTAAAGATCGCTACGATCACGATCGCAAGTCCCTGTTCCTTGAAGGTATCCACATCCTTGCCGATGGAAATTCCCGCATATGCAAGGATCGGAGTGCAGAGCGGAAGAAGTCCGATCTTTCCAATCTGTTCGATCGCATAATCTGCGATCGGGCTGACACCCGGGATCGTGATCAGGATCGCGATAAATGAGATATAGGCGATTGCCGGAAGATTCTTCGGTGAAACCTTATTGATCAGCTCATAAATGATACAGCCCACCAGCGTGCATACAAGAAGAAGCACGAGCCCGGGCACTGCCTCAAGCGGGGTTACTGGATTTCCTGCCTTCGATGTACTGATAAAATTGCCGATGGATGCGAAGATGCATACAAGGACAAGACATTTGATTCTTTTAAACCATACTGCTGCGTCCATATGGATCCCTCCTATTCTTCCCCGGCGGCTTTGACTTTCACCTTAGCGCCGATCGGGAGTCCGTCTTTATAATGCCTGTTGTTCTTTGTGAACAGCTTGTACATGAATTCACACATCGGAAGTGCGATGAAAATACTCATATAAAGACCATCCACGCTGCTCAGCATATTAGAAGTTGCCGCGTAGGCAGTGATCTCCGCTTCCATATCTGGATATGCCTCAACGACTGCCGCAAGGCTGGCAGAAAGCATGGATGCGGAACCTGTTCCGCACGCCATTCCGAGCGCATACGGGTGGAAGATATTTAAGGAACAGAGCAGGGAGACGAAGATACCATTGAACATGGTTCCGAATACAGTGCCTGTGATATATCCGCCCATAACACCGATTCCCTCATCCGAATCAAGACCATATTTATCAGCAACAACCGCAAGGGAACTCTCTCTTGAAATAGAGAAGGACGTTCCGATTGCCGCGCGTCCCATATGGAATACAAATACGGCGATCGGGAGTGCTAAAACCGCAGTTCCCAGATTTCCGAATTCCTGAAGGATCAGCGCCGGTCCGGCTTTGACAACCGCGCCGAGGTTCGGTCCGATCGTGGACGCGATCTTCGCGGTCAGCATTATAACACTGATCCCGATATACGGAGACGCCTCCGACATCATCTTCTGCGGGATCATTTTTACGATTCCAAGGATCGCTCCGAGGATCAGAACGTACAGCATCGGAAACAGTGAGAACGACAAAGGCCCGAAACTGAATTTTTTGGTGCCGATAAATTCGGCGATTACGGTGAGTACGAAAGCAAGCGCATGGATACGCCAGTCAGCCATATGCTCTTTCATATTCAATCCCTCCTTTTCTTTTTCGGCAGCCGCATCGAAATTCAACAACTACCCTTTTTCGCCTCTGCATGTTTCACTTTTGCTGAAATCATGTACCTGTACCATGTCCGTTCAGACAAAAAACACGTCTCTTTTCCGCAAACATTTGTCCGCAACGCAGAAACATTTTAACATTGATTCTATCAGATTCCCGGGAAAATGCAAGCATTTTTTGGCTTGTTTCGCGAAAAATACCGTGGTGATCAGGTACTGTATCACAGTATGCGATTTGTTTTTTCTATGTTTCATATTGTGGAATCTCTTTTGTATCATGGAATTTTCTGCTAAACAAAAAAGTTCCATCAGCCTTGTATTCAGCTGACAGAACTTTTTTATACGGTCTGTGCACGAGTCAGGAACATTATTCCCATATCATACTGATGGGTATCTTCTCTACTGTGACTCCTTCGTCAGTGTCACGTTCATATACTGATACGGGATCTCGATCCCTTCCCGGTCAAATGTGAGTTTGATCTCCTCCGTGATCGCCCATTTTGTTTTCCAATAGTCCTCACAGAGCACCCAGCCTCTCGCGCTCAAGTTCACGCTGCTGTCTCCGAGGCTGTCCACGATCACCTGGATATCCTGGTCTTTCATGATATATGGATTCTCCTCAAAGATCTGTTTCAGAACGTTTTTCGCCTTTAAGAGATCCGAGGAATATCCGATCCCGACGTTGATGATCAGGCGGCGTTTTCCCATTCTCGTGAGGTTTGTGAGCGGTGCGCTCGATACCGAGCTGTTCGGGATCGTGATCACGCGGTTGTCGATCGTCAAAAGTGTCGTGTATACAAGACCGATCGTCTCGACCGTTCCCTCACCTGCCGATGTGCTGATATAATCCCCGACCTTAAACGGTTTTAAGAGCAGGATCAGCGTTCCGCCTGCGAAATTTGAGAGTGTATTCTGCATCGCAAGGCTGAATGCCAGCGTTACGGTACCGATAACCGCAACGAAGGACGTTGTCTTGATCCCCAGCTGGTCCGCTGCCATGAACACCATGACTCCGAAGAGGACGGCGTGCAGAAGCATATCCAGAAACTTCTTTAACGTGATCTCCACGCCGGCGCGGTCCATGATCTGCCCTGCTGCGGTCCGGACCATCCGAATCACGCGGAGACCGACAAATACGATCACCGCGGTCCAGAAGATCCTGGTCCCGTATTTGATGGCCGTCGTAGTAAGAAAATCCAGTGTGTATTCTTTCATGTCTGTTTCCCTGCTGTTTTCCGAACATTTTCATGTCCTGTATTTTTCTGTCTATCCTTTGTTTCTTTTTCCCGTCTGGCTCTCCCGCGCCGTCTTTATGAGCTGCCCGACTTTCTCAGAGATCACATCCAGCGGACTCGCCGGTATCTTTACGGACGGCTGCTTCGCCGGACGTTTTTTCTTTTCCGCCGGTTTCTTCTTTCCCGTCACAGGTTCTTCCTCATACGGGGTACAGGAGAATACCGCCACGGACATCGGAGCCAGGTTGATCACGATCGAGTTTTCTCGCGCGTCCCACTCCTCTTTCTTCGACATCTTGACTCTCGGATTTACCATGCCACTGCCGCCGAACTGCTTCGCGTCGCTGTTCAGGATTTCCTTGTACTTTCCGGCAAACGGAACTCCGAGGCGGAATTTCTCATGTTCCACCGGGACAAAGTTACAGACAAAGAGCAGTGTCTCCTCCGGTTTGTCCGTCTTTCTCTCGAAGATCACGATATTCTCGTCATTGTAAGTGCAGTTGATCCACTCGAAACCTTCCGGCTCATAGTCCATTTTATAGAGAGCCGGCTGTGTGCGGTACAGGTGGTTTAACGCCTTCACATAATCCTTCATCTGGCTGTGGATATCGTACTTCAAGAGTCCCCATTCCAGACTCTCCTTCTCGTTCCACTCGTCCATCTGACCGAAATCCTGGCCCATAAAGAGCAGTTTCTTACCAGGATGCCCCATCATGAACCCATAGGCGGTACGGAGGTTTGCGAACTTTTTCTCCTGGGTGTCCCCCGGCATTTTTCCAGCCATGGAACCTTTTCCGTGGACCACCTCATCGTGTGAGAATACGAGAACAAACTTCTCACTGTATGTGTACAGCATGCTGAAAGTCAGCTCTCCATAATGGTCATGGCGGAAATACGGGTCGCACTGCATGTAATCGAGGAAATCATTCATCCAGCCCATATTCCACTTGAAGTCAAAGCCGAGTCCTCCGTCATTCTCATCGCCGGAAACCTTCGGCCATGCCGTGGATTCCTCCGCGATCAGGACTGCGCCCTCTGTGTCCCGTGCAAAGATGGAATTCAGGTGTTTCAGGAATTCCACCGCCTCCAGGTTCTCATTTCCGCCGTACATGTTCGCGATCCACTCGCCCGCGTTCTTTCCATAATCAAGATACAGCATGGATGCCACAGCGTCCATCCGGATCCCGTCGGCGTGAAACTCCCTCGCCCAGTATAAAGCATTGGAGATCAGGAAATTCGATACCTGCGGACGGCCGTAATTGTAGATCAGCGTTCCCCAGTGCGGATGTGATCCCCGGCGCGGGTCCTTGTGCTCGTAGAGACAGGTCCCGTCAAAGGCCGCGAGACCATGCGCATCACGCGGGAAATGGGCCGGAACCCAGTCGAGGATGACGCCGATCCCCTCTTTATGCATATAGTCCATAAACGCCTTAAAATCGTCCGGAGTCCCGAAACGACTCGTCGGCGCATAGTAACCGGTCACCTGATAGCCCCAGGACTCATCGAGCGGGTGCTCCATGACCGGGAGAAGCTCCACATGGGTGTAGCCCATCTCCTTGACGTAAGCAGCAAGTTTTTCCGCGATCTCCCTGTAATTATAAAACTGGCTGCCGTTGATGTCATCCCCATTTTCATCCTGAGCTACCGGTTTCTGCATCCAGGAGCCGAGATGGACCTCATAGATCGACATCGGCGAGTCCTTCAGCCGGTCTTTTGCCGCTTTTCTCTTTTCGATCCACTCGCCATCGTTCCACTGATAATCAGTCATATCCCAGATCACGGACGCCGTATTCGGTCGGAGCTCTGAGAAATTCGCATACGGATCCGCCTTTAACATCGGATCTCCCGCTTTTGTCTTGATCTCATATTTATAGATCGCACCCGGCTTCAGTCCCGGAATAAAGATCTCATAGATCCCAGACGGTCCGCGTTTTTTCATCTGGTGGCGTCTTCCGTCCCAGAAGTTGAAGTCGCCCACAACACTGACACGCATCGCATCCGGCGCCCAGACTGCAAAGTGCACTCCGGAGATCCCGGCCTCCACGGTCGGGTGCGCGCCAAACTTTTGATAGGAATCATAATAGATCCCGGCGCCGAATTTCTTTACTTCCTCCTCGGTAAACGCGGTGTAGAACTGGTAACTGTAGGGATCCACGATCTCCTCACTGTCCCCGTCCTCGTAAGTCACGAGAAAATGGTACGGCACTAACTCCAGACGGTCCTCAAGAAGGACTGCGAAGAATCCGTTCTCATCCGCCATCTCCATCGGAAAGCTTTCTTCCCCGATCTTTACGGAGACTTTCGCCGCATTCGGAAGGAACGCCTGGATCAGAAGTCCTTCCTTTATTACATGTTCCCCTAAAAGCCGTCCCGGATCGCTCGCCTCAGAATATACGAGTTCCTCGATCCCGGCCCAGTCCATCAGATCATATAAGATTTTTTCCATGAGCACTCCCCCTGTCGTGTTCCAATGACGTTTTCCGGCATGGTCCACAAAGACCTGTCCATTTCTGGAATTTTCTGCGGCTGCGGATATCTGTTTCCTGATGTCCGAAGCCATTTTTCTTAACAATATTTTAACATCATCATCTCTCTGATACAAGTGGCAGTATCGGCAAATATCCGTTTTTCCATCCGCATGGCGCTCCCGCATATTTTCCCATTAAAAAATTCCTTACCTTTTTCGAAATTCTCTTGCGAAACTTGACAATTTATCATAAACTCTTTATTGTATGTTGTGATGCCAGGGTCAAAAGTCCGGAAATCCGATGCCGGCTTGCCTGCAGGAAGATTTTTGAATCTGGGATCTGCCAAAAACAGGAATGTTTTTGAGTATATTAGTCAAACGAGGTTATCATCTTTATATGGAAAATAACGGAAAAGAAAAGAAAGAAAAAACAGGCTGGGTAGCGGAGCTGATCAGCTGGGTCCAGGTTCTTGTATCCGCCGCCGTCATTGCCTTCGTTCTCACGACTTTTGTCATCGCAAACAGTGAGATCCCGACCGGTTCCATGGAAAACACCATCATGGCAGGAAGCCGCGTCATCGGCTCCAGGCTGCACTACAAATTCGCAGATCCGGAACGCGGAGATGTCGCGATCTTCGTCTTTGGCTGGCAATGCCCGGAATGCAACGCCATCATCGAAGGCGACAAGCAGGATACCTGCCCGGCCTGCGGTTCCGAAGTCGGAAAACGTGGTCATACGATCTACTATGTAAAGCGTGTGATCGGTATGCCGGGTGATGTCATCGATATCATCGACGATAAGGTCTATCTGAACGGTTCCGACACTCCGCTCGACGAGCCGTATCTGGCAGAACCGATGAACCAGCATGAAACTTACCATTTTGAAGTTCCGGAAAACTGCTACTTTATGATGGGCGACAACCGAAATTATTCTCTGGATGCCCGCTACTGGCAGAATCACTACATTTCCAGAGACAAGATGGTTGCAAAGGTATTCTTCGAATACTTCCCGACACCGAAGGTAATCCACTAATCGGCAAAATCCGCGACCACAACGGTATCATACGGAATTTTCAGTTCAGAAAATTCCTACCCATGAAAAGTAACAAATATTTCACTTACACAGGAGACAAATTATGAAAAAGGTTGTAAAGTTCGGCGGCAGCTCTCTCGCGAGTGCCCGTCAGTTTAAAAAAGTAAAGGCGATCATCGACGCCGATAAGACACGCTGCTATGTCGTTCCGTCCGCTCCGGGAAAGAGAGACAGCAAGGACACAAAAGTAACTGACATGTTATACCAGTGCTACGATGCAGCCAGCACAGGACAGAGCTACAAGCGCATTCTCGACCAGATCAAAAAGCGCTACACAGACATCATCGACGGTCTTGAGCTCAACTTAAACCTTGACTTTGAATTTTCAAAGATCGAAGAAAATTTCTTAAATAAAGTCGGACGCGACTATGCGGCTTCCAGAGGAGAATATTTAAACGGTCTCATCATGGCAAACTACCTCGGATTCACCTTCGTGGACGCGGCTGACGTGATCCGTTTCGATGCAGACGGAAACTTCCTCTCCGAGGAGACAAACGAGGAGATGAGAGAACACCTCGCTTCCTTAAAGCAGGCTGTCATCCCGGGATTCTACGGTGCTAAGCCGGATGGAACAATCCACACCTTCTCCCGCGGCGGCTCCGATATCACAGGTTCCATCGTTGCCCGTGCGATCCAGGCTGATCTCTATGAGAACTGGACCGATGTCTCCGGTTTCCTTGTCGCTGACCCGAGGATCGTCGACAATCCGGCTCCGATCGAAACGATCACTTACACAGAGCTCCGTGAGCTCTCCTACATGGGCGCAAGCGTTCTCCACGAGGATGCGATCTTCCCGGTAAGAAAAGAGGGAATCCCGATCAACATCCGCAACACAAACCGTCCGGAAGATCCGGGTACCATGATCGTTGAGAACACCAGCAAACGCCCGCGCTACACGATCACAGGCGTTGCAGGAAAGAAAGGCTTCTGCGCAATGAACATCGACAAGGCAATGATGAACTCCGAAGTCGGTTTTGGGAGAAAAGTCCTTGAGGTCTTTGAGAAGAACGGCATCTCCTTCGAACATATGCCGTCCGGGATCGATACGATGTCCGTTCTCGTCCATCAGGATGAGTTCCAGGAGAAAGAGCAGTCCGTTCTTGCAGGAATCCAGCGTGCAGTTCACCCGGATATCGTGACTCTCGAGTCCGATCTCGCAGTGATCGCAGTCGTAGGACGCGGCATGAAAGCAATGCGCGGGACTGCTGCAAGAATCTTCGCAGCACTTGCACACGCAAAGATCAACGTTAAGATGATTGACCAGGGATCCAGTGAACTGAACATCATCATCGGTGTCGCAGATGACGATTTCGAGCCGGCGATCCGCGCGATCTATGATATTTTTGTAAAGACAGAGTTATAAGGGATCGCAATTCCATAAATTTTTAAAAATCCCCATGCACCGGTGAATGTTTCATAGCGGTGTGTGGGGATTTTTTTAATGAATCATCTTCGCACGAGTGTACATCTCAGACACGCAGTGCCTCTTTATTGAATAAAAAATTCTCTAAACAAGCTTCGCGAGTTTCCACTTGTTATCGCTACAGTCGCCAAGTTCTCGCGCAAGCGCGGACTTTGACTCGTTGTTCGCGTAAAATAAAACTCCCCACACCGGTCATGTCCTCCGGTACAGGGAGCTTTTCCTGTCACTTTTCAATTCTTTATTCTGACTTGACTTCCTTCCACAGCGCACTGTAGAGGTCATCCGCCTCGGTTCCGAGATAACTGTATACCTCAGAGTTTTCCAGCTTATCGGTATCCGGGAATACAGCTTTGTTCTCCTGATATTCCGGATCCAGAAGGTCGAACGCGGCCTTGTTCGGCGTCGCGTAGGTGATGTACTCGAAGTTCTTCACCGCGATATCCGGACGGCAGAGGAAGTTGATCCACTTCTCCGCATTCTCTTTGTTCTTCGCATTGTACGGGATCACCCAGGAATCGATCCAGATGTTTGTTCCCTCTTCCGGAAGTACATACTCCAGATCATAATCAAGATTCAGCGTCTCCGCCTCTTCCTGCAGATAGAGCAGCTCGCCGGAATAGATGACTCCGACCGCCGCCTCACCGTTCAACATCTTGTCGCGGACCTGATCCACGACATAGGCCTGTACGAGCGGTTTCTGTGCGAGAAGCAGCTTCTTCGCCTCCTGGAGCTCCGCCTCATCGGTCGTATTCATCGAATAGCCGAGTTCCTTGAGCGCCACCATAAAGGCGTCGCGGACGCTGTCCTGCATCAGGATCTCGCCCTTTAAGCGCTCATCCCAGAGATCCGACCACTTCGTCGGCGCCGGAACCCCGAGTTCTTCCAGTTTCTGGACATTGTAGATGATCCCGACGGTTCCCCATGTATACGGAACAGAATAGCGGTTATCCGGGTCAAATGCCTTCGACTTTTCAAGGTAAACCTGGTCGATGTTTTTGATGTTCGGAACATTGTCAAAATTGATCTCCGCAAGAAGTCCGTTCTCCGCCATCTTCTGGATCATATAGTCGGATGGACATACGACGTCGTAATTCACGCCGCCGGCCTCGATGACCGGGTACATCTCCTCGTTCGTCTCGAAAAGGTCATAGGTCACATGGATCCCGGTCTCCGCCTCAAATTCGTCTATCACGCTCTCATCGATGTATTCGCCCCAGTTGTATACATAGAGCTCATCCGAGTGGGAGGAAGAAAAGTGCAGGTAGCTGGTATATGCCACGCTTCCAACGATCAGGAAGGAGGCAAGCACGATCGCTGCCTTTCCGGTCCATGCCGGTTTCTTTCCGCGGTCCGGTGCTGCGTTCGGTCCGAAGCTGCCCGCTCCCGCCTTCGCCTGCGGTTTTGCCGGAGCAAAGTTTGTAATGAGCAGCAGCGCGAGCACAGTCACAAAGATCACTGTGGAGAGCGCGTACATGGACGGCTTGATGCCGCGGCGCACCTCACTGTAGATCAGCGTGGACAGAGTATTGATCCCGGCGCCTTTTGTGAAGTGGGTGATGATAAAATCATCCAGAGACATCGTAAACGCCATCAGGAAGCCCGATAACACGCCCGGAAGGATATCCGGGAAGACAACCTTGAAAAATGCCTTTACAGGGCCTGCTCCGAGGTCCATGGCCGCCTCGTAGGTGTTCCGGCTTGTCTGTTTTAGCTTCGGCATAACGCTTAACATCACATACGGCACGTTGAACGTGATGTGCGCAAAAAGGATCGTCTTGAATCCCAGGGAGATACCGAACGCGATGAACATCAGCATCAGGGAGATACCTGTCACGATATCGGAGTTTAACATCGGGATGTTGTTGAGTCCCATGCAGATCGTTCTCGGGAGCTTCTTCATCGAGGAGATCCCGATCGCCGCGGCCGTTCCGAGGATCGTCGCGATCAGCGCCGACAGGAAGGCAATCAGCAGCGTATTATAGAGGGCGTCCATGATCGACGCGCTCTCAAACATCTGTTTATACCACTGTAACGTGAACCCGCCCCACTGGGATCTCGATTTCGAGCTGTTGAAGGACAGGACCATCATGACGAGGATCGGTGCATATAAGAAGATCAGTACCAGCACCAGATAAAAATCCTCAAAAAATTTCTTCAGTCTTTCTCTTACGGTTTTCATCAGAATGCAGTGCCCTCCCCATTCTTATCGTATTTTGCGATCATGGTCATGCTGAGAAGGATGAAGATCATGAGCACCATGGAAAGTCCGGCACCGAGGTTCCAGTTGCTTCCCTTTGTAAATTCCTGCTCGATGACGTTTCCGATGAGCAGGATCTTGCTGCCGCCCAGGAGGTTTGAGATTACGAACGTCGTGAGCGCCGGGACAAACACCATCGTGATCCCGCTGACAATGCCCGGAACGCTCAACGGGATCAGGATCTTTGTGAGTGTCTGGTAATTATCCGCTCCGAGGTCCCGCGCAGCATTGATCACATTGTCATCGATCTTCACGAGTGTGTTGTAGATCGGCAGGACCATGAACGGCAGGAAATTGTAGACCATGCCGAGAATGATCGCCGCCGGAGTGTTGATGATCGCAACATTCGGCAGATGCAGCAGCGTGAGGAAGGTATTGATCACACCGTTCTTCTCAAGCAGGGTCTGCCACGCCATGGTTCTTAAAAGGAAGTTCATCCACATCGGAAGGATAAAGATAAACACCACAAAGCTTCCTTTTCCGATATGGCGCTTTCGTAAAATCAGCGCCAGCGGATATGCGAGGATCAGACAGATCACCGTACTGACACCCGCGAGAAGTAAGGACAGCCACAGCGCCTTTAAATGCTCGGAGGAACCGATCGCCAGGATATTTGCCAGCGTGAACGCGCCGCTGCGGTCCGTCAGACCATAGTAAAATACCATGAGCAGCGGGATCACGGTAAATCCCGCCATCCATATGATATAAGGATAAGCCAGAAATCTGGATGTTTTTCTATTCATTGACTCCAACGGCCTCCTCGTCCTCGGACTCCGGCTTGTTCATGATCTGGATATCGAACGGATCCACATGAATGCCGACTTTCTGTCCGACCGGGAACATGTCCGTGCTGTGGACCAGCCACTCGTAGCCGTCCGGGGTCGTAACTTCCATCTCGTAGTGTACGCCTTTGAAGATCAGGTGTGTAACAACGCCCTGGAGAGTGCCGTTCTCCGGCTTCACAAGATCGATATCCTCCGGCCGGATCACCACGTCGACCGGCTTGTTGTTTCCGAATCCTTTATCCACACAGGCGAATTTCGCGCCGAAGATCTCCACAAGCTCGTCGCGGATCATCGTTCCACCCACGATATTGCTCTCGCCGATAAAGTCCGCGACAAAGGCATTTTCCGGCTCATTGTAGATCTGCTCCGGCGTTCCCATCTGCTGGATATAGCCCTGGTTCATGACAACGATCGTGTCGGACATCGTGAGCGCCTCTTCCTGGTCGTGGGTGACATAGATAAAGGTGATTCCCAGCTCATTTTTCAGGCGGATCAGCTCATATTGCATGTCCTGGCGGAGCTTCAGGTCGAGAGCGCCGAGCGGCTCGTCGAGAAGCAGAAGTTTCGGCTCGTTTACGATCGCGCGGGCGATGGCAATCCGCTGCTGCTGGCCGCCGCTTAAAGAATCCACGCTCCGGTTCTCAAATCCGTCAAGGTTTACAAGTTTCAATGCATATTTGATCTTATCATCAATATAGCTCTTCGATTTGCCTTTGATCTTCAGACCGAACGCGATATTCTCTGCAATACTCATGTGCGTGAACAGGGCGTACTTCTGAAACACTGTATTTAACTGGCGTTTGTTCGGCGGCATACTTGTGATGTCTTCCCCGTCAAAGATCACCTGACCTTTATCCGGTTTCTCAAACCCACCGATGATTCTTAAGGTCGTTGTCTTTCCGCAGCCGCTCGGGCCGAGCAGCGTCACGAAGGAGTTTTCCTTTACGGAAAGGCTCAGATCGTCGAGGATCAGATCCCCGTCATAACTCTTAAAAATGTGGGACAAATCAATGAGCGGATGCTCCATTCCTTTTTCCTCCTGATGTAAACAGATTTCATACGATAGATTCCGCTGTTTTTGTGTTCAGCTTGAATGTATTTTTATACATGGTTTTCTTCAGATATACGAAAAACGGCAAAATGCCTATCATAGTATATTTACGCATGGTTTTCCCGTTCTGTCAATAGATTTTCTCTTGTTTCTTTTTCCTGTTGTTTGTACATGATCGCATCCATACAATTTTCAGATTTCAGTTAACAAACCGGTCAGATTATGATAAAATGAGTACATCTATGAATCTCCGGAGGAGGTTGGCAAAATCGGCAGTTTTTGCGTCTCCGGACATCGAAAGCAAAGGGGAATTTACCTATGACTGGAAAATACATGGCTTATGTTGGCTCTTATTCCTATACGGGAAAGGCAAAAGGGATCACCGTATATGATGTTGATGTGGCGGCAGGAAAATTCATCTACCGCTGCGAAGTGGAAGTGGACAACTCTTCCTATCTAAAATCATCCCAGAACGGAAAAATCCTGTACTCTATCGCCGATGAGGGCGTTGTCGCGTTCCGCGTTCTTCCGAACGGAAGTCTCGCACGTTTAAACAGTGCGAAGATCAAGGGCATGCGCGGATGCCACCTTTCTACGAGCAAAGCAGATGACTATATCTTTATCTCCGGTTTCCACGATGGAAAGATCACGGTCCTTCATCTGAACGAGGACGGATCGGTCGGAGATATCGCCGACGGTGTCTTCCACAAGGGACTTGGCTCCGTCGCTGAGCGAAGCTTCCGTCCGCATGTGAGCTGCAGCCGCCTGACTCCGGACGAGCGCTTCTTAATGGTCGCAGACCTCGGGATCGACCAGATCAAAGTTTACCGTTTTGACCATAAAGACGGAAAGATCGCTCTCGTGGACACGATCCGCTGTGAGCTCGAATCCGCCCCGAAATACTTCATGTTCAGCTCCGACGGCCGTTTCTTCTATGTCCTGTATGAGATGAAAAATGTGATCGAGGTTTATTCCTATAAAGAAGGCGAACGTGTTCCGATCGTCGAGAAGATCCAGACGATCTCATCCACAGGAAACAAACCGAACCAGCTGACCGCTGCCTGTGCGATGCATTTCTCCCCAGATGAGAAACATGTATTCTGCAGCAATGCCGGCGACAATACGGTGTCCATGTACGACCGCGATGATGAGACCGGAATGCTGACCCTGCGCTTCTGTCTTCCGATCAGCGGGGATTATCCGAAGGATATCGCGATCTTCCCGGGCGGAGAACATCTCGCTTCTATCAACCACGAGGGAAGTATTTCCTTCTTTAAGATCGACTATGAAAAAGGTCTTCTCGTCATGAGCGACCGCAGCATCAAGGTCAATGAGCCGAACTGCTGTGAAATTGTAAAGATTGGAGATTAAAATAACATGGCAGCAGGTTCTACCATCGGCACAATATTTAAAGTAACAACCTGGGGAGAATCCCACGGAAAAGCCATCGGCGTTGTCGTTGACGGCTGCCCGGCGGGACTTCCTTTAGAGGAATCCGATATCCAGAAACTTTTAGACCGAAGGAAACCGGGACAGAGCCGCTTTACGACCCAGCGAAAAGAGGGAGATGAGGTCGAGATCCTCTCCGGCGTTTTCGAGGGAAAAACAACCGGAACCCCGATCTCCATGATCGTGCGGAACACAGACCAGCGTTCCAAAGACTACTCCAATATCGCTTCCTGTTTCCGCCCGGGACATGCCGACTACACGTTTGAGGAAAAATACGGATTCCGCGATTACCGCGGCGGCGGACGTTCCTCCGCCCGTGAGACGATCGGCCGTGTTGCGGCGGGTGCGATCGCTGAAAAGTTCTTAAAACAGTTAAATATCTCTGTGACTGCCTATGCGAAATCGATCGGTCCGGTTGAGGTATCCCCGGAGCGCATGGACCTTTCAGAGATCCCGAATAACCGGTTCTGTCTCCCGGATGCGGACTCCGCAAAGGAGGCGGAGCACTATCTTGACCAGAAGATCGCAGAATGTGACTCCGTCGGCGGAGTCGTTGAGTGTGTGATCTCCGGTCTTCCGGCCGGTCTCGGCGAGCCGGTCTTCGAAAAACTGGATGCCAACCTCGCAAAAGCGATCCTCTCGATCGGTGCTGTCAAAGGTTTTGAGATCGGAGACGGATTTGCCGCGACGAAAGCGTGCGGATCGGAAAATAACGATGAATTCCGTATGGATGGAGATAAGATCGTGAAGGAGACGAACCATGCCGGCGGCGTTCTCGGCGGCATCAGCGACGGAAGTGATGTGATCTTCCGCGCCGCATTCAAGCCGACTCCATCGATCGCAAAATCCCAGGAGACAGTGACAAAGGACGGCGAGAATATCGATCTCGTGATCCACGGTCGTCACGACCCGGTGGTTGTTCCGAGAGCTGTTGTTGTAGTCGAATCTATGGCTGCGATCACCGCGATGGATATGCTCTTAATGTCCATGACTTCCAGACTTGACCTGATCCAGATGTTCTTCCAGGTGGAGAATGTCGATGATTCACCGGAACAGTAATATTGATCCGATTCCCACATGGCAGAGAGTCTGCTCTCTGTTCATGGAATAATAGTAAATAACAGGAGAAGAAAGAAATGAAAATCGCAATCGCTAACGACCACTCAGCTGTAGAGCTGAAAAACATCATCAAGGAGCACCTCGAGAGCAATGGCTACGAAGTATTAAACCTCGGAACAGACTCCACAGAGAGCTGTGATTACCCGGTATACGGTGAGAAGGTTGGCCGCGCAGTCGCTGACGGCGAAGCAGATCTCGGAATTGCCATCTGCGGAACCGGCGTCGGCATCTCTTTAGCTGCCAACAAGGTAAAAGGCATCCGCGCATGTGTCTGCAGCGAGCCGTACACCGCAAAGCTTTCCAGAATGCATAACAACTCCAACATTCTCGCGTTTGGTGCACGCGTTGTCGGAAGTGAGCTCGCAAAGATGATCGTTGACGAGTGGCTGAACGCAAGCTTTGAGGGCGGCCGCCACCAGAGACGTGTGGATATGATCATGGATATTGAGAATAAGTAATTGACGATAAAAACCCCCGAAGTGTACCAGACTTCGGGGGTTTTGTTTTATCTTCTGTTCGCCTTCTCCACATGAACGCTCTTACCTTTGATCTTCACATGGTTCATCGCATCCGTGACGATATCGGCCTGGTCCTTCGGTACTTCGACGAAGGTGTATTTGTCGTACATATCGATGCTGCCGACAAGACGGCCCGGGATTCCGGATTCTCCGGCGATCGCGCCTAAAATGTCTCCCGGCTTCACATTCTGGTTCTTTCCGAGGTTGATGAACAGTCTCGTCATGCCGCCTCTGGCATTCTTTCTGTCCACATATTCCTCGTCATCGCCTCTGCCGCGTCTGCGTCCGTTTCTTCCGCGGTCATTTCTGCCGCCGCGGCGGTCGAGATCATCAAGGTCGCGGAGCGGTCTTCCCTCATCCACGATATCCTCGTAGTCATCTCCCATCGCCATCTTTAAGAACGCTGCTGCGAGCTCTAAGGAAGTATAATCCTCCGCGAGCAGGCGCTTTTCGATAATATCTGTCATGCGCTCGAGGTCGCTGTCCTCACCGATATGCTGCTGCACATCGTCTAAGATTTTCTCCGCCTTGATCGCTGTGACGTCGTCTAAGGACGGGATCGGCTGCGGAACGATCTTTGTCTTACAGAATCTCTGGATGTCACGGAGTTTGTAGACTTCGCTTCCGACTGCAAGGCTGAACGCACGTCCCTCTCTTCCGGCACGTCCGGTACGCCCGATTCTGTGTACATAATACTCGTCATCCTGCGGGATATCGTAGTTGAATACCGCTTCCACGTCGTCCACGTCGATTCCTCGTGCAGCGACATCCGTTGCAACAAGAATCTCGGTCGCTCCGTTCCGGAAGCTGCTCATAACGCGGTCTCGCTGCTCCTGCTTTAAGTCTCCGTGAAGACCTTCCGCGAAATATCCGCGTCCCTGAAGCGCCTGTACCAGCTCATCTACCTGCTTTTTCGTGTTGCAGAATGCAACAGAGAGCTTCGGGGAATAGAGGTCCAACAGACGGCACATTACTTCCACTTTGTTTCTCGGTTTTACTTCATAATAATACTGGGTTACCTTCGGAACCGTCAGTTCCTTCTTTACGACCTGGACCATCTTCGGGTCTTTCTGGAACTTCTGGGCAATCTGGGCGATCGCGTGCGGCATCGTCGCGGAGAACATCACGGTCTGGCGCTCCTCCGGAAGTTCACCGAGGATCGTCTCCATGTCCTCAAGGAATCCCATGTTTAACATTTCATCCGCCTCATCGAGAACGACCGTGTGGATCGCATCGGTGCGGATCGTCTTTCTTCTCATGTGGTCCATCACACGTCCCGGGGTTCCGACGATGATCTGGACTCCGCCCTTTAAGGAACGGATCTGCTTTACGATCTCCTGTCCGCCGTATACCGGAAGGATCTTGATTCCGGACATATATTTCGCAAGCCGGCGAAGTTCTTCCGCAACCTGGATCGCAAGTTCTCTTGTCGGGCAGAGTATCATTGCCTGTGTCTTTCTGTTTTCCGGATCCATCTTCATAAGAAGCGGGATTCCGAACGCTGCTGTCTTACCGGTTCCTGTCTGGGCCTGACCGATCATATCGTGGCCTTCCATCTCAACCGGGATCGCCTGGGCCTGGATCGGGGACGCTGCCTCAAATCCCATATCGGTAACTGCGCGGAGGATCCGCGGGTCTAAATTAAGTTCATCAAATCTAATTGTTTCCATTCAATATCCTTTCTGTTTTGTCTGCATAACGATTCCATGCCTCGGATATATTCCTATATCATATGGAATTTTCCGTTCAGAAAATTCCTGCCCGTGAAAAGTCACGATATTTCTTCCTTACTTTTCTATAACGATTCATCCGGATTCCCGGATTTCCATACCGGTCACAGAATTCTATATACAATGCTGACGGCTGCCTTTTGATTCCCAGCCGTGCGGGGTGCAAATGTAAAATATCTTATAACATAGGAAGAAAAAAGTCAAGCAAAAGCCTGCATGGAAACAGAAAACCCCGGAAAACATGTTTTTGACGCCATGTTTTCCGGGGAAACTGCCTGATTTGCAGTGTTTCGGTCATACGTGAAATAATCTGAACAACTGCCTGTATCATGTCATAAAATGATTCTTTTTATAACCGTGTATGATTCTTTCCGCTATACACGGTAAATGAACATCCTCTACACCTCTTTTTTATGGTAACACAGATATCCGAACGCCGCCGCAACGCCAACCGAGTAGATCACGAAGGTGCATGCAAACGGAAGCTTTGCATTTACAGAATAGATAAATCCGGCTGTCAGGGAACCCGCGATACTTCCCAGGGACTGGGTCGCGTTGAAGAATCCCATGACAAGGTTTTTCTGTTTCGGATCCGCCTGATTTGCCACCATATTCTGGAGGACCGGGACGCTGACGGAATAGCCCGCATAAACGAGAATACTAAAGAAGATGAAAATTCCGATATTCACGGAGATCAACGTTCCGATCGCCGCCAGTGCACAGAAGGCGGTGAGGACGACCATGGACTTTTTGACATTCGTCTTCTTGATGATCCAGATGCAGAGACTCATATTCGCGATAAAGGATACGAAACCAACGCCTGCCTTGATAATTCCGTTGTAGGAGGAAGTCAGACCAAGCTGTGCCTTTAAGTAATAGTTGAAAGCCTGGTCAAAACCGGTATTTCCGAAGTTGATAAAGATATTGATCGCGAACAGGAACACAAACGCCATGCACATAAAGTTTTTGCTGTCGATGAACGCCTGGAACGGATTTGCCTCTTTCGTGAGCTGTTTTGCCGGAATATCCTTTAAATTTGCGGTACTGTCCGGCTCACAGATCATAAAGAACGCAACTGCGACCGCGATCAGGGTTCCCGCCTGCACCAGGAATGCCAGCCGAACGGAAGACTCGCCTAAGAAGCCGCCGATCATATAGCCGAACGCACTGGCCACGCTCTTGATCGTCGCGCTGTAAGTCAGATATTTTCCCTGGTCTTCCGGGTTTGACTTGTTTACGATGTAAGTCAGGAAGCTTACAAAGATCCCGCCGGTAAAGAGTCCCGCGAACATTCTCGCGAGGATGATCATGAGTTCCGTAGTCGCGTAGGCGAACCAGATCTGTGCCACGCCGTATCCAAGACAGCAGATCAATAAGGAAAGTCTCGAGGAAATATAGTTATTGATCTTTCCCCAGAACGGTGACAGCAGGAAATTCGTGATCAGCATGACTGCCAGCGCCACGCCAAACATATAGTCGTGGAGGCGGAGTTCCTGGATCACCGTCGGCGTTACCGGATGGGCAAAGTTCGCTGCCAGATTGAATACGACCATGGCGGCAAAAAAGGCGAAAAATCTCATTTTGTACTTCATAGGCGGTGTCTTCCTTTGTCTTTATTCAGTTTCTGCCGGGCAGGCATTTCCAGTCGGCAACATTGCCTGCATCATGGCACACAGAGCCATATTGCGATCCGGATGCGTTTATCCATCAAGAACTGTTCTATCTTTTCTGTATTTACTTCACTTTTTACAGAAAATTCGCATAATTCAAGTTTAAACGGATACAGTCGAAATGTCAAGCGCAAAACATCGCGGTGACCACTGCTGTTAAACAAAAAACACCTCTGAAGCAGATCTGTTTTTTCAACCAGTCTGCTTCAGAGGTATCTTCTCACATATCATGTTTCCCATGCGTCTGAGCGGGATTTCACGGCATCTTTTCTAAAAGTTTTCTTCTGCCCATCTTCGTCTCCTGCAGATCAGACTTTAAACCGGTAGCCGACTCCCCAGATCGTCTCGATATACTGCGGTTTTGCCGTATTCATCTCGATCTTTTCACGGATCTTCTTAATGTGGACTGTGACGGTCGCGATATCGCCGATGGATTCCATATCCCAGATCTTTGAGAAGAGTTCTTCCTTTGTAAATACATGGTTCGGGTTCTGGGCGAGGAACGCCAGAAGGTCGAATTCCTTTGTCGTAAAGTTCTTCTCCTCGCCGTTTACATAGACGCGGCGGGCGGTCTTATCGATCTTTAAACCACGGATCTCGATAATGTCGTTTGCCGGGGTTCCGCTTCCGATCAGTCTCTCGTAACGGGAAAGATGGGCTTTAACTCTCGCTACCATCTCACTCGGGCTGAACGGCTTGGTGATATAATCATCCGCGCCGAGGCCGAGACCGCGGATCTTGTCGATATCGTCTTTTTTCGCGGAGATCATGATGATCGGGGTGTTTTTTGTCTCCCTGATCTTTTTGCAGATTTCAAATCCATCAACGCCCGGAAGCATCAGATCCAGGATAAAAAGATCAAATTCTTCCGACATGGCTCTCTTTAAGCCTGCTTCCCCATCATTTTCTATTTCAACTTCAAAGCCCGATAATTCCAGATAGTCTTTCTCGAGCTCTGCAATACTTTCCTCATCTTCCACGATCAGAATTTTGCTCATATTGTTGTTTCCTCCTATTAATCTGCTGTCGTCTTTCTCAGCACAAAATGGATCTCTGTTCCGATCCCTTCCTTGCTCGTCGCCCAGATCTTTCCGCCGTGATCCTCGATGATCTTCTTTACGATGGAAAGTCCGATGCCGCTTCCGCCCTTGCTGGAATTTCTCGAAGAATCAGTCCGGTAGAACCTGTCAAAGATGTACGGAAGCTCCTTCTGGCCGATCCCCTTTCCATTATCCTCGATCTCGATCTGGACAAAATCACCGACATCAAGGATCCGGATATTGATGATCCCATGCTTTTTATCCATATATTTCAATGAATTTCCGATGATGTTGTTGATGACGCGCTTCATCTGCTCCGCGTCGGCGATCACCATCACGTCCTCATCCACAAAGTTAAAGTAGCCGAGCTCGATCCCTCTCGCTTCAAGCTCCAGGCCGACTTCCTCCACACAGTCACGGAAATAGTTTGCCACATTGATCTTTGAAAATGTGTACGGGATCTTATTTGTGTCGATCTTTGAGTAGAATGTCAGCTCATTGATCAGACGGTCCATATCATTCGCCTTATTGTAGATCGTCCGGATATATTTGTCCCGTTTCTCCGGCGAGGACGCGACACCTTCCATCAGTCCTTCCGCGTATCCCTTGATCGCTGTGATCGGGGTCTTTAAGTCGTGGGAGATGTTGCTGATCAGTTCCTTGCTCTCTTTGTCGTACTGGATCTTTTCCTCCGTGGATTCCTTCAGCCGGATCCTCATCTCCTCAAAGTTCTGGCAGAGCTGCCCGATCTCATCATCATCCTCAACGTCAAGAGTAAAGTCCAGATTGCCGTCACGGATCTGTTTTGTCGCCTCCTGGAGCTTTCCGATCGGCCATAAGATCGACCGGTATACCCACGCCGTCAGCATACCTCCGGTGATAAAAAGGATCATCGCGCTGCTGAGGAACATCTCCGTGATCAGGGATTTCACCTCCGGGATCACGTCCACCACGTTTGTCACGAGATAGATCCCGATCCGGCATCCATCCGAAAGTTCAAATTCACGCTGTTTGATCAGGTGTTCCGTATTCTTATCCAGATAATTTCCCCACGAATCCACATCATTGATCTCCGCATAATCCGAGATCTGGCTCTCGAGCGCCGATGCCGCTTCCTCATTTCCCGAATAGAAGAGTTTTCCATTCTTTGTCACCATCAAAAAGGAGTGCTTTAATTTCATCTGGTCATTCAGCGTTGCCAGATACGTCAGGTTCTCGAAATCAGACGGATCATTTTTGATCTCCTCCTCGATCTCCTTCTGGATACTCTCTGTCAGATGGCTGAACACGCGGATCGACGCGCCTGCCGAGAGATCCACCTGGCCGACTCCATATGTCTCGCTGAATACCCGGTTCTGATATGAGCTGAGTCCCATGATCGCGATATAGATCAGGATGATCGGCACCACCGTGATCGTACAAAAGGTTACCAGTAATTTTGTTCGTATTTTCATGAGCGTCCGCGCGCTCCCTTCTTATTTTTCATCCGGTCTTCCGGTCATTCGTCCGCTGTCAGGACTCCTGTCTGTATACAGAAAACCGACATATGATAAGTATAACACAACTCAGGGGTGGTGTTTATAAAAGTATTCTAAAATGTGGGATCTGCACGTTGTTATTGCGACAGTCGCCAGAGTCTTACGGAATCGCGGACTTTGGCTCATTGTTCGCGTAAATAGAAACAACGGCACAGTTTCCCGATCACCCCGGGGACTGTGCCGCTGCTTCCGATCATTTTCATGATATATGTCCATGATCTTTCTGTTCTTTTATCCTACAGATATTTCTTTAAATCCTCAACCTTGTCGAGCTTTTCCCACGGAAGATCTACATCGGTTCTTCCGAAGTGACCGTATGCTGCGGTCTGCTTGTAGATCGGACGGCGGAGATCAAGCATCTTGATGATTCCTGCCGGGCGAAGGTCAAAGTTGTCACGGATGATCTCAACTAACTTCTCGTCGGATACCTTTCCGGTTCCCTCTGTCTCGACCATGATGGAAGTCGGATGAGCAACACCGATCGCATAGGAAAGCTGGATCTCACACTGATCTGCAAGTCCTGCTGCTACAATGTTCTTTGCAACATAACGGGCTGCGTATGCTGCGGAACGGTCTACCTTTGTGCAGTCCTTTCCGGAGAAAGCTCCGCCGCCGTGACGTGCATATCCGCCGTAGGTGTCAACGATGATCTTTCTTCCTGTAAGTCCACTGTCTCCGTGCGGTCCGCCGATCACGAAACGTCCGGTCGGGTTGATGAAGAATTTGGTATCTGCATCTACCATCTCCTGCGGAAGGATCTCATCGAATACATATTTTTTGATATCCTCATGGATCTGCTCCTGAGTCACATTCTCATCATGCTGTGTGGAGAGAACGACTGCATCGAGGCGGAACGGCTTTCCGTTCTCATCGTACTCAACAGTAACCTGGGTCTTTCCATCCGGTCTTAAGTACGGAAGAGTTCCGTTCTTTCTTACCTCTGTGAGACGTCTTGCAAGCTTATGTGCAAGAGCGATCGGGTACGGCATGTACTCCGGTGTCTCATTTGTAGCGAAGCCGAACATCATACCCTGATCACCGGCGCCGATCGCGTCTAACTCGTCATCGGTCATGTTGTTCTCTTTCGCCTCAAGTGCCTTGTCAACACCCATCGCGATATCGCTGGACTGCTCATCGATCGCAGTGAGAACACCGCAGGTATCGCAGTCAAAACCATATTTTGCACGGTCATAGCCGATCTCGCGGACTGTCTCACGGACGATCTTCTGGATGTCCACGTATGCCTTTGTTGTGATCTCACCCATTACCATAACAAGACCTGTTGTTGTGCATGTCTCACACGCAACACGGCTCATCGGATCCTGCTCCATTAAAGCGTCGAGGATCGCATCGGAGATCGCGTCGCACATCTTATCCGGATGTCCTTCAGTTACGGACTCGGAAGTAAATAATCTCTTTTCCATTGTAACTCCTTTCGATTTTAAGCAAAACAAAAGTCCGCTCATGCTAAGCGGACTTGACAAACTTATCATCGGTCAAATCCTCTTATTGCTCGATTACTCGCTCAGGTTGGCACCTTCCTGCCCTCTCGCGAACGCGATTAACAGGGGTTGCCGTGACTTCACCGGTCCTATGTACCTCCATCACTCTGAATAAGGGATATTGCGAACTTTTTCACATTATGGCCGTAAGCCATCCCATGAATGACTCACGGACTGTATCTTATACGATTCAGAACAGAATGTCAAGCGGGAATCATAAAAAAAGCCCGAAAACCTGGAAAATCGGAAAAAATTCCCATAAATTCCGGGGTTTCGGACCGTTTCTTTATTCTCAGCTGACTCTCAGTCTGAATTTCTGTGCTTCCTTCTCAGAATCTACACGCTCGATCACAGCACCGAGAGAACGAAGTTTCTCTTCAAAATTTTCGTATCCGCGCTCGACATAGCCGATCTCATCAACAGTCGTATATCCGTCTGCAGCCAGTCCTGCGAGCACAAGAGCTGCGCCCGCGCGGAGATCCGGAGCAACGACCTGGGCACCTGTGAAGTTTGTGACACCGTCAACAATGGCAACACTGCCTTCTACCTTGATGTTTGCTCCCATGCGGGAAAGCTCATCCACATATTTGAAGCGGTTCTCAAAAATACTCTCTGTCACCACGCTTGTTCCGTCCGCCAGAGCAAGTGCCACCGTCATCTGCGGCTGCATATCGGTCGGGAATCCCGGGTACGGCAGAGTCTTAAAGTTCATGTGGCGCTGTTTCGGTTTTCCGACTACGCGGATCTCCTCATCGAACTCGACCACTTCACAGCCCATTTCCATCAGTTTTGCGGAGATCGCCTCCAGATGTTTCGGGATCACATTCTTTACGGTGATATCACCGCGGGTAATCGCCGCCGCACACATGAAGGTTCCGGCCTCGATCTGATCCGGGATGATCGAATAATTTGTTCCGTGAAGACGTCTCACTCCTTTGATCCTGATCACATCCGTACCTGCGCCTTTGATATTCGCGCCCATGCTGTTTAAGAAGTTCGCAACATCAACGACATGCGGCTCTTTTGCAACGTTCTCAAGAATCGTCTCGCCCTCGGCCATCGTTGCCGCCATCATGATATTGATGGTTGCTCCGACAGAAACCACATCAAGGTAGATATGGCTTGCGACAAGATCGATCGCGTGGGCTACAACTGCTCCGCGGACGATCTTCACATCGGATCCCAGGGCACGGAAACCCTTTAAATGCTGGTCGATCGGACGGCTTCCGATCGTACATCCGCCCGGAAGCGGAACTTCTGCACTCTTATATTTTCCGAGAAGCGCGCCGATAAAATAATATGACGCGCGGATCTTTCTCATATGCTCATCTTCCACGGTCACGGCGTGGATATTTGCGGCATTGATCCTTACGGTATGGCGGTCGATCCGGTCAACTTTCGCTCCAAGATGACTGATCGCATCCAGGAGAGCATTGATATCGCTGACATCCGGGAGATTATCGATCACAACATCGTCATCCGTCATGATCGCCGCCGCTAAGATTCCCAGAGCCGCATTCTTCGCGCCGCTTATAGTCACTTCACCTACAAGCGGGTTTCCGCCCTTCATAATGTACTGTTCCATTACGCACCTCTATCTATATATCTAAAAAAGGACATGGCTATCCTGCATCCGTCCCAGCTCGTTTTCGTTATGATTATAACATATCTGGGAAAAATGTAAAGTTTTTCTTAAGATACTCCCCCTATACCGGTACACAGCAGATAAAATCATACCCCGCTGCGCCGAACATCTGGTTCGCCGTCTCCATGGACAGGACTTCCGTTGTCCCGCTTTCCGGATGGTACACGCGGACATGCGTCTGGTCATAGCCGGTCAGGTACATGCAGATTCCCTCTCCGGTATACGCCAGTACCGGGATATTCTGTCCCACAAAGTACAGGACCTGAACGATACTGCTGCCCGACGCATCCAGAAGGAAGGTTCCGTCTTCCATTGTCTGGTTCTTCTCAAAGGAATCCCGATAGCGCTCCAGCAGAGCGGAACCCGCGGTGAGATCCCTGATATAGAAGGCGCTCGCGCGGTTTCCGCGGACCCAGATGGTCCGGTCACGTCCCGCGGTCACAAATCCCATATGATCGTATGCTGCCTGCGCCGCATCGGCAAAGTCCACAAAACGTCCGAGGAATCGTCCTCGTCCATACGCATAAAACTCCGTAGTCTTACAAGCTGCCGCTGCGATCGGTTTGACTGTCGAACTGCTCTCCGCAAGCTTCGGAGATGTCTGGCGGATCTTTTTCTTTGACGCATCGACATCACGGTCAAGCTGTACAAACATGATCTGCCCTTTCCGGTCTGATGCGTACCAGCCGATATCATCCGTCTTTCCCGGAAGGATCTCCGCATTGCAGACAAGCGTGTCCTCAGAATATGCTCCGAAAAATCCGTCCCGGCTGTTCACAGTCTTCATATGGATCCTGCTGTCATCCACAGACACCTCACGGATCCAGGAACCCGGCTTCTCATAATGCATGACCGACTTCATCTCCCGGTCAACGATATCGATGCTGTTCAGATAAGCCCCCATCACACGGTCATTGGACATCAGATAGTCTCCGCTGTCCCCGGTTCCATAAATACAGTCGTTTCCGACAAAACCAAGGATCCTCGTTACAGAACCACTCTGTCCGCCCACCTGAGTCTTGTCCCCGGTGTCGAGGTCCATGATCTGGATCGTCTGTGAATCCCAGATCCCGGTATTCTCCTGCCATGCCGCCCGGGAATGGTCCGCGCTGACCGCGAACTGCTCTTTTGTAAGTCCGGAGGCAAGTGCCACATACTCCAGACTCTTTAAGTCGATCCCATAGATCCCGTGATCCATATAGAAGTAGAAGATTCCATTCGTTCCGCGATGGGCAAGTACCGAGAGATCATCTTTTAACTCCTGATAAGGTTCCGACGATGGAATAAAGAATTTTTCTTCCAGCGCATTCTGTCCCATATCATAATGATAGTACGCGATCCCCGTGCTTCCTTCATGTGTTCCGCGGTTCATTCTCCCGTAAACGATAAAATCGATCCCGCCGTCCTCATCGACAGCGAGGATCTCGACGCCATGCTCCGGCACATTGTCCCTGATATCATCGGACGCTGCTCCGCCGAACGCGAACACCCGCGCCCCCACGTTCTCACCGCTGTCGTAAGCCCACAGTTCCCGGTCTGTCACAAATGCCGTATACTGGCCACCTGTGCTCTTTACGGCGTGAACTCCGTCACCGTTTCCGATCCCCAGAAGGATCCTCTTTCCGGAGAGCAGTTCCGTGTCTCCGGTGAAAAGTTCCGTCATCGTGCGCTCGTAATCCATCATGTAGATCCTCTGGGATGACCATTTCATCGTGAAGTTTTCTGTCACTTCATAGTTTTCTGTCTTTTCACCATTTTTCGCCGTCACTCTCGACGTGATCTCCACATTCGCGAGATTGCCGGAAAGTTCCTTCAGCTTCGTGTACGCCTCTCCGGACCGCTCCACACCGAGCGATCCCCAGGTGAGCTGGGTAAATGTGTCCTTCAGTGTCACCGTCCCTAGGGATGTGCTGCCTGCGGTCGGGGATGTCTCCATATACATGGTCAGACTCTGGGCATCACTATACTTATAAGTTTTTGAAGAAAAGTCCTCCGCCAGCGACAGCATCTCATTCGCATGTCCCTGGTCCTGTTCCGTGATCCGCATATAGTACCAGGCCTCGGATCCATCAGAGAGTTCTGCACATACCCCGAGCAGATATTCCTTTCCTGCATCCAGAAGGTTCTGGATCGGAAGCTCTGTACTCAAGGCGTTCTCACTGTCCCCGTTTAATGACGTTTCAAACGATCCAATTCTCGTTCTCTCGATCAGATCCTCCGTATCGAGACTGCGGATTTCATAATGCACTCCCTGGATCTTCGTAGTCCCTGCAAACCGGATCTTTAGTTTCCGGTCCTCCGGAAGCAGGATCAGGCTGTCACGCCCTGCGGTCACGCCGCGCTCCTCCGTCTGTCCGAACACGGGTGCCATCTCCCGTTCTCCCATCGTCGCATAGAGCACCGGGAATTTTGCTTTTTCCATCGCCGTGTACTCTGTGACTCCGTGCTCTTCTTTCTTCCCTACTGGGTGTACAAAATATACCACTGCCGCCGCTACAAAAACAAGCAGCAGGATCATGACTTTCTTTCCGGTCTTCATCTCACTGTTTCCTCACTCTGTCTATCTGTCACTGCCTGTCGGCAGAATTTTTCAATTTCCGTAACTGTTCAGTACCTTCAAACCCGTGCTTTATTACAGTCAACGCAGCAAGTGCGCAGACCTGCTGAACAGTTATCAATTTTCAACTCTGTTTAAAATTCTTCTACGGTAAATCTCATTCACAAACAGGACCTGCAGCAGATCCTGTTCTTCTGTTCCGCCCATAGTCTCCTCCGGGTGGCGTTCTCTGACTTTTAACAGTTCCCGGTATAAGAATTCCCGGTCCGGATATTCGTCATACATCGGACTCCCGGGGTATTCCAAAAGGTCACACGCCTCCTCGGCCAAAACCTGTTTTCTCTTCGCTGCTGAAGGATAGAGTCCTCTCAGATAGTCCATCTCCGACCGGAGCTCATTTCCGGTCAGGACCGGTCCTGCGCTCTGTTCCTCTCTCCGATAAAGCATCCAGGGCACTTTTTTCACTTCCGGGGGGTATCCCCGGTATCTCTTCTCCATAAAAACGTTCCCGCTCCTTTGCTGATCCCTATACAGGATTATCATATGCAAAAAGGAGCGGGAAAGCTACCATCTCATTTTATGATAATTTCGATCCACAGCCGGCAATTTCATGAAGTCTGACATGTCGGCGCCGGACCGGCTAAAACAGTTTTTTCGGATAAACACCCGCATCGACCAGCTTCTGGATCGACGCGACAACTGCCGGTTTGTCCTCTTTGTAGGTCACACCAAACCATTTATCCTTTGTCTCAAGGACGCGGACTGTACCTTTTCCGTTATGAATACAGCTGTCGATCACCGCTGGGAGAAGGTATTCCGCTTTCAGATCCCCCTCTTTCACGCCGGAGAGGAATTCCGGGAATCCTTTTTCCAGTTCTTTTACGAAAGATGCCGGCAGTCCGAACATATTCATGGAAACGTGCTGGTCTTCTTTTACGATAACCGGGTTGCCATCGTGGTCAGCCGCATGCATGCCGTCTTCCGCTTTGTAGACGTCGTATGTCTCTGTGACCTTGGAGAGATATCCATTGGCATCCACCGTGCACACGCCGCGGGTCACCGGACCATTTTCGCTTAACGTGTTGGAGAGGATAAAACCAGCCATACACATATCGAATGTATCCTTCGTATCATCCATCTCATTTACCATATAGTCATGGACGATCTTAAAGCCTTCTTTTCCGTAGTAGTCATCGGCATTGATGACAAGGAACGGTTCCTTGATCAGATCTCTCGCCGCAAGGATCGCCTGACCGGTTCCCCACGGTTTTTTTCTACCTTCCGGAACAGAAAAACCTTCCGGGAGATCATCCATCTCCTGGTACGCATACTCGACCGGAGCGATCTTCTCGATCCTGTTTCCGATGATCTCCTTAAAATCTTTCTCCAGATCTTTTCTGATGATAAAAATAATTTTATCAAAACCCGCTTCCAGAGCGTCATGGATCGAATAGTCCATAATGATCTCACCGCTCGGTCCAACCGGGGCAAGCTGCTTGATCCCGCCGCCAAAACGGCTTCCAATTCCTGCTGCCATGATGACAAGAGATGTCTTTTTCATGTAACAGTCCTCCTTTTTTCTGCAGATTCTTTCATTCTCATATGGAGGTATCATAGCACAGATTCAGATTCTTTTCAATCAGACAAAGAGTCCGGCTGCACTCTTTTAAGAAATTCGTAGGAATTTCTGCCAAAAAGCAGCCGCTTCCTTCGCATTTTCAAAGAGAACCACCGGACTCTTCCAAATGATCTTCTACACTACTGTTTCTCTACATTTTTCGTCGCGATCAGATCGCTTCCAAGACCTAAAATATTTTCTACGATCAGATCACCGGTATGGACCGGTGCATTTAAGGACAGCTTGCGGATCTCCGCCATCACCTCAAACAGCTTCTCCTTCGGCACCGCACGGTTTAACCGCACGCTGACAAGTGGGAGAACTCCATTTTTCACAGCCACGGAGCTTGCAATCGTACGCTTCGGCGCCTCGACCTCCTGCGCCGCATACTGAGCTCCCTTCGGGCATAAATTTCCACTTACGAAGATGCATTTTCCATCCACGATCTTCGCCTCAAGCTCACAGCCATTCGGACATACGATACATGTCATTTTTCTAATCATAAGATGCACACCTCCACTTCCTGCTCTCCTTCAAACGCCTCTTTCTTAACCGGGATCTGGATCATCTCTGCCGGAAGCGCCTTCTTTAAATGCTTTTTCGTAAGAACCTTTTCTCCCTGTCTGACCTCGATCGTACAATTTTCAAACTTCCGTCCGACACGCATGGAGATCGTCACATCTTTCTTTCCGCTGACCTTCATCGGCACCGTATGATTGATGCCGGAAGCTGCTTTCACCGGGATCGTGCACTCCGGCAGGCTGCCGTTTTCCACATATTCCGCAACACCGTCTGCCAGCTTTTCTGCTTCCATGGACACAAAGTCTACCAGATCATGAACATGGAGGACATTGCCTGCTGCAAAGAAGCCGGATTTTTCTGTCTGGAAATATTCATCGACCACCGCACCCTTTGTTCTTGCATCAAGCGTAACACCGGCATCGATGGAAAGCTCGTTTTCCGGGATCAGACCGACGGAGAGAATCACTGTATCACAATTGTATTCCTTCTCCGTTCCCGGAATCGGCTTCATGTGCTCATCCACCTGTGCAACGGTAACGCCTGTCACACGCTCATTTCCGTGGATATCTGTGATCGTGTGGCTCAGATACAGCGGGATTCCGTAATCATTCAGACACTGTTCGATGTTTCTCGGAAGTCCGCTTGGGATCGGCTGGATCTCAAACACAGCCTGTACATGAGCACCCTCTAAGGTTAAACGTCTCGCCATGATCATTCCGATATCTCCGGAGCCGAGGATCACGACTTCTTTTCCGACCATACGGTTATAAAGATTGATGTAAGCCTGCGCAACACCTGCTGTGAAGACTCCTGTCGGACGTTCACCCGGGATTCCCAGAGCACCTCTTGTCCTCTCTCTGCAGCCCATGGTGAGGATCACAGCTTTTGCCTGGATCTTCTTTAAACCATTCGAAGAAGCAAGGGTTACAACCTTATCCGGAGATACAGAAAGAACAGTCGTATCAGTCACATACGGGATTTTTAATTCCATGACCTCATCAATAAATTTCTGTGCATATTCCGGTCCGCTTAAGGTCTCTCCAAATCTCGTCAGACCGAAACCGTCATGAATACACTGACGTAAAATACCGCCCATGGTCTTTTCACGTTCTACGATCAGAACATTCCTGATCCCTTTTTTATAAAGCTCTACGGCTGCCGCAAGTCCGGCCGGACCTCCGCCGACAATTACCACATCACGTGTTTCCATCCTACTGTTCCTCCTTTCTCACTTCTCCGGTAAACATCCAGGAATTCTGTCTTGCGTACCGGATATCCGTATCCTTCACACCGAGCTCTTCCTCGATCATTTTTTCAATTCTCATCTGGCAGTAACCGCCCTGGCAGCGACCCATCATGGATCTTGTACGGTACTTGATTCCTGTCATTGTATGAACTCCGAGCGGATTGTGGATCGCCTTGAGGATCTCTGCCTTTGTTACCTTCTCACAGCGGCAGATCACCTCACCGTAATCCGGATCTTCTGCGATCAGCTTTGCTTTTGTCTCGTCATCCTGTTCATCAAACCGGATAATTCCCTCACGTTTCGGGTTAAATTCCGGATTTTCCTTAAATGCTTCGTATTCCTGCATCATCCGTGCCACCATACGTCCGATCGGAACTGCTGCCGTAAGTCCCGGAGATTCGATTCCTACAAGGTTCACTGCATGCGGCGCAAGCTCCGGACGGATCTCGATCTTGAAATCCTGTCCACACAAAGCTTTGCTTTCAGTGTTCCTACATCATATGCGAATCCACCATGGACCACTCCGGAATTTCGTCCGCTCGTCTCATAACAGACATCCAGATTCTTTTCCAGCACACCGCTCCGGAGCTGATATCTTGTAAGCTCTCTTGCGATTGCACTGCCGACAACACCGCCGCCAATGATAAGCACATCAAATCGTCCCATAACTTTTCTCCTTTTTGGATATTTTATCTCGTTGCTATTATTTTCTACAATGGTCAGGTCAAAATTCATCCTACCTATTTTATGTTTGAATCATATCATAGATCCCGGCGTTTTACAAGGACTTTTCTTGATTTTCCTGATATTTTTTCATTGTTTTTTCGCAGTATCCCAAAGGGGAGCGGCACGCAGGAATTTTGGGTCTCTCTTTCCCTTTATAAAAAAAGTCTCCGAAAATTTATCCTACAAATTTTCGAAGACTTTTCATATTCAAATTAGCCGGGCAGACACAAAGCCATCATCGCTCATAGTCCGCTCTGCTCTTCTTCATACCGGCTCGTGTTATAAAGGAGATGATACTGCATCTCCATCTCTGCCTCAAAGGGCTTGTGATCCCGGATATAACAAAAGATCTTTCGATGCGAGATCCATGTCCGGTCATATTCTGTCTGTGCAACCTCCCTTGCAAAAACAGCCACACCTTTTCCGATCACCGGAAGAAGATTTTCCATCACGATATTATGTGTACACTGGGCAATCTTCGTGTGGAATTTCGTATCCAATTCCGAATAATCCTCCCTCTTTTTCATTGCCGCTTCCATCTCTTCCAGGATCTCTTCCAGCTCTTTGATTTCATTCTCCTTTGCACACTGGGCCGCAAGTGCCGCGATCTGCGGCTCCAGCATGATCCTCACCTGAAGCAGATCCTTTGTAAGCTTTACGTAATCATTCACCATTGAAAATCCAAGAGGATCATCCGGGATCCCCTGTTTTTCAGACACAAAGGTTCCTGCTCCCTGACGGATCTCCAAGACATTTCTGGATGCAAGGATCTTTAAGGCCTCACGGACCGTATTTCTTCCTGCTCCCGTTCTCTCACAGAGCTCCTTTTCTGTCGGAAGCTTGTCTCCCGCTTTGTATGGTGTCTCCTGGATCAGATTCATGATTCCGTTTGCAACCTGCTCCGCAAGTGTTTTCGTCTGTGTCCCCATCAATTCCCGCCTCCTGTTCCTTCCCTGTCATATCCGGACAATGATCTGATCACAGCTCTTTCAATGTGATCGTATCAAGCCGTTTCTGTAATTCGTTAATAAACATGGACGTATGATATCCATCTGCCGCTGCATGAGCTATATTCACGCAGAATGGCATCGTCAGCCGTCCATCCCGCTCCGTAAATTTTCCGCAGGTGATGATCGGGAACAGCATCGGCGTTCCGCTCTCCGTATACGCAGAATATCCGGTAAAATCAAGCCACGGCACCATGGAAATACAATAAAAGTTCTGCGGCTGTCCGGGTTTTGCTTTTACCGCCTTTACATGCCGGTACGTTTCCATGTCACTGCACATATTTTTATAAAACGCCGAAAAGTCTTCCGTATAGGCGGTCCACACATCGGAAAAGGTGTGGTCATCCTCATGAAAGATCGTATAGTTCGGATGAAGGATATCATAATATCCCGGATTCCCGTCTTTGTCCCGTCCCATTCGAAATTCCTTCGTCGCCGCGATCTGCCTCGACACGCAGTACACAAACACCGGATAAAATCTCAGCCCTTTTTCCTTTACCTGGCGGTGCAGTTCGGTGATATCAAGAGACACCGTCACACTGTACCCGCATTTTAACAGGTTTGTATAATACTCGTAATGGGAGTTCCTCTCCCAGGTGGTTCGGTCGATCGGTGTAAATTTCATATGATGAATCTCCCCAATTTCTATACTTCCAGCACCTCTGCCCTGCACGCTTTTTTATTGCATGCGATTCCATAATACAGGATTCTTTTCATCCCTTCCTGTCGAAACTCATATCCATAGTCTTTATCCTGTATCTGCCTTAACGCTTTTTGAACCATTTCCTCCTCATGACCTGCTTCCGCATATTTTACTTCAATAACAATTCCTGTGCCAGAATTTGAGATCCGGATCGTAATATCACTGAATCCTTCCCCTGATTCCCGGTTGGATCTGACGATCCAATCACTCTTATAACTCAGAATTCCAAGCAGGATTCCCTGATAAAAGTTTTCTTTCCGCGAGTGCTGTACAAAAGTGTCTCTGATACTGATCGTCTGTCTCATATATTCTGTAAATAGAGCTTCTACCTGTTCTGCGTTTCCCACTTCCAATGCGCTGCAGAATGAATCGGCCATCGTTCCATCGTTTTTTACATTTTTCTGGAACATTTGCAAAATATGTTCTGTGATGATGTTGCGAATCTCCTGATTGGGAATTGCCAGATCATATCGGTTTCCAACCGGTTCCCCTCTCTGCGTTAAATACCCTGTCATAAACAAAGTGCTCCAGAGATTGTCCATAGATGAATACAATTCCTTATAGGTAAGTTCCTGATTAATATTTTTTTGAACCGAACCACCATTGACAAGAAGTTCCAGTTCTTCTTTCGTTACTCCCGTCTGATCTTCCAGTCCATCAATAAAGTGGTAGATCATTTCATTTCCGCTTGTGTTCAGCCAATAATTCTGAGGCGGAAGATATGGATCTTCAATATGGTCACTGCAATAATTGATCACATCCCACGGACAATAAACATCCGCTTTTCCGAATCGGTATCCATCATACCAGTTCTTTACTGTTTCATAATCCGAATCCAATTCGTAATAGTGAAGCATATCTCTCACTTCATCGTCTGTAAAACCGAAATATTCATCAAATGCAACTTTTGTGATTGGAAATATTTTAAAATTATTAAGTCCTGTAAATATACTTTCCTTCGCTACACGCAGACACCCGGTCAGAACCGCAAATTTCAAACTATCATTTGTTTTCAGAACATTCTCAAATAAGTTCCGAATCAGCAATGCCATCTCGTCATAATATCCATTCTCATTTGCCTTTGCCAGCGGAACATCATACTCATCAATAAGGACAATAACTTTTCTGCCATAGCTTCGTTCGAGCAATTCTGAAAGTTCCTTTAAGCTGTATACAAGTGTATCCTGCGTCATACCGCGGTCCATTAATTCCTCAAACAGCTTTTTGTCGACATCACTGAGTTTCTGGCTATCCATGGAAATAAATGCCCGCCTCGTCTCTGCATTCATAATTTTTATAAGGCTGCTGCAGGCACCTGAAAAATCACTGGCATTTACACCTTTCAGGCTAATGGAGATCACAGGAAACTGACCCATATATTTTTCACATAGTGCTGACTTCTGCGAAATATACAATCCCCGGAAAAGTTCAGGGTCCGCCCCAATTTCAAAGAAGCTGCGGAGCATACTCATATTCAGTGACTTTCCGAAACGCCGCGGGCGTGTAAATAGGTTAGCCTTTCCCCACTGGCTCAAAAGCTGTTCGATCAATTTTGTTTTATCTACATAATAGAAATTATCTCTTCTTATTTCTTCGAAATTTTCGATTCCTACTGGAAGTTTCAAAAGCTCTGTCATATGTGTCTCCTCCTTTCCCTGTGCTGTTTTCTTCATTTTACCATCTGGCATTTGCACATGCAAGTTGAATCATTTCACTCCATTCATCTTCACTTAATCCTTTGGAAATATCCAAAGAGTACGCGTAATTCCCATCTGTCCAGACAGCCAGCGTGAAAACATCATTCTCGCCTTTCAATGTCACAGGATTCGCTCCAACCATAATTTCTTTTACGCTGGAATACACATTATAATCTCCGGAGACATCATCCGTTCCCATGCCCTTTCGGAATACGGCTGTCTCGCCTTCTCCGGTATACTCAATCTGCGCCATCTCTCCCCAGTAGGAGATGTATACTTCTTTTTCAACAGTAAACGGGAGTCCCTCCACTTCGTTTACCGTGAAACCTACTGCCGCGGAAAGCTCATCGATAGATTTTACTTCCACCATGCCGTTCGCGATGCTTACGCTTTCTTTCGTTTCCAGTTCTCCCGGTCCCGTGAGCTTCGGCCAGGCGAAGGTGCATACCAGAAGGATCGCAATGCAGGCCGCCGCGGCTGTTATATTTCTCACCGTTCGTCTGCGGAACTGGCGGATCTTTGACTCTTCTCTGCTTTTTGCCGCCTTTTCCGTTTCCAGATTCAAGTTCTCCACATAGCTGAGGATCCGTTTGCGCATCGCCTCGTCTACCTCGATTTTGTTCATGATCTCATCATATTTCTTCAAAATCGTACTCTCCCTTCAGAACTTCCTTAAGCTTCTCCCTTCCCCGGCGAAGATCAGAACGGACCGTCGATTCATTTCTTCCAAGAACCTTCGCGATCTGTGCCGTCTGATAACCTTCATGGTAAAATAGGTGAATCACCTCCCGGTATTTTACCGGCAGACTCTTTACCGCCTCCCACACAAAGGACAGATCCTCACGCTCTTCCGCGACAAGCTCATCATTCAGTTCATCCGTCTCCCGAAGTTTATTATACCTGATCCTGTTTTTGCTCAAGTTCGCAGCGACTCGCAGAAGCCAAGCTTTTTCATGATTCTCACTTTCAAATTCCGGTGCTGTCTTTAAAAACTGCACCAACGTGTCCTGAAGAACTTCCTCTGCATCGCTCATATTATGAAGATATGTATAAGCATAGCGCAGGATGCTGTCTCCAAACCTGGTCAGAATCATTTCCGCCCGGCCGTTCGTCTCCGCCTGACGCATCCGCGCTTCCCATTCTTCTTTTTCGACCATATTCTGCCGGTTTTCGTCCTTTACCCCCGGCATAAAGGCCCAGATAAGGGCTTGCAGCCACCGGAGCAGGCGAAATCCCGGCAGCTCCCATGCTGTCCATATTCCCATTCCCGTTTTTCTCCCTGTTTTATCGTATCCTGTCATATGAAGCTCTATCTGTAGCCCGCTCCGATATCCATTCTCAGCAGCCCTGTCCCGCCATTCCAGTCATCTCATCCGCTGAAATTCCGGCTTCTACATACATAGAATAAGTATAACCATCCTCCGTCCAGGTGGCAAGGAATACCTTATCTTCCTCTCCCTTTAAGGTCAGTTCACGATTTTCCGCCTGAACTTTCTGCTCCTGCGCATAAGCAGTGTAATCTCCGCTGATATCCCCGGTTCCCGGTGCTTTCCGGATTCGTATTTCCTTATCCTCATTATTCCAGAAGATCACTTCGATCGTCAGAGCATCAGCAGAGTCCAGCACCTGGATCATCTTCTTTCCGTATTCTGCCGGAATTTCCGGAAGTTTTAAGTCAAAACCAGCCATATTTTTCGCCTCCTCCATCGTTTTTACCTCGATCCATGGATTCGCAATCTGAGCATTTTCAGATGCCTCCTGTGAGTCTTTCATTGTCTCGATTACTGCAGTCTCCTTTATTTCCTGTTTTCCATTTCCGCAGGCGCTCACGAAAGCCGCCATCATAACTACTGTTGCAAGCATTACTAAATTCTTCTTATACATATTGATTCCCTCACAATTCTTCATTTTGACTCTGGCATTTTTGCCTTTCTACCCTATATACAACCAGCCAAACGAAAATGTTGCGGTAAAAAATATTTTTTCGAATATCGGAATTAAAATGCTCAAAAAGAATATGCCCTGGCACATTCGTGCCTTTTTTCAACAGCAAACTCCCCCGAATTTCCTATTACAAAAAAACACTCTCAGCGCAGACCAGTTTACGGTCTGTTCCAAGAGTGTCTCTGATGCATGTTCCATATTTTATTTTATACGATCTTGCTTCCGTTCGCTGTCATCTTGAATTTCGCTCCGAGCATTTCACACGCACGGCGGCACATGAGCATGCGCTGTAAGAAGATCTCGAAGTACTCCAGCATGGAGCAGATGTTTTCATCGATCTTTAAATTCAGCGTGATGACCTTCTTCTCCTCATTGATCTTTAATTTTGCCTCAGTGACTGCATAATTGACCCGGTCATGAATATCAAAGGCGGCCATTTCTTTCTGCCGCACACGATTTCTCCGGACATCTGTCTTATCCGCAATGATAAGCGCCGCAGAGATCGGATCTACGGCTCCGCCCGTTGACTCATCATGATTTCCGATGGCGGAGATGATCACCGCACGATCCTCAATTGGAAGATCAGTCTTCTCAAGGACCTGTGCAGCCAAAAGCGCGCCATACTCTGCATGTGCGTGCCGGTTGATCGCATTCCCCATATCATGCATGAAGCCTGCAATTTTTACCAGCTCAATATCGTGCTCGGAATATCCGAATTTCTGAAGGATCACACCTGCGCGCTCTGCCACCACTGAACAGTGTGCTGCCGAATGATCCGTAAATCCCATGGTTCCGAGATTGTCATTTCCTTTTTTCAGGTATGCCAGTACTTCCTGATTTTTCTTAATTTCCTTATATGTCATATTCTTTTTCCTCTGCCGCAGTCGACCCAGCTCGTGACTGCTCTTTCTTTTCTCTCTCATTTTCACCTCTATATCATATAGCAGAAAATAGAAAGGAACAATCACGCTCCGGTAAAAGAATGTAAAATCTGTGTAAAACTACATTCTGTGAGATTTCCATCTTAATTCGAGTCGATCCTCCGTGCGACAGGACGCAAATTTTATATCTGTGAGATATGACACAAAGTTCATATCCGTGATACATGGCGCAAATTTCTCCTTGACATATGGGGCTGTCGCACTAACGTGCGGCAGCTCATTTCATATTCCCAACACAAAACGCCGAGCTTCGAAAAGCCCGGCGTTCGTGGTATAATCAGTTTATGCGACTAAACAAAATAATACAGAGAGATTATACCTCTTTTTCTCTGTATTATCAAATCAAACTTCCGCTGGATTTAGAGATTTCTATTCCATCTGATGATCCGGTTCGTCTGGTAAGTGCCTTTGTGGAGGAAATGGACCTTTCTGAACTGTATAAAACTTACAGCAGGATCAGAAAAAATCAGGCAACGCCGCGTCAGATGCTGAAACTCGTCATCTATGCAGCAATGAATCGAATCTACTCAAGCAGGGATATCCAAAAGGCATGCAAACGGGATATCAACTTTATGTACCTCCTGGAAGGAATGCCGGCTCCTGACCATGCAACGATCGCGCGTTTTATCTCCCTGCATTTTTCAGCTTGTGCAAAGGTACTGCTTGCCCAAATGTCAGATCTGCTCTATCTTCTTGGTGAGATCTCAGGAAAGACCATTTTTATTGATGGCACCAAGATCGAGTCTGCAGCCAATAAATATACCTTTGTATGGAAACGGGCTATTACGAAAAATCAGGCCCGGTTATACACAAAACTATCTTCTTTTGTGGCTGAATGTGAAGAACTCTATGGAATCAGGACCGTATACCAAGACCGGATATCCATCCACACATTAAAACGGTTAAAGAAGCAGTTGTGCCGCATAAAAGTGCAGGAGGGAATTGTGTTTGTACATGGAATCGGGCGTAGAAAAACACAATTACAGAAATCTCTGGAACAGCTGGATCAATATCTGGAGAAACTAAAGGAATATACAAAAAAGCTGTATACGCTTGGGGATAGAAACAGCTATTCCAAAACAGACCCTGACGCAACCTTCATGAGAATGAAAGAGGACGCGATGCTGAATGGACAGTTAAAGCCTGCTTATAACATTCAGCATGGAGTGGATTCCGAATACATCACATGGATCGATATCAGCCCGCACCCTACCGATACACGTACCCTGATCCCGTTTTTGAAAGACATGGAGAATCACCTGGGATTTAAGTATTCAGAAGTCGTTGCAGATGCCGGGTACGAAAGTGAAGAAAACTATCTTTTCATTGAGGAAAACGGACAGACCGCCTATATAAAGCCGCAGAACTATGAGATTTCGAAGACCCGAAAATACAAAAAAGACATCAGTAGAAGGGAAAACATGGAGTACCATGCAGACAGGGACAGCTACATCTGCCTCAACGGAAGGGAACTAACTGTCACAAATGAACGCAGAAGTAAAACAACTAGCGGATATGTCAGTGTAAAAACTTATTACAGAAGCCCAGACTGCACTGGTTGTCCTTATAAAACGGAATGTATCAAGGGAAACAACTGCAAAACACCTATGGAAAAGCGCAATAAAGTGCTGATGGTTTCAAAAACAATGAGCCAGAAACGCGCAGAAGATCTAGAACGGATCACAAGTGAGTATGGAACGATGCTCCGTATGAATCGCAGTATTCAGGCAGAAGGTTCTTTTGCTGACGTAAAAGAGGACATGAATTTTCGAAGATATCTGTATCGTGGAAAGGCAAATGCACTGGCAGAGAGCATCCTTCTGGCGATGGGACGAAATATCAATAAGCTTCATTGCAAGATTCAGACCGGAAGAACGGGAAGTTATCTTTTTCCCTTAAAAAGGGCATAGATTTTGATAGTTGAAAATAAAACAGCCTGAAATAAGGCATGCCGAAAGGGATGCCTGGGAATGAACTGCGTTTATAAAGAATGGCATCGAAAACGTGACCGATTTCGATGCCATTTGGGCATAAAGCAGGGCTGCCGCCCAGCAAAAAATATTTGCTAATGCGACAGCCCCATCAATATCTGTAAAACTGTCTGATAGGAAAGACACGAATTTTTCCCCTCGGTCAGACATAGACAAAAAACTGAAAGGGCACACGATGAATATTTCACTTTCCGACCACTTTACCTACAAAAAACTCCTGCGGTTCACGTTTCCGTCTATCGTCATGATGATTCTCACGTCCATCTACGGAGTTGTGGACGGTGTTTTCGTCTCGAACTTTGTGGGTTCCGAGGCCTTCGCCTCCATTAATATCATTATGCCGTTTCTGATGATCCTCGGTGCCATCGGCTTTATGACCGGCAGCGGCGGCAGTGCCCTGGTGGCTCTGACCTTCGGAACCGGGAATGAAAAAAAAGCAAAGGAGATCTTTTCCCTCCTCGTCTACATTCTGATCGCGGTGGGCTTCCTCTTTACGGTAGGCGGTGAGATTCTTTTAGCCCCGATGGCAAGACTCTTAGGTGCTGATGAGATCCTTCTCCCCTACTGCGTCCGTTACGGCCGGATCATCCTGCTGGCTCTGATTCCCTTCATGCTGCAGAATGTATTCCAGAGCTTTCTCGTTGTAGCGGAACGCCCGCAGCTCGGACTCTTGATCACCATCGCGGCAGGACTCACAAACATGATCCTCGATGCTTATTTTATCGCTGTTCTGCGTCTCAGTGTCGTGGGAGCTGCCGCCGCAACGGCGATCAGTCAGTCCATCGGCGGACTGATCCCCCTGGTCTACTTTATCTTTCCAAACAGGAGCCGACTCCGTCTCGGAAGGACCCGTATGGACTTTAGTGCCCTGTTGAAGACCTGTACAAACGGCGCTTCCGAGTTTATGACGAACATCTCCATGTCCATCGTAAACATGCTCTACAACTGGCAGCTCATGCGCCTTGCCGGTTCCGACGGTGTTGCCGTATACGGCGTCATCATGTACGTGAGCTTTATCTTTGCGGCGCTCTTTATCGGCTACTCTATGGGAAGTGCCCCGATCGTGGGCTATCACTGCGGTGCAGGAAATAAGAGCGAGTTAAAGAATCTGCTCGGAAAAAGCTTCCGGCTGATCCTGACCTTCCAGATCATCCTGACGATCGTGGCAGAAGCGGGTGCCCCGTTTCTTGCGGGAATTTTCGTCCGCTATAACACGAACCTCTTAGACATGACGGTCCATGCATTCCGCTCATACTCGATCTCTTTCCTGTTCATGGGCTTCAGCATCTACGCATCGTCCTTCTTTACGGCACTCAACGACGGATTCGTCTCCGCTGTGATCTCCTTCTGCCGTACCATGATCTTTGAAACGGGTGCTGTGATCATCCTGCCGTTTTTCCTCGGTGTCTCCGGAATCTGGTATTCCATCATCGCGGCGGAATTTATGGCGGTATGCCTGTCGCTCTTCTTCCTGATCCGGAAGGCAAAGAAGTACGGATACACATAGACCGATAGCCCGTGCAGGCGGATGCAAAGCCCTGCACTGCCCCCATACACTTATATTTTCAGGAGATCTGCCATGTACTCTGCATTTAAAGAATTCTACAACCTGCTCAGCCAGGTCAACAGTGTCTACCATGACGCTGCATTAAAGCTCGGTCTCACGGACAGCGAGCTTGATATTCTCTACTCCCTCAATGAACACGGTTCCGGCTGCAATCAAAGTATTTTTTACAAAGAGACCGGCACCACAAAATCCACGATCAACTCTGCAGTACGCAAGATGGAACAGGCCGGTTATCTGTACCTGAAACCCGGAACAGGGAGGAACACCTGCGTTTTTCTGCTGACTTGAAAAAGTAAATTCCAGTGCAAAAGTAAATTCCACCGCTCTTTTAAAAGTTGCTTATAATCTAGTGATTTTTAAGAAGAAAAGCGGAATCTATGCTATAATACAAGTAATCTATGGCGAAATTTTCTGTTTTTCTGTATGGCAAACAAGCTGCTGGAGGTCGGTGTGCACGACTAAATTCCACCAGCCACATTTGAAAAATGTGAAAAGTTTACTTCCAGTCTGACAGCAGATTTCTTCATGGGTTAGTGGTTATAGCGGATCAGCTTAGGTGTTAAGATGACTTTGTCAGGGTCAATACGCCTAAGCTGAAATGCTTTTAAGACGTCTTCCCCAAAAGCCTCCAGGGCGACATCATACGGTGTACGCCCATTCAAACTCTCCCGCGGTGTTGAGTTGATGTGGCTGGTGATTAAATTCACATCCCATTGAGTCAGGAATTCAAAGGTAGTTCGTTTCGGCAGTATCATGCGGAGCATGGTGTGTGCCTGTTCAATGCCGCCTTTCTGTCCGCTTCTCATGGGATCACAGTAATAAATGTTGGTTCTCTGGATACCAGTAACACCGGTTTCGAGAGAATCAGGATCACCGAATTCAGCGCCTCTGTCGGTGAGTATATATTCAAACAGAGTCAGGAAATCGAAGGTACCAAAACGCTTTTCTAAATGGTCCAAAACGAGTCGTACAGATCCTTCCGTATTCCGGTTCATGAGGAACGCAAGAAACAGCTTTTCCCTTGTAAAAAAGAAGGTAAGCAGTGTTTTAGAGGAACCAACAGCGGAGTGGACGGTGTCCATCTCTACAAAAGATTCCAGGTGCAACTGTTGAAAATCAGCGTAAGTTCTGCCATTAAAGACACGGCGGTCAGATATCTGTGATTTATGGACTTTTCTGGGTTTAAACTTCACTTTACGTTTCAGATCAACGTTTCTGGCAGTCAGAAGTCCCATATCAAGGTAGTTGTAAACGCTGCGGACGGAAAGATTCAATTCCGGATGGTTTGCAACGATCTGGTAAGGAGACTGGCCCTGATCGATCAGAGGAGTGATGATCTTATCCTTTTTGTGGAGTTCCTGTCTGGTCATAGCGATTCCGGACCTGGAATCCTTGAGACACTCCCGGTATTTCCGGTCAGCGAACCTGGCATTGTAGGTATATTTGTGGGCAATCGTACAATGATTGATCTTTTTACTGCATCCATTGCAGACGTAGGGAGCCCGATCAAGTTTGCTGCAGCGTTCTTTTTGAAAATCCGGACAGGTCTGGTTACAGGTGGGACAGGAAGCACATTTAACGCCGCAAAAAAGGATCTTATTGCAGGCATTCGTTTTCTTACAACGGAAACGCTTGGTACAGAAGTTCTTCACATTAAGAAAAGTCCCTTTGTGAAACCAATCGGAGGCTCTTCTGGCCTTCACTTCTTTTGAAATCGTAGTAGGGTCCTTACAGAGAAAGCGGGCAATATCTTTAAAGGATGTACCCTTATCCAGTTCATTCTGGATATAGATACGATCCTCTATGGTGAGATGCTTCTGGTTGCCTGGGATATATTTACTCATAGTCAAACTCCTTCTACTGCTGTCAGAAGGACGATTAAAGTATCATATCAGTATGCATGAGTAAATATCAACTGTGCAAGAGTAAACTCCACCGCCCTTTGGAGAAGTGGAATTTAAATTTTCATTTTAGGCNCTCATAGTCAAACTCCTTCTACTGCTGTCAGAAGGACGATTAAAGTATCATATCAGTATGCATGAGTAAATATCAACTGTGCAAGAGTAAACTCCACCGCCCTTTGGAGAAGTGGAATTTAAATTTTCATTTTAGGCCTGCGTTTTTCTCACGGAAAAAGGAGAGGAACTCATGAAAAATACCGCCCATCGCCTGATCTCCATCGAAAATGCGATTTTTGAGAGCTGGTCTCCCGAGGAGCAGCAGCTCTTCATGAAACTGAACCGGGATTTCGCTGCTAAATTCACGGAAGAGACTAAAACCTTATAAGCTCTGATAAAACAGAATTTCCCATTACGCAAAAATCAGCGCCTCTGAAAAATGTTTTCAGGCGCTGATCTTTTACGTCTATATGATCTGAATTTAGAACTGTCTCATAAGATTTACCATCTCGATCGCGGAAAGTGCACAGTCATATCCCTTATTTCCGCCTTTGCTGCCGGCACGGGCGATGGCCTGCTCGATGTTCTCTGTTGTCAGGACGCCGAAGAGTACCGGCATCTTCTCTGCCAGTCCCACCTGAGCGATTCCCTTGGAGACCTCACTGCACACATAATCGTAGTGTGTGGTATCACCGCGGATCACAGCGCCGACGCAGATGATCGCGTCGTACTTGCCGGACTTTGCCATGGCAGATGCCGCAACCGGGATCTCGAACGCCCCCGGAACCCAGGCCGCCGTGATATTTTCTTCCTCCACACCGTGGCGGACAAGTCCGTCAACTGCTCCGCCTAAGAGCTTATTTACGATGATCTCGTTGAAACGGGAAGCTACGATCCCCACTTTCATGCCTTCCGGTGCTACAACTTTTCCTTCTAATACTTTGATCTCTTTCATGATGTTTCTCCTTTTCTTTCTTATGTTTTCTGCTATTCAAAAGTCTTCATAATTACGGACGTTCCATCCTATCACACTTTAATTTTTGTAAAGATATGCCCCATCTTGTCCTGCTTCGTCTTCAGATAGAAACTGTCGTACTGCTGCGGATCGATCTCGATCGGCACGCGCTCATGGATCTCAAGTCCGAAGCCGGAAAGTCCGTAGATCTTCTCCGGATTGTTCGTGAGAAGTCTTAAGGACTTCACACCGAGATCCCTTAAGATCTGTGCCCCGATCCAGTATTCCCTGAGATCCGGAGCAAAACCAAGCTTGATATTGGCCTCCACCGTGTCAAAGCCCTGCTCCTGAAGCACATACGTCTTCAGTTTGTTGATCAGACCGATGCCACGGCCTTCCTGGCGCATGTAGAGGATGATGCCACGGCCTTCCGCCTCCACCTGGCGCATCGCGGTCTGGAGCTGTTTTCCGCAGTCACAGCGCATGGAACCGAACACATCCCCGGTCAGGCACTCGGAATGCACGCGGCAGAGCACATCCTCGCCGTCCCCGATATCACCTTTCACAAGAGCCACATGGTGCTCGCCGGTAATATCGTTCACATAGCCGTAGATCTTAAAGTGTCCATACTGGGTCGGCATGTCCGCGCAGGCTTCCTGCACCACATGTTTTTCATGGACACGGCAGTAATCCTGCAGTTCCTTGATCGTGATAAATTTCAGTCCGTACTCCTTCGCCAGCTTCCACAGATTCGTGGTCCGCATCATGGTTCCGTCTTCCTCCATGATCTCACAGCACACGCCGCACTCGGAAAGTCCCGCCAGACGCATAAGGTCAACGGTTGCCTCGGTGTGGCCGTTTCTCACGAGCACTCCGCCCCGTCTTGCTACAAGTGGGAATACGTGTCCCGGTCTTCTGAGATCCTGGGGCTTTGTCGCCGGGTCCACGCATTTCATCATCGTGTAAGAGCGCTCCGCCGCGGAAATTCCTGTTGTCGTGTCCACATGGTCAATGGAGACCGTGAATGCCGTACAGTGGTTATCCGTGTTCTCGGATACCATCTGCGGAAGTCCCAGCCGCTCTGCCACTGCCGCGCTCATCGGCGTACAGATCAGTCCCTTTGCGTGGCTTGCCATAAAATTGATATTTGCCTGTGTCGCGAACTCTGCCGCGCAGATCATATCACCCTCATTCTCCCTGTCCGGGTCGTCTGTCACGAGAATGATTTTTCCCGCCCGCAGATCTTCGATCGCTTCTTCGATTGTGTTGTATTGCTCGTTCATATTTTCCTGCCTTTCCAGAGTCCTTTATTAAAAGTTTTTCTTTCAGCAGGATTCCTACTGCTGAAACTTTAACCGCTCTGATCTCATATTTTCTGGATGTTTCTAAATATCTTCAAAGCATCTGTTTTAAAATCCATATTTCTGAAGGAACTCCATGCTGAGACCGGGGTTTCCTTTCGTGCTGTCCCCGGCATCCTTGCCGTCCTCCGCTTTTCCCCGGTCCGCACCGGAATTTCTTCCGATATCCACAAATTTCTGAATATATTTCCCCACAATGTCGTTTTCCAGATTGACCGGCTCTCCTGCTTTTTTCTTCAAAAGCGTTGTCTCCTCGCCGGTATGCGGGATCACCGACACTGAAAAGCTCCGATTTGTCACCGCCGCCACCGTGAGGCTGATCCCGTCGATGCAGATCGAACCTTTTTCCACGATCAGATCCAGGATCTTATCTGCACATGCGATCGTGACCCAGACTGCATTCTCTTCCCGTCTCATCGATTCGATCTGCCCGGTTCCGTCAATGTGACCGGAAACGATATGACCGCCGAATCTGCCGTCCGCCGCCATGGCCCGCTCCAGGTTTACATAACTTCCAGCCTGCAGTGCTCCGAGGCTGCTTCTCCTCACAGTCTCCGCCATCACGTCGGCGGAAAACTCGCTATTTTTCATATTCGTGACCGTAAGGCAGACACCATTGACCGCGATGCTGTCACCGATCTTTGTTCCTTCCAGAACCTTTTTCGCTTTTACCGTCAGCGTACCGGAATTTCCGCGCAGGGAAAGTGCCTTCACCTGTCCGAGTTCTTCTACAATCCCTGTAAACATGATCTCATTTCCTTTCCCATTTTCAATCTACTGAATATCTGAGCATCAGATCGTCCCCGATCGTCTCCACCTGTCTCAGCGTCAGCATCACGGCTTCCGCCGGATGCGCCACACCGATCCCGGAAACCGGAGTCTTCGCATCAGCACCGCCGAAAATCTTCGGGGCGATAAACGCGCAGATCTCGTTTACGATCCCGGCTGACAGCGCCGCGTCATTTAAGGTACCGCCGCCCTCTAAAAGTACACTGTCTATGCCCTGGTTTCCGAGATATTCCATGAGCTTCCCAAGGTCCACACGCCCGTCTGCGTCCGGGACCGACACGGTCTCCACACCCGCCGCGTGAAGCTGTTCCGCTTTCTTTTCCGCTTCTTTACAGCATTCCCCGGAACATTCCCCCGCATACGCTACGATGGTCCGGTACTCCTTTGCCGTCTTCACGAGCTGTGAATCCATCGGGATCCTGAGTCCGCTGTCACAAATGATCCGCACCGGGCTCTTCAGCCCGGGGATCCGGACGTTCAACATCGGATCGTCTGCCAGGACCGTACCGATCCCCGCCATGATCCCCATATACCGGTGGCGCAGCTCCTGCACCTTTTTCCTTGCGCTTTCTCCTGTAATCCACTTGGAGTCACCGGTCCGCGCAGCGATCTTTCCGTCCGCCGTCATGGCGTATTTCATGACCACATAGGGCGTTTTCTTTGTGATGTAATGGAAGAATACCGGATTTAACTCATCGCATTCCTCCCGCATAAAGTCCTCTTCCACCCGGACTCCCGCTGCTCTTAGGATCGCCGCGCCTTTTCCTGCTACCAGGGGATTCGGATCTCTTGAGCCGATCACAACTCTTGCGATCTTCTGCTCGAGGATCGCCTCCGTGCAGGGCGGTGTCTTTCCGTAATGGCAGCACGGCTCTAACGTCACATAGAGTGTCGCGCCCTCCGCGCTTTCCGTAAGCGACGCAATGGCATTTCGCTCCGCGTGGAGTTGGCCGCACCGTTCATGATAACCTTCCCCTATGATCCTTCCGTCTTTCACGATCACGGCTCCCACGAGGGGATTCGGACTCGTCCAGCCAAGTCCCCCTTTTGCAAGCTCAATGGCCCGCAGCATATAATCCCGGTCCGTCATCTTTTTCACTCCTTTCCGCAAACCTGCCTTACGGGCGCAAGCAGGAAGTTCCATAGGAATTTTCTGTTAAAAAAAGCCCTGTAAAGCAGATGCCTACAGGGTTTTCCATATTCGGTCCGTTGTTTCATTCGGAAATATAACTTTCTCTGCTATTCACAGCTTTCCCGGATCAATCTCCTATTACACAAAAAAGCCCTGAAACAGTTTCCTATTCCAGAGCTACCGATCCGATCTTCCGTGATCCGGAATCTCTCGATCCTGTCCTCTTTTTTCGAACACCGGATCGCTTCCGCATATCACAAACAAACCTGAAATTCTTCTTTCATCCAGACTATACTGTCGGCCCCGGAATCTCACCGGATCATGCCTCTCGGCTCGCGGGCTTTACCGCCGGTAGGGACTTGCACCCTGCCCTGAAGACGTATTATTGAATTGTCCCATCGCTGACCGTCATTTCCATCAGCGGTTGTTTACAATATACTCCCGTTCTCCGTATTTGTAAAGTATTTTCGATAGGAATTTTTGTCATTGCCAGACAATATTTCCAGACAGCCCAATCCATAGCCCTGACCGGCTCCGCAGTCCAGAAAAATCTTATCGTCCTTGATGATCATATCTCCTGCATACTGTGTCCCATATTTGAACGTCGGCGTGTGTCCCACAACGGCAGTCATTCCCGCCGGAAGCCGGTTATCCGAATCCGGGGATTCATAACGGTTTATGAGGATATCATAATCCGCTGTTTTTCTTTTCCCTCCGGGATCTTTTTGCCCTGCCAGAAGTTCTTTTTTCATTTCATTATCCGGCGCTCCGTGAACCAGCACATACTTCCTGCCGCAGATCTCCATGACTGCCCATAACGGCATCGTTCCGATAAACTCCAGAACCTTCCTGCGTCCTGTCCCTGACAGCATATTCATCTGCCTGATGATCCCCGCCCCGTCTCCGGCCACCCAGGACCGCATCGTGGAATCCGGGATCCCGGCCGCGCGGTCTGTTCCAAAATACTGTAAGAGCCGCTGTTCATGATTCCCTCTCAGCGCCAGAATATTCTTATGTTCCATCACAAAGCGCAAAAGTCCCAGGGAATCCGGTCCTTTCGCCACAAGATCCCCCAGGATCACCATCCGGTCCGCATCCTCAAACCGGATCTTTTTCAGTATTTGCAGAAAGGGAATAAAATATCCGTGAACGTCGCTCATCAGATACAGGTTCCCGCTCATGCCGCTGTCTCCGGGCCGTACACATAGAGACGGTCCCCTTCCACATTCACGTAGCCTTCCGTACCTTTTTCCAGATAGTCACGGCTTAAGAAGCAGAGCGGTTCTCCCATTCCCATCTTCGCCATAACGCGGTAATAATCCCCCTCAAAGGAGGAATACTCGACCGCCACCGGAAAGCTGTTCTCCTGCCGTTCGCTTCCGGTCCACACCGTGTTCTCCGCGCGGAAGCGGACAGTCACCATATCATCTTTGCGGATCCCGTTCCTTCCGAGTGTTCCGCAGACACTGCCGCCGAGATCGATCTGCGTGCCGCCGTCCTCCCTCGCGTATCCATGTACCCGGTTTCCTGCACCTAAAAGAGCCGCCGCCGACTCCGTTCCCGGATTCCTGTAACAGTTTTTCGGGGAATCGATCTGGTCGATATTTCCCCTGTTCATGATCACAATCCGGTCCGCCATCGCGAACGCCTCCGACGGGTCATGGGTGACGTGAAAGACGGTTGTCCCAAGCTTCCGGAACAAGAACGCCATTTCGGTTCTCATCTCCACGCGGAGCTGGACATCCAGATTGCAGAGCGGCTCATCCATCAGGAGAATATCCGGCTTCGTGATCAGTGCCCGGGCGATCGCGACTCTCTGCTGCTGACCGCCGGAAAGCTCCGCCGGATACCGTTTTTCCAGTCCCTCCAGATGCAGGAGCTTTAAGAGCTCCTGTACCCGCTCCTCGGTCTCCTCTTTTCCGGTTTTGCTCCGCTTTAAGCCGTAAGCAATGTTATCATACGCTGTCATATGCGGCCACAGTGCAAAATCCTGAAACACCATGTTCATATGGCGTTTCTCCGGAGGCAGGACTTTTCCCGCCTCAGAGATCACCTGCCCGTTCATGGTCACGCGCCCGCCATCGGGAGCCAGCATGCCTGCGATAATGTTCAGCAAGGTGGATTTTCCGCAGCCGGACGGACCCAATACGCTGATGATCTCGTTTTTATGGACTTCCATGCTGATTCCCTTAAGCACTTCCGTCTTTCCAAAGCTTTTTGTCAGACCTTCTATTTTTAAGATGACTTCCTGATTCTGAATATCCATATCTTCCTCCTAAAACAGCTTCCACATACCTATACGCTCTTTGCCGCAGAAACCGATGAAACAGCGGAAGCCGTGAATGCTCCGGCTGCCGTCCCATGTTCCGCCATATTTTCTCCCGGCATTTCCCTGCCTCTAAAGTCAAGCTTTCCGTGCAGTTTTTCTGATCTTCGTTCTTTTTCCGGCTTTCTCTTCCAGTCTCTTCCCAAAAGTTCCATCGCCAGAATGAGAAGGACCACGATTCCGCCGCCAAACACTGTTGCCGCTGCGGAATATCCGAATTTCAGATTTTCCACTCCTTTGCTGATGTAGACCGGCAGTGTCTGGTAATTCGGCGGATAGAGGATCGTATTGATCGCAAGGTTGAACACGCTTCCGCCAAATGCGGACAAAAACGCGGACAGGACGGTTGCCTTTAAGAGAGGCCAGAGGATCGTCCGGACCCGTGTGATAAGACCGGCACCGGAAAGCCGGGCTGCAAACAGGATCGGTCTCGGGATCTTTGCCATGCCGCCGGTCAGAACTCTCGTGATGACCGGGATCGCCGCCGCAACGCTGGCAAGGACAATGATCCTGGGCGTTCCGTACATCTTAAGCCCCATTGCCTCTATCCAGCTCTGATTCCATACAAAGATATAGCCGATACCTAAAACCACTCCCGGAACCGCCAGCGCAACCAGGGACAGCACATCGATCACGCGCTTTAAAACGAAGTCTGAATAGTTCAGCACATAGGAAACGAAAAATCCGAGAACCAGCCCAATGATGGCTGCCGCAAAGGCAATCATCAGGGAATGCTCCAGACCATTTAAGAGCTCTTTGCTGTCTACGATGACCTTCTCATAATTCTTTAACGTGAAACTGAAATTTGCAACGGAGATCGAGTCGGAGAAGGACATGACAACCGTGGAACCAAGCGGAACAAACAGCGTGAGAAACGCAAGGAACGCACCTGAAAGATTGAGAAGGATCCCGATTCCGGCGGCAGGGCGGACCGGCACCGCTTTCACGGTTCCCGTATCAAGGAAATCGTACCGTTTTTTCCCAATGATCCGATACTGGACGAGCATGGCTGCGATGATGATCAGTACCAGATAGAAGGATAACACGCCTGCCATATCCAGACGGATCGGGGAACTGTAAAGTGCCGTGTAGATCGCGTATGGCAGTGTCGGGAAACGATATACTCCGGAGATCGCTGCCGGAAGTCCGAAATCACCGATCGTATCCATAAAGATCAGGATCGCCGCGGAACAATAGGCCGGAATGCACAAAGGTGCCTGCACAGTCTTCCACTCTTCCCACGGAGATGCCCCATTCATTCTTGCTGCCAGAGACAGCCGTTCCGGTTTCCACTCCAGAGCCGCCTTGATCGTTACATAAGCGAACGGGAACTTGTTGAGTACCATGATAAACACCAGACCCGGAAAGCTGAATACCAGACTGCTTATGTTGTCCCAGTGAAGCCAGGATCTCGCGATCCCGTTTCCGGAAGCGAAATAGACCCAGCCCTGGGCAATGATGAAGGACGGCATGATCATCAGGATCCACGCCGCGATGTCTAAAAGTTTCGCTGTCTTAAACTCCCATTTTACCCGGAAATTTGCAAGAAACGCCCCAAACACCGTACCGAAAAATGTCGTCCAGATGCCAAGAGACATGGAATTTCCGAGCGCCTTATACCAGAGCGGTTTTTCAAAGACCTCAAAGAGCAGGCTCATTCCATCTGCTTTTTCCGTATTTCCAAAAAAACCGGGACTTACGATCTGTAAAAGAACGGCCCCCAGCGGCAAAATAATTAAAACTGCAAGCACGGAAAGGACGATCCAGCCGATCGCCCCTTCTGCCTGTCCTCTATGTGCCGCACTTCTTAATTTACCACTATTTCGCGGACTCATCTGCAAACCACTCCTTGATCTCTGCTTCGTGTTCAGATGCCCAGGATGCCTCAGCATAGACAAGCTTTCCATCTTTCTCACGGTCTTCTTTTTCGTTTACACCTGCAACGGACGGTTCAAAATATCCTTCATCTCCCGCATCCACAAGCTGCTGCTGTGTCTCCGGCTTTAAAAGGAATTCGATGAATTTTTTTGCAACCTCCGGCTGATCTGTCTTTGCGCTGATCGCTGCCACACGGACAGATGCCGGTGCACCTTCTTCCGGCCAGATGATGCTGATCGGCTCTCCGGAAGCGATCATGCCGTATGCGTTGCTCTCCTGAAGTCCTGCCACCGCGATCTCACCGCTGGCAAGGGCCTGAACCACCTGCGGGTTCTTCGGATAGACCTTTAAGCCATTTTCAAATAAGGAACTGAAGTACTCTTTTCCGCTGTCCATTCCCTTCGAGTTGAAGAAGTATGACACGAAGGGATATGCCGGAGCCGCTACGCTCGGGTCTGCAATTCCGATCTTATCTTTATATTCCGGTTTTGCGAAGTCTTCCCAGGTCTTCGGAGCTGTTTCTTCTGTGAAAACATCATTCCTGTACGCGATCACGCCTGCCGCGTGTGCCCCGGTCGGATAGTATGCCTTGTCCGCCGGAACGATCTCCTTAAAGAAATCGGTGAGGTTTCCCGCGTTAGATGGTTCCCAGTCTGTGAGAAGCATTCCCTTCTTTCCGAGAGAGTTGATGCTTGGCATGGAATCCAGCCATACGATATCCCACTGTGGGTTGTCGCCCTCCGTCTCGATCCTTGCAAGCGTCTCCGCACCGTTTCCTGCTACGACTTCCACATCATATCCGGTCGCCTTTTTAAACATCTCCGGGATAATCTCATCGAAGTCGTTTAAATATACTACAAGCGGTTTGGTCTGGGACACCTTCCCAGCCGTCTCCGCCACAGTTGTTGTCTCTGCCGCCATCGTCCCTGCTGCCGCTGTCGTTGTCTCCGGAGCCGCTGTGGTCTCCGTTGTTTTCGCACCGCAGCCGGTCATGGATGCCGCCGCCATCAATCCCGCCATAGTAAGCGCTGTCAGTCTTATTTTTTTCATAATGTGTTTCCTCCTGCAGATCGTCTCTGCCTTTTTCTTTTATACCTGTCTGTCAGCTTCTGCCTTTATCCTATGCGTCCTCTGTAAAATCTGCTGCCGTCATCATCTAAAGCCTGTGTAAAATCTGTGTCAGGTACACTTCCGGAAATCCGGAAAATTCCGGAGGTATTTCTTGCAGATCACTGCGATCCTTAGTATACTTGATCTATCAGGAGGGTGTCTTATGTTTAATTTTAATTTCTATACCCCGACCCGCGTCGTATTCGGAAAAGAAACCGAATACCGGATCGGAAAGCTTGTAAAAAATGTAAACTGTAAAAAAGTCCTGCTCCACTACGGAAGCGGCAGCGTGATCCGCTCTGGTCTTCTTGGACGGATCAAAGAGTCCCTGGACGCGTCCGGAGTCACCTATGTGGAACTCGGCGGCGTTGTCCCAAATCCGCGTCTTTCCCTGGTCCGCGAGGGAATCGAGCTCTGCAGAAAGGAGGGCGTTGATTTTCTTCTCGCTGTCGGCGGCGGCAGTGTCATCGACTCCGCGAAAGCCATCGGTTACGGTCTCGCGAACGACGGTGATGTCTGGGATTTCTATGAGCACACACGTCAGGCATCCGCATGCCTTCCGATCGGCGTTGTTCTGACCATCGCGGCTTCCGGAAGCGAGATGAGCAACAGCTCTGTTATCACAAACGATGAAACACTGGAAAAGCGCGGCTACAACAATGATATCTCCCGCCCTGTATTCGCTGTCATGAACCCGGAGATCACAATGACTCTCCCGCCGTACCAGACAGCCTGCGGCTGCACCGATATTCTGATGCATACCATGGAGCGCTATTTCACAAACGGCGGAAATATGGAGATCACCGATGCCATTGCGGAAGGTCTTATGCGCACTGTGATCACGAACGCGAAGATCCTTGTGAACGATCCGGATAACTATGACGCGAGAGCCGAGGTGATGTGGTCCGGAAGTCTCTCCCACAACGGTCTCACCGGCTGCGGAAACGACGGCGGAGACTTTGCCTCCCACCTCTTAGAGCATGAGATCGGCGGCATGTTCGATGTTGCCCACGGTGCCGGACTGGCTGCGATCTGGGGAAGCTGGGCGAGATATGTGATCGATAACTGTACACCGCGGTTCGCAAAATTTGCAGTGAATGTCATGGGTGTTGATCCTGGAAAAGATGATATGGAGACGGGTTTAAAGGGCATCGAGGCCATGGAAGACTTCTACCGCGCCATCAATATGCCGACAAACTTAAAGGAACTCGGCATCGATCCGACAGAAGAACAGCTTGAGACCATGGCGAAAAACGCGAGAATCGCTGCAGGCGGCCCGAAGGGATCCGCGAAGAAGCTGGAAGCGGAAGATATGCTTAAGATCTATCAGATGGCTGCAGGCAAATAGCAGAAATCTATTAAAATCGTATGAAGAAAACCGGGATGCCGTCTATCTGCGCGGCATCCCGGTTTTTATATAATACCAGGAATCCTTAATTTTTATAAAACAAGACTGCCGTCCAGCATACGCCTGCTGATACGGCAGTCAATTTTTCATCTACGCGTAATCTCTGACTAAGAACACCGGCTTGATCGCCATGATCTCGTCGAATTCCTCCTGGGTAACGGATACATCCGCGTTAATCTTTTTCAGATCATTTTTTACAACGGCAAACGCGTCCTCCACAGACTCGGCGCGCCCCTCACGGACAGCACGCTGCATCCGCTCTACAGTCACCGGATGAAGATAACAGGACGGAACCGGAAGTCCGAGATGGAGACTATCCACATAGCCTGTAACGGCTTCTTCCGCCGCCGCAAGACGTTTTTCGATGGCTTTCCGGTTATTCGTACTCGTCGGCATGACATTCGCTCCGGAGAACAGGAAGATCGCCGCCATTCCGAAGAGGACAAAGTATACGGCAAACGCGTCATGATTCATAAAGGAGAACACTCCGTATGCAAGTGCCGCCGCCCCCATGACTACCATGAATAAGGCGAGCCATTTGTAAAACGGCTTTGTCTTCTCATACGTTCTCTTTTTCTTTGCCGCATTGGTGAGCTCTGTGAACAGGGACAACCGCTTCGTGAGGGCTGTTTTTGCCTGTTCCAGAACATTTACCGTCTCCTTCGCCTGCTCAGAAAGCGGAACGAGACATTTCTCCGCCTGCTTTTTTTCAGCTTCCGCAAGGCGCTTTTCCGCCGCTTCACTCACGGTCTTTACCTGCGGGAACCGTTCCTTCACGGATGCCACAAAAGCGTCCACCTGGTCCTCATACTTAAAGTTGCACTGTTTTTCCTTACCGTCCTCATAGACAACCACCAGATACGGCATCGTCGCAAACAGACCCTTTCCGGTGAATCCGCCTTTGCTCATCGCCACGCGCTTAAAGACACGGGAGACGGAAGATACCGGGATGTAAAAGCGCCGCTCCAGATAAAAGCTGTTGAGGTATAATGCCTCTTTTCCGATTCCGCAGGGCCCGATCTTCTTACAGTGTTTTTTGTCCTCCAAAAGAATACTCTCCGGGATCTCTTTTTCTCCAAGTTTTGCCGGTTTTAAGAACATAACTCTCGCCTCCCAAATACTGAATAACCAGTATAAGCTGCCCTCAGCCTTTCACCGGGGCAGCTTATACTTTCTGCATCATCTGCAGTCAGACACTCCCAGCTTTGCAGCCTGTCTTTCGTGTCATTATAATCTTACATTATACGGTCTGTTTCTTCGTTGCGCGGATGAAGATTCCAAGGAATACGACCGCAAGTACGATGCCTACCGGATACGCAACTGCAGTACCGAGGTTTAAGCACTCTTTTGCGCAGAAGAAATATGTCATGGAAACAGCGCTCATGAAGGTTGCCGGAACTGCTGTGAGCCAGTAGTTCTTCTTTGCCTTGTAGAGGTACATGCTTGCTGTCCAGAGAACGATCATAGCCAGTGTCTGGTTTGTCCAGCTGAAGTATCTCCATACGATGCTGTAATCCATATGTCCGACGATAGCGCCGATTCCAAGTAACGGTACGCAGAGAAGCAGACGGTTCTTCCAGTTCTTCTGGTCAACCTTGAACCAGTCAGCAAGTGTTAAACGTGCGCTTCTGAATGCTGTATCACCGGAAGTGATCGGGCAGGCGATAACACCTAACATGGCAAGAGCAATGCCGACACCGCCCATGGTCTTCTGGCAGACATCATAGATGGCTGCGGACTGACCGTTCTTCATGATCTCTGCGAGACCTGTGTTTAAACCACCTGTTACTTCGTAGAGAGAGCATCCTGCTGCTGCCCAGATCAGGGCGATAATGCCTTCACATACCATTGCTCCGTAGAATACGAAATGACCCTGTTTCTCAGATTTCATGCAGCGCGCCATAAGAGGTGACTGTGTTGCGTGGAAACCGGAGATCGCACCGCAGGCAACGGTGATGAACATGAAGCTCCATATCGGTGTTCCACTCGGATGCATGTTTCTGAAATTGCTCCAGATCTCCGGGATCACATATTCCGGTTTTGTGAAGATACCGAAAGCAACACCGAGTGCCATGATGATCAGGCAGATACCAAAGATCGGATAGATCTTACCAATGATCTTGTCGATAGAAATAAAGGTTGCGATAAAATAGTAAGCCAGAATGATCCAGAGCCACATCTCTTTGTTTGCGACCATGCCCTGTGCTCCGCTGTTGCTGAACAGGGTTACGATCAGACCGGCCGGACCAACTGCGAAAACAGTACCGACCATCACAAGAAGTACAACACTGAATACACGCATTACGTTCTGCATCAGGCCGCCGAGGTAGATTCCGCACACCTCTGAGATTGAAGCACCGTCGTTTCTCTCGGACATCATGCCGGAGAAGAAGTCGTGAACACCGCCTGCAAAGATCGTACCGAAGGTGATCCACAGGAATACGATCGGTCCCCACAATGCACCCTGCATGGCTCCGAAGATCGGGCCCAGACCAGCGATATTAAGAAGCTGGATCAGAAAGAGCTTCCATTGGGGCATGACCACATAGTCGACGCCATCGTTGATTCTGACTGCCGGTGTCTCTCTGTCATCCGGGCTGAAAATGTTGTTTACGAGGTTGCCGTAAACGAAGTAGCCTCCGATTAAAAGTGCCAGACAGACGAGAAAACTAATCATACAAATCCCTCCTTGAATATACATTATGCTTAGTTCTTTTCTTCAAGCAAATGTATTATAGTATATTTTGCACAATATTTAAAGATGGTCCGCATGAACAGCATGGATATCTGCACAAACGGCACTCCTTTCATCATGAACGGAGTGCCGCAGCTTCTCTTTCTGTCAGCTGATCTTCAACAGCTGTTTTAACGTTTTCAGTTTTTCTCTTCCCACCGGGAGTTCCCGGCTCTCATACCCCTTCATATGTACGGAAAGTCCGTTTCCGCTGCCCGCGAAAAGTTCCGAAATAAATGACAGATTTATGAGATAACTCTTATGGATCCGGAAGAATCCGAAGTCCGCCAGCTTTTTCTCAAGTTCTCCCAAAAGCTGGTTGACCTCATAGGATCTCGATGTGGTGTGGACCACACAGCCGTGTCCGTCGGTCTCCGCATACACGATCTGGGCGATCTCCAGAAACAGGATTCCGTGGCTGGCCGTCACAGGGATCTTGCCGAATACCGTTGATTCGCGCCTCTCTTCCACGCCTGCGGTTTCCTGCTCTGCTCCCTGTTTTTCAGCTGCTGCCGGTTCCGTTTTTTCCTCCGGCTCCTCCATTTTCCCCGCAGGATCACGTTTTCCTTCCCCCATGCATTTTTTCACAACATGGTGCACCCGCTCCGGATCGAACGGTTTTAAAATATAGTCATCGATCTCCATCTCGTACGCTTTCGCGGCATACTGGGAATAGGCGGTGGCAAAGACGATCTTCGCCCCGGGAAACAGCCGTTTTGCCGTGGCCGCCAGCGTCGTCCCCTCCATGTCCCCGAGGTCCATATCCACAAAGATCAGATCAAACGAATCTGCCTCATTAAACATCTTTAAGGCGTCCGCTCCGCTCTCCGCTTCCGTAATCTCACAGTCCGGACGCACTTCCTTCACCCTGCGGATCAGCATTTTTCTTGCCGGTCTCTCATCATCGATCACTGCGATCTTCAAAACATCTCCCCCTGTCTCTCATAGTTTCCCCAATGTATAAAATAGTCCGGTCGTAACTGTTCAGTAGGTCTGCGCACTTGCTGCGCTGACCGTAAGAAAACATAGGCTGGAAGGCAAAAATCCCATCAGCGAAGCTGATCTGGAATGGATTTTTGCACGTAACTATGAAGGTACTGAATAGTTACGTCCGGTCACAGTATTTTCCTGTCAGCTCTCTGCCTGATACGGAATACAGAACGAAACATCCGCCCCGTCATCCGTATTCCGGATCTCCAGCCCATAACGCTTTCCGTATGTACTCTTCAAACGTTCATTCACATTTTTTAATCCAACGCTGCCGGTCTTGTTTCCGGTCAGGATCCTCTCTGCCTCTTCCGGTTCAAAACCTTTTCCATGATCCCTGACTCCGATCCTCACCAGCTCCTCCCCGGGCCCGCTCTGCACCCGTTTTGCTGAGATCTCCACTCTGCGCACCCCGTCCGCGCTGTTTCCATACCGGACAGCGTTCTCCACGATGGGCTGCAGGATAAAGGACGGGACCTGACAGGAGAGACCGTCTTCCACGTTGATCTCCACCCGGAGCTTCTCCTCAAATCTCGCCTTCTCGATCTCCAGATACGTCCGGACATGGTTGATCTCCGTATCGATATCCAGCATGTACTGGTCGTTCTCCAGAGTCTGACGGTAGTAGGACGCTAACGTTAAGATCAGGTCACTGGCCTTTCCCGCATCCTCATCGCAGATGCAGGAGATCGTATTCAGCGCGTTGTAGAGAAAATGCGGGTTTACCTGAGACTGCAGCGCCTTAAACTCCGCTTTTTTCCGCAATTTCTTCTGATATTCCACATTGTAGACCCCTAACTGTGTGGAAAACATCTTCGCAAGTTCCTCCAGAAAATCCCCGATGCTTCGTTCCACACGGCGTCTCTTTTTCACGACAATGGACAGACTTCCGATCTTCTCATCTCCGGTCATGACCGGAACTGTCACCGTCACGAGGGAGTGAAACAGCGGCCGTATCTCCTCATCGAGATCTTCCTCCCAGATACATTCTGCTTTCATTCCTTTTGCCGGTCCTGTCAGATGTTCCAGAAACTTTTCCCGGCGGAAACGGCTGTCATCGATCAGGGAACTCACCGCCAGAACTTCCTTTTCATCCGTGATGATTACCGCCTGACATGGGATCTCACCAAAAATGATATCAGTCACAGCTTCCATATTTTCCCGCTTTCCGAAACCTTTTCTCAGATAGACGAGACTCTTGTCCGCGATCCCCATGGAAAGACGCATCCGCTCCGCAAACAGACTGTCCTCTCGCATATATACCATATCAAAGGTCTTGAAAAAGAGCACCATTCCCACAGAATTCATGACGATCATCGGGACGGCAATCTTTCCCACAAGCTCCATGGCCGCGCTGAGAGGCTTCGAGATCATCAGAATGATCACCATCTGCAGGATCTCCGCCTCTGCAGTCAGGAAAAACAGATCGACGCTGTCCATCTCTCCTGCCTTGTACTTTTTATAGACCAGACTTCCCAGCACGCCTTCCACCAGCGTTGAGACCGCGCAGGAGGCTGCTGTAAAGCCGCCGATATCAAACAGGAACCGGTGGGCTCCGGCGATGAGTGCCGTCATCATTCCGACAAACGGTCCTCCCAGGATCCCCGCGGTCAGGACGCCGATGACGCGGGTATTGACGATGGCCCCGCCGGTCTTTGTCCCTGTGTAGGTCGACACGATGCTGATGGCACCGAAGATCACTGCCAACGCCATCTTCTGGATGATCGTGCTGCTCTCTCCCCGGAACAGCTTCCGCACCGATGCCATATTGGTGAGCAGCGTTGCCAGAAGCACCAGCAGTCCGATATTTAAAAGCATGTTGAAAAACATGGTTCCTGTCATAAAGCTCCCCCTGTCCCCGCAGACTGAATGTTCTTGTCTGCCTCTTTCACATGTTTTTATCATATCACATTTTTCTGTTTATTTGTTTAGAAAATGTCAAGCGGAGGCGCTTCACAGACACACTGTTTCATAAAAAAGAATGTGCCTTGGCACATTCTCGCGCCTCGCGCGGTCGCTTGCGACAGTCTACATCTTCGCGCGAGTGCGCATCTTTGGCACGTCAGTGCCTTTTTATGTAACAGGGAATTCCCCGGGATTTCCTGTTACATAAAAAAATCCGGAAGGCCTGGGCTTCTTCCCTCAGGTCTTCCGGAGCTTTGCACACCGACCGTAAACCAGGCCGGTATTTTCCTTATGAATTGTAGATATCCTCGTTTAACATTCCCTCGGATTTCGCAACGTAGATTGCAGTTGCGGAGTCGCCGACAACGTTAAGCGCCGTTACTAACATCTCGATCGGGCGGTTGATCGCAAGGATCAGGCTGTATGCTAAGAGTGCACCGTCGTTGATGTAGCCAAGACCGGAAAGGATCGTGAACAGGATGATCGCGCCTGCGCCCGGAGCTGCCGGTGTACCGGCGGATGCGATCAGGGCTAAGAGAGCGATCACGATGAGCTGGGACAGGGTTACATCGTAGCCTGCGCAGCCTGCGATAAACAGAGTCGCAACGACCTGCATGATCGCGGTACCGTTCATGTTGATGGTCATACCGAGCGGAAGTACGAAGGAAGCGATCTTCTCATCAACACCGAGCTCCTCTGTGGTCGTCTTCACGTTAAGCGGAAGAGCAGCCGCACTGGAGGAAGTGGAGAATCCGAATACTGCTACACGGAAGATCTTCTTTGCGAACTTCACCGGATTCTGCTTTGTTGTAACTGCTACAAAGATCGGGTATCCTACGAAGAGGAATAAGAGAAGCAGGATAACGGTTACGACAACGTATGCCAGAGCCGGTTTTAAGTGATTGATTCCGTATGTCGCGAATGTTCTTGCAAGGAGAACGAAAATCGCGAACGGACCAAACTTTGTAACAACGTAGTTTAAGAATACAACAACGATATCGTTTACTTCTGTGATGAGCTTCTTTAATGTTGCGCTCTTCTCGTCGCCGACTGCCTTCATGCAGAGACCGAGGGAAACCGCTAAGAACACGATCGCGAGAACGGAAGTGTTTGTGCTGAATACCGCTGTGATATTGGACGGAACAATGTTAAGGATCACATTTAACGGGTTGGAACCGGTAGATCCGGCGGAACCTTCAAGACCCTCCACCTGAATATTGAATACACCTGCATTGTAGATCATGATTCCGACTACGCATGCCATAAGTAATGCGAAGAAAGAGCAGATCAGGAAACCTGCGATCGTTTTTACGGAAATTCTGCCGAGAGTTCTTGTATCGGAAATCTGTCCGATCGCAAGTGTGATGGATGTGAATACCATCGGTACGATGACAAGCTGTAAAGAACGGATAAACAACTGACCAATAATATAGAAGATACCGAGTGCCTTTTCAGCGCCTGCCGCTGTGATGTCCTGGAACAGGATGCTGTTGATCGTTGCCCATACGGCTTCCTTGCCTGTGCTGTTGAGGTTTTCTCTTAAGAACATTAACAGAAGACCTGCTACCAGACCGCAGACGAGGGAAATACTCATTCTGACAGCGAGTGAACTTTTCTTTTTCTCCATGTAATCCTCCTTTTTTTAACCGCGCAACACACCCGGAAACATAAGCTTTGGGGCGGCTCTCCAAAACATTCCTGATATGCGGACACAGGCTTAGACTCATTGCCCGCATAAAAATCTCCGGGATACTGACAGGTTTTTATCGATCCCTGTCAAACTATCCCGGAGATTATATCGTAGTCTGAGCAATTCCGCAAGTAGGAATTTCAAATTTCTTTATGTTTTTTTTACAGAAATTTTATTTACTGGAATCGGCTGCCGGAACAGGCTCCAAAGTCTGTGTCTGATCCAGTGCCGCATTTAACTCCCGAAACGCCGCCGCAAGATCCTGCTCGTTGCCGTCTGTGTCATAGATCCTGCCGTACTGCTCGTGGGAATACATTTTAATATTGTCCAGTGTCACGCTTCGGTCTGTCGTGATCGAGAGATTGTAGTTTTCCTGCCACGGGATGGAACACTCATAATTTCCCGCTTCCGTCACCTGGACCGACTTTTTAGCGTCACCGATCTGGAAGGTGACCTTCGCTGCACCGTTCTTCGGTGCCGCCCAGAATTTTACATAGATCTTGTCCCTTTTTCCAAGACGTCCATGGACATTCTGGCTGAGCACACTGTCTTTTGACAGGGTGACTGCCTTTGATCTGTCATGTTCCGTTTTCTCAACATTTCCGGTAGTATCCCACCCCGTGAGTCCCAGCGCGAACTGACCATTGTATACACAATCATTTACATAATTCCGGTATACCCAGAGACCGTAGCCGCAGGTGGTATCTTTTAAGATCGGAGCGGATCTCTTCACAAAGTCCGCCACCTGAGACTCCTCGATCTGGGTATTGTAGGAGAATGCCTCTGTGGAATCCGCATAGAGGAACTGCTCCATAAAATACTTCTTTCCGCTCTTTTCCACCAGACCGTTCATGCTGTTCTGCATGGATGCCAGCGCTGTTTCCGCGGAAATATGGTCTCCCACGTTCTGCTGTCCGAGGGACACGCTGTACATAAGAGCAGAGTACTCGGCATCGGCACACGGATACGTGGCGGAGTGGGAATAGTAGGTATAGCTTCCATCCAGCTGGTAGATCGGGTCTCCGTCGGACCGAACCTCCATGGATAGTCCGGGGAACACTCCCTGACTCTCGGAGAGGAGCTTATTTAAAAAGCTGTCATAGAACTCAAAAAACAGCTTCGCCTCCGGGCGCTTTCTCTCCGGGATCCAGATCTCGGAATAATCCTGGAATGTCTTTCCGTAGACCGCGCCGACCTCCGCAAGGGAGTAGTGGGCCTTCAGGTAATCCTGATATCCGCATCTGGATGCCAGACGGATACTGAGGGCTCTTGTGAGATCCCGGTCCATGTTTGACGTATAGTCCCAGAAGTCCTCCCAGGTAATAAATCCACCCTGAAAGTTCCCGTAGTCGGATACCCGGTCATAGATCGTCTTACAGTAATCTATCCACATCTTCCTGTCATTGCTTCCGTCCTGCACCACACCGGCATATCGCTCCGGAAGGGACGCTTCACCGCTGTAATCCCAGCAATAACCGATCCGCAGCGTCACCATAAGTCCGTGGTCATCCGCACACTTCATGACCTGATCGAGCTTGGCGAAAGCAGCCTCATTGTACATATTTCCCATATCCCCCGGCTGAAACTCTCTCCACGGGATCACGAGAATGATGCTGTTGAAGCCGTCCGCCTTGATGCGGGCAAAATTTGCCCCCATGTTATCATCTTCAGTTCCCCAGTAGTTGATCGGCCAGGCATCGCCGAAGTAGGTCACGGATTTTAAGTATTCCGGAAACGCCGCCTGCGCTTCCATCCGAAGTTCAGGGATCCCCGCCATCAGGGCTGCGGCGGCCAAAAGCGCTGCCGCTGGTCTTGCCAGTTTTCTTATGTTCATACGATCACCTTTTATAACTGTTCTTCACAGCTTCCTTTTTTGTTTCTGGTATGCATCGGCACACACCGATTCCCGTTTACTATACCACAATGTAAAAATTTCTGCAAAATTTATCCTTAAAAAAATTCTGCAAAATTTATCCTTGACTAATTTAAGACTTACGGGGATACTTTTATTAGAAAGATCGTAACGGTTCAGCAGGCTGCGCGCTGACCGCACTGGTCGCGCCGGCCGTACTCGCCGCAGTAAAACGCAGACTTTACGGTACTGGAGCGTTGCGAAGTATTTATTAAAGGAGGACTTTATAAGTATGGAAAAATCAACGGTTTATTTTACCGATTTCCGGTGTTCGGTTGGAACCAGCCAGTTGGACAAGCTGAAAAAGCTCTGCGTTGCTGCAGGAATCAAAAACATTGACATGGACGGAAAATTCGTCGCGATCAAAATGCATTTCGGTGAACTTGGAAACCTCGCCTTCCTTCGTCCAAACTACGCAAAAGCGGTAGCAGATCTCTGTAAGGAACAGGGCGGCATGCCGTTTCTGACCGACTGCAACACCCTGTATCCGGGCAGCAGAAAAAATGCTCTGGATCATTTAGACTGTGCAAACCTCAATGGCTTCAACCCGATCTCCACCGGCTGCCAGATCATCATCGGTGACGGTCTTCGAGGAACCGACGAGGTGGAAGTTCCGGTCGTAAACGGAGAGTACTGCAAGACGGCCCTCATCGGACACGCGGTTATGGACGCCGACGTTTTTATCAGCCTGACCCATTTCAAAGGTCATGAGTCCACCGGTTTCGGCGGTGCCATCAAAAACATCGGTATGGGCTGCGGAAGCCGTGCCGGAAAAATGCAGCAGCATGCAAGCGGGAAGCCGTCCGTCCGTGAAAAGCTATGCCGCGGCTGCAGACGCTGTGCGAAGGAGTGCGGAAGCGATGCTATTACATATGTAAATAAGAAAGCCGTCATCGATTATGACAAGTGCAAAGGATGCGGCCGCTGTATCGGTGCCTGCAGCTTTGATGCTATCTACAATCCGAACTACAATGCCAACGAGCTTTTAGACCGCAAGATGGCAGAGTACGCGCAGGCTGTCTGTTATGACCGCCCGTGCTTCCATATTTCCCTTGTGCAGGATATCAGTCCGAACTGTGACTGCCACGGTGAAAATGATGCCCCGATCCTTCCGGATATCGGAATGTTCGCAAGCTTCGATCCGGTGGCTCTGGACCAGGCCTGCGCGGATGCCTGTCTGAAGGCAGCTCCAATCGCCAATAGCCAGCTTGGAGAACATCTCTCCCAGCCGGGATGGCACTGCCACCATGATCATTTCAAGGATTCCAACCCAAATATCGAATGGCAGGCGACTCTCGATCAGGCGGAAAAGATCGGTCTCGGCACGAGACAGTATGAGCTGAAACGGATCTGATCAGGATCTTCCTTGAAAGTCACCACCACCCTTCAAAAGGGTGGTTTGCACTAGGGCTATAAGCCCACCGTTACTAGGCCAGCGTCTCAAGGCGCTGGCTTTCTCTTTCAGCTATGGGAATCCTGCTTACGCAGTCTTCCCAC
>NZ_CABFVC010000010.1:0-87959 GCF_902143525.1 Clostridium sp. Marseille-P7770 | reverse complement strand
GGTTGGCGGGGGTACGCGGCGAGCGTCCGGCCGGGTGTGCCCGGGATGCGGGGAGGGTTCCGCTAAGCTCCCGTGCGACTGCTAAGGGCGGACAACCGATGACACAACTCGCTGCGCTCAGACAAGTGCCATCGGTTGTCCAACGCAGTCACCCGCGAGCTAAGAGGAACCAGCTCCCCGGATCAAGGCACTCCCGGCCGGACGCTCGCCGCTGGCATTGCTGGGAGTGGGACGCTCGCCGTTGGCATCGCTGAAAATATATTTTTTTACGGGTTCAGCATCACGGAGGCGTAGAATATGCCGTCTTTCCATGAGAATCTGGCGTCGCCGTGGTAGCGTTCTGCGATCATGCGGATGGATTCGGTTCCTATGCCGTAGCCGGTGTGTTTGGTGGAGAGGAGGCGGTCGCCGGACCAGGTCGGGCCGGATGCGCTTGTGTTGTCGGCTGTGATCGAGAGCATGGAGGAGCTGGTCTGGCAGACGTGGAGACGGATAAAGGGCTGGATACCATCATCTGTGTCTGCGCAGGCATCGACGGCGTTTTCGAGGAGGTTTCCGATCAGGACGCAGAATTCTGTCTCCGGGATCAGGAGTGGTTCTCCCATCTGGATCTGGAACTGGGTGGTGACCCTGGTTTTTTCGGCTTTTTCTGCGTAGAAGGAGAGGATCGCGTTGACTGCGTAGTTTTTGCAGTAGCGGCGGACATCCTGGACCGGGAACATGGATTCGTAGTCTTTTAAGTATGCCTGCAGGGAGGCGAGATCTCCGCGGTCTGCGCAGTCTTTGATGACGGCGAGGTGCTGGCGGAAGTCGTGCCGGGCTCTGCTGTTGTCGCGGATCCTGGCTGTGAGGAGGTTGTACTGGTCGGATTGGATCTCGAGGAGTTTTTCCATGGATTCGGTCTTGACGGCTGCTTCTGCCTGTTCTTTGAAGAAGCGGAGGAGCAGGATCAGTGTATGGCTGATGAGAAACATGCAGAGGAGCATGAGGATCCTCGCTATAAGGGCGGCCTGTGTGAAGCTTCCGCTCCGGATGCTGCCGGTCAGGAGAAAGATGATCATGGTCGCGGAGAAGGGGAGGAGCCATGCGGTCTTCCAGAGGGCCGGAGCCTGGATCGCGGACAGGCTGTCAATGATCTCCATCAGGCGCTTCATCATGAACCAGGCGGTCAGGAGTACGAGAACGAATGTGATGAGCCCGGACTGCCAGGAGAAGAATCCGCAGTGGAAAAATGTCTGGCAGACGAAGAAGGCGCAGGCACGGATCACCATCAGATAGTCGATGACGAAGATATACTGGAAGGTGATGATCCCGACATTTGCTTTTACGAGGGAATAGAGGAAGATCCCGAAAACAGGGATCGCTGTGTACTGGACGTAGACAGCCGGGAGACCGGCGCTGACTAAGAGCGCGAAAACGGTCAGGTAGAGCAGTTCCGCCATGACCGAAACCAGGAGGATCTTTCTGCCGGAGATCCGGAGTGTGGAGTGAAACGGCAGATAGGCAAAAATATGAAACGGATAGGTACAGAAAAATTCATTAAAAAGCAGCTCCGCCATAGGAACCTCCTCTGACTGCGGAATAGGAATATTCGAGAAATTGTTCCCGCACGTCTTTGTATTTTAAACGGCTGATCGGAATATAGACTCCGCTTTTTAAGAGGAAGCGGTCGTCCAGAAGTTTGTCCACATCCTCAAAGTTTACGAGCATGCCTTTGATACAGTCGCAGAACCACGGATACTCGAGAAGAAGGGCGGAGAAGCTTTTCTGGTTCATTGGGACTTCCATCTGCCTTCCGTCTTTGAAGTGGACAAGAATCTGGCGGTTTACATGCTCTGTGTAGGAAATTTTGTGGAGCGGGAGAGGCATTGTTCCGAGGGCAGTCGGAACATCGATGGTCCTGCTGTCTTCCCGGGCGCGCAGGGCGCAGCGGTCAAGAGCAGTAAAGACCTGTTCCTGACGGATCGGCTTTAAAAGGTAAAAGACGGCGTTCACATCGTAGCTTTCCACGGCAAATTCCGGGGAGGTCGTGATGAAGATGAGGCGGCAGTCATGATCGATCTGCCGGATCTTTTTGGCAGTCTCCATGCCGGTGATCCCGGTCATATAGATGTCGAGAAAGATAAGATCGTAGGAGCCGGAGGTAAAGCCGCTTAAAAAGGACTCTCCGCTTTCAAACTGATCCAATGCATCGAGTTTAAGCTGATGCTGCTCCATATATGTATGAACGAAGCCGGCAAGACGGTCGGAATCCGTCTTTAAGTCGTCAACGATCGCAAGTTTCATAGATGTATCCCCTTTGCAGTGTCTTTGATAGTGATCTACCTGTCCGGTGATTCCCGGAGACAGAATGATACTGGAAACATTTTACCATGTTTTTTGGAAAAAGTGTGAACGAATGAAAAATTATAACGAACACTTTTTTCTTCCATTTTCCCCCAAATGATGATATGATGGATAACAGCAGCAGGACCAGAGACGAACATACAGAAGACACGCTGCTGCATAGAAAGGTGAGCACTACAATGAATTTTATTGTACCAGCCGGTTATACTCCGGATATCAACCTGAAAGAGACCCAGGTTGCGATCAAGATCGTAAAAGACTTTTTCCAGAAGGAACTGACAAAGCAGTTAAATCTGACCCGTGTTTCCGCGCCGTTATTTGTAACGCCGGAATCCGGATTGAATGATAACTTAAACGGTGTGGAGCGCCCGGTCGCGTTCGACATCAAGGAAGGCGGGAGACAGGCGGAGATCGTCCACTCCCTCGCAAAATGGAAACGTTACGCGTTAAAGCAGTACGGCTTTGAGCCGGGCGAAGGCTTATATACCGATATGAACGCGATCCGCCGCGACGAGGATACCGATAATATCCACTCCATCTACGTGGACCAGTGGGACTGGGAGAAAGTGATCACGAAGGAGGAGCGGACCCGCGAGACTCTCGAGGAGACCGTCCGCGCCGTATATAAGGCGTTAAAGATCACGGAGGACTACATGGCTTATGAGTACGATTATATCGGCCGTGTTCTTCCGGAGCACATTGAATTTATCACATCCCAGGAACTCGAGGACCGCTATCCGGACCTGACTCCGAAGCAGAGAGAGTACGAGATCGTGAAGCTTCACGGCGCTGTCTTTATCGAGCAGATCGGCGGAAACTTAAAATCCGGAAAGCCACATGACGGCCGTGCTCCTGACTACGATGACTGGAAATTAAATGGTGATATCATCGTCTACTATCCGGTTCTCGACATCGCACTGGAGTTGAGCTCCATGGGTATCCGTGTCGATGAAAAATCCCTGCATGAGCAGTTAGTGGCAGCAGGATGCGTGGAGCGCGAGAAACTCGCATTCCAGAAAGCATTATTAAACGGCGAGCTCCCGTACACCATCGGCGGCGGTATCGGACAGTCCCGTATCTGTATGTTCTTCCTGAGAAAGGCGCATATCGGCGAGATCCAGTCTTCTTTATGGCCGGATGAGGTGCGCGCCGAGGCAGCAAAGGCGGGAATCCCGCTCCTGTAAGGAAGGCGTTCCGGAGCGCACACAGCAGATATGGATCTGCACAAACTTATATTGAGAACGACCCGGCGGCGCAAGCCGGCCGGCATGAATATATCAGAAGAACAGTTACGGTCCGCAAAAACATGCGTGCGGTAACTGTTCTTCGCTTATGGAGGTAAAAAATGGCAAATGAACGTTTGAGGGAACTCAGGACCCTGATGAAAGTGAGACATGTGGACGCATACTATGTTCCGTCCTCTGACTTCCATGATTCCGAGTACGTGGAGGACTATTTCAAATGCCGCGCATTTCTGTCCGGCTTCACGGGTTCCGCGGGAACCATGGTGATCACACAGAGCTTTTCCGGCATGTGGACGGACGGAAGATATTTCGTTCAGGCAAAGAGAGAGCTGGAAGGTCAGGACACACGTCTGATGGCGATGGGAGAGGAAGGCGTTCCGACGATCGAGGAATACCTGACGGACCATATGCCGGAAGGCGGAGTTTTAGGCTTTGACGGCCGCGTGGTCAATGCAGCCCAGGGAAGAAAATTTGAGGCGATGATGGCGAAGAAACACGCGACTCTCTCCGTGGGGGATGACCTTGCCGGGGAAGTATGGGAAGAACGCCCGATCCTTCCGGCACCGGAGGTCTGGACTCTCGATGTGAAATATGCAGGTGAGACTGTGACGGAAAAACTGATCCGCCTCAGATCCGAGATGGATGAAAAGAATGCGTCTGTCCACATCTTATCAAGTCTTGACGATATCGCATGGCTCTTCAATATCCGCAAAAATTCGGATGACGGAAATGTGCTCGCACCGGCGTTTGCCCTGATCACGGAGGACGAGGCGAGACTCTTTATCGCCAGCCGTAAATTCTCTCCGGAGCTGCGCGCTTATTTTGAAAAGAATCATGTGACGATCGGAAAGTATGATGCGATCTATGATGCAGTGGCGGAACTGAAGAATGAGACGGTTCTCCTGGAACCGGAGAAGGTAAACTTTGCTCTCTATAAGAAGATCGACGCATCCAACCGCATTGTGGAGGCCATGAACCCGACTTCCCTCATGAAGGCGGTGAAGAACCCGGTGGAGATGGAAAACCTCCGCAAAGCCCATTTAAAGGACGGCGTTGCCCTGACAAAATTCCTGTACTGGATGAAGAAAAACGCCGGAAAGGTCGCTCTCACGGAGACGGAAGCTGCAGAGCGTCTTGAGGATTACCGGAAAGCCCAGGAAGGTTATCTCGGACCGAGCTTCACGACGATCTCCGCATTCGGATCCAACGCCGCGATGTGCCATTACCACGCGACAAAGGAGCAGGAGAGCCCGGTCGGAACAGACGGATTCTATCTTGTTGACTCCGGCGGACAGTATTATGAGGGAACCACGGATGTGACGAGAACGATCGCGATCGGCCATGTCACGGACGAGATGAAGGTTCATTTCACACTTGTCATGATGGGAATGCTGCGCCTGATGCATGCGAAATTCTTATACGGCTGCCGCGGACTCAATGTGGACTATCTGGCAAGAGGACCGCTCTGGGAGCGCGGACTCGACTTCAACCATGGCACCGGTCACGGCGTCGGATTCCTGTCTGCGGTTCATGAGCGCCCGAACGGCATCCGCTGGCGCATCGTTCCGGAGCGCCAGGATTCCTGTGTCCTGGAAGAGGGAATGCTGACTTCGGACGAGCCGGGACTTTATATTGAGGGAAGCCACGGCATCCGTACCGAGAACCTGACGATGTGCAGAAAAGCGGAAAAGAACGAGTACGGCCAGTTCATGTGCTTTGAGAACATGACTTTCGCGCCGATCGATCTCGACGCGGTGGACATTTCCGTGATGGAGCCGTCTGATGTGAGGAACTTAAATGAGTACCATAAAGCGGTCTACGAGAAACTTTCACCGTTTATGACGGCGGAGGAGAATGAGTGGTTAAAAGAGGCGACAAGACCGATCGGGGAGGATTATACATGGAGGATCTAGAGAAAAATATCCTTGTGGTGATCCCGGTAAATGAGGATCATAAAAAGTTCCTGGAAGAGAAAGCTGCATCTGGCGACAAAAACTGCTGCGTCCGCTATGTGAACGGCAGCGATGTCACGGTGGAAGATGTAAAAGAGGCAAACGTGATCATCGGAAATGTCGACCCGGCCCTTGTAAAAGAGGCGAAAAAGCTGGAGCTTTTCCAGTTAAACTCTGCCGGTGCAGACCAGTACATCAAACCGGGGATCCTTCCGGAACAGGCGGTTCTCGCAAATGCGACGGGTGCTTACGGGCTTGCCGTATCGGAACATATGCTGGCGCTGACTTTTGACCTGATCCGCCGCTTTAACCAGTATCATGCGAACCAGGCAAAGCACGTATGGCAGTCCATGGGAAATATTACCTCTGTGGAAGGTTCGACGATCCTGGTGCTCGGACTCGGAGATATCGGCGGGGATTACGCGAGAAAGTGCCATGCACTCGGCGCTCATGTGATCGGCGTCCGCCGCACGAACCGGAATAAACCGGATTATCTGGATGAGCAGCATACGATGGACGATCTGGACGAGCTTCTCGGAAGAGCAGATATCGTTGCGATGGTGCTTCCGGGAGGAGACGCTACAAACCACATCATGGACGAGAGAAGACTGCGCCTGATGAAAAAGGGCGCGTACCTGATCAACGTTGGCCGCGGAAATGCCATTGATCCGGAGGGACTTTACAAGGTCTTAAAAGAGGAACATCTCGGCGGCTGCGGACTCGATGTGACGGAGCCGGAACCGCTTCCGGCGGACAGTCCGCTCTGGGACCTCGGAAACCTCGTGATCACGCCTCATGTGGCCGGAAACTTCTTCCTTCCGGAGACGTTTGAGCGGATCGTAAGGATTGCGGGAGAGAATCTCGCGGCGTGGGCGAACGGGATACCGTACCGGAATGTGGTGGATTTTGCGACGGGGTACCGGAAGTAGATCCGGAATAGTAAGACAGCCGCCTTTTTGCGCGCGTGAAGCGTGCAGGAGGGCGGCTGTTTTTCTATAGCAGTAAAAATTCTGGATAAAAAACACTGGCAGACCGGAACCGGACACTTGCGTGAAGATGAAGTTAGACCCGGGAAACAGTGGGGAGAGGACCGAATGTGTCTTGGAACATTCTCGCGCCGAGCGCGGTCGCCTGCGACGATCTTCATCTTCGCGCGAAAAAACAGGACAGCTGAAAAGCTGCCCTGCAAATATTTCTGAATCCTTATTAGAAGCTCGTCTCGTATTTTTTCTTCTTCTCCGCCTCCGGCGCATAAGCGATCGGATAGATGACGGATGCCATTAAGAGTGCACCGACAACATCGATGACGGAGTGCTGTTTTAAGAACATCGTTGCGAGGCAGATCAAAACCATCAGAACGCCGGATGCCCGGACGATCATCGGGTGCTTCTTTAATTCCTCGCTGTGGCAGATCGCGATGTGAACACCCACGGAGTTGTAAACGTGGATGCTCGGGAAAACGTTGATACATGGATCGATGCTCCAGAGTCTCGATACCAGATAACAGAAGATGTTCTTATCCGGATCGATCGCCGGACGGAAATCTGTTCCGTTCGGGAACAGGGTGCAGACGAGAAGACTGATCGTCATTCCTGTGAAGAGGAAAGTGCAGAGCCTGTAATAGTCATCACGGTTTTTAAAGAAGAAAAACGCGATGGTCGCGGCAACGTACAAAAACCACATCAGGTAAGGGACGATAAAATACTCGTTGAACGGGATCAGATCGTCGAGCGCCGTGTGCATGACGTGGTAAGGCTTGTTCACATTTTCCTGGAGTCTTGAGAACCAGGGAAGATAGATGAATGCGTAGGATAACATCCATATATGTCCGTATTTTTTTATCAGCTTTTTCAAAGGATGACCTCCTTTATTTTCTGAATTTATGTTCTGTAACAATTTTGTCATATTTCCTTTGTGTTGCCACATTATAGCACTTTGGTTTTGCGGTTTCAACCCCCATGAATAAATTTTTATCGAAACGTAAGAAAGGTGTTACTTTTTACGGGTAGGAATTTTCTGAACTGAAAATTCCGTACAATACCGTTGTGGTCGCAGATTTTGCCGATTCGGAATGCGAAGCATCGGCAAAATCCTGTTACAGTATGCGGGCATGGAGTGCCCGTGTACTGTAACAAAGGTGTCAGAAAGTGTTCCGCGGGCAGGAATTTCCTGGGCGGGGAATGTCCGGGGGTGCCGGAAGCTGCTTTGACATTGCTCCGTGTTTATGGTATGGTAAGAGAACATAGAATATTCGGATTTTCGGACCGGAAGGGAGGAAATTCATGGAAAATAGAGAGCTGGTCATGGAAGCATTGAAGGCCAGAAAACAGGCGTATTGCCCGTACTCTGGTTTTGCCGTCGGAGCGGCGCTCCTCTGCGTGGATGACAGGGTATTTACCGGTTGCAATATTGAAAATGCGGCGTACCCGGCGACAAACTGTGCGGAGCGCACGGCGATTTTTAAGGCAGTCAGTGAAGGAAAAAAAGAATTCCGGGCGATCGCCATCGTCGGAGGTCCAAAAGGAAAAGAACCGGAAAACTTCTGCGCGCCCTGCGGCGTCTGCCGCCAGGTGATGGCGGAATTCTGCGATCCGGAGACGTTCCGGATCATCCTCATGAATGGCGCGGGCGAGATCCGGGAATACCTTTTGAAGGAGCTTCTTCCGCTCGGATTTACAGGGAAAGCGCTGGAAATTTGAGCCGCCGGAAAAGAAGCGGAAAGGAACGATAAGAAAAATGACATACAGAGATGTTTTAAAGAGGGTGGACCATACATTATTAAAGCAGCCGTCCACCTGGGAACAGATCCGGGAGATCTGCGATGATGCGGTGAAATTCGGGACCGCGTCGGTCTGCATCCCGCCGTCTTTCGTAAAGCAGGCTTCGGAGTACCTCGGAGAGAAGATGCCGGTCTGTACCGTGATCGGATTTCCGAACGGGTACAACACGACGGCGGTCAAAGTGTTTGAGACGAAAGAGGCGTTAAAGGACGGGGCGGAGGAGATCGACATGGTGATCAATATCGGCTGGGTCAAAATGGGACAGTACGATAAGATCCTGGAAGAGATCAACTCCCTGAAAGAGGTCTGCGGCGATCATATCCTGAAAGTCATCATCGAGACATGTCTCCTCACAGAGGAGGAGAAGATAAAGATGTGTGAGACTGTATCAGCCTCAGACGCGGACTTTATCAAGACATCCACAGGATTTTCCACCGCAGGGGCGACAAAGCCGGATGTGGCGCTCATGAAGGCCCACATGGCCGCAGAAAAGAAGATCAAGGCGGCCGGCGGTATCGCAGACTTTTGCGATGCGGCGGAGTTTGTCCGTCTGGGGGCTGACCGCCTCGGAACAAGCAGACTTGTAGAACAGGCAAAGAAAGGGGTAGATTTAGATGCCGAAATATAATCGGATCTTTACGATCGTAATTGATTCTCTCGGAACCGGTGCAATGCCGGATTCTGAAAAATTTGGAGATGTGGGAGTGGACACTCTCGGACACATCGCGGAACATATGGAACATTTCAATATCCCGAATCTTCAGAAACTCGGGATCGCAAACTTAAGACCGTTAAAGGGCGTGGACCCGGTGGAGGCGCCGATGGGACGGTTCACAAAATTCTCGGAGGCGAGCAACGGCAAAGATACGATGACCGGTCACTGGGAGATGATGGGGATCTACACGACGAAGCCTTTTAAGACGTTCACGGATCATGGATTCCCGAAAGAGCTGATCGAGGAGCTGGAAAAACGCACCGGACACAAGGTGATCGGAAACAAGAGCGCCAGCGGTACTGCGATCCTGGATGAGCTGGGAGAGGAAGAGATCGCTACCGGTCACATGATCGTGTATACATCTGCCGATTCCGTCCTTCAGATCTGCGGAAATGAGGAAACATTCGGGCTTGACGAGCTGTACCGCTGCTGCGAGATCGCCAGAGAGATCACGATGAAGGAAGAGTGGCGCGTGGGCCGCGTCATCGCGAGACCTTATGTCGGAAAGAAGAAAGGCGAATTTGTCCGCACCAGCAACCGCCACGATTATGCGTTAAAGCCGACCGGGACAACGGCGCTCGATATCTTAAAGGACAATGGATACGATGTGATCTCCGTCGGAAAGATCCGTGATATCTTCGACGGACAGGGCATCACGGAGGCGTTCCGCTCCAAGAGCTCCGTCCATGGAATGGAACAGACGATCGAGATCTGCAAAGATAAGGATTTTAAGGGACTCTGCTTTGTAAATCTGGTCGATTTTGATGCGCTCTGGGGCCACAGAAGAAATCCGGTGGGATACGGGGAAGAACTGGAGCGCTTCGATGTAAAACTCGGAGAACTGTTAAAGAATCTGCGGGAGGACGATCTCCTGATGATCACGGCAGACCACGGAAATGATCCGACCTATACGGGAACAGACCACACGAGAGAAAAAGTCCCGTTCCTTGCGTACTCCCCGTCGATGAAACAGACAGGTCTGTTTGAGGAACAGAAGACCTTCGGTGTGATCGGTGCGACCGTGCTTGATAATTTCGGATTGAAAAAGGCGGAAAATATGATCGGGGAATCGATCTTAAAAGAATTAGAATGATCGGGACCTGACTGAGATCTGCGTGGGACTGCTGGTTTCGCGAAACAGGTAAAATAGAATAAAAAAGGAAGATCCGCATCCCTGATATCTGGGAAATGTGGATCTTCCTTTTATGTTCAGGCAGAAGTGCAAAACTTATTCTGCGCCGAGTTTCGTTTTTACATCTTCGATCGACATGTTTTTCTCTTTCACGATCGCGTATAATTCAGCCATCTCTTTAGCTTCGATCTGTTTTTCGATGTCCTTTTTCTGCGCTTTTAATGTTTTTAATTTCTGCTCTGTCTCTTCAATGGAAGTGAGGACCTCGTTTAAAAGATCCTGCGGAGCAACTTCGACTTTCTTTCTTCCTCTTGGCATAATGATAATCCCTCCTGTGCAGGTTTCATAATATTGGAATCCATAAACTGGTTCCCTATATATTATACTATATAACAAGATGTATCGGGAATGCAAGAGAAAAAAAGAAGATGTCAGTCTTTTTTAAAAATCGTGTAGTATAGAAAAGGAAAAATATCATCACAAAAAATTTAAAAAAACTGTTGACAATTCCGAAAAAATAGGTTAAACTGTACAAGCAATCACGCTTGACGGAAACGTCAGCCGGAAGCAATGGGGTCTTAGCTCAGCTGGGAGAGCATCTGCCTTACAAGCAGAGGGTCATAGGTTCGAGCCCTATAGGCCCCATTTATATGAAAAATTTCATATTGATCATGGCGGAATAGCTCAGTTGGCTAGAGCACACGGTTCATACCCGTGGTGTCGAGAGTTCAAATCTCCCTTCCGCTACTATGGCGGAATAGCTCAGTTGGCTAGAGCACACGGTTCATACCCGTGGTGTCGAGAGTTCAAATCTCCCTTCCGCTACTTAATGGGATCTTAGCTCAGCTGGGAGAGCATCTGCCTTACAAGCAGAGGGTCATAGGTTCGAGCCCTATAGGTCCCATTTATATGAAAAATTTCATATTGATCATGGCGGAATAGCTCAGTTGGCTAGAGCACACGGTTCATACCCGTGGTGTCGAGAGTTCAAATCTCCCTTCCGCTACTCTCCCAAGGGTCATAAATGCCTATAACTACGGCGTTATGGCTCTTTTGTTTTTTCGAACCTACGTTTGTTTTGTTTACATTTTTGCATTTTTGTTTACTCGTTATTTAGTGTTATATCTTATTGTTATATAATTACATTTTGATATAACTTTTAAGACGATTTTGTTTACACTTTCTTTGTTTACACTTTTTGAAATGTAAACATGAGATCCATTTTTTACCTCGAAATGACCAAATAACCGGCTGCAATGAAAAATCCTCAAAAATGTTTACACTTTTTTTGTTTACACTTTTGGGTCTACAAAGCCATCTTGGTGTTTGCCGCTGATTCTAAGGCATTTTCCTTTGTTTTCTTGACACTCGTATCAAAGCAGTAGCTGCGAAGAGTGGTTTTCTCGCTGCTATGTCCAGCCTGTTCTCTTACTGTATCAATGTTAATTTTTTTCTCGATAAGAGTGGAAATAAACGTCTTACGAATCTTGTGATTGCTCTTGTTGTTTACGTTGGCATACTTACACAGACTTTCGAGGTACTTTGTAAGTGTCCTGCTTGTTCCTCGTTTCTTTGATCTGCTGGCGATAAACATGAATCCATCATCCTGATAACCGTTTTTTAGACTTATTTTACGGATATCTGCAATTAGCTCCTTTGCAATGTGATTAAGATAAACTTGCCGGGATCCAGATTTTGATTTCAAATATGGCACAATTTTATATCCATCGGGAACAACATTGCCATCTTCTTCAACCCGGAATGTCGTAGTTTCCATTCGCTGGATATTTAAATAGTCACCATCGATATCTTCCCATTTTAAGGCAACGAGTTCTCCTATGCGTAGTCCAAGTTGAAAATTCAAAAGAACAAACAGAGGAGTAATACACCATGGCCTCATCTGGAATTTTTCCTTTGCTGCCTTCGCTATGAGTTCCTGTTCGTCTTCAAGGAATACTTGGGTTTCGCTTTCTGGTTTTTTCTCATAACGGAACATTTTCTCTGATACCTTAACTCTGCTAAAAGGATTCGAAGAAACATATCCACGTTCAACAGAATAATCCATAATCTGCATCATCAAGCTGGAAATCAACCAATAGGCTTTAGGAGTTAAGTCATTGTCTTTTACAATGGTGTTCGCCCATTCGTTCAAATACAAATAGCTTAATTGGCTCACAGGAAGCCCAGAAATCGATTTTCCTGCAAACCATGTGTTCCACACTGACTTGTATCGCTTAATGGTCGAGGAAGCCTTTGTGAGCTTGCTACGGTATATAATCCAATCTGGATATATATCGGTAAGCGTCAAATCATGTTTGACCTCCGGCCCGTCCTGCTCTTTATAAAACGCAATAACCGCATCTTCGAGAGCCTTTTTTGTTGTCTTTGCCACCAGACGTCTTCCATTTTTTGCTGTCTTATCTGGCAAAGTAGTACGCCACCTCCCATCAGTTCCTTGAGAAATACTATACTTGTGTTTACTTAAAATATCTGCGCGTTGTTTGTTTTTCATATCTTCTCGCACATCATCCAAGTTAATTATACCTTGGGCGATGGCGAATTGCAATAATTCTTGATCATTCATAATTTGCTTGTAAAATCCTCATATTATATTATAAAAATCCAATTTTTAGTTGCTAAGAAAAAAATAGGGACAGAAGAGTAGTGGATTTCACCACATGCTCAACTGTCCCTATTACGTTTTATGTTATATCTTTCCATTGACTCCAAACACTTGTTCTGCTAAAATTAAATCATAATCATAAGAGAGGAGAATCACGATGGAATATCAGATGATCAAAGCTATCGTCAGCTTTAATGAGAACGGTGAAGTCCAGCCGCTTTATTTTAAGCTCCGCCATCACGACGTTGACATCACACTCAAAGTACTATATTCCAAAATGGTCGATCAAAATGATTTCTATGCGATGCCAGGTAAAACCTTTAAAACCATCTGCGAATATGCTGGTCGTAAGCACGAACTAACCGTTATGTATGATGCCAAAAGCACTATCTGGAAGATTGCCAAAGCGCAACTTACTAATATCTGATCTCTAATGCTTCAACTTCTGGTTTAAGCTTATCGTGGAATATATCGTTTCCTCCGGCATCTTCGTATACTTCACCAAGTTCTTCAAATGTTTTTAACCCCTCTGGGGTCACATAACCTTGTTCTGTGAACTCCTTGTGGTTCCGCCAGAGGGTATTTCTTAAAGTAGCGACAGTGCGCCTATTATCTTCTTTTCGATACTCTTCAAATGCCTTAACAAGCTTTGAAATATCTTCCTTGACTTGTTTATTACTTTCTACAAGCTCGTCGCGGATGTTGATTGATTCCTGATGATATTTCGTATAGTTCTCATGGTCTTCTTCCCTCAGGCGTTTTAATTCATTAATCTGGTCCCATAATTCCCGTTCTTTTCTGACTGCTTTGGATTCGTAACCAATAAAATCACAAAGAGCCTTCCATGCTTGACCCCATTTCGGTAGCAGTACAACAATTAAAAGAAATACAATGATTCCGCTTTTCCAATCGAAATTCATATTCATAAGTTGTTCAATTTCGCCAATCATTACATACACACCAATCCCTTCTATAAGCTTTCAGAAGCCACTGTAGGCCGTTTTTGTATTAATGGTCTATAAAAACTATCGTGTTTTACTCTACAGGGCGTAAAATTCGATTTTAGACGGTATAGGATTCCTGCCTGATGTATACGGAGATGATACAGTAAAAGCAATTCCGCACACTTTAAATTCTTTATAATAATTCAATCCTTCCATGGTGATAATTCCGCTACGCACACTTTTTATCGCACCGAAATCTTTTACAACTGATCCAGATGCGTCAATAAATCTTAAACCATAATTTAACAAAAGGTTGCGTGTATTCGAAGATAATAAAGAAATATCTGAATTTGTAAGTCGAGAAGCCGCCTTTTCAGGTTTCCAACGATCCAATTGAATAAACATTTCTGAATTCCCAAGATTTAATTTTGGCTTGTATGTATACGACACAGAAGTAGTGACGCTTGAATATGGATAACCAATAACCATAGGATGATCTTTATCCTTGAGAATACTTAAATAGTTGCTTCCGCTATCATGTTTGAAAATGGCAGCTTGATCTTTTTCGGACGGGTTTGAAATGCTATAAAATGAATCAAATCCATATTCTGTACCTGCTTCTCTATATGACATGCTTACATCGGAACCATTAAAATAGTCTAAAAAGATATCCATCGTAAGAGTTTTAATGGCAGTCTTTACTGAAAGGTTTGTAATTACTGTAGAATCTGATAAACCGGTACAATAAGAGTATGCCCAGAAATAATATTGAGTATTTTCAGACAGGTTTGAGACTACCGCATAATATGTATTGTTTTCTGAATCATATGTTCCCTGTCCTTGAAAACTTAATATGCCGTCATTCCCTAAAACAGTAGATGTACTGGTGTAAATCTTTACTCCGCTATATGGACCCATAGATGGCTGAGTCCACGAGATTTTTACGGAGTTATACGAAATAACGGCAATATTAAAATTTACAGCACTTTGCACTTCCATTTCACCAACAATTCTTTCGTTGTTTTTACCATAAGCAACAATGCCTTTTAAAAGATATTTTGCGGTAATTGTTGCATCAGAAGTATCAGAAACATTCAGTAGCCCCTCTACAATCTCATTGCCACTATCGGAAGTAATGGTCTTTACACCTTTTCGAACATCAGATTTTTTCGCCGTAACTTCCGAAGAATATACACCGGAACCATTTGATGCTATATATAATTTTCCCATACAAACCCTCCTTAAACCTTTACCAGTTTTACAGATAAATCGATAGAAGGTTTCTCAATAGCCTTAAATGTAATAGTATTTCCGGAAGAGGACCCGCTAACAATATATTTAAGTGCAGCGTTGTACTTATTCGCTTCGTCTTTTGTCTCGCTTCCGGTTAAGGTGCTTGCTACAAAATAGTCATTCAATCCAGAGAATTGTGAATTGGTAATAGATTGCAAATAACCGCCTCCATCTGATGCCACCCAATCAGTAGCTTTAAGAGTCACAGTAAAATCAGGGTTTTCCAATGTATAAACAGAATTTGGCTCACCACCATCTAAATCAAAACTGTATTCCGTATTATCTGGTTCACCACCATCAAAATCCACTAATTTTCCAAAGTTATTTAGTTTTGCAATAATAGCCTCAATGTCTTTTACTGAATTAGATGACATAAATCCATCTTTTTGCTCTGTTGCCACAGTATGTAAATGGTCTTTTAAAGCAAATTTTTCTACACATTGAGCTAAAAATGTTTTCAACCTTTGAAGGCTGACAACTACAATTTCTTTTTTCATCCTTACCTCCAAAGAAGATGAGCGGTAGAGATATTACTCCCTACCGCCATTATTATGAGACTATTCTGTGAACATTGCAGTAATCTGCTCGTCGGTGGCTTCTACATAGGTAACCCCCTCGATTGTATCGAGTCTGCCTTTAATAGCTGTGATATCAGATGTGTTGGTCTCGATATTAGTCTTGTTGGTAGCAACCTGACCTTTCTCAAGAGTATCTACTGCAGCCGCAGCGTCAGTACCGGCCTTCTTAGCAGCAGCGATTGCATTTGCAGTAGCGCCTCCTTCAGCCAGAGACGTCTTAACATCAGCAACGTCAGTTCTAAGTGTAGCAACGTCAGCCTCCTGAAGTGCAGTGTCGGCCTTTTCGAGAGAAGTCTGAACCTCTTTGGAAAGCTTTGCTTTTGTAACGTTGCCGTCAGCGATCTTAGCAGTTACAACTGCAGCATCAGCTAACTCTGTAGAGGTCACAGAACCAGCAACGATTGTAGCAGAGATCTCTCTTGTAGCAGAGTCGATTGCAATCTGTACCTGTGTTGCACTTGCCTTTGCAGTATAAATATCAACAAGAGTGCCGACATTTACATATACCTTATCGTTTGTAGCGTTAGCTAATGTAAGAACAAGATACGTGCCTGCTGGCTGACCTTCCGGATTCTTCTCAACAGTACCAGACTTAACAACCATATCCTTTGGAATATCAATTGTGGCTACAGTCTTTTCACCCTGTTTGATTGTGTAAGACTTTGCCATACCAGCAGTAGTGGTTGCTGTGTCAACTGTTACTTCTCCGGCTGTCTGAGCGTTACCTACTGCCGTCTTAACTTCCTCAAGAGCCTCTACGATGTTGCCTTTATTGGTTGTTGTGAGATCATCGAGAGTACCGATCTTTGCATCTAAAGCGTCGCTGGCATCTTTAATCTGCTTTTTAACGGAGCCGTCTACAGTAACAGCGCCATCAAGTTTATCAAGAACATTTTTGTTTGATGTAATCTGCTCCTGAAGAGCGTCCTTTGCGTCCTTAACAGCCTTAGCTACAGAACCCTCTGTGTCTTCTGCACCGTTTAACTTTGCAATGGCATCAGTGTTGGTCTTGATTTCGCCTTCAAGCTCTGTCTTTGCTGTACCAATTTCCTTAGTCACATCTGCAGATTTTGCAAGATCAGCGAGTTTAACACCGCCGTCAGCAACTGTACCGTCTGCATTTGCGATAACTACATCGCCAGCAGTAGCATTCTGAATTTTAGAGATAAGACCGCTGATATCGGTCTCTGGAAGATCGATTGTAAATGCCGGTGTTGTGTCAGTAGCCGGTTTTTCTACTGTATAGAACTTTAATGTGAAGCCGTCGATGCTAACTGATTTGAAAGTCTTTGCAACTGCATCAGATACTTTACCAGTAATAAACGGTTTAATAAGGCTGTCATATTTCTGGAGTCTTTCAAGGGTGATAATTGTGTAAGATTTTGTTGCCATAATGCATTTCCTCCTTAAGGATAAATAAAAAATTAATAGGTTTGTATACTAAAAAACGATGCCATGAGCATCGTCATTTAATCGGTCGTAAACATTCCATCAATTGCAGAATCCTGAGCTTCAGTAAGCTTTTCATCAAGCTTTTTATCGATGGCGTCATTTAGCTTTGCATCCAAATATTCAGTTACTGTAGATTCGATATATTCCTTTGCTTCCGCCTTGGTTAAAATGTCCAAAGCTTGCAACTTTTGATCTACCGAACTGTTGGTTGCATAATTGTTTTCTTTAAGATAATCTGCTGTAACTATTTCGTTTTCCTTGACGGTGGTCCCGTCCGATAAATAAGAAATAATTTTTCTTGCGGATATATCTCTTACAAGGGTTTCGGTTTCAGATTTATCAACCAAAAAGATATGATTTGCAGAACATGAGAAAACTGTATCAACAGAGTCGAAAATTTTATACTGTCCTGTGATAGAATAAATTCCAATATCAAGATTACCGACCGTTACCGGCTCAGATAATGTTCCAGACAAATTTATGATCGGTCGGTTTCCTAATGTGTTATAATCAATTTCTTGAGCGGTATCCATTAGTAATTCAACGTCATACTGCTTATCGACCAAATTTACAATATAAGCGCGGTATTTTTCACCAGACCGAATTGCCACAATCTGTCCGTCATATGTATCACTGGCAGCATTTAAATATGTTATTGCGGCAGCAATTCCATTAAATCTGTAAATCCTTGAATGTACAGGAACAGGAGTTAAATCTTCTTTTAATATATAACATTCATGCGTATCTTTTGTATAAACAACGTCATAAGCGTCGAGTTTGTTTTCATCAATACGCACCTGAATATCATCATAATTTAGATAACCCCATTTGACTCTGTTTTTTGCTTTATCAGCAGCCATTATTAGCCCTCCTTTCTGAAGAATTTTATGTTATCTTTTACAGAATAACCTTAATTAAACCATCCTCAGTGTCATCAGCAATAGCGTCTCCAAGAGCGTTAATTGAAATCTTATCTCCAATTGCTTTTCCGTTTGCTGTCAGATATAATTCTGATGTTTCAGAATCGAGCTTAATATTGTCTGCCTTGTTCTCGTCATAACTTGTAGCAAGCTTGTCTACTGCTTGCATTCGAGCACTTAACTCATCAATTTTCTGGGTTATTGGATCAAGAAGTTTATCAGATACGAAGTGATAATAATCAGAAAGTGGAGAAATAGAAATGATATATTCACCTGACTCCAAGCAATATTCCTTTCCTGCGTCCATATCTACCTTTGATAAAGTTAGTTTTAATGTTATTTCACCAGAAAAACGTGTTAGTTTCGTATCGATTGGGAGAATATAATTCATATAATCAGTGCGAGTCTCACTGGATTCGTCACGAGAAAGAATTTCAAGTTGAACTTCATTTCCCTGATCAATGTATTGCATCTGAATTATAAAATCTGTTAAATCGATATCGTTATATGTTTTCGGAATTAAGAAAACTAATTTATCCATCAGTTTTTCTCTTTGATGAATCGTGCAGCGATTTGTAGCCACAAGACTTTTGTCATTTTGCAGTAAAACTGTATACATATCATGCCTCCTTCCTAAATATGATGATTAGTTTTTATTTAAGTCCAAACAGATGTCGCCATCTGCTGTGACATAGTTTTTACTTCCTATCTTTTGGATCCATTGCCGTGTTTCGAGAGTCTTAAATTGTCCAGTACCATTCTGATTTGTCCACAACCATTGAGGAGTAGACCACAGGGCAATTTGGGGATCGATTGCCTTATAAACATCTTCACCAACACCGGCTTGTCCATGATGCGCCATTTGCACAATATCAGAAGATAATAAATAAGGCGGAGTTTCCGCTAAAAGCTTTTCTCCACCTTCATAACCAAGATCTCCGAGATATAATATTGATGTATCATTGATAAATATTTTATAAACGATACTGGAATTATTCACTGTATTTTCTGCGAATGTATATCTATCGTTTAACACATAAATTTTTGCCGATCCTATGTGGTAGATATCATTTTTTCTTGTCTCGTGTGTATTATATTTTTGCAAAGTATTTTTTAATAATTTTACAAAATCTTTTATATCTGGAGAATTTTCGGCGTACCAGTCGTCCGTTGCGAAGGAATAATAAATTATTCCTATCCCGACGCCATATCCGCCTTGTAAAACCCGATATAAGGCTCCTGAGTGGTCAGGGTCAGGGTGTGTGATGAACCATGCATCTATTCGATTTCCATGTTTTTTCACTGTTGAAATTAGTCTTTCAGCGTCATAAGTCCAACCGCCATCTATAACAATAATTTTATTTTCTGGTGTCACAATAACAGAAGAGAGCATTTGTGCTTCGCCTTCGGAGGCAAGCATATATAACACGGGATCAGATGATTTTTGTTGAGAAGAAGTGGTCGTACACGGGACAATGAACACAAGAAGACATGATATAAGAAAAGATAAAAATAAATTTTTGTAATTCATAAAATTCTATATTGGGAATAATAATTTAGGTAACATCAGGAGCACAGTAAATGGTCCCATAGCTATTTATACCGGAACTAATATTCTGAAACTTGATCCTGGATTTTATACCTACGAAGATTCAAATGCGTCGGATCAAGATAAAATGAATATGGGTTTCCCAAAATCATTTTGGCATAGCCATATAATCGTTCGAGGATATTGGGCCAACGAAGACAAAACTAATGGATACATAGAAATTTTTGTGACTGATCTTGTTGTTGAGGCAAAAATATATTATAGATCATATGGATGGACTGAGTGGGGAACATGGAAATGTATTTCTATGGATAACCTCAGTAGCTAAATACGGGCAAACATAATAAACATTAACGATATCTCACCTTAAGCGATGCTTTGCTTCTTACATCCTGACCTCCATGATATACCGTAACAAGTCCAATTTCCGAGGTACTTGCCCTAACCTGCACAACTCCGTAATCACCTGCCGTAATATAATATCCTCCGATGGTAACAACACTGCCTCCGCTGCCTAATCCAGCAACTGGAATAATGTAAAAATAATCACGCTCATTTTTGTCAATCAAAAAATATACGACTAGACATATTTCGTTCGCTGTTTTTGTGATGTTTGAGATATCCAATATTTCAGTATTACTGACCGTCCCAAGAGTTTTCCAACTTAAATCACTCTTTAGAGCATAAGAAGATAAGGACGTCTTATCTGCCTTATTACTCAAATTATTACTCGCTATTCGACAAGTCTATAGTTATTTAAGTCTGGTGATTCTGTATCCCATTTCGGTTGATAAATTCCATTTTCATCAACCCAATAATACATTTCTGAAGTTGGATTTTTTGATTTTATATAAGCGCTGGTAGCCATTTCCCCATCTGCATCGAAATAATGGTATTGGTTTTTATAAAATAGCCATTTACTTTCATACATATAACAGTCTGCGCCGAAATAATACCAAGCATTTTCATACTGATACCAATCATTTGAAACGGCAGCACCTGCCGCATTAAACCATGCCCATTTACCAGTAGCATCTTTATACCAATCGTTTTTAATATCCACGCCGTTATCAAAATAAAAATGCCAACCATCAGATTCTTTTGTCCAACCAGATTTTACTGTCGGTTCAGCTGTTACAGAAATTGCACTTTTAAAGTTGTTCCAAGAATACTTGCCTTGATTGTAAACAAATGGATTAGGACAGATCTTTCCCGTCACATCATAATGTCGAATTACATGATCTGCAGGAACATTATATTTTTTCATCAAGACTTTTGTTAGCTCTATCGCGGCCTTTACAGTCGCGTCTTCGAAGTACCAATCACGAGATGCCGCAGATTTATTTCCTTTATTTCTGACGCACAGCTCAATTCCGATAGAATTAGAATTTCTGCATTCTGGATGTTTATATTTCTTCGCTCCACAATGCCAAGCAATGTTATCGTCTTCAACAGATTGCCAAACCGACCCATCAAAATCAACATAATAATGAGCGCTTGCACCACGTTTTGCTTGAGCATAATATTTGCAATTCTGTTCGGCAGAACCGATTCCACCGACATAATGAATCACAATATATTTAATTCTGGAAGTAGCTCCAGAATTATAGTTATAAGGTGTCAATAGTTTATGTACATTAGAAAGAATATCATTCAAAATATCACTTCCTTTTTTTAATAAAATTTATAGTGTGGTTTTTCTTCATGAAAGAAAATATATCTAATGTAATCGTCGAGGATTATAGCGATAGCACAGAGCGGAATCCACAAAATTGCGTATGGTAAACACACCTGACCCAGAATATTAAATGGGAGAGAAGAGTAGTCCCATATATTCCAGCCCAGTATAATATTTACAACGCATCCCGTAATAAATTCCGCACAAAGAACAAATGTCTCGACTCTTCCAATTTGTTTCCAAAACGGATAATCCCAAGCAGTATATTCATTTTGCAGACCGGCGTATAAAAAGCATAGTCCACCAAGAATATACATAGACCAATGTGAATATCCTCGCCAAAGAATCTCGATAGAATAGTAGAGTGTTCCGCCAATCAGATATAATATTAGTTCTTTCAGGAAGAATGACGTATATTTATTCATAGATCACCTCCTGAGAATTAGAGGTATAAAAAACTATTTGTAATAATTTGAGTAATCAAACTGATCGTGTCACTCAATTATATAGTGACATGCAGTCCCGTTTTGTCGATATGTCAGATTTTACTCGCTCGCAACTCGAAGCTGTTTGGAGCGGAAATAAACCACTTATAGGTATTGTTGGATGGAAAGGTTCTTTTTCTCCAAACAATAATACAGGTATTGTATTGGTTGGTGGTTCATGCGCCGTTTTAGTTTCAGTGACTGGTGAAATTTATATGCAATCTTCCGTTCAGATCGTTCCTGAATGGGAGAAAAAAGGGATTCAATATGCCGATATTAGTATAACAATAACGTCTGATCAATGGATAACGTCTGCAAACGGGCTGAAATATTTTAATTATAGTGGATGGAATCTTCCCCAAGGTTCATTTGGAGTATCTGCAAATATATCATCCTGGGCCGGTACATCAGGAAATGTTACATGCTCAATTTATAATAATTCTTATATTCAATTTAGATGCGAAAACGCCGTAGATTGGACCGGAACAGTACGGGTGGCTTATAGCAAATATTAAACTACAGATAACTGTCATTTAAACATAAAAACAATTTCCAAAGTCTCGATGAATTTTATATTTAAAAGAATACATGGTCACTTTGTGCCTACTGTTTTACAAGCAATATAAAATTAGCGGACAAATCGCCACTAAAATCAGAGCTGGAAAGAACTGTCATACTTGTGCCATCAAACGTGCAAGATGCAAATATGCTTTTGTCTGATATGGTTGTTTTGGATATGCTGGCAATTGCTGGACACGCCAGTTTGTATTTGGTTGTTAGGTTAATGGTATTCCAACCGTCTTTTATACCAGACATTACAACGGTAAGTGAGACCATGTTTCCATATTTGTATGCATATGTAATCTTCGTGTTTGTTGGAGCTGTAAATTGATCAACGACTCTTTTACCACTCAAATTATTACCGCACATGAACGAAAATAAAAATCAACATTGTATATCAATTCAAATGTCTGAATATTATGCGGAGATTTCTCCCCGCATAACAATAATTACTGCATTGCAGCTACAATCTTACTAAAATCAGCCTGTCTTTTTTCTGATAAATCAGATCCCCATACAACAGCAGAAACTGCAGCTTTGTCTTCGGCATCTTTAATCATTCCATGATAAGCATTACACTTAGTTGTCAGTACAAATTTATTGGCAATCTGTGCCTTGATAATCTTCTTCATATCGTCAGAAGAATAAATAGTGCAGTCTCCATTGTCTGGATGATATGGAACCGTTGTGTAACCATCATGTTCGATTTCCTGACGCATTTCTACATAATTGATCTGATCCTCTGCCTTATAGGAAAAATGATATGTCTTTCCGTCTGATAACTCAACATCAACACCGGCCTCGATAGCTTCTTTACAAGCTGCGTTTACCTGCTTTTTCTGCCAAGCCTTTAACTCATCAAGTGAGCATTCCTCAACATCAATTGTTGGATTAATTTTTTCATCAAGCTCTTTTACAAGACGATCTGTCGGGTTCTCGTAGCTAAGAACAACTTCTACAACTTCTACTTCTTCTGTAACAGTTGTTGGAACCTCAACTTCGATTTCTTCACCGTTCTCGTTCTGGCTCTTAACAATCTTAGTGGAATCCTTTTCAATGGAAATGGTCTTAGAAGCTGCCTTAACCATAACTTTTGTATAATGGTTGTATGTAACTACATGGACACCTTCATCGGTCGTCTTTACAATCTCATCAAGATCATCCTTTTTGGCTGTGCCGAAATAATTCTTGACGGCGTCAATGCCATATTTTTCAGCTAAAAAGCGGAGAGTAAGAGTACCTTCTGCTGTGTTTTCAACGCTGTCATAAATCTTAAATACTTTTTCTTTTAAAGTAATATTCATAAAAGTTTATCTCCTTCATAAAATATGTATTATGCCAAATACTGGGCATGAGCATTACTAAGTGCATTGCTGCCCAACTTGGCATAAATTTTCGTGGTTTCAATCTGAGCGTGTCCCAGCATCTGAGATACCTCATAAATCTTTGCGCCATGAGCAAGTAAATCTGTTGCAAAAGTATGGCGCAATAAGTGAGGGAATAATGGACGACCAATTCCTGACCGTTTTCCAAGATCCCTAATAACTGTTTCAACAGCAGCTTTACTGCATCGATTGTGTGGCTTATTATTCCATACAAACAATGCTGGATTATCATCATCTCTTGAATTCATATATTTCTGGATAGCATAAATCGCCTTTGCATTTAAGAATACATAGCGCTCCTTATTACCTTTTCCAATAACTACAAGAGACCGTTTTTGAAAATCGATATCTGAAATGTTAATCTGTACAAGTTCTGACACACGACAACCAGTAGAATACAGCACTTCGAACAGTGCATGTTCTCTTGGTGTTTCGCATGTATTCCTTACCTTTTCCAACTCCATATCCGTAAGAGGATGCCTTACTTTTGCGGCGTATTTAACTGGATCGACAGTGCGAGTAGGGTTCCACGCCATCTTTCCGGTATCATGCATGAACGCATAAAATGAAGACAAGATCAGTCTCTTGTTTTCCAATGTTCTGTCGCTCACTTTATTTTTCGTTTTCACCCAGTCTAAATAAATTAGAATGTCTATATCTTTAACCTGATCCAAAGGTCTCCGTGCGGCATCTGCCCATCCTGAAAATTCTTTTAGCAATCCCTCATATGCTTCAATCGTTCGTGGCCTACATCCCTTGATTCTTTTCCGTGCCATAAATTCCCGTACAAACATACTCTGCGATGAATCAACTAACATCGGAAGAGTTTCTTCCTTCTCGATTCGAACACCCTGTAATGCTTTTGCCACCGCAAGGTCAATCATATGCAATTCCTCAACAGTAAATGTGTCTCCAAGTTCTACCATCACTCTGTTCCTAATCTCTGTTGTCATCATAATTAATTCCTCCATATCGTTTGATATGGAGTTATTCTCTTGTTGAGCTGGAAAATTATAGAAAATACAACGCAGAATAGAAGAGTTGCAGAGTAGTGGTAGAACTAAAGATGGGTATTACTCGGAAATTTCCGAGTAATAATTTGAGTAATTTATCCTATTCTTGTTGCACGAATCCATCCATCTCCGGTTGTAACTAATCCGCTCCAAACATCCAAGGTGAGTGTCGTGTTGGCATCGAGTTTAAGCGTTACATCAATAGGCGCATAAATATAACGATCGCTGTTCTCATCTATGGTATACTGAAAACTATTTCTGGGTAAACAATTTGTGATTCTTACAGATCCATAGTTATTGTTGGCTCTTGCATTAGTGCTAAAATAACCTTCGATATGATAAGTTCCTGCTAATGGGATATTTACAGATCCATTTAATGTTGTCCATGTTTTTTCATTTAACTGCGTTGAAGTTAACCAAACCTCATAAAAATTACCGATTTCCGGAATCATCACAATGTCCGTTGGAGTACCGCCGTTCCAGTTATCTCCATATGTTACAAGCTCATTGCTTGTCTTTACAAACGTACCCTTTATAACATTTGACAAACAATAACTTTTCTGTGTATTTTCAAGACCATCAGATACATTAAAACAGCAGGACGTAAATTTGTTGTTGTTTATGAGAATGTCACCAACGGAAATATCTGCGGGTAAGTTGGAACGTGTCAGGTTAAAGTAAAAATCGTAACATGGCGAATTTTCCTCGTTTATCCGGTTGTTTCCCCAACAGGTATTATTAGAATATTTAGAGCCAAATTCAGCCCATCCAGTGTACAGACCGTGCTTGCCATTGCAAGTGATATGGTTGTCTAAACAGTTAATAAAAGTACCCTGTAGCGCCACACCATGATTCCCAAAGTGATCAATATTATTGCCAATAACTTGCAACATTGTACTTTCATTCAGATATTCAATGAAAATCCCACGATAATCAAGATTCGATGTCCAGTTAGAACGTCCACGTAAGGTATTATTACTGATTTGTACCTGGCCGATATTTCCGCCCATGTAAATACCCGTATTACAGTCTCTAACTATGTTGTTGTCAAAAGCTATATCATGGCACGTTACGAATTTTAATGCTGAACCTAAATTTTCAAAATAGCAATTCGAAATTTCGGTATCTCTGATAACCCAGCTGCCTCCCGTGTGATTTCCGATACCCGCCGGAGTTCTGCCTGATAAAACATCAGAATTTCCGATAAAGGAACAGTTAACAATTTTTGTATCGTCCGTTGGTGTGCTGTCATACGGTCCAAACCACGGGAAAACGCCGCTGCTTACAGCGTAGTCTAACTGTACCATTTCCGAGTACCCGCCGTCCGCAGTTCCGTAGTTGTAGAAATAACAGTTATCGATCGTGCATGATTTGCAGCTGTTAAATTCTATGAAATGCCATACCTTAATATCATGGAATGTACAGTTACGAATCACCACATTCGTACAATGTCCCATTCCGACAGGTGTACACTGGGCTGCATTAGGAGCACTAAAATCAATACCTTCGATAATGATATTTGAGTTGGCACTCCAGCCACCTGTAACGCCATCAGCATCATTGGTGAAAATGACATTACCTGTTGTTGCAACTAATTTGGCACCATAACCGTGAACACTTACATCCGACGGGATCCTGGCCCAGTTACAAATATAGGTTCCAGATGGAATAATGACGTGTTTTTTACCGCTTCTTAATGCTTTTTGGATCGCTGCGGTACTGTCACGGACTCCTGTAGGGTCTGCCCCATAACTTAAAACATTCGAATTACTCAAATTATTATTCAGGGTTGTGATATCAGACGCATTCTTGTCTGCTTTTGCATTAACTCCTCTAAGGGCATTTGCTGTCGGAACGAGTTCTGTGGAAGTAGAATCCGTACCATCATAACGTGCAGACTTGTCCAGTTTATTGTCTTTAAGATATTTAAATTTCTTTGCAATTTTTCCAAACAGTGTATCGAGAGAATCTCCATCAGCAAGATCCGGATCATCATCTGACACAACCGCAAGGGCAGCAATAATCTTCTTTGTAATATCGCTCTTAACTGCTTCTGGAAGATTAAGCCAGTCAGTTACTCCATCACCGATTTTAATAACAACTTCACCAACACCAATTGTTGTCTCCCATTGAACACCGATTTCACGCTTTGCGAGAACTGGGTTCGCTTTTTCCCATTGTGCTTTTGTACCGCCTCTGGGTCTGATTTTTGCAAAATCCATGATTGTCTCCTTTCATATAAAAAAGACGGGGATTACGGCTCCCCGCCATTGTAATCATTTACATATAAGCTGGCATCACTATCCGGTTCCCCGCCGTCCAGATCAACCATTGTGTATTTTAGCGTTTCGATTGCAGCCAGACATGCGTCTCTGGCAGAATTGGCACTGGCGGCACTGGTCGTAGCAGCCTCTGTAGCCGCTTTTGCGTTGTCTGTTGCAGAATTTGCACTTTCAGTAGCCGCATTTGCCCGTCCTGTGGCTTCTGTGGCGTCAGAAATAGCCTCTGAAACCCTCGTTTCAACGTCTTGCGTTTTTTGATCATAAGCGGTCTGCATATCCGAAATGGCAGTGGTAGTTTGAGATTTAACCTCTGCAATAGCCTCCGCAGTGCGCTGTTCAACTTCAGCAGCCTTAGACTCATAACCAGACTGTCGTAATTGCTCTGCCTGTACACGGGCATTCTCAGCCGCAACACGATCATTTTCAGACTGTTGTACCGTTGTCAGGAATGTCTGTATCTGATCGATCAGTTCTTGTGTCTGCTGAGACAGAGAATTATAATCTGAACGATAAGACGTGATATCAGCATTTATCTGAGCAATCAACTTTTCAATTTTAGCCTTATTTTCTTTAAAATCTTCCAAAAGTGCCGTGACCTGAATTGCCTGAGAAATTAGACCGTTGAGAATATTAAACTCACTCGATTCGACCATACGACTTTGGTTTAGAAGACTTCGAGATACTTCCATGTTAAAAGTGAAAGTTGTTGCAATAGAATCGCCTTTCTGATCATAGACCCGTAGCTCACATTTAATATCACCTTCACGAGAAAGCATTGAATCTGTGAATGTAATATATGGATACCCGTCATCTCCAAATGGACAAGAAGTATTAGAATAGTTGTTTCCACCACTATCCTCAAGAGAAAGAACAATATACTCTTTACCAGTTAGCGTAAGAGGTACATTTTGGTTCGTAATTACAAGACGATATCTTCTGGAATTGTGATCGTATTGTTTTGCCCACAAATATTTAAACGACTGCTGTTTTCCGACGTCTATCGTAAAATCATTAATAAGTTCCACCTGTCACCCTCCTTTCTTTTTAGCAATAAAAAAGAAGGGTAGTAGAAACCCTTCTTAGTGTCGAATTATTTTGTTGTTGGATCGTCAATAAGGAAATCAATCTGAAAAATATCTTGTCCAGAAACATTGAATGTTGGCTGAGAGAATAAATATTCAGCATCGATTTTATATGGCTCGATATCACATTCCATATTCTGAAGCTCATTGAATTTATCTGCAAATTCCTGTGTAAGACTTTCGTCCTTAATATTAAAAACAATGATATCAGGATTATCTTTTGATTTTACAAAAATATCTTCATCAGGCTTTGCGTATTCTTTATATAACTTATTTCTTTCATCTTGAAAGAAAGACACAGAGTCATGAAATACCTGATTGTTTCGCATACACCAATAGTGTATTTTAAATGATAATGTCGGATCATTATTTAACTTATCAAGAATGTAATAAGCTCCAACAACTTTACTTAGTGATGTTTTCAATTCCTTTTTCTCCTTAAGCTGTGCAGATTGTTCAGATGGGTTTGCTCCCTTTCTAAAGGAAATAATTCCGTCTTCAAATTCTTTTGAATGCTCGCCAGAATCAAGAATTTTATATAATTCTGTTACAATGTTTAAATTGTATTTTCCATCAATCCTACTCAGTAGTGATTCCATTTTTTTTATGTTTCCTGTGCTAAAAGTAATATATTCCATTTCACTCCTATGCATCTGGTCCTAAATCTGACCCGTCACTGTAATGAATGTTTACATTCCACCAAACATATTTTGCTTTATAATATCGGTCATCATAAACTCCTTGTTTTCCATCGCCAGGAAAACGCGAAGGAGTAACCTGAATCCAGTCATAGGCTATGTCGGCATCATCACGTTTCCATCCATGCTGCCATGATCCAGGTTTAGAAGCGCCGCTAATAGCACTTAAATCTACCTTTTGACCTTTTATATATAAGTCACAATTGCAGTGAACTTGTCCTGTATTTACTCCAAAAAGAGGAAGGTCTTTTAGACCTCCAAATTCCCAACCGGCCCAAAGTAACCACTCACCATGATTAAGATCTCCAGTGGACATACCGGTAACTTCATCATAACTTTGTAATAGGCCACGGGTTGTATAATTTACTTTAAAATCTCCGAGACTAATAGTATCAGAGTCAACACTGAAAAAACTGTCTCCGATATCAATACGTCCACCTTCAATATATGAGCTTCCTGACGTTCCAACCAACTTATTACCACTAATCGTCCATCCTGCAATTTTGCCAGAAGAAGCAGTGATTTTGCCAGATACGTCAGCACCGGCAGCTTTTAATTTGCCATCAGATGTTACGGAAAAATTATCTCCAACCTTCAGGCTTCCACCAGTAATCACCGCATTTGAGCAAACAAGTTTTCCATTATTGTCAACTCTGAACGCCGCATTATTTCTATCCGTGTTTCCGGCCCAGAAAGAAATAGCTCCGGCGGTAGTAGTAGAACTCATACCGACCTTGCCAGAAGTCAGGTCATTTTCGGATATTACATAGCTTGCAATATGACCGGATTTACTTTCAATATCACCCTCGAATTTGAGCTTCTTGTTATCTGCATCAACATAGAGAAGTTTCTTGTTATCAATGGAAATAGTGAAAATGTCAGATGGAGTGTTTGGATTGATTCCAACTTTATAAGAACCGTTTTTAGCGGTGAGACCTGAATCGTCGATTGAATATGTTCCAGAATGATTTTGAAGGTACAAGCCTTCACCGATCAATAATCTTCCGAAAATTTTTTCCGCAACTACCCCATAAAAGTAGTCGTTTCCAACCTTTACATAGCCGAGTGCCATTCCAACTGTTTCCCAGTTGTCCGTTGTAATGCCGATGCAGTTATTTGTGATCCAGAGCTGTGCTGGATCATACGATTTCTTTTCCGGCAACCATTTCTTCGCAAGAATACCGGTCTGATCAATAATAACCTCATTGTTTTCATTGGAGACAATCTGCTGTTTTGCCGCATCCAGAACACTGTTCATATACTTATCCATCGTGACAGAAGTAGAAGCAGCCTTATTCCATGCACCGGTAGAAAAGTCTACTTTTGAAGCCGTATCTTCGACTTGCTTTTTTACCGTCTGGAAAGTATTCCACTTTTCGGAAAGAGTGTCTTTGTTACTGAACGTCGCGCTGAAATCAGATGGGTCATCCCAATTAATGTGAAGCTTAAGTAACCGCACATCCATGACTTCATTGGGATCATCCATAGAGATATGGACAATGTTGAACATTTCGAGTTGGTCCGTAAAAGCCTTATAATCATAGTTTACGGTGAAGTTTACAAGATCGACTTCAAGCGTATATTGTGGGGACGATACCTTTGCCAGTTCTTCATAAGCATGAGAGAGTAGCGCTTTTTGCATTTCAAGCACTTCAGCATCAGTCATTGTATTGGTCACAATAAAAGAGTCATCGGTCAAAGTATCTTCGCGAATAAATGGACCAAGTTGCTGATATAAATTGTCACCAATAAAATCATGGAGGTTGACAATTAGAGCATTAATGGTTTTTATATATTCATTAATCTCGTTTTCTTTAGCTGTGATCTGTGATTTGCGAACACTGATTTCCGCCTCGACTGCAGCATGAAGTTTTTGGTTTTTGGAATACAATGTTTGATCAGAATCATTCATATAAAGCTTCATATTTGTCTTATAAATAGCTTCTTTCTCATTTAATTCTGCCAAACCGTATTGTGTCCAATCTGTTGTGTCATGGTCATCTGGAACATGATTTTGCAATGTTCCAAGCTCTTCATATTTTGCCTTTAGACCAGAAAGCCTTTCCTGATAAGCTGCTTCATTATCTGCACATTTTTTCTTATATGCAATAAGCGCATTTTTCAGCTCATCTGACATCATAGGGTAGTAATGACTGAAATCATAAATCTGATTAGATCCGCCAATGTTTACCTCAATAATACCGAGAGTAGTATTCGTTCTATCATCATTTCCACCGCATACAGTTAATACTGTTTTTACATCATCTTCAGACGAAGACTTTTTAATAGACTTTATCAGGTTCCTATACTGCAGAGTGATACCGGTATCTTTACCAAGATTTTCAAGCTTATAAGCTGATACAGTTTTATTAAAACTATCGAAAATAAAAATACATTCGTAGACATCAGAAACAGTATCAGTCAAGAAAGAATAGGATGATACACTGTCTTCTTGGAAGTTTCTATATTCTTTCGAGATTTCCGGATCGACATAATAAATTGACCAGCCTGGATTTGTTTGGAGAAAGATATGTAGGATAGAATGTTCCTGATCAGTTAGACTATAAAGACAGTATCTATCAAGTCCACCTTGTTCATCATCATCGGTTCCCATAGATCCAAAAGATGTGAGATAAGTTTGTGATAGCTCAGATTCTAATGATTCAAAAGAGACTTCCTTATATTCGTTATCTGTGTCCTCATTTTGAATATTAATCTCATTAATTCTAAACCAGTTTACACCTAAAATAAGTATATACTTTCCAATTTCAACATCAGCATAAAATTCTATTGGTACATCGTTCTCATGACTATAAATTTTAAAACTTCCAGTGCAACAGGAATTGGCAATAATATCTGTTTGTAACTCGCGAACTTGTATGGGACCAATTTTACGTTTATCAGGATAGGAGAGATACACTTCAGGACGCTTAAGATTTTTATAATAATTATAAGAAAACATTCCCATCAGACGATCCCTACCTTCCTATATTCACGATATTCCAGCTTTACAACACAATCTCTATCTACCGTAATTCGATTGTAACCATCAATAAGATACGGCCACCAGAGATTAAAATCATTATAGATATTATGATTTTGATTCGATGAGATTGCTAATGGCATATTACAGTCTAAAGTAATTACTTCTCCTGCGGTACAGTTTTTAATAATCAAAGTATTATCTTTTTCTGGGAGAGAAAGATTCTTCAATGTAATAGTTCCGGCACTTGCAGGAGTAATTGTCAAAACCGGATAAATGGGCATTTCCTCATCATTGTCTACATAAAGCGATTCAAGAATTTCACCTGCTTTAAAACTTACCGTTACAGTTCTTTGATCAGAATAAGCATATGGAGCATCAGTATTGATCGTAAGTTCCATACCGTAACTGCCATAAAAATATTCCATTTTCGGATTGCTTATATTTGCATGAAACCATGTATCTGCATAGCGTTCATTAAGAATACAAAACCAGTTATATTTTCCTCGTTGACAAAGCCATTTTTTTAGCGCTCGTTCTTGAATAGAAGTAATAGGAGAGAAGTCCTTATTTACGATTTGCATTGTACAAGATAATGGTTCAGAATAATCCTGAGAAATAATGTTAAATGTGTTTCCGCGAAGTGCTTGCTCTGTTTTCAAATCTGTTTTTTGAGCTTCTGGCGTTATTAAACCTTCTTTGCCAAAATACGCACAGATGATTCCATACTCGCTACACATTGTCCCATCATATACAAATTTTTCAAACATGTCTTCCTCCTTTCTAAAAAATATGTCGTATACACTTGTTTTGCCTTTACTATTTTGTTCTATAAAAACTACAATAAAAGCGTAACAAGTCATTTTCCCCAATATAAGAAAGACGAACCTGAGAATTAGGCTCGTCTTTTTTGTGTTCGATATACTGTTATGTTTTAACAAATGAGATGGGGGGCGTTGTACTTCCCTCCCGAAACGCCATCTCACAAACACATCTAAATCGCTGTCAGCCAATCCCGAAGAAGTTCAACTTCTGAAAGAAAGGCAGGTGAGAGCATATGTACAAGTGTGTATACCCTTATACAGTCCATGTATCCAGTTATGACCGCTTCCGTTTTGGCGAATGGGAGCACGTAACTGATTATTGGAGAAGACCGCCACGCCGTTAAAAAGCAGTCTTTCTCGCACCGTTCATCTTGAAGTCAGGAATCAAACTCTCCATGTTTTTATTTTATCGATTCTTCATTTCTTGATAACTGACAGCGACAATCTCAGGGGCTGGCTTTAACACCGGCCCCTTCCAAATCAATCTATTAGATCAAAACTCTTGTTAATTTCTTCAAGAACAAATTTTCTCGCTTCCTTTTCTGAACATCCTCGTTCCGTCATAAGCTTTTCATAAGCCGTTTTTAAAATCGGAGAAGCTATACACATTAAATCAACAAGACTAATATTCCGATTGCAAAACATCTTTCCTTTAGTCCCTTTAATTATGGACAAACAGTAACTCATTCCTTTTTCTCCTTGAATTTGCAGAACGAATGTTCAGACTGTAAAATTTCCATACTCAGTGCTAATATTGTATTTATAAAAATACATTGGGAGGTATCACTATGATTGCAAGAGATTTTGACTCATTTCGTAAGATGGTACAATTAGCAGAGGATAAAAAACTAGATTATATAATTTTATACAACTATAATTATTCCGAAAGAGGAACATATCCTCACGTTTATTCTTTTTTCCTATGCACAAATTTATATACTGTAACATGTCACAAGAAATACGAAGATGGTTGCGACGGACAAGTTAGAACATTCGTTAAAAACCATAATTGCACAGAAATGAACTTTAGTATTAGCGACGCTGGCCAAGTCGAACTGAAAAATTAAAGCTCTGTGTCTTTAAGCAATTCTAAAAGACGAATTTTTAACTCAAATTTGTCTGGCGGAAGTGCACAATACATTTTTAATGCTTCACGTATAACAAATTCATCAGATAGTGCGTATCTTGTATCTCTATAATAATTAAAAAGCTTCTCGAACTCTTCGTTATTGGATGCTTGTTCGTTTAAATTAAATTCCTCTAATATCATATTGTTTATTCCTTTTTTCTCAATAGTAAGGGCGGCGCGAAACCGCCCTTAATTATTTACCAACGTGTCGATTTTGTCATGTCTTTCGCAACCATATTGCAGATTACCTTGCCGTTCTTCAACAGATATTCCGGCAGTTTCTGTGCAAGAACCTGTGCAGTCGTTACATCAAGCACTCCGCCAATCGGCATATCAATGTTGATTGTCTGAACGACATCTTTCACCTTGACATTATCCAATGTGGAGTTCTTAAATCCGTCTGTGAATCTCGGCATCGTAGTTCTAAGTGAGTTCATAAACTTCTCCGTCTTGGCATGATCCAGAACAGTTTCACCACCTTCAAATGGATACAGAACCGTACCATCTTTCAGTGTGATGATTTCTGAACCATCTTCGAATACCGGATGATATCCACGGGTTGCATTAGTTGTACCATTCTTGTAGCCAATCTTGTACTTGAGACGATTTACATCTTCACTGGAAAGAGTAGTGCCATCCCATTTACCATCGTTATCTACATAATAGTAGCCATCGCCATCCTTTGCTTTAACAGCCATGTCGGTAGCCATGTCACCGTTGTGATCGAGATAGTACCATGTTCCATCTTTGGATTTTCTCCATTCAGAACGAACCATCTGACCATTGCTTGGCTCGAAATACTTCCATGTACCATCATCGCCAATATCATTTCTCCAACCGGTTACCATCTGTCCCTTGCCGTTGAAACCGTACTGCTTGCCATCAATCGTATAGATACCATCAGAAGCATAGTTATCTTCATCAGCTCCATACCACCAACGTCCACTCGCGGTACTCTTATGCCATGTGCCAGTTCCGGAAATATCTTCCCACTGGGAATTAGTAGCATCACTGTCACCATAGCCAAGTCCCTTAATCGTATTCAACAGGTTGACAAGTTCATATAGTGAACTGAAATCAAGACTATTGATCTGATACTGAATGTTCGCAGTAACTTCACCAATAGCATCAGAACAGAGATCGGCTGCTGAACTTGCAGACTCCCACGGTTCTGTCAAATCATCGGTTGCTGTCAGATTATAATTCTCCCCGTATTGCTTCAGAACATCATAAGCGGTAGAGTGGTCCTTCTTAACCTTATCCAGATATTTGCTGATAGCAGCTTCCTGCTTGTCCAGGTCGGTTTCGAGTTCTTCCATCTCTTTTTGCTTAGACTCTTCAAATGCGTTATATTCATCATCCAGCGCATTCTTGCGTTCATCAAATTCATGATCGCGCTGAGTCTTATACAAGTCCTTCTGAGCATCATAAAGATCCTGTTGAAGCTGTAACTTCTGCGCCATATCCTTACGATCAGTAGAACCGGATAATGCCGCAATCTGACGCTGAAGCTTTGCGATATTACTCTGCTTGTCAGCAATAGATTCTTGATAATTATGGAGATCTTCTTCGGCTTCCAGTTGGGCTTTTGCCTGGTCAGTCGCTTCTTTCCTTGCATCAATTTCCGCCTGGATTCCATCCTTCACAAGTGCCAGAATAGAATCTCTTGCATCCTTAACAGAAGACACGGCAGACTCCTGTGCAGACTTGTACTCATAGAGCATGGAGTTGTACTCGTCCTGTGTGATAAGTCCTGTGCGGAGCGCATCATTCAGAGAATCAATCGCATTGTCATACTCAGCCGCTTCGTGCTTTGCATTGGATAACTGCTGTGCGTATAATGCTAACTGTGCGAGACCACGATCGGTAAGTTCGCCATTATCATCAACAAGGTTCGTATCACCGATCAATCCGCTCATCGTTCCGATTGTACCGTTTAGAGAATCCAGTTTGTTCTTATAATCATCCAGATCCTTGTAGACAAGTTCTGTCATTGCATCCTTATAAGATTCAACTGCATCGGCGGCGGCAATCATGTTATCCTTGAGGTCTTGAAGCTGATCGTTATATTTCTTCCATTCCTCAGAACCACGTTTCAGATTCAGTTTGGACATCTCGGCAGAGAGACGGTTATATTCTTCAATATTTTGCTTGGTAGCTTCATATTGTTTATTCGCCAAAGAAATATAATCGTTGGCACTGATTTTCTCACCCTGTTGCTCACGCAGGTCAAGTAGATCTTTCTCGGTGTCGATGATCTGGGATAGGATATCACGTGTCTGGTCGAACTGATCAATGATGTTGTCCAGCTTGGAAAGATTCATTTCCTTGATGGATTTGGTCGTTTCGTCGATCTTATCTTTGCAGTCTTGAATCTTATCGTACCATGTCTGGTAGTCTTGAATCTTCTTAATGAGCTTCTTGTCCTTATCGGAATCAAGTGAGTCAATGTCGTATGCACCGCTCTGAATCTCCTCAATCCATTCTTCCGGCAGGTCGATAGAGTTGAGCTGTTCCTGATAATGGGCAGACATCTTCTCAAGAGTCGTGAGTTTATCACCTAACAGGTCAAGAACCGTATCGGTTACTTGGTTTTTTGCTTTATAACCTACAAGGTTGTCAATCTTATCTTGAAGAGTGGAAGTCTGTTTGTCAAGGATCGTAAGCTTGCGTTCCATCCAATCGAAGGTGGTTGGGTCTTTTTTGGTTTTACCCTTAGAATTAGAAGAATTCTTGTTGGAGGTCTTATTGCCTCCAGTATTAGACACTCTCATGTCCGCCTTAAGTTTCGCTGTAATATCATCAGAAAAATCGTTTAACTGATTTTCCATCTGCTTATTATAGTTATCGTATTCTTCTTGAGTTGCAAGGTGGTTTACAGTATTCCCATTTTTGTCTTTTGAAGTATAACTATAATAAGTACGACCATTGCTAACATGAGCTGTCGCATCCATTTGCAGGATTTGATTTCTTAAAGCGTTGTACTTAATCCATGCGTTCGAAGCAATTCCCAATGACTCTACGATTTTGGAAAGAGCAGTAATATCTCCAGTTGGGTCAAAAGCATCGCTCGCAAGAATTTTCTGTGCGATATAGAGTTTGAAGGATTCTCTATTCTGGTCAGTCTGTTCTGACTCATTTGCCAGTGCGTCAATTTCATCTGCCGTGGCATTGGAAAGGTCTCGACTATTCCATGCAGCTTCAGCATGTTTCTGTGCGAGTGCAGAAGCAACAACTTCTTCGGAGTTAGAGACACCCATGAGTTTCAGATATTGAGCTGCAACATCTGCAGTATCATCACTTAACCCCTTCATTACATCTGAATTATAAAGATATGCTGTGGTTAAGTCGTCGAACGCACTCTGACAAGCCTTAATATCCTTCGGATGTTTCGTGATGGTTTCAATGAAGTTGTTATACTCCTTGGTATAATCTTGGAAATTATCTTTGAATTTCTTATCGTCGAGAAGAGAGAAGTCGAAGGCTTTGTCCTTATCAACAACCGAAGCCATGATCTTATCCAGCTCTTCAAAACCTTCGGAGAGACCGTTGATTTCAGAAATCATCTCGGACTTTGTGAATGGTTTTGTAACCTCGTCACTGGATTTTGCTTTCGCATATTTTTGAATTGCAACAGTTGCATTTGTAGCACCGGCGGTTACTTTATTCCAATAATCAATTTCTTCCTGAGTGTTAATTCCTTTTTTCTTAAAGAAATTTTCCAACTTGCCAGAACCAGAATCACCAAATTTATTTATGGCATCATTATAGGATTTCTGTAAAGAAGTTGTGTCATCAATAACCGGCTTTAGTGTTACGACAATCTCACTATCTTCTCCGAAATAATTCTTGATTTTTTCAAGAAAATCTGCTTTTTCATTTGGGTCAAGTTCTGCATTTGTAAATACCTGAGAGAGAGCAGTGGAAATCTCTGGATCATTCTGCGCATCATAAATTGCTTGAAGAATATTATTTCTCAAATACTCGCTAACACTTGCCCAGTTGGAATCTACGCCATCAGGAAGATTCGAGAAATCAAAGTTTAGTAACATGTTCTGAACTGCATTTTGTAATCCAGAATCATTTAGTCCTTGATAAGTAAACTCTGTCTGTAACCAAGTATTTAAATATTGAGAGATAGAAGATGTTTCTGTTTTGAGGTCGTCTTTTGCGGATTGTAATGCATTACGAGATTCATCGACCTTTTGAATCAGGGCATCATTTGCATCTCCTACAATTTGAACTAAAGTTCCTGCACCATTTTCAATAATAGCAGTTTTATATGCTATTCCAAGTTCATCAAGCAATCCAGTGTAGGATCCAACTGTTTGGAATACCGTATCGCCTTTGTAGTTTGTAAAAGTTCCGACTCCATTACTTCTATTGTCAAAAGCACGAGAGCCACCGTTAATGACCTGGTATTGCATATCTGCATATCTATCAAATTCATCTTGAGCATCTTGAACTTTCTTTTTTAATTCGTCGATATTCTGCATTGCACCAGAAAAAACATCTGGAAATTCTTCCATAATTTTCTGGTTTGCAACTTCTTTTTCTTTTTCAAGAAGAGAATCCAAAGATGAAACAATAGTATCTACATTTCCAGCAAGATTTAAAAGCGCATTACCATTTTCATCATATCCAACAGTAAGCGATGGAAAAATGTCCGCAAGCTGATTACTTGTATTAAGAAATTCTTTATAATCCTCATCAGAAAGAGTACCTTTACTTTGGTTTGCTTTTCCGAGATTTTCTACATTTTGAGCTAACTCCGCGTATCTTTCCTTTGCCTCATTGACACTACCAACATTTGATGATAATTCTTCTCTGATAGACTTAATGCTATCTTTCGCATTTTCTGCGGCTTTGGCAACTTCTTTAGATTTGTTTATCCACTTGGTAAACGCGGCAGATGCTATAGAAATAGCAACTCCTATTCCCATAGTTAATGCTGCGTTTAGAGCCGTGACCGCAACATTCAAAGCTATTGTTTGCGCGGTAGAAGCTATTAAAGAAGTAACATACCCGCCAAGCGAAGCCTTTACTCCGTTCAGTCCTAAAAGGTACGAAGATAAGCTTCCGTTTGTTTTGCCAATTTCTTTTGCAAACAACTTTTGGTCACTAGAGCTTTTTTCGCCATAAGAATTATATTCATTAAGTGCCAAGCATACTTTCTTGAGTCCGGTGACTGATCCTTCTAATGATAGTTTAAATCCTACCATCGATGCTTCAAGCCCTTTGTTCTTCACTAAATAATCCGCAACATCAAAAGTAGATTGCTCTAATATGCTATTCCAATTTTCCTGGGTTAAAGTTCCGTTTTTAAGATGCTCGTTATATAAATCCAATACTACTTGTGCATCATTTAGTGATTGCGTAGACGTCGTAAGCGCAGGAGTGCTATTAGACGACAAGCCAATTAGTTCTTCCAATGCACTTTTCTTGAATATCGTACCATTTTGTGCTATACTTGTTTGAAGAGTATGAATATATGGAGGAACGGTATGAAAAATAAAAAAATATTTTTAATGGGGGCTTTATGTCTTGGTCTTTTAACTGGATGCGCCAATTATGAAAAAGATACATCATACGACACCGAATTGCCTGGAACGTATATACAATCGTTAGGAGACAAGGAAATAGGTTATCTTCAAAAAGATACAATTACTGTTAATAACGACAATACGTTTAATGAAGTCCTATACGAACTAAATGGTAAAAAAGAAAAAGAGAATACTATAAGTGGTAAATTAGAAGATATAAACAATGTTACATCTGACGTTATAGAATTTTCACTTGATAACAGTCGTTCTCTTTTTAAATACAAAAACATGTTGGGATATTATTATGATATAGATATCCCAAAAGGAAACACATTTGATTTGTACCTTCATAACGACGGTTCTAACCTTGACGAAGGACAAGTTTTTGATAAGAACGGAAATTATCATTATTGTATTCACCATGATAATTGTAATGATGATAGTAGTCAGTTTGTAAAATACAAAAAGAAAGGCGACATTATCTATACACAAAGCGCAAATGGAAATTGGTTTATTCTTTACTACGTTGTAGATAACAAACTGTTCAGTAAATCATACGTCAAAGAAAAATAATATAAACAGCGGCACTGCAATGATTGTGGGAGCGATTTTTAGCCGAAATTATTTTCACAAACGGAAAGCATGATTTTTGCGATGCGTTCTGCATTGTCTCCGCCGAGATCTTCAATGATTGCTTGAGCAAGTTTGAGACGCCATAAACAACCATATTCATGTTGCTCGTCGGTTAAATCATGTGCGTGAGAAAGGCAATAATCAATCTCATTGCAAGTCTTTGTGGTATGATTAAAAATCATTTAAACACCTACTTTCTATAATGGAGGATAAGAGTATGAAATTAAATTACGACTGTATAAGAAAAATTTTATTATACGTTGAAGCAAATTCTGGATATGAACCTAACACAACTATATATAAAATAATTCAGCCAAGAGAAATAAGCAAGGCATTGCGCGGCAACGATTTTAATGACGAAGAAATCACATATGCAATCCAATTACTTTTCGAAGAAGGATATTTTAATATTAATAGGACACCTGTTTATGGTCCGAATAATACGCTTTTCAATATCGATATAACCTCCCTTAGTTTGCGCGGAAATGAACTCCTTAACAATATTAGAAACGATACCGCATGGAACGCAGTAAAAGAGCGTTGCAAAAAGGTTGGTGTTGGATCTGTTAAAGCCATTTCCACTATTACAGGAGCGCTTGGAACCGCAATGTTGACTGATCCCAATGCATTACAAAACTTCATTGATGGTACAAAAAATATGCTTAATATAATTCACTAAAAATGCTTAATAATCTTATAGAACATTTTGATAATCTTTGAGCAAATTTTAAAGAGGTAATTGTTATATGTTTCTTACAAATGGTCAAAAAGTCATTATAGTTCTATACTTCATTGCTTGGCTTTTTTATCCTAAACTTCTTTTTGCTATATTACTTATTGCAGTGATAATAAAACTTCTTCTTGGCTAATAAGCAAACAGTGGCACTGCAATGAGTGCGGAAGTGATTTTTAAGATAGGAGAGTAGAAAGATATAATAATAAAAGGCATCCAATGTCGGATGCCTTGACTGTTTTAGTGATAAAAACACCCGTACAGTATGCGCAATTTGTACGGGTGCCAACCAACCAGGGGCATTGCAGATATTCGTTTGCGAAAACACGCGGGCGCCAGCCCATTTGGACGACATTCTCCGCTTTGCCTTACGTAGGTTTAATATAGTTTTTATAATTTTGTATATATTATACATTGACTCTTGGTCAATGTCAATATCTATTTAAGATATTCATCATATTTTTTATTTGCAAGTTCGGTTACATTTATTTTGCATATGTCTTTTTCTGAAATAATTCCATATTCTATAAAAGTAGATTTAAAATCTTTTGGCAATAGGCATAACTGATCAAAATCATTTTGATTTCCTTTAGTATAAAAGAATAAATCGCCTCTGCCATAACGTTGTGCCATTAAAGAAAGCAATTCATATTTCATTATATGATAGAATTTTGCATGATTTTCAATTATATTGCTTAAATAAACATGCTTTGAAAACGTTGCTTTTTTATTTTTTTCTTTTTCTTTTTTAAAAGAATCAATCCCTTTTTGTACATTGCTAAATATATTTGAATACGATTTTTTGGAAAGAGAAACAATATATGGCTCGAATTCGATACGTGTTGCAATAATATCCTTATATTCAAAATGATCGTCTGCAAATTCAACCAAAGATTTATTATAAGCGTTGCCTGTTGTGATAACCGAAACTCTACGTTTATTCGCCTTAATTGTATTCAATAACGGCGTCATATCTTTGTCGTTCGACATTATAATAAATTCATCTATGTTGCTATTTGTATACATCTCATTTAAAACATCAATAGCAATTTTCAAATCTGCATAGTTCTTACCTTGGTTTGAAGTATGAATGGTTTCAACGCCATATGATTGCAACAAAGACTGATGGTGAGATTCATATAGATATTCAACGTCAAAATTGCAATAAACCGCAGTTTTAACAAGACGCATATTTTTTTCTTTTGCCCAAACTCTTAACTTATCGAAAAACTGATCATGTATAGGATTAGCATGATCCTTCATTAATATTTTAACTACATTTTCGTAATCAATATATACAGCCACATTGTAAAAATCTTCATGCCTTTTTGTTTCTGATTCGTTTATCTCACTCATTTTTTCACCGCCTAATAATATTTCTTACTATTATACGACGGATTTTTACATAATTCTACCAGAACATATTTTCGCATATAAATCTCATAAGTGCTCGAGCACCGTGATCCGGCGGAGCACGATATATTTTAAATACAAAAAACGACCGCCCATAAGGGCAGCCGTTGTCATTTCTTCAAGACAACAAAATTGACTTTCTCAATTACATAAAGTTCCCATTTTGCATTTGGGTATTTATGTAACTTACTTGCGACAAAAGCATTCACTTCCTCGAAAGTCCCGAAGTTTCGATCTTCGTGGATTATTTTTTCGAATGGAGTAACTTCTTCGCAAATAATTTTGAAGTAACTATTATTTGTCTTATTCAATATTTCACCTCCTCGAAGAATATCATACCATTATTTTCATAATATTCATTAGGAGATTACTGGAAAAATATAATAGTAGTTTATTGAAATACAAAAGGAGCCGTCGCCGACTCCTTTGAAAATTCCTACTGTAAATTTCTTAATACGTTTCTGAAATATTCATAACGTCCAATAACGTTATCTTTTCCAGCCGTACCAACTTTACAATACTGCATGTATTCTTCATTATTAACAAGATCTGAAATGAACGCATCTAACCAATTAAAATATGCCTCTGTTGACTTGTGATCCTTGATTGTTTTATACAATCCATAAATAATCATTGGAACACTGGAAAGATTGCTCTTAAGACCATCAGGATATCTTTCATTCAATTTGACGAGTGCGTTTTTAAGAATATTAGTTCTTTCGATAACAGATGCCTTCGTCTCATCCGATTCAAGAGCGCCGTTATAATACTCAATGAACTTTTTCATGTCGTCTTTTCTAAATGAATTGAGTTCAAAACCATTACCGTTTTCAATGAGCATAAGCGTCTGACGAACAAGATCACGATCACCATTGGATTTAATTTTTGCTTTTCCGACTGAATTAGCAATAAATGCATAATCTGCAATTTCATACACAGAAGCTCTAACTGCATCGCTTTCGTAAGCAGATCTCATCTGACCAGGTGTAAGCTGATGTCCCATATTGATACGAGAGAAGATGTCGGCAATCTCTTCCGGTGTCGCATCGGTCATGATCAAAAGAGAAAGTTGTCTCTTATTAAATTCATCCTTTACCTCGTCGTCAAGTGCAGAAAATTTCTTTCCGGCAATTTCGTAAATTGTTCCGTTTATATTGATTGGTTTTAAAGACGCTGATAATTTAAGCTTATCATTGCTGAAATCACGAAGTGTAGTAAAACGCTGTTTGAAGTCTACTACATCCATTTTTTCAGTATCGCTATGTTTGTTAATCAATGCTGGATAAATAGGATAGTTTCGCAGAATAGAGTCGATGAACAAACTCTTTTCTGCCGGTTTCCAAATTCCTTCACGACGCTGAACAGGCAATTCAAAATTATATTTGTCTTTTTTGATATCTTTTAGTATAGAAAAGATGGACACAGTTTTGTTGTTAATATCAATCATTGTATGCCTCCTGAAAATTATTATATTTTCAAGATAACATATTTAAATATAAATGTCCACACTAAATTTAAATACTTTTCGAAATCTTCGAAAAATGAAGATCGAAAAACAGTCTATTTTGTAGTAATTCATCCCAATTTATGATACAATAACAGCAAGCATACCATAACCGTATGACCACATTGCGGTTTGTGTTCCACGATGATATGCTGGGCAAAAGCGTCTGTGGGAGCGCTTTGCGCGAAAAAAAGGCATATGTAAAAAGAAAGGACAAATCTGAGTGTTTGAAACACATCAACGGGTTCTCCGTACAATAATTCCTCTTCTGTGTACTATGTGCAGATGGGAGGTGAAAAATGGAGAATTCTACGATTATTATCTTAGGACTATTAGTGCTTTGTTTCTACATAGTCCATGGAATTTTCTCGTCCGGTGTAGAGTCTTTTAGACTTGACGTTGACCTGCTTGCAGGAAAATTGAACCTGGTTGGAAAATTCTTTAAAAAACCAAAGCATTAAGATTAATTCATTCTTTTAACATAATGTAAAAAATCCTTTTATCTCAAAATTGGAGACTGCCTGTTCCCAGCAGGTGGTCTCCTTTTTCTTTTGTGCCATTGCATCGTAAATTGGGACGAATAATATTTTTCTGCATTTCTTCAAACTGACGGTATGCAGAAACCCCGCCGTTATTTTTACTCGCGGCAAAACGAGCAGTACCGAGCGCATATTCACTGGACATCGTTTCATATAATTCAGTGTGAGAGTTGTCGCTACTGTGAGGGCTTATCTCATAGAGATCTGTCCCAGCGGATTTGTCGAGCGTCACGTTTTTACGATCCTGATTGTGTCGCCACAATAGGAGAGTAGTGATACGCTGCCATTACGCAGCCGTTGTACTTCATTCCCGCTTATTGTCTCTGTTATTTATTTACCACCGTGTATCTCACGGCTGGCATAGTTTAAACTATTGTATCCGATAGAACATCTATGCTGTTGGCATATTCAAGAGGCGAAACATTTTACGCCCACCAACGTTTTTTACGCTTAATGCGGCTCCAAGAGCACCAAGGGCTGTTGGAAGAGTACCGAGCTTATCTACAAGAGCAGTAGCACCGGATACAAGATCTGTTAATAATGAAATTCCAGTTTTAACTGTGTCTGTATCGATTACAGTTGCCCAGAATTCTTGGCATCGATTGGTGAGTTTCTGAATACGACCATCGACACTTTCGAGTTGTTTGTTAAGTTCTTCAAGAGCAGAACCGTTTGCTTCCTGAGATGATTTTAAAACCTCTTCAAGCTGTTTGGGATCCTGTAAAATTGCAGATGCAATATTCGAACGGTTCTTACCGGCCAGCTCTTCAATTAAAGCCATAGCATGGTTTGTACCAAGTTTTTTGTCTTGTTCTTGAATCTCTTTATATACTTTTGCAATTCCTAAAAGAATTTCATAGGTATTTTTATAATTTCCGTTATCATCAAGGATGTCAAACCCTTTGTACTGGTTCGATGCAACTGCGGTATAATCCTTAATGATTTGTTGTTTTTTGGAATTTGTTGCCTTTACAAAGGCATCAACTTCCTCGTTCATTGCGGATAATTCTTCTTCGGCTTCAGATGTACCAACCAATCTTAAAGAAATCGTGCGGAGACCTGCCGCGACACTATCTGCGTCCTGAATCGTTGCATTCGCCGTAGTCACAAGGGCCGCAGCTTCATCGATTGTGTTTCCCATAAGAGAAAGGGTAGCTGAAGACCTTTGAAGAGCAGATGCTAACTCATCAGTCGAGATCGCATAATTGTTGCCTACTTCATTGAGCTTATCGACTATGGTTAATTTGTCCAGATCTTTATAAGCCTGAGACATAGACACAAGAGACTTCGTTGCATCTTCAATGTTATCAAATTCAGATACATTTAAAAGGATATTTGCATCCTTCGCAGCCTCTTTTGCATCCTCCAATGAGAGACCCAATCTCATCCAGTCAGCCGTGGAGTTTTGTATTTGAAGAGCAGTCGTTCCAACAGCATTCGCAATATTAAAACTTTCCTCTTGGAAACTCTTTAAAGATGTTACTGACTCATCAGATACCTTACGCATTTCTGTCATAGCGGTATCTAATTCACGTACAGTGTTTACACCTTCACCAATATATCTTACAAAGTCATTAAAACCAAAATATGTACCGAGCTGGCCGACAAAACCATAAAATGCCTTGTCCTTAAGAACATCTAAAAAACTCCGTCCTTCTTGTCCTGCTTCTCGGATCTGGGACTGTAACCGGATGAACTGAGCAGTAAGATCACTTACGTTCGCATTCGGTCCCTGATCCTCTAACTGTTTTTGCAGAGCTTTCAGCTGAATCTTGAATTCCTTCGCCATTCCAGAGTTCTTTTGAAGATATTCTCCAATTTTACTATACAGTTTCTCTCTGGATAGGTCAGTAGACCCTTTTTCAGCAGCCGACAGTGTTTTAAAGGAAGTTTCAGAATCTTTGAGTTTCTTCCTGAGGTCATCAAACTGCTTTAACTGTGCGGCAGAAACGTAATCCTGTTTACTTACTGTCGCCTGAAGGGTACGAAGTTCCTCTAATTCTGCCTTGTATTTATCCATCATCGCAGAATAATCAGAAGAACGCATACCATCTACCGGTTTACCGGTTTTGATTTTATTCGCAGTGTCATTAATGACTTTCTGCATCTCAGTAGTGGCTTCTTTCAGTTGAGATTTTTGTTCATTAATGGCCTGTACCATCGAATCGCTGATTGAATTGGAAACTTTTTTGTCGAGAAGTTCATCGACTTTCTTTTTATATTCATCAATGGAAATGCTTCCCTTGTCGAGAGATTTGTTAAGCTTCTCAATTTGGCTTTCGATTTTAGGAAACATCTGATCAAAACGACTTGACCCAATTTCGGTATCGCCGAAAGAACCGCGAAGCGATTGTAGCCGTGTCTGTGTATTAGACTTAGAGATATTTTTTTCTTGCTGTTCGCCTTCTTTTAATAGGCGTTCTCTTTCTGCAATATAATCGGCTTCCGCGAGACGCATTTTATCAACGGCGTCCTGCCGAGCCTTAACTTCCTCTCGTGCCGCCTGTTCTGCTTGTAATTTTCCTTCATTTAGCAGTTTCTCGCGTTCATTGAGGTAGTTAGCCTCATCAATCTGCATTTTCTCAACAACAGCTTGTCTTTCCGCAGCTTCCTGTTTGGAGATTTCTTCAACTTGTTGTTCGCCCTCTTTTAAAAGTCGCTCACGTTCATTAACATAGTCAGCTTCTTCAAGCCGCATTTGATTAAGAACTTTTTCTCTCTCAGCGGCCTCTTGACTTGCGACATTTTCAGCCTGTTTTGCACCCTCGTCTAAAAGTCGTTCTCTTTCTGCAAGGTAATTAGCTTCATCGATCTGCATTTGAGTAACTATGTTTTGACGAACTTTGAGTTCTTCTTGGGCAGCTTCCTCGGCCTGGTGTTTTCCCTCGTTCAACAATTTTTCGCGCTCATCAAGATAATTCGCTTCAACAAGTCGCATTTCATCAACAGCCTTTTGCCGTTCAATAGTCTCTTGATTTGCAACCTCTTCAGCCTGTTTCTTACCCTCGTTTAAAAGACGTTCCCGCTCGTTAATGTAGTCAGACTCATCGAGTTGCATTTTTTCAACAATGGCCTTCCTTTCAGAAGCCTCTTGTTCCGCAACTTGTTCCGCTTGTTTTTTTCCTTCGTTTAGAAGTCGTTCTTTTTCTGCAACATAATTGGCCTCTGCAATCCGCATTTGATCAACAGCTTCTTGTCGAGCTTTTACTTCCTCTTGATTTTCCGCTTTGGCATTAAAAGCGACTTCATTGGCTTTTAGTATTTGTGGAGTGCTACTTTCTCCAAGATCAACAGTAGTTCCACTTTTTAATCTTGCATTATAAGATACATCGTAACTGCCATCTTTATTTTTTTTAGAAATCTTAACAAGCTTCTCAATCTGATCTCTATATTGTTCTAAGTATTTGAACTTCGCAACAATCTCATCGAAGCCTTCTGTGTTCGGTGTGAAGTCCACCTGCTTTGCGGCTTCGGCTTCTTTCTTTACAGCATCAGCAGAAGATTCGGCACTCTGTTTTACCTTCTTATTTACATCGACAAATTCTTGCTTTGCCTGAGACGCCTTATTAAAACTTTTCCCCGCTTCATCAGCAGCCTTGCCTTCTCCTTCAATAGAAACCTTAGAGTCTTCTGCAGAGGCTCCTGCGGCGTCAGGAGAGGTATTTTTTGGTGTTGAAATATTCGTTTTAGGAGATGCTTTTAACAGTGTCTCTAACTGTTTTTGTAGGTCTGCAATTTCAGATTTTGCTTCATCAAGAGATTGCGACAAACTATCAGTAATGCCTTTAAAATAATCATTGCTACCAGCGAGCCGTTGGTTTTCAGCTTGTAAGTTCTCAAGTTCTTTTCTGAGTTTAAAAATTACATTAGTGCTCTCAAGTGCAGACTCTCTAAAATGCTCAAGCTCTTCACCACCTACACGGAATCCCTCATTCCAAGCTTCGGCAATATCATTATCCGTATGCATTTTTTCCATACTTGATTTAAGATCGGAAATTTGTTTTTTTAAATCATTAACTTGAGAAAATGTTTTATCAAGGTTTAAAATAGAGTCGATTTTTATACCATCGTTGACCATTTTGATGATACTAATTAGGACATCTTTAATTGCTTCAATAGAAGAAAGTTGCTGAGTTAATTCTTTCCCATTTAGCTCAATTTTTACATTTTTAAAATCCCCTTGAATAGCGGAAATTTTCTTAATCACATCTTTATCTGAAACATCAAACTGAATCTCAATTCTATTTCCATCGGCACTTTTCTGAACTTGGCCCATAGTGCCGTTATAATTCTTTATAAACTCAGCTAAACCGGATTCATAATCGAACCCAATTTTAATAATATCTGAATTATTCGCCATTTATTTTCACGTCCTTTCACTCAAATAGATAATCTTTTTCGATACTCATCTTTAAGATCATCGTGGTATTTGTGTAACTCGTTATAAAAAGAAAAACTTGCCGGTTCTCCATACCCGCCATGATAATTACCACCATGCCATGTGCCAGCAGGATTATAGATATATGTGCTCATAAATCCCCATGGTGTAATTGGAGTTCCACTAACGCCAGGATAGCTTTCCATCGGTCCTGGGATCTTCACACCGCCAAAATAAACAGAACCATTTTTCAGATATTTTTCATAACCACCATAGAGGTTATAGGTTCTTTTGTAATGCCAGCGGTAGTCAAATTTAATCGGATCGGAGTAGTACCAGTCCACAAGCCGTTCTGTGAAATCTGTTAATTTCTGTGAAGCTTCTTTCGCCAGACTATTTGCTTTTGCCTTTCCGAGCTGTTTTAATCTTTTTTGCGCTTCTTTACTAAGTGCCATAAATAACCTCCTGATTTTTTACATAAAAATACCCCTCATACATTTGACCGCATGAGAGGTTGCAAATTTCGACATTTTAAGTGTATAATAATATTGTTCAGCCTTCCGCCCTATGCACTTGGACCCGTGGGGGATCACGGGAGTGAATATGGTAATGTCAGGTACGCATGACACGCCATCGAAGGTCTATGGCTCTTGCGCCAGAAAGGAGTATATAAATGGCGACGTTCGTCTTTATCGTCATTATATTACTAATGGTCGGTCTTCCGATTTGTCTTTATGTACGACACCACCGTATGAAAGACTTAGAAGTAAAGATTGGCTTTTTAAAAATCCATTGTTCCTTTTTTAAGGACTAACGGCACAAGAGGGAAAAATTATGAAAGACATAAAATGGGTGTTCGTGCCAAACCAGGTACGACGCCCATTTTATTTTCCGTTTGAAACTCGAATTTTATATACTGTCTTTAATTGCAATATCTTCTTCTTAAAACTTCTTTATATTCTTCAAACCATTCGGCAACATATCCAACATCTGTGGCAATTTCTGTACCATCATTGCAATAGTATCTTATTGAATTTGATTTATTGAATTCATCTTCAATTGTCGTGATTAGTTCCTCGATAAGATCCTTGTTATTCATATTATCTCGCTTTATTTTAGGATTTTCAGCTTCGAACCGGCAGCCACAATTTTCGCAAGCTTGTTGATATGTTCCTCGTCCAGCTCTCCAAGCTGGTCTGCAAGTTTCTCAAGAAATGGATTCAGTGTTACTCCAATAAGAGTCCCAAAACGTTCCACTTGATCACTTACAAACTTCTGTGGTGAATCATAATAGGAAAGCGTATCTGATACCTTCATATCAATAATACGGGAAAATTCTGCACGTTCATCTTCTGGAATTGATGCAAGAATATATTCAAGAATTCCGGAGGATCTGAGCAGATCATATTCCTCATAAAATCCTTCGGTTTCTACTGTTAAGTTCGTATACTGCTCCACAATGATGCGATAGAAGAGAAGTGTTCTTCCAACAGAATCATTTTTAACTCTGCCGGTTTTCTCTCTAATCACTTTTCCATCGAGATCTTTCTTCTCGATAGTTTCAAAACATGTAGTGCGTACAAGACTCTCTGCCAACGCTACTTTTAAATTAAAAGGAATATATCTTTTTACTTCAAGATAATCCTTTAAACAATCTTTCTTTACTTTTTCTGTTGCACAGTTTTCATATTTTTCCACAAACGCTTTAATTCCAATTTTTTCCATTTAATCCTTTTTCTCCTTTTCGTCGTAACAGATAATATCAATTTCTGTTCTCGGATTTTCTTTGTCATATCCTGTTTTAAGTGTTAATGATCTTAAGTGTTTTCCGTCATCATCTACGATAAAACCTGATTCGGTAAACGAATCCAAGATAAATTTTGGAACGGTATTATCGCAATCTATTCTCCGCTTTGTAGGCATATATGTAGTAAAGGTTGCATCGAACTCATTCAATTTCTTTCCATTTAACCCTAAGTCATTTATCCAGAAAACCACAAAATCCTTCCACTTTTGTTTTAATTGATTCATTTGAATCCTTGGAAGAATAATCCATGTGTTTAAACTTGGGTGATAACTATGCTCGATAGGCTTCTTTCTGGCACGAGGATGGCTCTTAAAATAATAAGTGTTGTACTTGTCAACAACACTCTGATCCAACACTAAATGGTATTTTTGCACTTACTCACTCTTTTCCATCTTATCTTCAGTAATCGTTGCGGTAGAATCCTTTTCAAGATACTGTTTGAATACCTGATGAAGACCCGTACTTGCCAAACCGGAAATGAGACCAGACAGTACAACCTCCGGAGTAAGCATCCATCCCTGGATCCAGGCTGCGATGACAACGCCAAGTAAAGCGCAAATAGTCGGAATGTATTTATTATCTACGTCCTTTACCCACTTCTTTAAAACAAAACCTACGCATAAGCAAATGCCAACTACTACCGGCATCATATAATTCTGTAAAAAATCCATAATAATTTACCTCTATTTCAAATCATAACTGCACCACTTTTTATAAACTTCAGTGGTATCAGCTTTTAGAAAAATCATTGCCAAAATAATATTGCCCGTCTCTCCGTCAACACTTGTATACAAGTCGATTGGGAACACACCATTCTTTATATATAACAAGTATTGTTTTGGATTAACTATTCTTACAACCTCGTGATAATCATAATTTCGAGATTTTAAATTAGTTTCAATCAATAATCCGCTCAATCCTTTCCGTCGTAAAAAATAGGGAATACAACATCAAACAGTAATGTTATATTCCCTAAATATTTGGAATTAAAAAATCACTGTTCAACATCGTTAAGTTCCTTTTTGGAAAATCTAAAAGCTTTAATTTTCTTAGAATCCGATAAATTGTCAGACTCAACATTATTCTCTTTTTTCATCTCTTCTTTTTCAAGAGACGATTTAATTTTCTTGAATGTTTCTCTGTAGCTGCCTACTAATGATTCATCATCAAGTTTTAATTTATCAAGTTTATCTTTCGCATCATTCGCAGAAATCTCATTATTCTCATATAAGGACATTGTTTCATAAATGTTTTTACACTCTTCGGAGCAAAAAGTGAACAACCATAATGGCTTATCCTTATCTTTTCCACATTTCGGACAAAAAGAATACTGTTTTCTACATACCACACAGGTTCTATAATCTTTCAATTGGACCTCCTAAAATAACCGTGGGACAATTCCTCATCCCACGGCCAAAATCGATTATTAAACGTCTTCCTCTTCGTCGATGTAGTAGATCTCAACCATAGTCTGGTTAACAGAACATGTATCTGTGAGGATTGCGCCTGTGTAGTCCATTGTCTGAGAGTCGCCACCCTGAAGAGCAATAGTAACCTCTGGACTCGGCATAAAGGACGGAATATGAATAACCGCTGCCTTGTAGTTTTCTGTATCACACTTATCAACAACAATGGCTTTGAAGAATAACTCGTGTGCCTTCGGATACTTATTGCCGGAAATAGTAATCTTTGCACCGCTCTTTACAGTCTTGTTATATCTAACGATATACTGAACTTCCTCTGCATCTGTCGGTGGAGTAAGAGTATGAGACTCCTTGTCAACCTTAAATTCACTTGCGGACTCGCTTGTGCCAAGAGTATACTCCTTGCCCATAGATCCCTTTACTGAGAGTGCATTTACAACAACGGATCCTTCTACATAGTCCTCAATGTCGAGTGTTTTTCCAGCTTCGACAGTCGTGAAAATTGGCATAACAATACCTTTTTCTGCCGTTGCGATCTCGGCGTCTGTTGCAGAAATTGCCTCAAGCACTGCAAGGTTTAAGAATGCGTTTGTAGCTGTAACTGTACCCTGTTTACCAGAATACTTTCTATATACGAGATTGCCGTCCTTGTCTGTGATATCTGTAGAATCAGCTGTAATCTCAATGGATGCTTCTGAAAGCTGTGTTAAAGCGTAAAGTGGCTTACCTTTGGATGTAGCACCATAGCCAAACTGTAGTCTATCGACGATAACGTCACCTAACTTAAATGCCATTTTAAGTCCTCCTTATTGGTTTATTTAAATAAAAAGAACGGCATTACGCCGCTCTAAGTTTTCGTTTTCTATTCACTTCTCATGAAGTTAAACAGTTCTTTGTCGATCTTGCTCGTGTCGCAGAATCCGGAATAACTTCCAGACAATAAAGCACGAGTTTGTTCATAAATTTGGACACGTTTCACCGCATCATAGAACTGATATATTTTTACTTGCCTTAATTCGTCCAATCTATATTTGAAGCCAGGATGATTTATCATTGCTGAAATCACCGGCAGCAAACTGGACTTATATTGTTTGTTGGGATCTTCTGCGGCAAGTTTCATCTGATCCTCTTGAATCATCCACGCCCTAACTGTCTTCCCTTTTGCTTTTTCTACCTTTGGATGCATGTTCATAAATGTTCTTATGTATTCTGCAATTTCCATATATTCGTCCTCTGTGATCAGATCCTTAGTCCTTTTGTTAAAAAGTCCAAAGATTTTCTCGCCATCGTCCCCCGCATATGAAATTAGCTTATATTCCGTTATATCCGTATCAGGGAAAACAATTTTTAATGGGGAAAAATCTGTAGTGGGTATATTGGACAGCAAACCAAAGACTTCGATGTCTTTTACCTTGCACCAGTTTTTAATACCCATGTTCCAGAGAGAGAGTCGAATAGAAGTGGAGTTATTTGTAAAAGGAGAGAGCGCGGAATAGATCTTGGATTCGCCAATATCAATAATGTCACCAATTGTTGGCTGGCAAATTTTAATACCATGAACAAAATAATCCTCGCCGAAGAATAGCTTTAGCTCGTCAAAATGATATTTGTCTTCTTTTGAGGAATTTTTTGAAGCTTGCTCCTGAATAACCGCCGCTTGAAGTTTATCTAATGTTTCGGAAGAATTCATTGGATCACCTTCTTAACTGATAGTTATTCATAGATGGCTTTCCTCCATGCGGAGTATTAACCAGACCATTTGTATCAACAAGCTGGAAGACGAGGGTTCGAACGGTATAATGATTGTCCGCAATAGATTCTTTTGAAGAAATTAAATGCGTCTGCATACCAAAAATATTCGACCAATTAAAGCGTTCTCTAAGAATAGAGGCAATTAGGTCATGGCGCGGGATGCCAGTTAATTTATCAATAGTATCATTTTCATGAATGAAAATTGTAAAAGTAATTTGTGTGTACTTTTGCGCCGTCGTATATCTCGGTAACTCATCAAAAGATACCTGATAGCAAACATAATTTTTGACTTCGGTTTGTGTATCTGGAATAAATAAATAAGGGCGAATATTTGCTGTTTCACCAAAATATTTACTCCATTCTCCAAGAGGTTCGTATTGTTTTATTTTCTCATTATATTCCCAATTGATATTACCATTTCCATCAAAAAGTTCCGGTTCAAGATCCTTTTGATGGATTGCATACAAAAGGCATGGATTTAGCAACAAAGCATTTTTGATTTTTTGCTTGTATTGAATGTTTTCATCATCAGGGGCATCCCTATATATGCGAAGCTTTGCAAGCAAATCATCCCTTTTTCTTAAATTCTCTTCCATATAAAGTGCTCCCTATTCTGAAATTTCTAATTGCAACGATTCTGTTTTAATGGATGTACCGTCCTTTGTAATAGTGCATCCAATACATAAAATTCTTCCTAATTGAGAAGAGTCGTTTGGATAGCGTAACTTCGCCTGATTAAATAAAGAACCATTTCGCCAGGAGACTTTATCAGTCCAATTGTCTGTCTCAACATAACATGTCCATTCGAATGTTGCGTCGGAGAAATTAGATGTAATGTCTTCGCCTGAATTATTGAAAATTGTAACGGTAAGCGTTTTGTATCCGCCACCAATTTTAATTACAGGAGATGACGCAGAAATCTTTGCAGAAATAGGAGAGGCAGGAGATGGGTTGTTGGGATCTGACGGCTCAACTATATTAGAATAATAGTCCGCCCACATTCCAATAATTTCGCCATTGTCATCATACTCAATATAATCTTTATACGGGTCCCAGTAGTTCTGATAAAAGGTGAGAGTCTGAATGCCAAGCGGTATCATATTTTCAACCTTTGTTAATTTCCATACAACAGGATGCTTTGTTTTTGCAGAAACGACAATACGCATATTTTTGTCGTCTTCATTAGTATACCAAAGACTTTCTGTAATTGGATTTAACGGAAGCAATGCTTTGGACTGGTTGTCCGGTCGGGTCATATACCGGTCGGTGTAGGTTCCAATTGTATCAAAATGTTACTTTATTAAGTCGTTAATTTAATAAAGATAAAATTACAAAATTATGCTGCTGTATATTCCATGAATCTGTCATATTTTCGTTGTAAAAATAGATCTGCATCTTCGTACATCCAATTTAATAATTTAATGGACGACGAACCGGTTAATGCTAAAACTTTAGTTATACCATTATGACATGACGCATCATAAATACCACAGTAAATACCTAATTTATTTTCAATAATTTCTTTAAGCTTTTTACAAAAAGAGTCTGTTGAAGTAAAAGTTAGTCGAATGGATTTATTGTTTTTGTTTTTTACATATTGATAAATACTACCGTCTCCATCAAAATAACCTCTAACAAAATGAGAATATAAATATTCTGGAATATTCGGAAATTCTAATGTAAGACTCTTATTTCTCACAACTCCTAATTTTGTCAATGAGTCGCAAATATGTGTACTATACATATTAAATGTACACATATTGTTATATGTATAATTGTTGTCATTTCTTTTTGACTGATCAATTATTCTAAGTGGCTGATCGCTATCCATTTCTTTACGAATCTTTTCAAGCAAATCTTTATCGCTTTCCTGTAAAGAAATAAAAGCAGTGTGCTTTGGCGGAAAATTACATCCATCCGCGCACATAAGACCTAAAACATATGCTTTATTTGGTGTATCAATACAATCAAAATAAGATTCATTTAAATGATATATTCTAATACCATTGTTAACTCGTTTTATATTAAATTCATCTAATATACGACATATTTTGTTGTAATTACAACCCATTATTTTTCCGATTTTAGGCGTTGATAATTTGTCTTCGACATATAATTTTACAATATTTTCTTTTTGCTCTTTTGTAAAAACAATTTCATTATAATTAGGCACACCGTTTTTCATTGCTGTTCCTCCTAAAAATAGCAATATTAAAAAGACGGTAATTTGTTTATTAGGAGTAAACAAAAATGGTTTGCAACCCACTGTCCCGTCTTAATTATCATTTTCTGTTTGTAATTTTATTTTCTCTGACTTTCGTCAGATGTTCAGAGCACATCAATACCATATCTTTCGATTTAGGTAGTTTCCATTAACCCACTTGGGTACTTGCTCGTTGAACCTTCCTCTATTCGAGGCTTGGCTGCTGATTTTCCATTGTAACGACACTTAGCACGTTGATGTGGTCAACGCTTTTATTTCAGCATATGCCATCCATTTGATTTTTTCTGCTTTCGCGACATTCGCACTTAGGTTTATTTCATCCTTATGCTGTAGTTCAAATGGCTTTAGGTTGATAGCTTATTACGGCTATCTTGTTCCAGCAATTAAGAAACTTTTCGACACACTGTTTCCAGTATGAAGCGCATACAATATACGACTTCTGACTCCTATTAACACCCCACATTTTCCGCTTGTTGATTGCGTCGCCGTCCTTTTCTATCCACATAAATTGATATGTAATAGGCAAGATTAGGTATTTTGGGAATTGATTTGCTATTTCTTTGTCACAGATTAACCATTTTCGATAGATACCTTTGTCATCTGGTATATCCAACATCATTCCAATTGGAAATTCAGTTCCGTATCGTTGCCGGTATTCAGTTTCGAAATAATAAAGCTCATCGCCTTCCTTAAATTCGAGTTTTTGAGATGGCTTGAATTGACAATAAAACTCAGGTTGATCCTGATCGAGCGCAGAGTGATTTTTTACGATAAGCTTAATGTCAATGCGCGCCTTTGTGGTGTTTTTATATGTCATATGATCTTTGATTTGTGGCTGATCATCATGCATATAATCATAAATGTAAGCAACTTTACTCTGAACATCGTTATCCCAAGTGTATTCCATCGCCCAGTCCGCATTTTCTTTATGAATCTCACCAATTGTTTTCGCACCATTTGTAATTATGGCAGATGCACGTTTAGAAGTTGATAGACTTGGCATCTCCATCCACCTCCTCGAACATCATCTTAAGATAACCATGTGCATCAAGAATCAGTTTTCTAAATCTCCAAAATCTATATTCGTTTTTTTGTTTTAAAACTTCCTCATAAGCGGCCTCAAGCGTAGACATAAAAGCTACCATTTGTTCTGGCTCGCCCATAAGAGTGTTTAATGCTCCATACCGCACAAGCAGATTTCTAAAGTATTTGAAAAAATCTTCATCATTTTCAAAAATTGTATCTTCAGTGTTTCTGTCCTTATAAAGCAGTAATTTATGGATTTCTCCATGCATAATAGACACAGCAACATCAATTTGATGGTCTGCAAACTTACCATATAGATAATCCATAATCAGCCCTCCTGTTCAAGATAGGAGTTATGGATATATCCATGATCTCGGATCATTTTGTTAAATTCCAATTTAAGGTTATTCAAACGCTCAGTCATACTATCGTGGCCATCCAAGATTTTCTTTTCCTGACTCGTTCCGGCAAAAAATGCAGTATATATCCTGGAATCCACTTGTGGCTGTAACCATTCAATCTCCATACCAAGAGAAAGCAGTCTTACGACAAATCGTATATCTGCTCCGTCACTTACAGGATGATTTAAAGTGAATTCCATTCTCTGAACTTCATCATCCATTTCAAGCGTCGAAAACATATTTTCAACACGAACATCGCCAACAACTCGATTGAGACGTTCTGTATAAATCTCGGTCAAATCATCAGTAGACAAAGATAACTCTTTTGGATCGGTATAAAGCCCACGAGCGGCAGAAAATATTTTTTCATAGGAGAGTGTCATAGAGCACCTCCTTATTAATTAACCTTTAAAAGTAATTCGGTTCCAAAAAGCTCATCTAATACTTTAAGCCTATTTACGGAATCCAGCGTTCCTTCATCTACCATTGTCGCTGCAATTGTCTTAAGAGCATCCTGCGCCCCAAGTGGAAGAGTAGGAATAAGCTTTTTCATCTGCGCCGGTGTCATCTTAATAATGCTCTTTAAATCAGCAGCAGTATGAAGAGTAGAATAAACTTCATCAAGTTCTGGATGAAGTGCAAGGAAATCTGTATTTTGAACAATATACCGTGGTTTATACATCATTGCATCCTTGCTTCGTGCTGCATAGTCAAGATCACGGAATTCAATTTCAACAATATCATCCATATCAGCAAAGGTATATAAAGTCTGACTCTTTGCACCCTTCACGAACATTTCACCTGGAGTAATAGATAAACATTCAATGGTTTCCTCTGGCTGAAATTTCTTTTTTTCTGTTTTAAGTTCGGTTGGTGTAGTTGTGACAGATTCTGCATCTGTTTTCACTGCACTTTTTTTAGTATAAGTCATTATTGATAATTCTCCTTTTAATCAGAAATCTCCTCGTGTAAATTAACACACGAGGAGAATAAAGTGGTCTAATATTAAGTAAAGCTCCAGAAGCCGAAATATCTTGGTAACATAACAGCCGTACCAAACTCTCTCTGTACTTCATATGTCTGGAAGTCATCGGAAAGATCACCCTTCTGCTGACCGTCTTCAATAATTTCAGTTTCACCTTTATCTGTAAACCATACGAACTGCTCCTGGTTTTTCGCAAAGATAAGAAGCTTGTCATTTGGAATAAGTTTCTTTGTTACGTCGTTAAGAGCAAAACGCTGTGGAATCTCAATAAGTTCTGTGCCTTCGTAGAAACCAAGTCTACCAGTGTTGGCAACAGACTCCTTCTGAGAATCACTTCTCCAATCAACCTCGCAAAGAGCATTAAGCTTTTTAAGGGCTGTCTTAGTTCCCATAATTACAACTTCCGCGCCATTTGCCATACCAACGTCTTCAAGAAGTGTGTCAAACTGCTCTTTTGTATCAGCACTCAGAGCGCCTGTCTTCTTGAACTGAGACTTATTTGGAAGCTTGTCTGCTGCATCAAATACACCTGCAAAACAAAGTTCCATAACCTTGTATACGAAGGCTTCTGCAATTTTATCGGTAAGTTCAGTAAAATCTACTCTGCCAAGAAGAATAAGATCAATATCAGAGCCGACTTTCATACCGTACTTGCGAGTATGAAGCTTAGTGGATGTACCCTCATTTAAGTGCTGGTATGTCATGTTATGATGATCCCCGCTGATTTCGGCAACAACAAACATGATCTTGTCTTTTGTCCAATACTCTTCATCATCTCCGAGAGCAATGTTTCTCATATCAACATAATTTTTGAACCATTCGTTCTCACGGAAACCGGTTTCTACCTTGAAGTCAACATCTGATTCAATAAGTTCGAACACTTCTGGAGCGTGTTTCTTTAATGCTCTCTTACGAGTCTTGGCGGACTTAAGGTCCTCTTCTGTAAGATCACATACCTCCATAAGAATTTTTCTAACAGCCTTATTAGCTTCCTTATTAGAAATTTTACGCTGATTACCGTCTTCATCATATTCATAGATGTCGTTTCCATGGTTGAGATCATATGTAAGCTTCTTAAAATTCTTGTATTTATCTTCGTCTGCAAAAACAGTTCTTAAATGTTCTGTAGAAAATCTAATCATTGTACCATTCACTCCTTTCAATTACGCTGTGATTTTAAGCTTTCCGTTTTCAATAGCTTCAATAGTTGCCCCCTTTTTAGGTGTTCCGCTAAAACCATCATCGGAGAGATAAAAACGATCTAATGCATGTAAGATATATCCACGAACTGCGCCATCTTCTGGATCGTTGTAGAAATTAGCAATAGATGTTAATTTTCTCGGAGACTCTTCGTTAATTAATGGTTTCTGATAAATAAGGGCTGTGAGATCATCCGGTACGGATGTAACAACTACAAGCCATGTGCCATCAGCCGCCTGATCAAAAATGTAAGCACCAATAGTAGTAGCTGCCTCTGTTGCGTAAAGATCAAGAGAATCCATCTTTCCAACCTTTACAATTCTTCCGTTATCTGTGTCCTCTGTAATTTTTAAAGACACGTTGTATTCGCCATACTTCTGAGCAAGTAAACCACCCAGTTTGCACACCGTATGCTTGTCTACGCTGTATTTAATAGCCATGTGTTTTTCCTCCTTTTTAAAACAAAAAAAGAACGCTTAATGCGTCCAATAATTAATAAAATATTTTTAGTTATCAAAGAGAGATCCATATCTCTTTTTTGGTTTTGATTTACTATTCATGTTTCCAAATAATTTAATGCCGCTTGGTTTATTTTCCTTTGCGGAAAATTCTCCAACAGATGCTACATAATCTGCAAAAATAACTTTTGCCTCTTTCTCAAGATCAGTGAGAGAGTAGTTGTCCATATTTTTCTTTAATTCTGAAAATGCTTCATTCTCAGCTAATACGGAATACTTTTCGTCTGCAAGAATTGCTTCACGTTGATCGTGAAGTTCATTCTTTTCGGCAGTCTCTTTAAACTCCTTAAGAGCAGCGTAATTGGAACGCATGGACTGTAATTCAGCAAATTCTGAATCAGTTAAAAGTTCTCTATGCAGATTATATCTTTCGCCATCAAAAGCTACATTATCGCCATCTTTGGTATATTTCTGACCGAAGATTTTGTCTCCATTCCAATTTTCATAAGTAAAGTAATCGTCAAAGACAGAGTTAATAAAATACCATTCGCCCTCGGCGTCTTCGTAGCTGGATAAAAGCTGATAAAGTGCATATTTTGTATCTTCATGAGAAATCTCATATGTACGAGTCATTTTTTCAAATGTCTGTCCTTCTCCGTCGGTATTTCCTTCTGGATCGGAATTACCACCATTATTACCTTCGCCAGATGGCTCATTACCATTGTCAGTTCCAGTATTGTCATTTTCAAACATTTCCGCAAATTTTGCTTCTAATTCTTCATCAGATAAGTTTTCGTATTCGAAAGTAATATCTTCAACTGTTTTGTTATATTTTTTTAAAAGTTCTTCAAACATTTTTCCTGTATTTCCTCCTTTCTGAGTGTTTTTATCATCACTGAAATTTGCAAGTAGTTTATTCATGTTTTCCAGTAATTTAATAATTTTTTCATCTTTATCAAATTTCGCACAACCTTCATCAACACTAAAATCTTCAATTTTAAAGTTTGAACCGGCCATGCCTGGTTTTGTATTAGCTGAAAGAAGTGTCAGACCTGATACATAAAAATCGTCTAATACAAGTGTTTTTGAAGACGTGTCAAAACTCATTGATCGAATAGCAAGCTCCACAGAACAATCGACTGTTCCGCGTCTATTTAGAATATCAATAGCATCCTGACAGTATTCGTTGTATAAAAAACCATGTAATACTGCGCGGTTTACTTTTGCATCCTTATCGTATTCGATTGTGGTCTTTGAACCATCAATAACTCCAATAGGACGCTCATCATAAACTACTTTATCCTTTTCGACTATATTGCCGTTTTCATCTGATTCAGTGACTTTTTCAATATGAAAATCATGAGAACCAAAATCAAGTTCTCCTGTTTCTTCATCCTTTTTTATATTTGCTAAAATTGGACGAAGATGAGATGATGGAACATTATCCTTAAATGCTTTTGTTTTGATTTGAGACTTGTTCAGGTTCACATGGTCATGAAACGCTTTGCTTACAAAGGGTGTCATACCCTCTGTGAGTTTATCTTGATCATCATCTGATTTCGAAAAACTGCCCAGCATTTGAACTAATAATTCTTTTCCAGATTCATTACTGTCGAATTTTACAAAATTTTCTTTTAGACAAGATGAATATAATTCATCAATTGTCATTATTTTTCGATCCATTTTTGTCGTTTTCCTCCTTTCCTTGCATAATAAAAGCCGCCCAGGAGGACGACTAAAATGTCAGTATATTGGAATACTGTACTTTATAATTTTTATCATCAAAACGGAGCGTATGGTCATTTAAAAATGTTGCTACATCTCCATCTTTATGAAGCAATTTATATCCTTGAGACAGAAGAGTAGTAATAGTCTCCTGATCTGAAGTTTTTAGGAAGTTATAAGTCATTCGCACCTCCTGTTATTTATTGTTTTTATCCTGATCCCTGGTGGCCAGCCCTTCGTCTGACAATTCTGAATCCGGCTTCTTCTGCCCCCCAGCTTGTCCGTTTCCTGATTGAGTGTAAGATGTACTTAGTGGTTTAAGTTTTGAACTAAGCTGTAAACAATCCTCTTCAAGATAAATCATTGCTAAAGTATCCAGTTCTGATATTCCATTCAGGCTATTTAAAAGAAGCTTATCTGACATTCCATTTTGACATGATTTAAGAATCGATTCCCTGTAATCATCTTTTTGGTATATTGAGACTTCTAAAAATGTCACTGTACACGGATTTGTTACCCAACATGAAAGTAGCCTATTCATAATATTTTGAATTTGTGGAATTAGTGTTGAAATAGAAAACATAGAATCCGCAAGAACACCGTATTTGAATGCTGTAGAATTAGAGGCTGAATTTAGATTAAGAATCTGTGCTCCACCGGCGGTGTTTAAAATTTCCTTGGTTGCCTTTTCAATTTTTGTAACATCGGAACTGGAATCATCTGGGAAACTAATTTCATGCAGTTCACCAGGAACAATGGCTGCAGAGATATACGGGGGAAGAGCATCGTCCAGCATACGATTAAAATACTTAATCATAATGTCTGGGTTTACAGCCCAATCGTCCACATCGTTTCCGAGAGTTTTCATTTCAAGCCATATCATTTTATAAATTGATGCAGCTTCTTGTACAGCCTGATAATCAGCCATATCCAAGAGATCAATTACAGATAAAAAGATTGGCGTGAGAACCGGAACAACAGTTTCCCAATCCTCAGATCGAAATTTAATACATACACCATATTCCTCTGGTAATACTTGATATTTTTCACCGGTACTTTGGCTTGTGTTATACATGCTTTGAAATGGTTCACCCCAATATTCCAAAAGTTCTTGTCTACTTCTGAAATAAGACATATCCATCGCTGGAGCGTAATCGCCTTTGGAGTACCATCCTGCAATTTTCATATAGTCAGGATCAAGTGGGAGAATAAACATTCCTTCACCTTCGGTATAATAGCAGCAACCATAAAATACATCTTCGCGTAAAGAAATAGATGCGGCTTTTCTGAATTCGTAATTAAGATTTAGAGTTTTTAGAACAACAAGTGTGTCTTGTAAACTTTTTAGAGTTGACTGAACGTCATTGTTACCAAGTATATCAAAATTTGGAGCTACGTATCGAATGGAAAGATCGATCTGATTTGCATAATATTTACAGAGACGATAATAGATTTCTGATCTATAATATAGATAACGAGATAAGCTACGTAAATTCTTTTCGTTAGAAGAAATGCTTTGAATATAACTCTTTACATCTTCCTTTGAATAGTTATTAATGGTAGTATATCTCGTGGATTTTTGAATGTCACGAAGACTTGTAATTGCGCTTGTGGCATCTTCGTAGCGTTCTAATTTTGTTTTATTTTTCTCATACCACTCGCGCATTTGATTCGCAGTTGGCTGTTTCTTTGCGGCAGTGGAAGAAGTGTTTTTTGTAGTAGGTGCATTAGCACCTGCCGTTGTCTTTTTTGTTCTGGGCATTAATGCACCTCCTTAGTTATAACGAGCTTTGCGGATAGTGAGAGAGTTGACAAAATCAGACGCATCAGATTGCGGACGTTTACGCTGTGTGATATTTTTTCTACGTTCGCACATCAAGGCGAAGGAGGCCATACAGCATGTGTAAGATCTGTCGTCGTGGAGTTTATTTGCCTTCTCTGGCGTGAGTTCAAAAGAGTCTTTTCCAGAATCTCTCTTTTTTCTCACCATGTTTACAAGCTCTTCCTTTAGCGCGTCCATGTTCGCCAAAGCAATCTTATCTTGCCAATCAAGTTTTATCATTTTTGTCTTAACAGATTGAATATCATCCATTTTTTCAGAAAGCTTTTTTTCAAATTCTTTCTCGTTAAGATTTTCATTTTTTAGTTCTTTGGAAATGCGATCTCGCTCTTTTTTTAAAAGATCTTCATCAACATCGAACACGGTCAAATAATCTTTGTTATCATATGAAGCAGTAAAACTGATTTTATCCTGATTCATCAATTCAATCATGGCTTCATACATTTCTGATTTATAAGCAGATGGCGACATTAAATGAACTTTGTCAACAGCATTTGGAAACTTTTTTACATATTCTTCCGAATACTCTTTATCAATCAATCCTCTATGAACAATACCTGCTGCGTCGGTCCAATCCGGCATCAAATAGTCCGCGATATTTACTCCGCCACCCCCTGATCCTGCGTCTATATATATTCCAACAATATTTCCATAAGCATCAGCACCGGCATTATAATCTAAAATAACCTTTTTAAGATATTCTATTTGGTCTGGTGTTTGCATTGGAGATTTGATTTTCTTTCCAACGTCTATTAGGTTAATACAATTAACCAAACGCATACGTGTATCAAGACTCCCATCAACTTGTTCAAAATCATAAATTTCTCCGACAAGAATTACAGAATTATCTCTGCTTCTGGCTGGATCATATGTAATAACAAATTTTTTATCACCGGTATCGTTATATAAAAGCGGTTTCCGAACTTCCTCATTTCTGGTAATAACACCGCGTTTTATGATCGCATCGTTGCCAGCGTCAGTACTGAATTGGCAATAATATTCACGCCTTGCCTTCTCTGGATTCGTCCTCATTTCTGTCTCAACCGTGCTGCGAGATAGAAGAGGAGTGACCAGTTCGCCTTTTAATGTGGGTTTAAACGCTTGCTCACAATCGATGTGTAAAACGCAATAATCAGGATCCCCCATAATTTGTCGTTTTGCAAAGTCTCTATATAAGCGCCAAAACTGTGTGTCAGTTGATGATGCAGAACTTATATAAAATTTTTGATAAGAGAGATCTCGTGGGATACATCTTTGTCTAATTGGGTCAATAGAATTACCATTTGCATCCTTACCGGTTTTCAGGCTTCTGTTCACAGCTGCAAACGCTCCGTAAACATTCATCATTTCATCAGATAAGAACCCGCTCTCATCAAATAGAACGGAACCACGACTACCTCTTTTTGCATCTATATTACTGTTTAAAGTCTTCGTCATTGCACCGTTATAACAAGAATAGGAAAAGCCATTTGACGAATGAGAAAATCCATCACCGGCGGCATTTTTTATCTCGATTTCATTTTTAAAAATAGATCCTGTTGAACCGTAAAAGGTATCTATACTATCGTTTGCAAGGCGTTCAAGAGTAGTGAAAGTCTGTTCTGCCTGTCCGCCGGTTCCACTTGCAATATATGTCCATACGTTGCAAAAACACATATCTTTTGCCATGATCTCAAGATCAATTACGGTACTCTTACCATAACCACGAGTACATACTGCAAGAACATTTGGGCAAATCCAACTACGTTCTACTAACAATGATTGCCCGTCAAGAAGTTCTATATTAAAAAATAAATCTATTGCTCGTACTGGATTGCACTGTAAATACTTTTGAATATTGGCAATTTGAATATAAGAATCGATTTTCCTTGAAGAAATTGAATACCCGTGAGGTTTTACATAAATGCCATATTGATCATAAACATCTTTATCGTAATTTAATAACTCCTGAGAATAGTAGTTTAAAATTATCTGTTTACTGTTTGTCATCAGATTCCTCCTTTTTGGAAGAATCGTCCGTATCGCCAAATACGGAATATAAGTCTTTAAGATTTTTTAGCTGAGATTCATCAAGTAAGTTTTCTTCCTTTAACGTATCTCTTAAATCCAAATTTTCTCGAAGAAGTATTCTGTTAATTTCCTGATACGCATCTTTTTCTCTTCGGAGAGTAGTATTTGTTTTTCGCATTTCTGCAACCATATCAGACCATTCTGATTCGTCTAATGCCAGTTGCTTCATAATAGATGCGTCGCTAATTTCTTGTACTTGGCGCATACCTCTGCACGTATCGATATCAAATCCATTGACTTCGCTTTCGCGTAGATTAAGACCTTTAATTCTCTTGATCTTTCCTGTCCAAGTATTTTCGCCTTTTTTAGCATTCTTATTATATCTAAGAGATATACAACTATCTTGAGCCAGAGATGTAATCACTGAAGAAATTTTATTTTTACTGTCTTGAAGAGATTTTATTGTTGCTGAATTTCGTTCAATGTTAGAAACGTCAGACATAAGTTTTGCAATTGCATCATCCAGCTTCGATTGTTGCAAAAAACCTCTGACGACGGAAATTGCAGAAGCTGTTCTCATCATATCTTCGTTTGCATCCTCACTTGCGTCAAGAAGACCTAATAGTTGAGAATAAAGAAATGGCTGATCAGATACATCTTCTTTTTCAAATGGATCGTAATTGAGTAACTTAATAACATCTGTTTTATTTTTTGTAAAGTCATCATGTAAAACAATTTCTTTATGAGTATTTTCAGGTTTGGAAATATCTTCAGACGTACCTGGAATAAGCCCGTCACTATCAAAGTAAGTTCTCCCATTATATTGTCCCATAGAGATTTGACGAATATAAGCATTCCATACATTTGATTTCATTTTTCCAGATGCTAAGTTTTGAACTTCTTCAATGCTGGAATCCCAAACACTTTCGAGAAATGGCTTATTTAAATACCTCAATGCTAAACGTACTGAGTCTTTATCAGGCTCATGCTCAATACCCTTTTTATCAACTTTTAAAGCAATTTTACGAGCGCAATCTTTGCAAATTGGGGTTAACCCACTTTTACTCATCGGATCTGTTGTCATATAAAAATTGTCTCGTGCTTTATGTTTATCACATAAATAGCACCAGGCTCCATTTTTGAGTTTTTCTAATTTGTCTTCTAAGTTAGTAACTTTTATTTTTAACTGAGATGCTGTCATTTTGACAGGCTCTTTTTGTTCGGCTGCCAATGGCAGTCACCTCCTTTTGATCAAAAAAAATAGAAGCCAAATATAAGAAGGCTTCTATTTATTCATATTCCCATATATAATTATACAAAGGCTTATTTATGAAATTTCCAACATATGCTTGCGTACAAAAATGTCTTATAGAAGAAAATTTATAGTTGCTATTTTTTAACTCTTCTTGACTCCAAGTTTTCACAAGATTTTTAAATTTATCAAATTGATTTACTTTATATGTAGCTGTTTTAATTCGTATGTTTCGCAAGTAGTCCTCTGTTAATTTAAAATTGTCATTCTCGTACAAAAATATTTTACCTTTAATTGATCTTCTTGTATGGTTTAAAATACAAGTAAGGCTCTTATAGATGACCGACCTTTCACCAAATTCATACATAATATCTACAGCATTATTCCAAATTTTTACTACATTTCCATACAAATCATATTCTACAATTTTAGGTCTTGGTGTAATATGCTTTTCTATATAAGTCTCGATATCAAAAGATTCATCGTGATATGTGTTTTCATATATCCATATGTATCCATGACATTGATATTGATCTCCCTCTGGTTTGAGGCAATTCATAATACCGCTTATTGGTATATTTAATTCTCTGGCGGCATAAGAAGCGCTTCTCCATCTCTCTACAAGTTCACCGGATAAATTCAACTGTAAAACAGGTCTTGGGTTTCGCAATTTTGATAAGAATAATTTCTTCTCATTGCTCCAAGCATATCCATGTATTCCTTGTCCTCCGGCTGTTAAATTATAACCAAAATTCGGATCTATACTTTTATAAAGATCTATCCAATATGTTTCGCGATTATCAATTTCATCAACCGTACATTCTTCAATTACTTCAAATATAAAATTAGATTCTCCATATTTGTTCCATGCACTTTGAAGATGAGAATTACAATGTCTATTGCCATTAAGTTCATTTTTATGATTGTACCATCGAGTGATAATATCAATACTTTGCCCAATATAAATTTTATTGTTAACAATATTTTGAATTTTGTAAATTCCAATCATCTATCAGTTCTCCATTCTCTCCATATCTATGACAGAAGAAGAGGGAAGCGGCTGGATATGGAGTACAACCATTCATAGAGTTTGCAATTCTCTATTATTTCCCTCTTTAAATTAGTCATATTCCTTTAACAGAATTCAGCGATATTGCAATGACCATATATTTATTCTCTTTTGAGAACATATTTTAATAAAACGACAGCGGTAGGTCTCGATCCCACATATCCTTCCGGACGCCCGCTTTCAAGGCGGGAGCATTTGCCAATTCTGCCACGCTGCCAATAAAATAGGAGAGCAGCGTAAAACCACTCTCCATTGAAATCATTATTTCCTACTGTTTAACACGTCTTACTTTTCCATCGCGGAATTCAAGACCTGTTGCTGGCCCAGTGCATTCAACCGGATCAACGATGTTTCCATCCTCGTCCTCGCACCAACCCTTTGCGATACAGAGCTTTCTATCACCGGCATTCCACCAAAGACCTGTTTCTGGTCCCGTGTACTCTGCGATAAGATCAATAGCCTCATCAGAATCTGCACCGGAAGCGTCGATAGCAGCATTAATTTCAGCAGTATACTTTTCGATATCTTTTACGTTTAACATAATGATTTTCCTCCTTATATATGTGATCACAAATTACGCGGTCGTCCCGCAAGATGCGTCGGGAGTGAGATTCGAACTCACGCGGCTGTTACACCCTAATCGCTTAGCAAGCGATCCCCTTAAGCCCCTTGGGTATCCCGACAAGTGCTGTCTTTCCAGCTGTCAGGCCGCCCAGCAGCCAGTCCTAAGTAAAGGTTCGCATTGACGCAGCGAAGCACGAATGGGAGAGTAACTGAATGAAAGTGTTAGATAAATTTAGACAACAAAAAAGCAACCAGCATAAACTGATTGCTTGAATGTTCGATATGTACTTTAAAGATTATCTATGATGTCTTCGAGATCAAAATCAGAATTCTCAATGAACTCCATTAATTCTGAAAATACATCCGGTTTCATTGTTCCGATGACCGTATAAGATAATTTGTCTTTCGCAAAATAATATAACTGATCCGCTTTAACATATCCGGATTTGTTATTATGCGGATTCGTTTCGGTATCACTACTGTCAATCGGAAAGTTACCAGGATATTTTAATTTTCGTTCGCGTTGTGCATCGCTCTTGAAAGAAGATAGAACATTAGCGATAAAGTCATACGTAAGCCCCTGAATTTCCCCATTTTCATCGCTGATAACTACAAATGAATGTTGGGATAAATCTTGACCACGATCTTTATATTTCTGAACTAAAATAATATCACCGATTTGACACATAATGAATTCCTTGCTTATCTATCTGTATTTTTTGAGAACCGTCATAGACAGAACTCCTAAGTTCTAATGGAGTAACATCACTCAGAGCTTGCTTGGTTGGAACAATTGTGTGTTTCCGAGAGCGCAACTTTGACATATCTAATTTTTTATATGTGTTCTGCATAACATCACCTCCATAGTATTCTCTTTGATATATTATATCACAGAGGATAAGTGAGTGCAAGGTCGTTTTGAGATAAATTGTATAGACAATTATTAGAATTGACTGCGTGTAAATGGGAGAACAGTGATGCTCTTTTTTTTGGTAGGTTAGATGTCAGATAACAATACTATCTTTGATTTTTCTTACCTTTGAGGTGTCAACCTTAATATAGAACTTGCGTGTGACGTCGGTTCCAGAATGGTTCAACATAGTTGAAATATCCTCTAACGGCACATTTTCATTCTTCAATAATGTTGCATAACTGTGCCCTTACGGTATAATTACGACAAACCGGAAAAGCCCCGTAGAATCAAGGGTTTTGAGGTTTTCAGTCTGGTTTTTCATCCTTTTCCAAACCGAAAAATCACACTGAAATAAGTCGAATTATAGGGGGTGTTTCATTAACGACAAATGAATAGCAGAAAGGAACTCAAAGCCTTTTGATTTCAAACACAGTAGAATATTGGATTTAGGCGAAGCCGTCACTTGTTTCGAGTGGCGGCTTTTGTCACTTCCAGGACTGCTGTGCAGGCACATGACAACACCAATCAGAAATGAGGTGAAGTCATTGAACACGCAAATCATCGCCATTGCCAACCAGAAAGGCGGCGTTGGCAAAACGACCACCTGCGCGAACCTGGGAATTGGGCTGGCGCAGGCCGGGAAGAAAGTACTGCTGATCGACGGGGACCCGCAAGGCAGCCTGACCATCAGCCTGGGCCACCCCCAGCCGGACAAGCTGCCCTTTACCCTGTCCGACGCGATGGGCCGTATCCTGATGGACGAGCCGCTGCGCCCCGGCGAGGGTATCCTGCACCACCCGGAGGGCGTTGACCTGATGCCCGCTGACATCCAGCTCTCCGGCATGGAGGTCTCCCTGGTGAACGCCATGAGCCGTGAGACCATTCTGCGGCAGTATCTGGACACGCTCAAGGGACAGTATTCCCATATCCTGATTGACTGCCAGCCTTCCCTGGGTATGCTCACGGTCAATGCCCTGGCCGCCGCCAACAGGGTCATAATCCCCGTCCAGGCGGAGTATCTGCCCGCCAAGGGCCTGGAACAGCTGCTCCAGACCGTAAACAAGGTGAAGCGGCAGATCAATCCCAAGCTCCAGATCGACGGCATCCTGCTGACGATGGTGGATAACCGCACCAACTTTGCCAAGGAGATTGCTGCCCTGCTGCGGGAGACCTACGGCAGCAAAATCAAGGTGTTCGGCACCGAGATTCCCCATTCTGTCCGGGCAAAGGAAATCAGCGCCGAGGGCAAGAGCATTTTTGCCCATGACCCCAATGGCAAGGTGGCAGAGGGGTACAAAAATCTGACCCAGGAGGTGATAAAACTTGAAAAGCAGCGCGAAAAAAGTAGAGCTGGCTCCATACGATGATTTGTTTTCCACCGAAGAAAGCCGCCAGGATGCCAAGCTGGAAAAAGTACGGGAAATCCCGCTGTCTGAGCTGCATCCTTTCAAGAACCACCCCTTCAAAGTCAAGGATGACGAGGCCATGATGGAGACCGCCGACAGTGTTCGGCAGTACGGTGTTCTGGTTCCGGCGATTGCCCGCCCGGACCCGGAGGGCGGCTATGAGCTGGTGGCCGGTCACAGGCGGCACCGGGCCAGTGAGCTGGCCGAGAAAGAAACCATGCCGGTCATTGTCCGGGACCTGGACGATGATGCCGCCACCATCATTATGGTGGACAGCAACTTGCAGCGGGAAAGCTTGCTCCCCAGCGAGAGAGCATTTGCATACCGCATGAAGCTGGAGGCCATCAAACATCAGGGGGAACGCTCCGACTTAACTTCTCGCCAAGTTGGCGAGAAGTCGCAGACTTCTATTCAGCTTGTTGCAAGCCAAGCCGGTGAAAGCCAGAGGCAGGTGCAACGCTATATCCGCCTGACGGAGCTTATCCCCGAACTGCTGGATATGGTGGATGAAAAGAAAATCGCCCTCAATCCGGCTTATGAGCTGTCTTTCCTCAAAAAAGAGGAACAGCGGGACTTGCTGGACGCGATTGACAGCGAACAGGCTACCCCCTCTCTCTCCCAGGCCCAGCGGCTCAAGAAATACAGCCAGGAAGGACATCTGACCCTCGATATGATGCGTGTCATCATGGGCGAGGAAAAGAAAAGCGATCTCGACAAAGTGACCCTCTCTGCTGACATCCTGCGGAAGTATTTTCCCAAGAGCTACACGCCCCAGCGGATGCAGGAAACCATCATCAAGCTGCTGGAGGGGTGGCAGAAAAAGCGCCAGAGAGACCAGGAACGATGAAAGGAGCCGCCTATGAAGGATATTTCAGCCCGTGAGCTGAAAGGACACAATATTCTCGCCGTGGAGCGTTTCCAGGACAGCACCCGCTGGATGATCGAGTTTTCCGTTCTGCGTCCCTGCTCCTACGGCAGCCCCGGCGATGAAATGCGGCTGTTTCTCACGGAGGACGGGTATCAGGCCGCCCTCGTAAGCCAGAAGCGCCGGGAAATCAAAATCAAGCGGTATGCCCGCGTGATCGAGGGCCATGTCCTCGACTTCAAGCCGGGCAAGCGCCGCCGCCACCCGTAAACCCATCATCACTACGAAAGGAAAGGAATGAATATGTGTACTGTCCAGAGCATCAAGGATGCTATCCGGGAAAACTGCCAGTCCCAATATGACATGGAATCCACCGACATTGACCGGGTTTTGCAGACCCTCCCGTTTTCGGGGCATGAATCGTTGTTCGACCAACCGCCGCTGCCCAAGCGTCCCTACCGGCCCCGGAAGAACACGAAAATCAAGAACAGCTGAACGCCACAGTCTTTTTCACGAAAGATTGTGGCTTTTTTCATGCCCTGAGATCAGAAAGGAGTGAAGTCAATGGCGGTCTTTCGGATTGAAAGAACCCGCGACTATACGGTAATGAGCAATCATCACCTGCGGAACCATGAATTGTCGCTGAAGGCCAAGGGACTGCTTTCCATGATGCTGTCCCTGCCGGATGACTGGAACTATACCACCCGTGGCCTTGCGAAAATCTGCAAGGAGGGTGTGGACGCCATCGGCGGTGCGTTGCGGGAACTGGAAAGCGCTGGTTACATCGTGCGCCACCAGCTGCGGGACCGGCAGGGCCGGATCAGCGACACCGAGTATGTTATTTATGAGCAGCCCCAGCCCCGGCAGCCGGAAACGACCAAGCCGGATACGGCTTCACCAGATACGGAAAACCCGTATATGGATAAACCGGATACGGAAAAGCCCGCAGAATTAAATATAGAGAAATCAAATACCCAAAAATCAATTACTCATGGATCAAGTACCGATTCCATTCCCTTCCGGGAGACGGCGGCAGCACAGCTGCCGGAACGGAAAGGAAGGGATGCGATGTCGCTCACAGAGATGGAAAGTTATCGGGATTTGATTCTGGAGAACATCGAGTATGACCACCTGTGCCGGGAGTTTACCACCTACCGGGAGGACCTGGACGAGATCGTGGAGCTGATGGTGGAGACCGTCTGCGCCAAGCGGAAAACCACCCGGATCGCTGGCAGCGACTTCCCCCATGAGGTTGTCCGCTCCCGTTTTTTGAAGCTGGACAGCTCCCACATCGAGTTTGTCATGGAGTGCCTACGGAACAATACCACCGAAATCCGCAACATGAAGCAGTATCTGCTTGCGGTGCTGTTTAATGCGCCGACCACGATCAGCAATCACTACACCGCACAAGTCAACCACGATATGTACGCAGGCGGCTGGTAAACAGCCGCTTTTCTGCTGCCCGGACACACCGGGAGAAAGGATTTTGCCATGAAACGACCCCTTGCCTACATTACGGCTCCCTGGAGCAACAGCCAGTATGAGAACGCCGAGAACGCTGCGGCCTACTGCCGTCAGGTGTACGACGCCGGGTATTCGCCCATCTGCCCGGTGCTGTTCCTGCCCACTTTCCTGAAGGACGAAATCCCCCAGGAACACAAGGACGGGCTGGATATGGCGCGGGACTACCTGCGCCGGTCCCATGTGCTGGTGGTCTGCGGCCACGGCATCGACGAGACCGTGAAGCATGACATTGCCACCGCCGAGCGCCTGCGGATCACAGCCACCACCCTGGACGGCATCCTGACCGTGAAGGGCCAGGGGCGCGGGAAAGGAGGTGCGCGCCATGCCTGAGCGTAAAACCGTGGGCCAGCTGATGGAGGAAATGCGCCTCAAGGCCGGGGCGCAGAACTACCACGGCCATGAGTACATGGATTTGGAGCGGTTTGCCGAGGACACCCGGCACATGATTATCTTCGATGTGCTGACCGACGAATCCCCGGTGGGCTGGAAGGGCGAACGGACCCGCCTGTTTCTGACGGAGGCCGGATACCAGAAAAGCCTGGAGAACCAGGAAAAGGGCCACATCAAGATTCTCAGCCATGCCAGGGTGCGCCAGGGCCATCTGTACTATGACCGCCCCGACCAGCTGCGCTGAAAGGAGCCTGCCATGCTGAAATACCTGCTGCGGCGGCTGGTGGTCCCGCCTTAGTATCAAGTGCCACCCCTGCAAAATCCGTGGAAAGGAGGCGAGAAAAATGCAGGAGGAAGTGGAAAACAGGACTTTGACGCTGGTAGTCAGCGGAACAAAGTTTACCGGGCGGCTGCTGAAAGCCGCCATCACCAAGTACCTTGCCCACCGCAAGGAAAAGAAGCTGCAAAAGCAGAAAAGCCGGGATACCCCCGTGATTCCCCACGGCAAGCAGACGGTGAAGCAGCTGATCGGCCAGAACCAGGGCGTTTCCAACATCGAGATCACCGACCCCTCCATCAAGGAGTTTGAGAAGATCGCCCGGAAATACGGCGTGGACTATGCGGTGAAGAAGGACCGCAGCAGCTCCCCGCCCAAGTACCTGATCTTTTTTAAGGGCCGGGACGCGGATGCCCTGACTGCCGCCTTTACCGAGTACACCGGCAAAAAGGTCAGAAAGGCGGAGAAATCCGAGCGCCCGTCCGTGCTGGCAAAGCTGAGCCAGTTCAAAGAGCTGGTGAAACACGCCGTCGTGGACCGGAACAAGCGGAAGGAGCTGGAACGATGAAAAAGCAGCTGGACATCAAGAAGCTCCTTTTGCTGAATCTGCCCTATATCCTGATGGGGCTGTTTGCCACCAACTTCGGGGAGGCGTGGCGGATGGCCGTAGGTGCGGACGCTTCGGCAAAAATGCTCTCGTTCTTCTCTACGCTGCCGGTGGCGCTGGCCAGCTGGTGGCCCAGCCTGCACCCCCTGGACCTGCTGGTGGGCCTGTGCTGTGGCGCTGGCCTGCGGCTGGCGGTCTATCTCAAAAGCAAGAACGCCAAGAAGTATCGCCACGGCATGGAGTACGGGTCCGCACGATGGGGAACCCATGAGGACATCGCTCCTTACATCGACCCGGTATTCCAGAACAATGTGATTCTGACCAAAACGGAAAGCCTGACCATGAACAGCCGCCCCAAGGACCCCAAGACTGCCAGAAACAAAAATGTTCTGGTGATCGGCGGCTCCGGTTCCGGTAAGACCCGCTTCTGGCTGAAACCGAACCTGATGCAGATGCACTCGTCCTATGTGGTCACAGACCCCAAGGGCACCATCCTGGTGGAGTGCGGCAAAATGCTTCAGCGCGGCACCCCCAAGCTGGGCAAGGACGGCAAGCCCATGAAGGATAAGCGCGGCAAGGTCATCTATGAGCCGTACCGGATCAAAGTCCTCAACACCATCAACTTCAAAAAAAGTATGCACTACAACCCTTTTTCGTATATTCACAGCGAGAAAGACATTTTGAAGCTGGTCACGACGCTGATCGCCAATACCAAGGGCGAGGGCAAGGCCGGGGACGATTTTTGGGTCAAGGCGGAGACGCTGCTGTACTGCGCCCTTATCGGGTATATCCACTACGAGGCTCCGGTGGAGGAACAGAATTTCTCCACCCTCATCGAGTTCATCAATGCGATGGAGGTCCGGGAGGATGACGAGGAGTTCAAGAACCCGGTGGACCTGATGTTTGACGCGCTGGAGGCGGAGAAGCCCAACCACTTCGCCGTCCGCCAGTACAAGAAGTACAAGCTGGCTGCGGGTGTTGTATGCTCTAAAAGACTTCTTAATCAAGCGGTTGGGAAGTCTCTTAGAACACACAACCTAAAGCCGAAGAAAGGAGCGCAAGTTATGAGAAAAAACGAGAAAATCACAGCTCTGTACGAACGATTGAGCCGTGATGACTTTGGCAAAGATGATGACCAACAGCGTGAGAGCAATTCCATTTCCAATCAAAAAGCTATGTTGGAGGAGTTCGCCGCACGGCAGGGGTTTACGAACATTGTCCATTTCACGGACGATGGCATTAGCGGCACTTGCTTTGACCGTCCCGGATTTCTGGCAATGATGAAAGAGGTTGAAGCCGGAAATGTGGAGTATCTGTGTATCAAGGACATGAGCCGCATGGGTCGTGACTATCTGAAAGTCGGTCAGATTATGGAAATCCTGCGTCAGCGTGGCGTTCGCCTTATCGCCATCAATGACGGCGTGGACAGTGCCAGAGGTGATGATGATTTTACCCCTTTCCGCAACATTATGAACGAGTATTACGCCAGAGATACCAGCCGTAAAATCCGTTCCACTTTCCAGTCCAAAGGCAAGTCCGGCAAGCACCTCACAGGCACGGTCATTTACGGCTATCTTTGGAACGAAGCAAGAGACCAATGGTTGGTTGACCCCGAAGCCGCCGAGGTGGTCAAGCGCATCTTTGCCATGACGATTGACGGCTACGGTCCGTATCAGATCGCCAGCAGGCTGAAAGAAGAAAAAGTCCTCATTCCGTCCGCTTACCTTGCCCAGCACGGCGAGGGCGTGAACAAAAACAAGACTTTCAAAGATGTGTACGGCTGGGGTTCTTCCACCATTTGCAACATTCTTGAAAAGCGTGAGTATCTGGGACATACCATCAACTTCAAGACCCGAAAGCACTTCAAGGATAAGAAAAGCCATTATGTCCCGGAGGACGAATGGACAATTTTCGAGAATACCCATGAGCCTATCATTGACCAGCAGACCTTTGACCTTGTGCAGAAAATCCGTGGGAATGTCAGACGCTACCCGGACGGCTGGGGCGAAGCAGCTCCCCTCACAGGCTTGCTTTATTGTGCCGATTGCGGCGGCAAGATGTATGTCCACCGCACCAACAACGGCAAGCGCATTTCTCAATACACCTGCTCACAGTACACCAAAGTTCCTTGCGGGACACTCTGCAAGACTCAGCACCGTATCAATGAAGATGTGGTATTGTCTCTTGTTTCCGAAATGCTCAAAGCCATTGCCGAGTATGCGAAGCATGACCGAGTCGAGTTTGTCCGTGTGGTGCAGGAAGCGCAGTCCAGCCAGCAGACCACAGAGGTCAGGAAACAGCGGACACGCCTTGCCACAGCAAAGCAGAGAGTTTCCGAGCTGGAAGTCCTGCTCTGCAAAATCTATGAGGACAACATTTTAGGAAAGCTGTCCGACAGCAGATACGCCACTCTGGACGCTCAATACGCAAAGGAGCAAGCCGAGCTTACCGCTGAAATCTCTGCTCTGGAAAAGGCTGTCAAGAGCTATGAAACGCACGAAAAGGACGCTGACCGTTTTATCGCTCTGATTGATAAGTATGAGAACTTCGACAAGCTGACCATTGCCATGCTCAACGAGTTTATCGAGAAAATCCTTGTGCATGAGCGTGACCGCAAAGGCAGTATACAGACCACACAGGAGGTCGAGATTTACTTCAATTTTGTTGGGCGATTCGTTCCCCCGGCGTTTGGAGAAGTGGAGCTGACCCCGGAAGAATTAGAGGAAATCCGCAAGCGTGAGGAACGCAAGGACAGGCTTCATCAGAACTACTTGAAGCGGAAAGCCAGCGGAGCGCAGAAGCGATACGAGGACAAAATCAAGGGGAGAAAAAAGGCAGAAATCGAAGCCAAGAAAGCCGCCATTCGTGCGGAGAATATTGCAAAGGGCGTGTTCGTCCCTGTCAGCAGTTTACCGCAGAGAGAGCCGATGAAAGGAGTACAAACAGCATGAATATCACTTACACACAGAACGGCGATTATCTTATCCCGAACATCGTTATCCGCAAGACCAAGCCCCTCGGACATTACGGCAGACTTCGCAAGGCGTATTTAGAAATGCACCGCCCGATACTGTTCAATGAACTGGTGCTATCCGACAAGCTCTTTGAACATTGCGCCGAGATTGACGAAGCGGCACGAAACCGCATGGAACTGATCGTGCCGGAGCTGGCAAAACAGTACGGCGTGACCGAGCAACTGAAAGCTGAAAACCAAATGGAATGGGTGCGGCAGATGAACGCTTGCAAGGCACAGGCAGAGGAAGTTGTGAAAGCAGAATTGATTTATGATTGAGTGAGGAAGTCCGGGCAGAAAACTGTTCGGACTTTTCTCATATAGTCCAAAGTTGCGATAGAATTGTTCACGAGTTTTATGGTATAATTTGAATGCGAAAAATCGTAGAATTGGAAGTTGGTAGGAGGTTGCTTTATGAGCCTTGATAGGAAAATAAATCGCATTCAATTTCTCTCAGGAAATTCGCTAAAGGTTATTGCTGTACTGACAATGCTTATTGACCATCTATGTAAAATTGTGCTGCAATGGCTGCTATCAAACTACTGGGGGGCTATGGCAGATAACGGGCAAATGTCGTGGGAGAGATTCCGAGAGATAGATTATTTCATACGGTTTGATTTGCAAAGCATTGGGACGATTGCTTTTCCGCTATTCTGTTTTTTGCTGGCAGAAGGATTCCAACACACAAGAAGTAAAAAACGCTATATTGGGTTGATGCTTGCATTTGCCCTTATTTCGGAAGTTCCATTTGACATAGGTTTCTTTAGTGCGTATTCACGAATGGAAGATACATTTCCGTTTTACTTGAAGTATCAAAATGTATTTTTCACCTTGTTTTTAGGCTTATTGACATTGGTATGCCTTGAAAGATTTTCGTGTAAATCAGACCTACCGGTGGATAGAATAAAATCAGCAGTCCTGCAAGTTCTCAGTGTAGTGCTTTTTTCCGGCATTGCGGAAGGAATCCATTGTGACTACGGTATGCAGGGGATCTTATTCATATCAGCATTTTATATTTGCCGTAATCACCGAATCTATCAAGTGTTGCTGTTCCTTTTGGCTTACATGGGGACAACGGGGAATCAACCGCCTTTATGTACGCTTCTTGCCTGCTTGCTTATTCTGCTATACAACGGAAAGCGTGGTAAACTGAAGCTAAAATACTTCTTCTATGTTTTTTATCCAGCACATATCCTTGTCCTATATTTGATTCAGATAGGACTCGGAAAATACTTACTGAAATGACTAATTGCAGTTTGTCGAGAAATTAAGCCGGAGCAAACCCCTTTAGGAACTAAAGGGCGCACTTCTATACTCTCTGTCGAGAGTAGTGCGTCCTGCGGAGCTTCATTCTCCGTCAGCAGAAGAAAACTGCATGACCGAGAATGTTGCGTCACTTCGTTCCGTCAAGGTGGCTACACCCCCTTGCGCCGCTAAAGCGGCTATCCCCTGTGGACTTGCCGTCCGCAAACGGTTTTGACAAACCGTTCGCCGCCAGCAAGTTTGAAAATCAAGAATCTTAATTTGATAAAGGAGTGTGATTCTATGAAAAAGAAATTACCCATAATCCTCTTGGGTGTTATTTTGGCTTGTGTGTTGGTTTTCGGTTTCCTTTATGCAAACAATGACATTGGTAAAACCGCAAACAGTTTAGAAGCAGACATTCGCCAATCTCAAAAAATTTTGGATGATTGGATTGTTGATGGAAGCATTTCCGACACAATGGCTGCATTTATTTCTTACCCACAGGACAAGACAGACCACACTTTTTCTGTCTATGTAAATCGCCCTGGCTTGTCTTTTGGATATTTCTTCCGTGGTGGTGGAGATATAGTTGAGGTTGATGATTACATTGCAGAGTTTGTTGTTGAGGGAAATAACGAAAGGGCATTTATCTCAATGAATACCCAAAATATTGTTCGACTTGAAGTAGATGATGGCAACGGCATTCAGGTGATTGATATTGATAGTGGCAAGCCTTTCGCCATTGTCCTGCCCCTCAATGTAGGAAACATCTGTTTCTATGATACGAATGGAAATGTTGTGGAATATCTTCGCCAACAACTTTGACCAACTTCAATTTACCGAACTGAACACAACAACTGAATACCGAAAAACTGACCGTTGACTGGTCGCAATCTGCGAAAAGTTGACGGTCTTTTTTTATCCCCATTTTCAAAAAAGGAGGTCACGAAAAATGGCAAAACCGAAAAACCTTGAACAGCTCCGAGCCGAAAAGGAACAGGTCGAGACACAGCTTGCACAGGAACAGCACAAGCTGGAGCGTCTGGAGAACAGAAAGAAGTATCTGGAGAAAGGCGAGAGACAAAAGCGCACCCATCGTCTTTGCAATCTGGGCGGCACGATTGAGAGCCTTGCCCCGGAGGTCAAAGATCTCACACGCACCGAAATGACAGAGCTGATGGAACAAATCTTTTCTCTGTCCGAAGTTCAGCAAGCCGTCCGTCACATGGCGATTACCCACATCAGCCAAGCAAACAGAGAAAAGGAGTTGAAAGCCGATGGCACTATTTCATCTGAGCGTCACGCAGACTAAGCGAAGCACAGGACAGTCCGCTATCGCTTCTGCCGCCTACCGAGCCGGGGAGCGATTGTATAGCGAGTATTACGGCGAGTACAGCGACTACACCAGAAAGGGCGGCGTGATCTGCTCCGACATTCTCCTGCCGTCCCATGCTCCCCCGGAATTTGCAGACCGTCAGACCTTGTGGAATGCCGTGGAAAAAGCCGAGCGTGGAAAGAACGCCCAGCTTGCATACAGCTTTGACATTGCCTTGCAGAATGAATTTTCCCTTGAGGAAAACATCGCTCTTGCAAGGCAATTTTTGTTGGAGAACTTTGTGAGCCGGGGCATGGTGGTTGACTTCGCCGTACACCAGCCAGACCGGGAGGACGGCGGCATACCAAACCCGCATTTTCATGTGCTTTGCCCTATCCGCCCCATCGAGCAGAACGGCAAATGGGGACTAAAGCAACGCCGGGTGTATGAGCTGGACGAGGACGGCAACCGTATCCGGGACCAGAACGGAGAGTTTGTTTTCAACGCCGTTCCCACTACCGACTGGGGCAGTCCCGAAACGCTGGAACATTGGCGTGAAGCATGGGCGGAGATGTGCAATGCCAAGTTTGCGGAAAAAGGTATTGATGTTCGTATCGACCACCGCAGCTATGAACGGCAAGGCGTGGATTTACTTCCCACTATCCATGAAGGCGCAACCGTCCGGGCAATGGAGAAGAAAGGCATACGCACCGAGAAAGGCGAGTTCAACCGCTGGATCAAAGCCACCAATGCCGTTATCCGGGACATTAAGAAGAAAACCGCTCTCCTGTTTGATTGGATTGCCGAAGCAAAAGCGGAGCTTGCCAAGCCGCAGGCACCCGACCTTGTTTCTCTGCTGAACGCCTATTACACCCAGCGCAGAGCCGGGGCGTATTCCCAGAAAGGTAAAATCAGCAATCTAAAGGAGATGAACGAGACTTTCAATTATCTTCGGAAGAATGGCATTTACTCCCTTGAAGATTTGGAAAGCCGTGTCAGCGAACACAGTGCTGCCACAGAGAGCTTGAAGAAAACGCTGGATGAGCAGACGGCACGAATGAAAGCGATTAAGCGGCTCTATGACAGCTCCGCCGCTTTCCAGAACTTGAAGCCTGTCTATGACGGCTTGCAGAAAATCAAGTTTGAGAAGCCCAGAGCCAAGTACAAGGCAGAGCATGAAGCGGAACTGATACAGTTCTACGCCGCCAGACGAAAGCTGACCGGGGAGTTCCCAGACGGCAAGGTGGATATAAAAAAGCTGTCCGACGAGTATGACGAGCTGGAACAGGCGCACAACACCACCTATGGCGAGTTTAAGACCGTCAGAGACGATTTACACCGCCTTTGGAAGGTCAAGTCATGTGTAGATACTGCCGCCCGATTTAACGAGCGTACAGAGGAACAAAAGCTCCAAAATCGACCCCAAACACGACAGAAAAAGGAGGAACTATCCCGATGAATTACACCCAAGCACAGATTGACCGGGCAAATGCCGTCAGTCTGGAAGATTTTCTCCGCACACAGGGAGAGACACTGATAAAAAGCGGACGGGAATACCGCTGGAAAGAACATGACAGCTTGACCGTTCGGGGAAACAAATGGTTTCGCCACAGCCAGAGTAAGGGCGGCTATCCCATTGATTTTGTCATGGAGTTTTACGGAAAGTCCTTTCCCGAAGCTGTCCAGCTCTTAACCGGCGAAAGCGGCGAGGGACAGAGCGAAGCCAGCACAGCACCGCCCACAGCGTTTCACTTGCCCTTGCACAACAGAACAGCCGACAGAGCAATTCAATATCTTTGCGAAAGCCGAGGTCTCAACAAAACGCTTGTTGAGGCTTTTCTTCTTTCTGGGGATATTTACGAGGACGCAAAGCGGCACAATGTTGTGTTTGTTGGCAGAGACCGAAGCGGTACGCCGAGATACGCCCATGTGCGAGGAACGGCAGACCCATTCAGACAGGACATTGCCGGGTCTGACAAGTCCTATCCGTTCCGCTATGAGGGAAACGGCAACCAGCTCTTTGTCTTTGAAGCGCCGATTGACCTTTTGTCCTTTATCTGCCTTTATCCGCAGGACTGGCAGACAAGGAGCTACCTTGCCCTGGGCGGCGTTTCAGGCAAAGCCCTTGACCGTTTTCTTTCTGAACGCAAGGACACCCGAAAAGTGTTCCTCTGCCTTGACAGCGACACCGCAGGAAGTGAAGCCTGCACCCGGCTGGCACAGGACATTCCCGGCGAGGTCGCCGTCATTCGCCTTGTCCCGGCAAGAAAAGACTGGAACGATGTTCTCCGTCAGCAAGGGGACATTCCCAGCCGCAAATTCATAGCCGAGACAATCACGCTGCGAGAGCTGCCCACCGCCCAGCCTGTCCCCATGCTCCGTATGGCAGATGTGGAGCTGACGAGCGTGGATTGGCTATGGTTTCCGTATATCCCCTTTGGAAAGCTGACGATCATACAGGGCAATCCCGGCGAGGGCAAGACCTACTTTGCCATGCGTCTTGCGGCGGCTTGCACCAACCGAAAGCCCTTGCCCGGTATGGAAACCCTTGAGCCGTTCAACATCATCTATCAAACCGCCGAGGACGGTCTGGGCGATACCGTCAAGCCCAGACTGATGGAAGCAAACGCAGACCTTGAAAGAGTGCTTGTCATTGACGATAGAGACACGCCGCTGACCCTTGCCGATGAGCGCATAGCAAGGGCAATCCGGGAAAACAACGCAAGGCTGGTTATCATTGACCCGGTACAGGCTTTTCTGGGTGCAGATGTGGACATGAACAGAGCAAACGAGGTGCGCCCGATATTCCGCAGTCTGGGAGACATTGCACAGGCTACCGGGTGCGCTATCGTGCTGATCGGACACCTCAACAAAGCCGCAGGAACGCAAAGCACCTACCGGGGATTAGGGTCTATCGACATTACGGCGGCAGTCCGCAGTCTGCTCTTTATCGGCAAGCTGAAGGACAGCCCCACAACGAGGGTGCTGATCCATGAGAAAAGCTCCCTTGCGCCGCCCGGACAGTCCCTTGCCTTTTCTCTGGGAGACGAGAAAGGCTTTGAGTGGATAGGAGCTTATGACATTACCGCTGACGAGCTTCTTGCTGGGACGGACTCCGGCAAGACCGAGAGTAAGACCGCACAGGCGCAAATGCTCATTCTGGAACTGCTGGCAGATGGAAAGCGTATGCCGAGTGCAGAGCTGGAAAAGACGGTCAATGAGCGTGGGATTTCCTCACGCACCATGAGAACGGCAAAGAGCCGTATCGGGGACAGGCTTGTGACCGAGAAAGACGGCACAGCATGGGTCTGCTATCTCCGAGACTAATAACAGGAACAAGGCAAGCGTGGCAAAGACGGCAAGGTTTTTATAGATACCTTAATGTTGCCGCCTTGCCTTCTTCCCTCATACCGATCACCGCCCGATGATGAAAAGTCACCGGGCATTTTTTATTTACAGGAGGATTTTGAATGAACAATACCGCAACCAACAGTACCCCTTGCCCGACTGTCAGAAAGCAGATCGGCAAGACCACCTATATCGTCCGTGTGCATTTCAGCCAGACCGCAAAAGAGACAATGGAGGACAAAATCAAGCGTATGCTTCGTGAGGAAGTCCGCAAAATGTGACTTCTTTTTGAATTTGATGAAAAAGTCCTTGACTTTTCGTCTCTGGCAAAACCGCAAAATCCATTCTGATTTCCTGCGGTGCGCGCCTCGCCGTGTTCGACATTGCGGAACTGCGGGAGGTCACTTCCTACGACGAGCTGGAGCTGGACACCCTGGGAGACCAAAAAACCGCCCTGTTCCTCATTATGAGCGACACGGACGATAGCTTTAACTTCCTGATCTCCATGTGCTACACCCAGCTGTTCAATCTGCTCTGCGAAAAAGCGGACGATGTGTACGGCGGGCGGCTGCCGGTCCATGTGCGGTGCCTCATTGACGAGTGCGCCAACATCGGCCAGATTCCCAAGCTGGAGAAATTGGTCGCCACCATCCGCAGTCGTGAGATTTCCGCCTGCCTGGTGCTGCAAGCACAGTCCCAGCTGAAAGCCATCTACAAGGACAACGCCGATACCATCATCGGCAACATGGATACCTCCATCTTCCTGGGCGGCAAGGAGCCGACCACCCTCAAGGAGCTGGCCGCCGTGCTGGGCAAGGAGACCATCGACACCTACAACACCGGGGAGAGCCGTGGGCGGGAAACCTCCCACTCTCTCAACTACCAGAAGCTCGGCAAAGAGCTTATGAGCCAGGATGAACTGGCCGTCATGGACGGCGGCAAGTGCATCCTCCAGCTGCGTGGTGTGCGTCCTTTCCTCTCGGACAAGTACGACATCACCAAGCACCCCAATTACCCATACACCGCCGACGCGGACCCAAAGAATGCCTTTGACATTGAGGCGTTCCTGTCCACCCGGCTCAAACTCAAGCCCAACGAGGTCTACGATGTGTACGAAGTAGACGCAGAGGGCGCGTAAATCTGTTCCGCTGTGAAAGGAGTGGTCTTATCTATCCGCCTCAACTGCCCTTTTGGGGCCATTGGCGTACAAAGCGGACAATCACCAAAAAATAATGAAAAAAGGAGGACAGCCGGAATCAGGCCCCGGAAACCGGGTGCTGATTGTTCCGGCTTTTGTATGCCTATGAATGACTAATCAACCTTTTCAAATGATTCCGGCTAATTTTGTATATGGCATTTTTCAATCAGGCTATCACCGTTCTTCAGACCCTCGTTATCGCCCTCGGCGCTGGTCTCGGCATCTGGGGCGTCATCAACCTGCTGGAAGGTTACGGCAACGACAACCCCGGCGCGAATGCTCATGTACGGTAGAGAAGCACAAGACATGGATAGCCAGCCCTGCCACTATTCCGAAGTCAGGGGAACGCAATAGAAAAATTCATAGCTGTATGCTATACTTAATTAGCATTTGAACATATCAAGCTGACACAGCAATCTCTTTGCTTGCCGTTAATGCGCGTCTACCAATAGTCCGCAGAAAGCAAGAGTAGCGTAAAGGTATAAAAATTTCAAACTTCTTTGTAACGAAATTCCGATTTCTCCGTCTAACCTATGAAGCTGAAGGAGGTGATGACAAGTATGGACTATGAAAAGCTCTATAAAGCCTACTATTTACAGGTATACTCGTATACTATTTCTCTTGCTAAAAATCGTGAGATAGCAGAGGAAATCACGCAGAACACATTCTATAAGGCTGTTTCTACAACATCACAATTCAAAGGTAAGTCAGATGAATTGACATGGCTCTGCTCCATAGCAAAAAATCTTTACCATGATGAAATGCGAAGCCGTCAGCGAGTAGCTGATGTGAGTGAAATCAATGACTTGCCATCAAATGAAAATGTTGAGAACTCAGTTACAGATTCTGACATGGCGTTCCGCATACACCTCGTTCTTCACCGTTTGGAAGAACCATACAAAGAAGTCTTTCAGCTTCGCGTATTCGGGGAACTATCTTTTTCACAAATCGCTGCAATTTTTGGAAAAACAGAATCATGGGCGAGAGTTACTTATCATCGTGCAAAGCTAAAAATTCAAGAAAGGATGGATGAAAAGCATGAGTAAACAATGCGATATTGTTCGAGATATTCTTCCGCTGTATGTTGACGGTGCTTGCAGCGAAGCAAGCGCAGAGATGGTAAAAGAGCATTTGAACGCCTGTGCTGACTGTAACGCAATTTATCAGAAATTGCTTTCTCACACGAGCGAAGATGTTCTTCACGAAGAAAGCGAAAGCGTTATTATGCGCCATGAGGCAAAAGAAAAGCAGAGGGGCAGAAAAAAGATAACTATTGCTGTTCTCGTTTCCATCACTCTTTGTATCATTGCAATTTTTACAGCTCTCTTTCTGTTACCTATAAACATTGCTTATGAGCCTGTCAAAATCGACTTCCCATTTGAGGTTGAAGATGTCGAAAGCGTTGAAATGTACCACTATGACGGAGTGCCTGCATCAGCAGAAAAGAAAGTAGTTGTTGCTGAAAATGATATAAAGACCCTGTATGATAAGTTCAAGGGCTTATCCCTAAAAGACAAAACAACTGAGGAAACTGCTGGAGCAGATGTGACCAGCTTTAGATTTAACCTCTCAGATGGAACAAGCTACGATTTGATTTACGCCTGCTATGGAGTTAAAAACGGCGAATTGAAGTCAGAAGCAGGCGGTTTTAAGTATTTCACAAGTGCGGATATTGGCTCTTATTGGAACAATTTGAATACGGAACTTGAAGCAATTCCTATCAATGAGAGTGAATTGCCGTGAGCAGATAGCAAACCCAGCCGAGCCTGTCAACAGTCAAGATGAACGGCGCAAATGCGCCGCCGTTGACAGCCCCGCCCGTCTTTGCTGTTCGGTAACCAAGAGGGCGACAGCATAAAATGCTGCCGCCCTCTGCCATTATTCAGAAAGGGGGATTTTCCATGACCGAACACGAAAAGTATCAAGAACATATTCGGCATACACACGATGCCTTTTGCAAGACTGTTATTCGCCACGCTGCCATAGACGCAGCCCGAAGCATACGCAGCCGCCGCAAGCGGGAAATCTCGCTTGAATATCTGATAGAAGAAAAACACTATCCATTCAGCACCACAGATAAATACTTTACAGAGCAATCCGGCATGAACAGCTATCCGCTTTTCGTCTGCGGTCAGATGGTGCTTTTGGAAAGTCCAGAGCTTGCCGCAGCCCTGTCCGCACTATCACAGATGGAACAGGAAATCATTTTCCTATACTACTTCCAACGATTGACGCATAGGGAGATTGGACGGAGATATGGACGGGCAGGCAACACAACCGGGCGGCGTATTCAGATGATTTTGCGGCGGCTACGGGCAGAGTTGGAGGGCTTGTCCTATGAGCCAGCTACTTTCCTATGAAACAATCGTTAAGGCAAGCGAGGGCGACCCGGAAGCTGTTGCCGCCGTCCTATCCCATTATGCCGGATATATCCGCTCTTGTGCGAAAATGGACGGACAGATCAACACAGATATGCAGGAACATATCGTCGGGCGGCTGATAGAAAGCCTGTTGAAGTTCCGCTTTGACCGCTAAGCAGAAAAGTTGTATAATTAGAGCCTGACAAATTAAACTTTAATGGGGGTGGAGCAAATGGAACAGATTATCAATTATAGAGACATACCCACAGATAAAAGGCTTGACATATTAAATGCTCTTGAGCGAATAGGTTTTTTTCCTGCATACGGCGGTGTGAAAACCATGCAACAAATTATGGAAAAGTCAGTTCCGGGTTCAGGTCCACAATTCTATTTCGTTTTCCGTGAAAATGAGTTGATAGGGTACAATTTTCTCATTGGTGACACTAAGAAATATAAAGCGTTCCCATGGCTTGCTATTAGCAATATGGATGAGCAGAAGTTGGCTGTTTGCGAAGAACTGATGAAAATACAAATTGCTTTTTTTGAAGAACTCGGAATGCAAAAGATAGCAGATCATTGCGTTAGGATTATGGAAGATTACAGAAAAGGGATTGGAAAGCGAAAAGAAAGCGATTGCAGATAAATTCCATTTGAAAAACGGCTGACAATTTAATACCGCCGCCCATCACAGCGGCATATAAGCAGTAAATCTTGAAAAAGGTTTGCTGCTTTTTTTGCGCCTATTTTCAAAAATCTTTGGCAAACCACACCGCCGGATTGTTGTAGGGAGCAGGACGGGGAAATCAAAAAAATTTCCGCTGCATTTGCCAAAACGCACCTTTTTCACCGTTGTAGTGGTGAACAGCGGGCAGAACACGCCGCCGCAATCGCTATATTGGTGGAGCAAGCCAGTATATCCGCAAACCAGAGCCGCCGAGGAAAGCGGCAGTTTTTTAGAGCAAGATTCTACCGAGGTGCCAAAATTCGCGTTTTGCTCATTTTGCCCCTGCGGGAATCTTGTTGGGGAGTGCCTTCCCCAAACCCTGCTTATACGGCTTGCGCCGCTTAAAAATCCCTCAAAATAATTTTCGGATTTTTCAAAAACAGTTCCGCTTCACACCCTGTTTTTCTCCTATTAGTGAGAGGACACCACGCACAGAAAGGAGGTCTGCCGACCATGAAACGATACAACACACCGCACCGCAGCCGGGTAGTCAAGACACGCATGACCGAGGAAGAATACGCCGAGTTTGCGGAAAGGCTTTCTGCCTGCAACATGAGCCAAGCCGAGTTTATCCGGCAAGCCATAACCGGGGCAGCCATACGCCCCATCATAACCGTTTCCCCCGTCAATGACGAGCTGCTTGCCG
>NZ_CABFVC010000009.1:0-96034 GCF_902143525.1 Clostridium sp. Marseille-P7770 | reverse complement strand
CCCCAAAACCCCCAAAAAAGCGGAACAGACCACTCAAAAAATGATCTGTCCCGCTTTCCTTCTATTCATCTTTCCCCAAAAGATATCCCAAAGCCCCTTCGCTCCTACATTCCCGGCACATACACCCCACTCTCATTCACATACATCCCATCCGGCGTCCTCCGGCTCTTATACATCTCTCCACTCACCGGATCCAGATAATAAGACTTATTGTACAGCGTGATCCATCCCGTCGCCATATACCCGTCCTCCTGGAAATAATACCACTTTCCGTTGATATACAGCCACTTCGCCGCCGGCCACGTCCCGTCACCGTAGTCCCACCACCATCTTCCGTCCGCACTCTGCTTCCAGGAACCGGAGGCATACGATCCGATCTCCCCGGAACGCACCCAGGCACTCTTCGTATTGTTCGAAGCCTTCACCGCACGAACCTCAAAACTGTAGGAGCCCGTCGTTCCCATCAGTCTCGAAAAATCATAAGCCGTCCCATAGATCGTAAACTCATCCCCTGTGAGACTTCCATCCTTCAAAAGCCGGAGCTGGTAATACTTCGCCCCGCTGACCACCTGCCATGTTCCCGTTCCGTACGCATTTGGGGACCAGGCAGCACCTGCCGGCGCCTTGATAGTGCTCGTCGTTGAAGAGGTTGTCTTCTTATCGAGCGTCAGACGGAATGTCAGATCAAGCGTGCTCCTGTCATCCCTCTTCACCGCCTTCACATACTCCGCCTTTCCATAACCCGATTTCGCAGAATCCGAAAGCGTGAGCCGGAAATCCTTCGACGCCGTCCCGGAAAAATAATAAGAATCCTCATCCGCGACCGATAACGTCACCGTGACCTTCGGAGGATTGGACTCCGTATAGCCGTTTCCGTCGTTGTTTTCGATGTAGATGGAATCCACATAGTAACGGTCCGTATTATCGCCGTACGGCGTCACTGTGACGTCCTCAGAGTCATCCTTTAAGCCCACCGTACCGTCGATCGTCAGATAGATCTTCCCAACCGCCGTCTTATCCGCTGCAAAAGCCGGAACTACTGCCGCAGCAGCAAAGACTGCCGCAAGAAAAAAACCGATGGCTTTCTTTCCGAATCTCTTCATATCCTTTCTCTTCTCCTTCCCGGAAATTTTTCTCCCATATGTCAATATGTGCAGAAAAACGGTTCCGGAGTACGGGGTCTCCCCTGCTCCGGCACAGGGCAAAATAAATTTGCCGCACGTCCTCCTGCACAGATCTGTCACATATCCTTTATTTACCTGTTCTTAAAAATCTCAACGATCGCCTTCCACATCTGGACGAGCATGTTCCACATTCTCTGAAGCGGGTTGACCGCTGCCTTCTCTGTCTCCGCATCGAGAAGCTCTGCATCATCATCCACGCTGATCTCCTCCGTGCGCATGATGATCTGCAGGGTATTCGGCTCCGCATTCTCATCGGAAGTAAAGGAAACCTTCTCCGCACTCGGATCCATATTTAAGAAGTTGGTGTCATCCTCAAGATCACTCCACTCATTGTCCATCGTATCCTTCATGGTGCGTCCGGCTTTTCTCATGGAGCTGGTGCTGTCGAGAACATTCAGGCTCTTGTTCAGGACATTCAGACTTCCCTTGATGGAATCCTTCGCCGCCGCATCAAGGCTGTCAGAGCTCGCACGGACCGTATTCTGTACAAGTGTCAGAGAGTTCGTGCTGTTATTCAGCGCATCCGTTGTACGGTTCACAAGCTCTTTGGAATCATCCAGCGCAGACTGAAGATCCGGATAATAGACGTCCAGGGAATCCTTTAAAGCCTTCGTATCCTCGATCAGATAATCCATCTGATCCGTCGTCTGCGCAAGATATCTCGCGACATTCGACACATCATCCAGCATATTCGATGTGTCGGAAACCAGCGCATTGCTGGAGGAAGCAACCTGGCGGAGCGCTTTCTCCTTCTGTTTTAAGATCCCGATCAGCTCCTGGGCATTCAGCAGACCGGCGTGACCGGCGGAAGTATCTGCTCCCGCAGCCGCCTCGGCAAGTGCCTGTTCATCCGCATCCCCTGCCTCAACATCGTAGTAATCCGCAATCGCATCCTCCATGGATGCCTGGGATGATGCAAGATTTTTGATAAAGTCCACAATACTCTTCTGGAGCTGTGTGTCCAGCTTTTTGATCTGCTGGACTGCTGATACCACGTCATCAACGCTCACAGACGCACTTCCGGAGCTGCTCTTTAAACCGCGAAGACTCGTATCAAGCTTCCGGAGCGGTTCCTGCATATTTCCGAGCGTATTGACAACATCCGTCAGACTGCTGTGGGCAACCTCGGAGGCATCCTTCGCCGTCTGGATATACGGGATGATCGTTCCGAGCTGCTCGGAAAGGGCATTTAAGGATGCAAGTGCCTGGTCATTGCTGTCCAGGATCTCATCTTTGGAACCGCTGATGATGCCTCTCGCATTCTCCGCCTCGTTTAATCCCTGTTTCAGCTCGTTGACGCCGCTTCTCATGCTCTCCAAAGAAGCTGCCAGCTGGTCCATACTGTCATATAACTGGTCTCCGGCACCTTTCCAGGTATCCTTCGCATCCTTTAAGTCCACGATATGCTCAAGGTCTTTCACAGTTCCCGGAACCATCGCCATGATGACGCCGGATGTCTCGAATTTGTCAGAGCCGATCCGGATTGTATAATCGCCGTCCTCGCCCGGAAGCGCCGTATACATGATCGCGGTCTGGGAACCGAGACTCTGCGTCTGCGCACCTTCCGCCTCGACACTGTAGCATTTGCTCATATCGACGAGCATCGCGACAACGAGCAGCATATTGTTCTTATAATAATCTCTCGCCGCATCGTTCGGTTTCGCGGTCACATGGACCTCCACGAGTCCGGAAGCTCCGGCGAGCTTCTCTGCATCCGTCGGGACTCCGTTTAATTTGTAGGAGACATCCATCGTCCACGGAAGTGTCACCGTGTCCTTGTCGATCGCTCCTTTATAGTAAAAATATCCCTTTGTGTCGGCCGGGAGATTCCAGATAACTTTTCCGTCTCCGATCTCCGGGGCCGTATTGTTGGTCATATTTGTGACATCGAGATAATTTCCATAGTCCGTGAAGCTCGTGAGTCCGTTTAAGCTCACTCCTTTCACAACATTCACTTTATCTACAGAACCATAGTAATCCAGGTTCACGTACATCGATTCATCGACGCTCACAGACGCCTCCGCCGCATAGACCGGCGTGGAAACAAGGCTGGTGCAGAGCGTGACAGCTGCCATTCCCGCTGCCATGATCTTTCTATTTTTCTGTCTCATCACCGTTCTCCTCCATTCCTTCTTTATCCGCAGCATCCGGCCCGGGTTCCCGTCCTGCCGCCGCTTCGTTTTCATCGTCCTCGTAAGGATCTGCGCCTTCCTCTGTATCTTCTTCCGTCTCACCTTTTTTCGTGTTCCGTTTTTCTCTCCGGTTCTTCACCCGGCGGTGAAGACGTTTCGCAAGCGCCGCTGCCGGCTTCTCCCCGACGATAAAGTTGTCAAACAAGGTCAGGAGCAGCGGAAGAACCGTCAGTACCAATACAAGGCTGAACAGTCCGCCTCGTCCGATCAGGTGGCCAAGGTCGGCGATCGCCGTTGTGGACGAGATCATGTATACAATATATCCGGCCAGCGTGATGATGGAACCGGATGTAAAGATCGAGGAACAGGACGCCGCGATCGCTTCCACGCAGGCTTTTTTCTTCGGGAGCGTCTTTCTCTTCGCCAGATAGTTGTTTGCCAAGAGGATCGAGTAATCGACCGTCGCACCCAGCTGGATACTGCTGACGATGATGTAGCCCATGTACACCATCTCAACGCCCTGGAAATACGGCATCGCCATGTTGATGAAGATCGCCACCTCGATCGGGATGATGACGAGGATCGGCATGACTGCCGACTTGAAGCTCATCATAACGACGAGGAATACGCCCGCAAGGGACAGCACATTTACATTCTCATAGTCCTTGACGATGAAGGACTTGATATCCTGGGTCGACGGCGTCTCACCGACGAGATAGCTGCCATCCGGATAATATTTCTTCACGATCTCCTGGATCGCATCGGAATCCTTGAACGCCTCCGTACTCTCCGTCTTTGTTCTTGTGTAGATCAGCATCCGGCAGTAGCCGCCTTTATGTAAGAGTTCCACCGTGGACTTCGGAAGGAACTCTTCCGGAATCCCCTCCGGCAGCGTGTCTGCCAGGGCCGTCACACTCTTTACATAGGAGAGATCCTTGATCTCCTTCGCCATCGCCCGCTCATTGACCTCCGAAGTGTTCGGATACAGGGCGAGCAGCATGTTGCTTCGTCCGAAGATCTTCGTGATCTCCTGGTCATCCTCATAGACCTGGGTTCCTTCCGATGCGCCCATGGAATCATTTCCGTAGAGGAAGTCGTTTAATCCCTGCGCCGTGTAGGCAAGCGGCGTCACAAGGACGATCACTGCGAACACGATCGGGCGGATCCGGTAGATCACCTTTCCAAGGCCGTGGAAATCCGGCATGAAGGAACGGTGTTTCGTCTTCTCATTGATCTTCGCAAACTTCAGGATCATTGCAGGCATGAAGAATACGACGGTCAGAAGGCTGAACACGATACCTTTCGCAAGGACGAGACCTAAGTCAAAGCCGATCGAGAACTTCATCGTTACAAGGGCGAGGAAGCCGACGACTGTCGTCAGGCTGCTGGCGAAGATCGAGTTGATCGCCTCCTGAACGGCGTTGATGATCGCGTCCTCCTCATTCATTCCCTGTTTGCGGTAATTCATGAACGCATCGAGCAGGAAGATCGAGTAGTCCATGGACGTCGCCAGCTGCAATATGATCGAGACGTTTTCCGTCAGGAACGAGACCGTTCCGATAAAAATGTTCGTTCCTTTGTTTAAGAGGACCGCAACACCCATAACCAGCAGGAATAATATCGGTTCCGTCCATGCCGTCGTCGTCACGGAAAGCACTGCAAAGATCATGACAACGGCCACCACGAGGATCTTGCTCATCTCGCTCTCCATGGACTCGGTCATGGATTTGTTCTGGACCGCCATTCCGACATAACAGCCTTTGTCGCCGAGAAGATTCTTCATCTCATTGATCGCGTTGGAAGTCCGGCTGGAGTCACTCTCCTCGACAAACGTGATATCGAAGACTGCGTTTCTGTCCTTATAGTAATCCTTGATGTCGCTCTCATTGATGAAATCTTCCCCGGCGTAGATGTTGACGGAACTGTCGCACCACAGCACCTGGTCCACGCCGTCGATCTCGGCGATCTCATCTTTATATTGCTTCGCCTCATATAGTGAGACATCCTTCACCATAACCCGCGCAGTTCCCGGATAACCGAACTTGTCACGCATGACGTCAAGTCCGATCGCCGATTCCGCCGTGTCCGGAAGATATTTTGTCAGATCGTAGTTTACATTGACGAAATTCATCGTCAAAAGTGATAAGAGACAGCCGATCACAAAGACTGTCTCGATCCACGCGCGTTTATGGATGATGAACGACGCAAGCATATAGGAAAAACCGCCGCTCTGGCTCTTTTTCTTCTCCTTATGCCCGCGGAGCGCGTTCTTTAACTTCTCTCCCATGTCTTCTCTCCTTCAATTCTGAAATGCAGCCGGTCCTGCACCGCGGATCTGGCGCGGGACTGCCCGGTCATTTCTTTTTTCTTACCGCTCGAGAACTACCATATAGTAGTCTTTTCCATCTCTGTTTTCATGGGCGATTCCCATTCTGCGGTAGTATTCCAGAGAATATTTTTTATCGTTCTTCCTGTCAGCTTTTTCCTGCATCCGGGTCATGACAGAATCATACGGATCGTACGTCTCCTCCGGTCCCCAGAGGTACATCTCAAAAAATGTCGCACTCTTTCTCTCCGGAAGTACGTTCTTTATGTAATCGCTCACCGTTCCCTCGCCCGGGATCGTATTTTTGCTCTTCGAATATCCTTTCTCCATTGCGAGAGAGAGCCGTTTCTCTGCGATTTCATTTAACGTCTGGTCCAGGACAAAGCTCGCCTGCCCGTCGTAAAACTCCACATCCCCGTTGTCATAGTCGTCCTCGGCATCCGGATAAGCATCAAAAAACAGGTCGCTCTTCTCATCATTCATCTCATCAAAGAGTTCCTGTTCCTTCTGATCCAGCATGTAGACAGGATACGCTCCGCCCCGTGTGTTTGGATTTTTCCTCGCATAGGAGAAGATCCCGTCCTTTGTGAACGTGTAGCATGTATTTTCATCCTCGATAAAATCTGTGCTCCAGGCACCGTTTCCCATAAGGTAGTACCAATTTCCGGAAATCTGATTCCAGCCCGGCTTCGCTCCGAGTGTCTCCGGAACTGCCGCATAGGCGGGGATCCCGGTCATTCCGGTCATCACGCAGAGGATTGCTGCCATTCTTCGTACATCTTTCTTTCTGATCATCCGATCGCCTCCGCTTTTCCTCTCCTGCTCCGGCTGTCTTTCTTTCTCGCACACCCTGCAGCAGGATCTTTTTTATTTCATTCCTTTTACTTGCAATATTATCTATGTTTATGTTAAAATACTCAAGAACCAGTTTTCAAAAATTGTGCCAAATGAGACAATTTGAGTGTTTTTGTCCAATTTGGAATGGATAAAGGAGTTTTGTGCTTTATGTTAAAGCTGCCTATACAGGAAGAGCATGTCTCTGTCCGCAGAACCTACCTGCTTTTGATGAAAGCGCTTCTGGATCTGCTGGCGGAAATGCCGTTTGAAAAGATTTCCCTGACGGATATCTGCCGGGTATCCATGGTCTCCCGCTCTACCTTCTACCGGTATTTTGAGGATAAGTACGATCTGCTCCACTACTGCATCAAAATGTATATTGAGGGACTTCGTCCGGTGGAGGACCTTTTATATTTCAGGAACATGAACTCCCTGCGGATCTTTTTGACGTTCCTGCTCTCACAGGCGCAGGAAAACCTTGCCCAGTACCAGAAGATCTACCAGGTAAATAAAAACGGGTCCCTGATGTTCCTGATCCAGCATGATCTCGCTGAAATCCTGGCTGAGAGCGGATGGCACGGGGAAAGCAAAGGGTACCGCCTGAAGATCGCGATGCCGCTCTATGTTTCGTTTATGTCAAGTTTTTACCTTACAACGCTAAAATCCTACCTGGAGCTGGCCGATGACTACACGATCGCTGATTATGTGGAAAATGTGTGCCGGTTTGTCCAGAGGGATTTCTGGGAGGCAAAGGAAGACGAGACATGACAAAATGCCGCCTGTCACCGTTTTTACCGGGTGAACAGACGGCATTCTTTCTATATTTTATATATTCTATTTTCTCTTCTCTGCGTGTTCATCCCACACTGGAACATCGATCCCCGCAACTTTCGAGGTAAACGCGGTTCCGTCATTCTTTTCAAAGTGTTCCCACGCCCGAAGCACATATTTGAATCCGATATACTGTAACGGAAGGTTGCAGTAAACCATGAGGATATTCGCAAAATCACTGAGATCCCAGAGGGCACTCAGATCCATGCCGGCAATATTTGTGATGACGCCGAAGGAAATGACAACAAGGCAGAGCACACGGATCGTATTGATAAATGCAGGCCGTGTCGAGATCCGGTTCGCGCACATCTCCGTGAAGGACATAAAGCCTACCAAGCAGGTGAACGCAAACAATCCGAAGCAGACGCTGACGAGCATCGTCACAAGATGGTAGATGGTTCCGCTTCCGGTAAGTGCGCCGCATGATGTCAGGAAACGGTCAAGTTTCCCGAGTTCAAACCATGCCGCACTGTCCTCCGTGAGCCACATTCTTCCCATGACAACGACAAAACCTGTCAGGGTGCAGATCACGATCGTGTCGAGGAATACGCCGAGTGCCTGGACACAGCCCTGATCACACGGATGGTTCGCATCTGCTGCCGCTGCCGGCATCGTGATGGTTCCCTGTCCTGCCTCATTTGACATCAAGCCGCGCTTGATGCCCTGGCTTAATGCGATGCCGAACGCTCCGCCGAAGACTGCTTCCGGACGGAATGCCTCTGAGAAGACTGCTCCGAAGAACCACGGGATCCTCGGGATGTTAAAGACGATGAGGAGGACAACCGTCAGGATATAGATTACTGCCATGACCGGAACTAACAGGTCTGTGACCTTTGTGACTTTTTTGATCCCGCCAAAGCTGATGATCGCCGTCGCAACAATGAGAACTGCGAAGGAGATCCAGTAAAGGGACGAATTCGTCTCAATCACGGTCCCGGTAAACACGCCCGCGATCGCGCCGACCGCAGAGATCGTGTTGAAGCCCTGTGCCGGGAAGCAGAGGAACGCGTAGATAATATAGAGGACACTGAGCGCCGCTCCTGCCCACGCTGCATTCTTCAAAAGTCTTCTTCCGTAGAATGGCAGGCCGCCCACATACTCATCATCTTTTCGCTCTTTAAAGATCTGGGAGAGCGTCGCCTCCACGAAAGCTGTCGACATTCCGAAGAACGCGGAGATCCACATCCAGAACAGAGCGCCCGGACCGCCCGTGGAGATCGCGCCGGTGACACCCAGGATGTTTCCGGGACCGACACGCATCGCCGTCGACAAGAGGAATGATGCGAGGGATGAGATTCCCGTTCCGCTGCTCTTCTGCCTCATCAGGACATGGAGTCCGTAGCGGAATTTCCGCACCTGGATAAAACGCAGACGGAATGTAAAATAAATTCCCGTTCCGACTAAAAGAATGATCGCCAGACTGAAATTCCCGAGGATCGGGATCTTCGCATACCAGTCAAAGTTTGTCGGAAAATCCCAGAACAGGTTTGAGACGATCTGGATCTTCCCGCATATGGCATTTACGGCCTGAAACAATGCTTCCATAGCTTTTTCCTCCTCATGATCTCTTATTTGTGTGAATGACCGGATCGAACGCCCCGGCATTTTCACACGCAGCAGTCGAATTCAGATTATCGTTCCACGCTACAAAATTGCGCATTGATTTCCGATATTCCGGACTCGTTTTTGTATATGTTTCTATAATATCTCTGATATTTGGTATTTTCAAGAAAAATTTGTCATATTTCAGAAATTTGCAAAGTTCATGTTCCTTCCACATTTCATTCCGGTATACTTTCAGAAACACACAGCGCCCCATACCCCAATCTCGGATTCGGATACTCCAGCTCGGACGGCAGCCGTTTCGCCCCTTTCCTCAGGTACGCTTTCACTTTCTCCCCATAAAGGTACGGGTCATTCCCTCTCACGATCCCCCACTCCATGAGAAGCGCCGCGGCTCCGGCGACGAGGGGCGCCGCAAAGGACGTTCCTGTGACCGCCTCATATCCGCCTCCGCTCTTCGGAGCCATGATCCCGACGCCCGGCGCTGCGAGATCCGGCTTCTGGGCATGGTAGATCCTGGTGTCCCCGCGGCCGGAAAACGGGGCATAGATCCCGGTCCGGCTGTCGTAGGCGCCGACAGTGAGCGGACGGAACGCCGTGGACGGGATCGTGAGCGTCGTCTCCGGCGACGGTTCGAGAAAAGCCGTATTCTGCCCGAGTGCGGCGGATGACGGAAGCCAGAGATCCACATATGTATCTTCCCGCCCCTTTCCGAGAAACCGGAAAATCCAGATTCCGCTCTCCACATACGCCTGCTCCGGAACGAACTCGATGTAGATCTCCTGGGCGGCATTAAACGGGGACGGCTCCCCGTAATAGATCAGAAGCTCCGTCTCCCCGATCCGGATCCGGTCCGTCCCACGTATCGGAAGCAGTTCGAACTCCGCGTCACCGGACGGATCTCTCAGAAAGATCCGCATCCCGTCCTCATAATTTTTCCAGATCTGTACTCCGAATCCCGTTTCATAATTGCCCACCGAAAGGCGGACTTCCGTGATCCTTCCGGGCACGATCACCGGTCTTGCGTGTCCTCCAGAATCCCCCTCGTTCCCCGCTCCGGTCACAAATACGAAGCGTCCCATCTGCGCCAGGGAATCGAGATACCTCTCCAGAAGTCCGCCGCCGTCATGCGACCCGTATGTATTTCCGAAGCTTAAGTTCACCGCCATCGGTCTCCCCAGCTCCAATGCCTTTCGCACAGCAAGATCCATCCCGCTCATCAGCTCTGTCGTCCTCGGAAATCCTGCCGGATCCGGGATCCCAAGGCGGACAACGATCAGCTCGCTCTCGTATGCGGCCCCGCGGTACAGCCCGCCGCTTGCTCTCCCGTTTCCGGCCGCGATCCCCGCCACCGCTGTCCCGTGACCACTCGTGTCAAACGATGGACTTCCGAAATTTCCTGGTGTTTTCTCCCCGCGGAGCAGCTCATCGATTTCCGCCTTTTCATATGCCTTCCCGGTGACCTGATCGTCCAGATACAAAATTCTCGTAGTTCCATCTTCATTCCGGAAATCCTCGTGAAACAGATCAATCCCGGAGTCGATCACTGCCACCAGAACGCCTCTTCCTGTGAGTCCCTCATTTCCGCTCTGTGCCGGAAGAAAGCAGGAGGCCGCTCTCGCCCGGTTCAGGGCAAAGAACAGCCTCTTTGGTTTCTCCGCATATTCAATTTCCCGAAGTGCAATCACTCCCGGGACATCCCGCTCCGGGATCCGGAGGATCGCAAAATCATTTAAAAGATATGTCCCCGAAACAGTTGGGAATTTTTCTCTCAGCACAGACGCAAGATCCCCGTGGTATTTCACGATGATCTCCCAGGTCCGGTCCGCCCTGTCATATCCAATATTCAGCTCCTTTGTCCGCTCTCTCGTCTCCTCCGGAACGGAAAGTGCCAGATTTAAGAGATTTTCAGCCTTCTGATCTTCCATATCCGCCGTGCCGCATCTCCTCTGTCCCCTGCCTGTCTCACGCCGGCGAAACTTACACGCCGGATCCCACATCATCACGATCTGACGCAGATTCCATCGCAGACAGATTCATTCCGGATATTTTATGCTGTGACTGCGGATCCTGTTCCGAACCTCTATCCGAAGATTACAAACGTCTGCATCAGGTACATGTACACCGGGATCGTCACCATGCTGATCACGGTTGTCACAGTGATGACGGTACAGGCAAACTCATAGTCCCTGTCATACTCCCGCGCCATGATCCCCATTTGTGCCATCGCCGGCATCACGGTCAGCATGAAGAATACCTCTCTCATCTCCTGTGTCACCGGCAGGAGCCTGAGGAACACAACGGCGGTCGCCGGCACCATGATAAACCGCATAAGGACCGCCACAACGATATCTTTTCCGATCCTGATCGATGATGGTTCCATGTTCCGGATCACGCTTCCGATAAACACAAGTGCCAACGGGGATGTGACCCCGCTGATCATGGACAGCGGTTTCAGGATAAAATCAGGGACTTCGATCCTGAAAAAGACTGCTGCCATTCCAAGAAACATTCCTACGACCGTCGGGCAAAACAGATTTTTGATATTCTGCGCCCATCTCGCACTCTTGCCGTTTTTTTCTCCCCGCTGCAGCAGACTGATCCCCAGCGTCCAGAAGAGGACTGTGCTCGCGATATAATAGATCGCGCCGACGGAAGTGATCCCCTCTCCCCAGAGCGCCTGGATCACAGGAAATCCGATAAAGACGACATTCGGGAAACCCGCTGCCACGATAAAAGTATCCCGCCTGTCCTCCCTGATGCGGCACACCTTTGCCGTCACTGCCGCTAAACAGACGCACATTAAGATCAACGCAAACACATACGGCACCTTTGTGATCAGGAACAGAAGGCGTTCCCGGCTTTCCAGGTCTCGATAGATATTATAAAACATATAGAACGGGAGCGTCGCCTCCACCGTAAATTTAGAAAGAAAATCCATTCCGTTTTTTCCGAACCATTTCTTTCCGGCGAAATAGAAGCCCAGTCCGATCAATATCAACAGTGCAAAAATACTTTTTATCGATTGTAAGACCATTCCCATCCCCCTGAATCCATAAAAGAGTCGTAACTGTTCAGTACCCTCACAGTTACGAGCAAAAATCCATTCCAGATCGGCTTCGCCGATGGGATTTTTGCCTTCCGTCCCATGTTTTATTACGGTCAGCGCAGCAAGTGCGCAGACCTACTGAATAGTTACAAAGAGTCTATAAAAAGACCCCCGGAGCCATCAGACCCGGGGGCATCGTGCAAATGACACGTTTGATCCTGTTACTGTGCAGTTGTAATATTCATGACAATGCTGTCAAGAGCACTTGCATTTTTGATCCTTCCGTTGGTATAGATCACAACCATATATCCATCCTGTTTCCGGCAGTAGTAAGTGCTTGTTGTCTTCTTTCCGGTTACTGACGCTTTGTAATACTGCTGATTTGCGATCGTCACAGCAGCAGCCTGCGTTGCCTGGCCTTTCTGTGCTTTCTCAATACCGACAAGTGTATTTACAAATGTCTGTGCATCCATATCCTGTTTATTCTTCATATCGAGATAGTAGATCTCAACATCACCGTTATCTGTGCTCATGCAGAGATCCTGTGTGCGGTACGGGTTTCCGATCGCATTATATTCGCTACCGATATAGTCGTCACCGACATCTTCTTTTGTCTCCGTTGTTCCGATGATCTGCGGGATGCAGAGGTTCGACCAGGTATTGTAATATCTTCCTCCTGTGATATGTCCCTTCGGAGCAGTTGTTCTCGGCGCTACCCAGCTTCCATCGTCACCAAATGTATAATCAACGCCATCAATGTTTCTTGTGGTGTTGGAGACCATAATGTGGGTTGCCGGATCGATATAGTACCATACTTCATTTCCGCGTCCGTCTCCCTCTTCGGATTTGATCCATCCGCTTGCGAGGTTTCCGTCCTTGTCATAATAGCGCCAGTTGTTTTTTGCGTCACTCTCCCAGCCGTACTTTGTTTCTCCGGAAGCAGTCTCATCTGCAAATGCAGTCACCATATTTACACTGCCGATCGCTGCAGCGAGCGCTGCCATAAGCATAACTTTCTTTAATTTCATTTTCAATCCACTCCTTCATGGGTTTTTATCAACTAATGCCATTATACAGGGATTTTTTTGAGAACGCAAGCGCTAAGAACTGGAGGATGGCAGGATTTATGAAAAATTAAGAAAAAAGCGGCAAATTTTGTCATTTCTGACATAGATTTACCGCTTTTTCCACTTGTTTGTATCTCTGATCCCTGCATCCGATATCCGTTTCCGGCAGCGATGTTCCGCTGCTGTTTCCGGTCATCGATCAGGATTACTTTCTCATGATGATCTCGTCTCTTCCCGGTCCGTTGGAAACCATGGTGATCGGCACTCCGATCTCTTCCTCGATCGTCTCGATATACTTCTTGCAGTTCTCCGGAAGATCCTCGTAGTTCTTGATTCCGCGGATCTCGCACTTCCAGCCCGGAAGAGTCTTGTATACCGGTTTTGCCTTCTCAAGCTCCGGAGTTGTCGGGAAGTCTTTTGTTACCTTTCCGTCGATCTCGTAGCCTACACAGATATGAAGCTCGTCAAGATATCCTAAAACGTCGAGAACCGTGAGGGCAACCTCTGTGGAACCCTGGATCTGAACGCCGTATCTTGTAGCAACAGCATCGAACCATCCCATTCTTCTCGGACGTCCTGTTGTCGCACCGAACTCACCGCCGTCGCCGCCGCGTCTTCTTAACTCGTCTGCCTCGTCTCCGAAGATCTCGCTGACGAATGCGCCTGCGCCAACCGCACTGGAGTAAGCCTTAACAACCGTTGTGATGTTCTTGATCTCATACGGCGGGATACCTGCGCCGATCGCGCCGTAAGCAGCCAGTGTGGAAGAAGATGTAACCATCGGGTAGATTCCGTGATCCGGATCCTTTAAGGAACCGAGCTGACCCTCTAAGAGGATATTCTTTCCTTCCTTGATCGCATCGCGGAGATACTTGGATGTATCGCATACATACGGAGCGACCATCTCTTTGTACTCCATAAGAGTATTGAAGATCTCCTTCGGATCAAGAGCCGGCTGATGATATAAATGCTCTAACATTACATTTTTCAGTGTGCAGACATTCTCAATCTTGTCCATCAGTTCCTTCTCGTCGCCGAATAACTCGTTGACCTGGAAACCGATCTTTGCATATTTATCAGAATAGAACGGAGCAATTCCGGACTTTGTGGAGCCGAAAGACTTACCAGCCAGACGCGCTTCCTCGTAAGTATCAAATAAGATGTGATACGGCATTAAGATCTGTGCTCTGTCGGAGACAAGGATCTTCGGCATCGGAACTCCCTGGCTTGTCAGGTCATTTAACTCTTTTACAAGGAACGGGATGTTTAATGCCACACCGTTTCCGATGATGCTTGTCGTATGATTGTAGAAAACACCGGACGGAAGCAGGTGAAGGGCAAATTTTCCGTAATTGTTGATGATGGTGTGACCAGCGTTGCTGCCGCCCTGGAAACGAACGATAATGTCGGATTCCTTTGCCAGCATATCTGTGATCTTGCCTTTTCCCTCGTCGCCCCAGTTGGCGCCTACGATTGCTCTAACCATGTTCTAATATCCTCCTTTGGACGTTCAAACGGAATGCACTTTGCGCATCCCGGCGTCTTACGCAGTTGTAGCTGTCATATTCATGACACTTTCATAGTTTACAACAAAAATCTCCATAAGTAAAGTCAATATTTATTATGAAGTCCATAATAGTAGCTTATGCATTGCTATACACGGCCGGATCCGTCACCCCCGACGTTCCCTCAGCACTTCTAAAAACCGCTCTCCAGCCGGTGAGATCGGTACCTTCCGGTCCGTCACGACGCAGATCTCGCGCTCCGGCATCATCTCCCGGAAGGCAAGCTCAAAGAGTTCTCCGCTCTCGATCTTCTCCTTCGCGAATTCCTCCATCACGCAGCCGATCCCCATGTTCCGGATCGCGAACTGGACGATCATATCACTGGTGGCGAGCTCAAACTCCGGTTCCAGGACGATCCCGCGCTTTTCCAGGAAGCGATCCATGAACTTTCTCGTACTCGTATCCTTTTCAAGGAAAATACAGGGCAGATGCTCCAGTTCCCCGTACTCCATCCGCTTTCCCTTCAGCGTCCAGAACTTGTTTCCGGCGACAAAGGTATTCCGGATCTTCTTCACCTCAAAGGCTTCCACCTCCGGTCTCGCGTCAAACGGCGTGCTCACAACGCCGAAATCGATCTTTCCCTCGTACAGAGACTCGATCGTCTCCGGTGTCGGCGCATTGGAGACCATGACCTTGATATTCGGATATCGCTCGTGGAAGGTCTCCAGGTACGGAAGCAGGTAGAACTGCAGTGTCATATCGCTCGCGCCGATCCGCACCTCTCCCATGTCCATATCCACGAGGCGCTTTAACATCTCCTCGCCGTCCAGGATGTTTTCCATCCCGCGCTCCACATAAGGATACAGGAGTTTTCCCTCCGTGGTCAGTTTTACGCCTTTCTGGGTCCGCAGGAAAAGTTTCGTGTTCAACGCCTTCTCCAGCTGTTTGACCGCCTGGCTCGCCGCAGGCTGGGAAATGCAGAGCGCCTCTGCTGCAGCGGTAATGCTGCCGAGGCGCCCTACATAATAAAATACTTTATAATATTCTGTACTGATGCTGCTCGCATGTTCCATTATACATTGATCTCCGCTTTTACTCCGAGAAGATCCGCATTTTCCTTTAAGATCGGGCGGACAACCTCATCAAGGAACTCATCAACCTGTCTCGGTGCGCGGCCGACATACTTCTTCGGATCCATAGTCTTCTTTAACTCGTCGAGGCTTAAATTGAAGGACGGATCTGCAGCGATAAGCTCTAAGAGATTGTTGTCCTTTCCTTCCACTTTGACGTTCTTTCCTGCCTCCATGGAGAGCTCACGGATGCGCTCATGGAGCTCCTGTCTGTCTCCGCCGGCTTTTACCGCATCCATCATGATATTCTCGGTCGCCATAAACGGAAGCTCTGCCATTAAGTGCTTCTCGATCACCTTCGGATATACCACAAGACCGTCGACAACGTTTAAGTAGAGGTCCAGGATGCCGTCGATCGCTAAGAATCCTTCCGGAATGGAAAGACGCTTGTTCGCAGAGTCATCAAGGGTACGCTCAAACCACTGGGTGGAAGCGACGAGCATCGGGTTCATCATATCGGACATCACATAGTTCGCTAAGGAAGCGATACGCTCACTTCTCATCGGGTTTCTCTTATATGCCATCGCGGAAGATCCGATCTGGTTCTTCTCAAACGGCTCTTCCACTTCTTTTAAGTGCTGGAGAAGACGGATGTCGTTGGAGAATTTATGGGCGCTCTGGGCGATTCCGGCAAGAACGGAAAGCACACGGCTGTCGATCTTTCTGGAATATGTCTGACCGGATACCGGGTAGCACTGGGAGAATCCCATCTTTGCGGCGATCCGTCTGTCTGCCTCGCGGCACTTCTCATGATCTCCGTCAAAGAGCTCTAAGAAGCTTGCCTGGGTACCTGTCGTTCCCTTGGAACCAAGTAATTTCATGGAACCGATCACATGGTCAAGATCCTCAAGGTCAAGGCAGAGTTCCTGCAGCCATAAGGTCGCACGCTTTCCGACCGTTGTCGGCTGCGCCGGCTGGAAGTGTGTGAAGGCCAGTGTCGGAAGTTCTTTATATTTATCCGCAAAGTCGGAAAGTTCTTTCATCACGTTGATAAGTTTCTTTCTGACGAGCTTTAACGCCTCTGTCATAAGAATGATGTCTGTATTGTCGCCGACGTAGCAGGAAGTTGCACCCAGATGGATGATCCCCTTTGCCTTCGGGCACTGGAGTCCGTAAGCGTATACATGGGACATGACATCATGGCGGACAAGCTTCTCTCTCGCCTTTGCCTCCTCGAAGTTGATATCCTCGGCATGGGCTTTTAACTCTTCGATCTGCTCATCTGTGATCGGAAGACCGAGTTCTTTTTCTGTCTCAGCTAATGCGATCCATAATTTTCTCCATGTGCGGAATTTCTTCTCCGGGGAGAAAATATACTGCATTTCCCTGCTTGCGTAGCGCTCAGAGAGCGGGCTCTGGTATCTGTCGTTCATGACAAAATCCTCTTTTCTAATTCAATGTTTTTGTAGTTCAATATACTTTCACGAATCTTCAGCTAACTGCGGGGCTTTGTGGAACATTAAGATTCCCCTTGTTATTTCTCATAACTTCCGCGGATATCTTCTTCCGGCGGATCCACCGGATACTCTCCGGAAAAGCATGCCGTACAGATCGGAAGTCCGTTTGCCATTTCTTTCAAGCGCTCCATCTTTAAGTAAGCTAAAGAATCTGCTCCGATCACCTTGCAGATCTCATCCACGGTACGGTTGTGGGCGATGAGCTGTTCGCTGGACGGAATATCGGTTCCGAAGTAGCACGGGTAAAGGAACGGCGGCGCGGAGATCCGCATATGGACTTCCTTCGCCCCTGCCTCACGCAGCATATCCACGATCAGGTTGCTGGTCGTTCCGCGGACGATGGAATCGTCGATCATAACGACGCGCTTTCCTTCCACGGCCTCTTTTAAGACGTTCAGTTTGATCCGGACTGCAGACTCACGGCTGCTCTGTCCAGGTTTGATGAAGGTTCTTCCGACATAGGAGTTCTTTACAAACGCCATCGCATACGGAATTCCGGATTCCATGGAATATCCGAGGGCGGCAGCATTTCCGGACTCCGGAACGCCGACAACGATATCTGCGTCCACTGGGGAATCCTTCGCAAGGCAGCGGCCCGCATAGATCCTGGAGTGGTAGACGCCGACGCCGTCAAAGACGCTGTCCGGTCTTGCAAAGTAAATATATTCAAAAATACATCTCGCCTCTTTTTTCGGGTCATGCATCGCGAGGTTGGACTTGATGCCATCCTTATTGATCGTCACGATCTCGCCCGGAAGTACGTCGCGGACAAAGGTCGCACCGATGGTATCCAGCGCGCATGTCTCGGAGGTCAGGATATAGGCATTATCACGCTTACCGATGCAGAGCGGCTTGAAGCCCTGCGGGTCACGGGCGCCGATCAGCTTTCTCGGGCTGGAGATCACAAGGGAGTAGGCACCCTTGATCTTCTTCATAGCGTTTGCCACGGCTTCCTCAGCAGTTCCCACCTTGCAGCGCTCTCTCGCGATGTGGTAAGCAATGACCTCGGAGTCGATCGTGGTCTGGAAAATCGCTCCGTCGTAAGCGAGCTCTCTGCGGAGCTCCGGCGCATTGACAAGGTTTCCGTTGTGCGCCAGCGCTAAAGTTCCCTTCACATAGTTTAAAACGAGTGGCTGGGTATTCTCGATCGTACTGCTCCCGGCCGTGGAATACCGGACATGACCGACGCCGATATTTCCCTTTAATTTTTCCAGTTTCTCTGACGTGAAGACTTCGTTGCAGAGTCCCATCCCCTTACAGGCATTGACAACACCTTTCGGTCCGTATGTATCGCTCACCGCGATTCCGCAGCTCTCCTGTCCGCGGTGCTGTAAAGCGAACAATCCGTAGTAAATGGTAGACGCAACATCATTTCCGTCCAGATCGTACATTCCGAAAACGCCGCACTCCTCGTGCAGCTCATCTGTTCCCCAGTCTAAAGTAAGTGATTTCTCCATAAATGCTTTTCATCCTCTGATTTATAAGTTTTTACGATAAAACAGCAGTGTTTCAGTAGAAATTATAATACATACCATATGGAAAATCAAGAAAAAGTTCAGTTTCCGGGCGTCCTATGGACTTCTTTGTGAAACCAGAACAAATTTCCGGCTCCTTTTTCGATCCCGATACCATAAATTTCCCCTTCCGTCTCAGAGACAGATTCCCCGGAGTGTCCTGCCTCCAGCTCCGGCACCAGGAAGGTCTTCTCCGTCATCCCGGATCTCGCATACGAGTATGCGAACCAGAGAAGCTCCAGCAGCAAAAGGATCCTTGCAGTCTTTACGGCGGCTTTTCTTATCTTTTCCCTTCGGTATCCGTGTCTCCACGGATGGTATGGACGATACAGATAGCGGATAGCGTTCCCTCCTTTCAGGATTTTTTAGGGTTCGTTTTCACAGTTTCACGGTTTCCTATGTAGTTTTTCAATATGCATTCTTATTATATCTTTTTTCCCGCATTTTCTCAACTGAAAAATGGCCCGCAGGATCATACTGCGGTATTTCACATTCCTGCACACGGGCGGGAATTTTCCGGCCGGAAAATGCCGCATGATACCGTCGCATTGGTTCCCGACATGCCGGTCCGGAATGCAGAGCATCGGCAGAAACATGTTGCAGTACACGGGCATGGGACGCTCGTGTACTGCAACGGTTTCGCGTTCCCTCTTAGTCTGCCCGGGTTGTCTCCCGCGCGCTGCTCTCCGCTCCCGCCGCGGTGGTCCCCGACATGCCGGTCACATCGTCCGTCAGGTTATTGATGCCGTCTCCCACATCATCTACCATGTCCCTCAGGACTCCTCCGCTCTCGCCGGCCGTCTGGGACGGGGCGTTCGTACTCTGGTTCGTGCCATCGGTCCGGCTCTCCATGGTCGTTCCCGCTCCGGCGCTTCCCGTATCCGGAGCCGTGGTCATATTATTTCCGTTCTTTCTTCCGCATGCTGTCATGACGGTCACGGTCATCACAAGAAGCACACATACTCTGATCCATCTGATTTTTCCCATAAAAAATAATCTCCTTTCTACGGCTATTATGTGCCATAGAAAGGAGAAGTATTTTGGAAAAAAACGGATATTAACCAATCACGTCGGACATATCGTAAAGTCCTGCCGGTTTTCCTGCGAGGAATTTCGCAGCCTCCACAGCGCCCTTTGCGAAGATCTCGCGGGAGTAAGCGGTGTGTGTGAAGGTGATGACTTCATCGCGGCCTGCGAACATGATATCATGCTCGCCGACGATGGTGCCGCCGCGCATAGCCTGGATCCCGATCTCCTTCGGATCTCTTGCGACACGCTCGGAGGAACGGTCATATTTATAGTGGTAGGTATTGTCAAGACTCTCATTGATAGCGTCTGCAAGAGCGATGGCTGTTCCGCTCGGCGCGTCGATCTTACGGTTGTGGTGCTTCTCCAGGATCTCGATATCAAATCCTGCTGCCGCAAGGACCGGGGCAACCTCTTTTAATGTCTTCATGAGAAGATTGATCCCGATGGACATATTTGCAGAGCGAAGGACTGCGTCCACTTTGCTCGCCTCTTTTACATGGTTTAACTGATCCTCAGAAAGTCCTGTGGTACATAAAACGACCGGAACCTTCTTCTCCTCACAGTAATCCAGGAGTCCGTCAACCGCTTTCGCTGTGGAGAAGTCGATGATGACATCGGCCTCCGGGCACTCAGCGAGAGATTTGAATACCGGATATCCTGCGTAAGTTTCTGTGTTCATATCCACGCCTGCGACGATCTCGATCGCGTCATCCTTTGAGATAATATCCGTGATCACATGTCCCATCACACCGTGGCATCCATTCATAATTGCTCTGATCATTGTTTTCTCCTCATCTGAAACCGACCGGCAGTGCGCCGCCATGCTGCAGCTCCGCCGCGGCTTTTTTCCTATCGTTTCCTACAGGATACCGAAATCCTGCATTGCCTTCTTTAATACTTCCTGGTGCTGCGGCTCCATCACTGTAAGCGGAAGTCTCGGCTCGCCGACATTCTTACCCATTAAGTTTAACGCTGCCTTTACCGGGATCGGGTTTACCTCAGAGAACAGAGCTTCGATCAGCGGAAGAGCCTTTAACTGGATTCGTCTGCTGGCTTCCACATTGCCTTTGAAGAATTCTGCACATATATCGTGGGTCTGCTTCGGAGCAACGTTGGAGAGAACGGAGATCACGCCCTTTGCGCCGAGCGCCAGCATCGGAACGACCTGGTCATCATTTCCGGAATATACATCCACATATCCGCCGGAAAGCTGGAGGATCTTCGCAACTGCGGAGAAGTTTCCGCTCGCTTCCTTGACTCCGACGATATTCTCGACATTCTTGCAGAGATCAACGATGGTCTCCGGAGCGATGTTGACGCCGGTACGGCTCGGTACGTTATAGAGGATCGCCGGGATCTTGATGGAGTTTGCGATCTTTGTGAAATGTGCCTTTAAGCCATTCTGTGTCGCTTTATTGTAGTACGGGGAGACTAACAGGACACCGTCCGCACCAGCTTCCTCAGCCTCAACGGAAAGTTCAACCGCTGTCTGCGTACAATTGGATCCTGTTCCGGCAACGACCGGAATCCTTCCGTTTACGACTTCGCATACGAAACGGATCACCTGGATGTGCTCCTCCTCGGATGTTGTCGCGGACTCGCCTGTGGTTCCCATCGCTACGATACAATCAGTTCCGCCTGCGATCTGTTCCTCGATCAGGCTTTCCAGTACCTCATAATTTACTGATCCATTTTCCTTAAATGGCGTTACAAGCGCTACGCCGGCTCCTTCAAAAATAGCCATACTGCGTCCTCCTCTTTATTATGTAAAATATCATGTCAAAAGAAAAGGAGCTGAGATCAAATAAGATGTCAGCTCCCGGATCTTCCAGATTAAGCAGCCCTCCATCTTTTTCTAAAGATGACAGTCATACGATTCTTCACCGCATGCCCAGAAACGGGAACCCTAGGGACTTATTTTCCTGTCTCTTCGGCGCCCTCCCCTTTTCTCCGGCAGCCATTTCCCTCTATCTGCCGGTCTACTCATGTCAGGCGCGACCTCTACTTATCATTTATGGTATCATCATTCCTGATGATTGTCAATGTCTATGTTTTCTGCCTGTGAAATCCGTAAATTCTTTCCTATGGAAACTACAGAAATTTCATCCACATACTTCTCGATTCCCTCCGGACACACACGCCCGGTCATGACCAGATCGGTCTCCTCATCTCTTGCCTCAAGGAAACTCCGGAATTCTTCGGCTGAGATGATCCCCTGGTCCACGATCCCAAGGATCTCATCCAGGATCAGAACGTCACACTCCCCCGTTGTCATTACCTTTTTCGCGAAATTGAAGCCGTTTCGCAGATTCATCAGTTCCTCGTGCTTCTGCTCCTCCGGAAGGTCCTCAAACCGTTCCTTTGAATGTTCGAAGCAGAAAAATTTCAGATCCGGCTCCAGACGTTTTAAAACGTCCGCCGCTTCCTCTCCGATCATTCCTTTCAGGAACTGTACCATAATGACCCTTTTTCCGCGGAAAACTCCCATCATTGCGTATCCAAGCGCCGATGCGGACTTTCCGTTACCCGCTCCGCAGATCACACGGACTCTGCCACTTGCCATGATCATTCCCTCTCTTTGTGTATACCATTCGCTGAAGCTTTTCAAGGCTTCTGCTATGCTATATTATCACACCTTACTTCCGTTTGCAAGAGATTTGCCTGTATGCCGGCGGGATCCGGACGGCAGTATGCTGCAGTACACGGACACTCCATACCCGTGCACTGCAGCAGGATCTTCTACACTTCTGCGTGTTCCGCGCATTCCAGTTTGCTCACGGATACCTCGTACGCCACGCGTTTCTCGCACTCTGTATCACTGACTTTTTTTGTGTACTCCCTGCTCTGGACACGCCCCCAGATCAGGATCCTTGTTCCGACGCCGAATCCGGATGCATATCTCGCGTTCCTGCCCCAGGCGATGCACGGGATATAGTCAGATTTTCCGTACGGCCGGTTCACTGCCACGAGAAGATCCGCGATCTCTCTTCCGAGCGGGGTCTTCCGGTAGACCGGCTCCTTGCATATGTACCCGTCCAGGAAGATCTGGTTCGTCTTCGTATAATCCGTGAACTCCTCCATGAAACGGACTTCTCTGACAAACACAGACAGGACCAGACGGTTTTTCGTCCCCTCATGGCGGTTGTAGGAGCGGAACTGTCCGGAAGCTTCCATTGTACAGCCCCGGTAATCTTTCGTCACATCGATCAGACGTTCTGATATCATAAGCGGGATCGTGTCCGCCTGCTCACTCAAACGATTTACGAGAAGATCCACCAGATAGAATCCTTCCCCGAACACTGCATGACTGAATGTGAATCCTGAAACGATCGTTCCGATTACGGTTACTTTGTTGTTCTCCATTCCTTTTTCTGTCATAGTATTTTCTCCTTTTTGATTGTTTTTTCCGCTATACAGCTTTTACCGTATATTTGTATGTAATCAGAACGTATTTCAGAACCGTTTTGTGTCCGTTTTTTCCCTGTTTTTGTCGACAATGCTCCTTTTGTTTTTCCGGTTTCTGACAGGATCCCCCCATTTTTACCATATGCAGGCAGAATTATTACTTTTCGCGGATCAGAATTTTCCGAGCTGAAAATCCCGGACAATGCAGTTACGACGGCAGATTTTCCCTGGAACTCTTCACGGGACCTCTTCATTTTTGCCTGTACTTGTTATTTTTTTCTGTTCATGTTAATATTTTATAAAAATCGTCGTAACTGTTCAGTACCCTCACCGTTACGGGCAAAAATCCATTCCGGATCGGCTCCGCCGATGGGATTTCTGCCTTCCACTCTATGAATATATGAAAGGACAACAGCCCTGGGATCCCCGGGCTGTTGTGAAAAGGAAAAGACTTTTATGATCCACCTGCTTCTCTTCGGACGACAGGTCTATTTGAAATATTCTGCGGACGAAATGTCCGTATATGCCGCACAGGCATCATTTTTCATCATCATGGCGGCATTCCCGTTTTTCATGGTCCTCCTGGCCCTGATCCAGGTCGCTCCTATGATCCACGAGGCGGACCTTCTCCGCTTTCTGCTCCCGGCGATCCCGGACCGCTTTCGCGGACTCCTGATCTACCTTCTGGACAGTCTGCGCTCCGACTCCCCGGCAGCCCTGATCTCCGTGACTGCGCTGGCAGCCATCTGGTCCGCATCAAAGGGGATGCTCGGGATCGAAAAGGGCTTAAACCGGGTATTTGGGGTCACGTCCCCGCGGAATTATATTCTCCGCAGGGCACTCTGCAGCGTTTACACGCTCTGTTTTTCCCTGATGTGCGTGGCAAGTCTCGCACTCCTCGTCTTCGGAAGCTTCCTTCAGGGAATGCTCTTAAAATGGATCCCTGCCCTGGCGTACCTCTCGGGAACGATCTCCCTGTGCCGCGGTCTTGTCATGTTTTTCATGCTGACGATCTTTTTTATTGCGCTTTACACTGCGCTTCCGCACCGCAGGCTTTCAATCCCCGGACAGATCCCCGGTGCAATGTTCTCCGCCGCAGGCTGGGCACTCACTTCCCTGGCATTCTCTGTCTACTTCCGGTATTTCGGCTCATACGCTGTCACCTACGGAAGTCTGACCGCCGTGATCCTTTTTATGCTGTGGCTCTATGCCTCCATCTGCATTCTGTTTGTAGGGGCGGAGATCAACTGGTTTCTGCTGTTTTACAGGGAAAGGATCCAAATTTCACAGAAGAAAACTGCCTCGGATCCTACTACAAAGATTTGAGTTTCAGACCGGCCGGTCTGCGGAGCAATTCTTAAAATCCGTAGATCCTCTTTGCATTCTCGTAAAAGACTTTCTCCCACTCTTTCTCCGGGATCAGCCACTTTACGACCTCGATGTAATCTCCGTAATTGGCTAACGGCCAGTCGGTTCCAAACATGAACTTCTCATACTGGCTGCAATAGGAGATCCAGGTCTTCAGCGTGTCAAAATATCCTCTCTGCTGTTCTAAAAGCTTTGGAAAATCGATCTTTCCCTCCAGAAGTCCGGAGAGATCCGTCATCACATTCTCATTTTTCTCCACGACAGCCGCCGCATCCATGAGCCACGGATTTCCGAAATGGCACATCACGAACGTCACATCCGGATGGCGGACTGCTGCCTCATCCAGGGTCAGCGGGTGGCTGTACTTTAAGTAAGCGCGGGAACCGGCCGTCTGCCCCATGTGGATCGCAACCGGCTTATTATATGCCTTTGCAAGCTCATAGACCGGCTCATACACTTCATCCGTCACATACGCTTTATTGTAGCCGGGATACAGCTTGATCCCGACGCAGTCCTCCCGCTTTAAGTTTGCCTCCACCTGGTCCAGGCTCTTCTTTTTATCCTGACTCACCAGAAAATCCCGGTCAAGTCCGACACAGTATTTCAGGAAATCCGGGTAGGAATGTGCCGCCGGATCAACGCCGCGGTTTCCCATAACGACACCGCCGACGATCCCGTATTTCTGATAGACTCTCCTTAAATCTTCTTCTGTATTTTTATGTTCCGCCCGCACCGCGATCTCCTGAAAATAAGGATTCTCCGGCACAAAGTGAAGATGTGCATCAATAATTTTCATATTCTCACTCCTCATGTCTTTCCCTGTACTGTTTTGCTGCACTTGCTGATTTCCGGTCTTCATATACAGCAAAAACCTCTGTTTCCAGAGGTTTTGCCGGTTGCTTTTCACGGTCAGGAATCTTCCTGACCGAAAATTCTGCATGACACAGTTTTGATCCCGGGATCAGAAATATTTCTTGCTGCCCCAGAGATTACATCTTTTCAGATCCAGATATTCGTGGTAGGCTTTCTCCAGGATCTGCTTCTCATTTGAGAATTTCAGAAGGTGGTACGCCTCATAATATTTATAATATCCGGAGTCTACGAAGTACTCTTCACGCTGTGGTTTACTGTAATAACTGTCCGCCATCATCAGATACCAGTGGACTTCCTTGTCGACGGTATCCTGAGGCGTGTTAAATGAATACTGGCTCTTTCCGATGTACTTGATGATCTGGGCCTGAACCCCGGTCTCCTCTTTCACCTCTCTGAGAGCCGTTTCTTTAAACTCTTCTCCTGCTTCCACAGTTCCTTTCGGCAAAACCCATCCTTCATACTTATTTCTGTAGTTCTTATAGAGGACCAGGATCTTGCCCCGAAATATAACCACACCGCCACAGCTCGTTGCTTCTATCATCGCAATTTCCTCCTGACAGGCATTCAAGGGACTCCGCTAAAAGCAGATTCCGCAGGTGTGTTTTTAACTGTGTTTAGTATACTTCTTTTTATCCGTGTTTGCAACCACGTTTTCTCTGACCCTGACACCAGGAGGCATGTGCCAAGGTACATTCGGGCGTCTCGCGCGGTCGCCTGCGACAACCTTCCTCTTCGCGCGAGTACTCATCTTAGGGAGGCAGTGCCCTTTTTTAACAGGAAGTTCCATCGGTATTTCCTGTTAAAAAGAAAACTCCGGCAGGAATATCGACATTCCGCCGGAGTTTTCACATCCGTGACCATTTTCAGGTCGCCTGTTGTTTTCTTTTATGAACGATATCCGTTCGGGTTTTTGGACTGCCAGTTCCATGCATCACGGCACATATCATCGAGTGTTCTCTTTGCTTCCCAGCCGAGCTCCTCTTTCGCCTTTGTCGCATCGGAATAGCAGGTCGCGATATCTCCCGCGCGGCGCGGCTTGATCACATACGGGATCTCTTTTCCGACCGCCTTTGAGAATGCGTGGATCACATCGAGAACACTGTATCCGTGACCGGTTCCGAGATTATAGATATATACCGCCGGCTTGTCCTCAAATTTCTTTAACGCCTTTACATGACCTTCCGCAAGATCCATCACATGGATATAATCGCGGACGCCCGTTCCGTCCGGAGTATCGTAGTCGTTTCCGAATACGCCGACCTCTTTTAACTTTCCGATCGCAACCTGAGTGATGTACGGTGTCAGGTTGTTCGGGATTCCCTCCGGATCCTCGCCGATCAGGCCGCTCTCATGAGCTCCAACCGGGTTGAAGTAGCGGAGCAGGATCACATTCCACTCCGGATCTGCCTTCTGCATATCGGTAAGAATCTGCTCCAGCATGCTCTTCGTCTGTCCATACGGGTTTGTGCACTGTCCCTTCGGGCACTCCTCGGTGATCGGGACGAACGCCGGGTCTCCGTATACGGTAGCGGAGGAGCTGAAGATGATCTTCTTCACGCCATGCTTTCTCATCACGTCGAGAAGAATCAGCGTACCGGTGATATTGTTGTGGTAATATTCCCACGGTTTTGCCACGGACTCGCCGACTGCCTTTAATCCAGCGAAATGGATCACTGCGTCGATCTTCTCCGCGTCAAAGATCTTTTCCATCGCATCACGGTCCAGCATATCCGCCTTGTAGAATGTGATATCCTTTCCTGTGAGCTGTTTTACTCTTTTCAATGACTCTTCCGACGCATTGTAGAGATTATCAAAAACTACGACCTCATGTCCCTGCTCTAAAAGTGCCAGACATGTATGGCTTCCGATATATCCTGCGCCGCCGGTTACTAAAATTCTCATGATGAACCCTCCCCGAATTTTGCCGTTCTGAGATACGGTTATTTTACTTTTTCGTTATCATTTTAACACCGTTGCAGATAAAAGGGAATATCATTTTTCTTTTATCCTATACAGATTTCTTTGTTACTCTTCACGGGTAGGAATTTTCTGAACTGAAAATTCCGTATGATACTGTAACATTTCTTTCCTTTACTGCAGCCACGCGTCAAACAATTTCGCCGCGATCGGAGCCGCAGTGTGTCCGCCGGAACCGCCTTCCTCGACGATCACGCAGACTGCGATCTTCGGATCATCCGCCGGAGCAAAGCCTACAAACCAGGCGTGGGTCTCTTTTGCCTTGTCGACTTCCGCAGATCCTGTCTTTCCTGCCACCTGGTAGGAATCCCGCTTCAGGGCGGATCCTGTTCCGACGTTGACAACCTGTACCATCAGATTCTTTAAGGCGTCCGCCTCGTTCGGTACCATCAGTTCTCCCGCTACTGACGGGGAAAACTTCCGGATCACATCGCCGCCGGAATTTTCCACATGATCCATCAGATACGGTTTCATCAGAATCCCGCCGTTCGCGATCGCTGCAGTGATCAGGAGGTTATGCATCGGGGACATCAGTGTCTGTCCCTGTCCGATACTTGTCTGCAGGACTTCCCATGTCTCTGCGTCCGGCTGCATCTTGAAGGTGCTCCTGCTGTACGGAATGTCGAGCGGCAGACTCCGGTTAAACAGCAGCTGCTCCGCAAGATTCCGGTAGCTTGTCAGATCAAGCTCTGTGCCGAGGTTCGCGAACGCTCCGTTGCAGGAGTTTGCAAACGCCTGCGTAAAGTCCTGGGACCCATGAGCCGTCTTGTGGTAGCACTGGATCTTATTATTCTCAAAGGAAAAGATCCCGCTGCAGTCAAAGTGATAGTCATTGTATGTGCCCGGGTGCTCTCTCATATACTCCAGGGCCGTAACGATTTTGAAGGTGGAGCCCGGCGGGTAAAGTCCCTGGGTCACACGGTTCAACATTTTTGCCTCCGTGCTGTCCCCGTTTACAAGATCCTGCCAGTTTGCCGCCACCGTGTTCGGATCGAACGACGGTTTTGACACCATGCAGAGGATCTTTCCGGTATCCGGCTCGATGGCAATGACCGCTCCCCGGTTCTTTCCGAGTGCGTCCGAGGCGATCTGCTGCAGATTCACATTTAAGGTTGTCACCACATTGTCACCGACGCTCTTTCTCCCCATGATCTCATCCGCCGTCTGCTCGATCAGGTTTGTATGGGACCGCAGGAGGTCAAAGTTTGCCAGCGACTCGATCCCGGTCTTTCCCACCGTCGAATATCCCACCACATGGGCAAACAGACTGCCGTATGGGTACTCACGGGTCTCTGTCCCGTCAGAACCGGTCGCTGTCACGGTCCTCGCGAGCACGGTCCCGTCATCGGCAAGGATCTTTCCGCGGGTGACCCGGTCCTCGAAGATCGTCGCTCTGGCATTGTAAGGATTGTCGATCACCGTATCGCTCTTCACAACGAGAAAGTATCCCAGATAGATCCCCATCGCCAGAAATAAAAATACTGCTGCATACACAAACCAGAGGATATTCCGGTTTGCTTTCGGATTCGGTTTACTCTTCTTCACTTGAATGTTCCTCCTCCTCTTCTTCTCCGCGTTTTAAGACGTAGAGTCCCTGAATGACCTGGAATATGATAAATGTGGAGACGATGGAACTTCCGCCGTAGCTCACAAGCGGAAGCGTCACACCCGTCGACGGGATAAACTTTGTCACACCGCCGATCGTCAGGAACACCTGTGTGATATAGACGCTTCCAAGCCCGAATGCAATCAGTTTGTAGAACATCGCCTGCATCTTCATCGCGATCATCATGAACTGCATATAGCAGCCAAGGCACAAAAACAGAACACAGAGCGCATAGAGCGCTCCCATCTCCTCGGAGATCGCTGCAAAGACAAAATCCTTGTCCACCACCGGGATCTTCTCCGGCATTCCGCGGTATAATCCCATTCCGAACCAGCCGCCTGTTCCGATCGCGAACAGCGCCTGGGCAACCTGGTAGCCCTTGTTCGCGATATCAGACCACGGATCCGCCCAGGCCTCCACACGTCTTCTCACATGCGGGAAAAGGTAGTAAGCCGCGACCGCTGCAACGGATCCGCCTGCGATGCCTGCACCGAACCACAGATAACTGGATGTCGCGACAAAGAGCATCGTCATATAGGCCACGAAAAAGATCAGCGCACTTCCCAGGTCCTTCGAGAGCACCAGGACCAGAACATGGACCGCCGCAACAACGGTCGTCTTAATGATCGTGTCCCGGTCTGTCGACTGGTAGAACATGGCAGCCACAAAGAATACAAAGCTGATCTTTACAAACTCGGATGGCTGCACCGTAAATCCCCCGAACGTCAGGGAGAGCTGGGCTCCGTAGGAAGTATTTCCGATCACGCACACCACGGCGAGGAGCACAAGCCCCAGGATCCCGTAGACCCACGGAAACGTGACAAGCTGCCACACCCGGTCGATGATGAACGGGATGATCCATGTCACGACTGCTGCCACCGCAACGATCGCAAACTGACGCATCGCCCGGTCGGGATTCAGTCTTGTCAGGATAATAAATCCCGTTGCCAGGAGCGTGCACATATTGTTGACGAGAAGCCTAGAGCTATTCCGGTAAAACAGGCGGGTCAGATAGATATACAGCAGGAAAAACAGCACCTGCGCCCCATAAAAGGCCAGCATCGTCACAGATCCCGTATTCAGCCAGATCAGGACATTCGCCAGAAAGTGAAGCATAAACAGGCACACGAGCTGACGCCCGCAGACGCGGTCTTTTCCCTCCTCATCCCGCACAGAAAAGAAACGGAAATTGTAATAGGTATCCAGGGCAATGAGAAGGATCATCAGGTATCTCGATATTTGTATGATCAGATTCGTCAAAAATTATCACCTACTCTACTCCGCGCTTAAAATGTCCGCGCGTAAACTGATTTTTCAAAACAGACGGTTCTGCTGCCTTTTCTCCCAGAGCGTACTCCTCGAAAAACGCGTCCAGGATCTCGCCCGCAACCGCCGGTTCCTCTACCGTAAAGTTCAGGCGGAGCGCCTTCGGTCCGAGTCCTTCCACCGAAGCCGAAAGTCCAAGAAGAGAAAGCGGAGCCGAGTTGTAGATCGTGTTATAACAAAAACGGCACTGATTCACCACCGGGAAACGCATCTCTTTGCGGTCCTTCAGCCACATGATCTCCGGTTTTCCGGAACATCCGAGCGTCGTCTTCCTGATACACTGTGCGGAGATCATCATCGGCAGATAGCCGTATACGATCATCTCTCCGTGGATCCCGGAATCCCGGATCTCCCGCTCATTCAACTCCACAGGAACGGTCAGACGGTCTGCCCCGTACCGCTCCATCGCCTCCCCGGCCAGGTGGTTCCAGGAATACATTCCCTGGTCAAAAAAGAGCGGCAGCCCGACCCCGGCTTCCTTAAGGAATCCCGGTTCTTCCATTGATCCGATCCCGAGAGCGTCAAAACCGGCGTTCTTTAAAAGATCCATCTGCTTTCTAAAATACTGCTCCGCCTCTTTCCGGAAGATTCTCGGCATCATCAGATAACATCTCACTCCGGCCTCATGGCAGCGGTCCGCAAGTTTTTTCCACTCCTGGGCATCAAAGCTCTCCGACGCCAGATAGATCCCGTATTCTCCCGCGGATAATTTCCGGTACATCTTGAACTTCCCGAGAACTGTCTCGAACTGTGCCTTTGTCTGGACAAACGCAGTAAATTCCGGGATCTTTTCCGACGGTTTCCTTACAGGAAGCGTCTCCTCTTCCTTTGTCGGAGGAACTGAGCTGTTTCTCCGATATCCGGAAAGGATCTCTTCCTTAAGTTTTTCCAGGACATCCCGACGCATCTTATTTAACGCCTGTACCGGCATGAACACATTTCCCTCGCACTCCACGGAGAGATCTGTGAAGGTGAACATGGAATCTCCCGTCTTTGAGAGCTGTTTCCGGATGCGCTCCGCGTCCATCGGGGCATTCTTTGCCTCCTCAGCAGGCTGGGATTCCTCCCAGGCCGTATTCCCGGCCTCATCTGACACAGAAAAATATCCCGCGTTTCCAACCGCGATATACGCATTTCCCGTCACCGGGATCTTCTTCTCCGTATTTACATAGGTGCGGTCCAGATAGTCGAAAAGCTCCTGGTTCACGTCGCGGTATTCCGGTTTTTCTTTCAGGACTACCATATCCCGGCCATTGTGGGCTCTGTAATAGCCCTGTGACTGCCCGCCGCGGTCAAAAAGGGCGAGCAGGGCGTCACGGTCCGCCTGGTCTACATGGTACCCGGCGCGGCCCTCTTTTAAATAGAGGTCCACATATTTCCGGTAAATGCTCACGACACCGGCCGTATAGCGCGGGCTCTTCATCCGTCCCTCGATCTTTAAGGAACAGACTCCTGCTTCCAGGATATCCGGGATCAGATCCAGGGTGCAGAGGTCCTTTAAGCTTAAAAGATACTTCTCGTTCTTTTTATTGACATATTTTCCATTCTGCTCCGCGTCAAAAGGCAGACGGCAGGTCTGGGCACAACGCCCTCTGTTTCCGCTGCGCCCGCCGATCAGGCTTGAAAACAGGCACTGGCCGGAATAGCAGTAGCAGAGCGCCCCGTGGACGAACGTCTCCACCTCAAGCCCTGTATCATCATAGATCTCGCGGATCTCCTTCAGTGAAAGCTCTCTCGCCGGGACCACGCGGACAGCGCCTAACGACTTTAAGTCCCTCGCGCTGTACTTTCCCGTCACGGTCATCTGGGTACTGATATGCACCGGCAGATCCGGAAAGTGTTTCCGGATATAGGTGAGTGCGCCCATGTCCTGGACCAGGACAGCGTCCAGCCCCGCCTCGTAATATGGTTTCAGATAGGAATACAGATCCCACATTTCTTTTTCTTTGACGAGAGTATTGACTGTCATATAGATCCTGCATCCGTGAAGGTGCATAAAATCGATCGCCTTTACCATCGTCTCCTCATCCAGGTTGTTCGCATAAGCACGCGCGCCAAACCGGCTTCCGCCGATGTAGACTGCGTCCGCTCCCGCGTTCACCGCTGCCACCATACTCTCGTAGGAGCCGGCCGGTGCGAGGATCTCAACCATTCTATTTTTCATGTCCTCTCCTTCTACATATCCGGATCCGCCTGCCGCCAACATCCAGCGGCTGCAGATCCGCACATATTTACAGTCACATTCCCGGGGACAACCCGTATTTTCCCCGGCTAGTCCTCTTTCTTGGCAGCCTCCTGCTTCATCTGAAGGCTGATCAGCTCATGTTTCAGGCTGTAGATCTCTTTCTCCATCTCATCCTTCTGGGCGCGCAGCATCATCGCTTCCTGAAGCGTCTTAAAATAATCATCCGCAAGATTTAAGTAGATCATGACTTCCTGATAATCTTTGTTCTGTCTTGTAAAACCCGGCTGCGCCTTTAATACGGCAACCTTTTCATTGATATAGGCAGCCACTTTCTGCAGATATTCCGGGTCTTCCGCTCCGCCCAGTGTATAGACGTTTCCATTGATCAGTACTTCTGTATAATTCTTCTCTTCCATTCCAATATTCCTCACTTTTCTCCCCGCATGACCGTTCTTCTGCCTTCCGGCCAGCGAAAAGATCTATCTTAACTGGTAACTGTTTCATGTTCTCACAGCTGTCATATTTTTTCATTCTTTTGCCGCCTCAAGTCCGAGATGTCTGTAGGCGAGATCTGTCGCCATTCTTCCTCTCGGAGTGCGCATGATGAGCCCGTTCATCAGAAGATACGGCTCATATACGTCTTCTAACGTCCCGGAATCCTCCCCGATCGACGCTGCTAACGTCTCCAGTCCCACCGGACCGCCGGAGAATTTCTGGATCAGCGTGAGGAGCAAGGTCCTGTCATTATTGTCGAGACCGAGTTTATCGACATCCAGGATATCGAGGGCAAAGTCCGCCACATCTCTTGTGATCGCGCCGTCATATTTTACCTGGGCAAAGTCGCGCACTCTCTTTAAGAGGCGGTTTGCCAGTCTCGGAGTTCCTCTGGATCTTCTGGCGATCTCAAACGCGCCCTCCTCATCGATCTCAACGCCGAGAACCTTCGCGGAGCGCTTTACGATCACACAGAGTTCCTCCGGCGTATAAAATTCCAGCCGCTGGATCACGCCGAAACGGTCACGGAGCGGGGCTGTCAAAAGTCCTGCCCTCGTCGTTGCGCCCACCAGCGTAAATTTTGGAAGATCCAGCCGGATCGAGCGGGCCGAGGAATCTTTTCCCAGCATGATATCGATGGCAAAATCCTCCATCGCGGGATATAATACTTCCTCCACCTGGCGGTTCAGTCTGTGGATCTCATCCACAAACAGGACATCGCCTTCCTGGAGATTATTTAAGATCGCGGCCATCTCCCCCGGTTTCTCGATCGCGGGACCGGAGGTCACTTTCAGATTCACGCCCATCTCGTTCGCGATGATCCCGCAGAGCGTTGTCTTTCCGAGTCCCGGAGGACCATAGAAAAGCACATGATCGAGCGCCTCCCCGCGGCTCTTCGCCGCATCGATGAAAATCTTCAATGTAGATTTGATCTTCTCCTGACCGATATAATCTTTTAAATATTGCGGGCGCAGAGTCCCATCTATTTTCTTATCTTCTTCCGTCTCTTCGGTCGTAATGATTTTCCGGCTCATAATATTTCCTATCCTGTCTTAGTTTCTGCTCCTCTGATACCGAATTGCCTCATACGCTGCGGTATCATAAAAACGCAAGATGTTTCAGCGCACCCTTTAACACATCCTCGGAAGTCATCGTTTCCGTGATCGTCACTTTCTTCACGGCCGTCTGTGCCTCGGATGCGGAATATCCGAGTGCCGTGAGTGCCTCCACTGCCTCTTTTCCGGCTTCCGCCATTCCGGAGAATTCCATCTTTCCTGTCTCTTCCGGTTCCACCCCGGCAAACAGGACGTCCTCCGCTTTTACCTTGTCCTTGAGGTCAAGAATGATCCTCTGGGCCGTCTTTGCTCCGACACCGGGTGCCTTTGAGATCGCCTTCGCATCGCCGGAGAGCACCGCCATCCGCAGGACATCCGGCTTCAGGGCAGATAAGATCCCGAGCGCACTCTTCGGTCCCACTCCGTTCACCCCGATCAGCTGGCGGAACATCTCAAGATCCTGTTTCGAGAGAAATCCATAGAGGCTCATTCCGTCCTCGCGCACAGAAAAATAGGTATAGATCTTTACTTCCTCCCCAAGTCCCGGCAGTTCCCCGAGAACCGACGACGGAATAAAGATCCGGTAGCCGATATTTCCCGCCTCGACAACGACGGAATCTTCCCTCTTTTCCTCCAGAGGACCGCGTATATATGAAATCACTGGATGAACCTCCTTAATCATAATGCATGTCGTAATCATACCATAGCCGCCATTTAAGTGCAAGCAAAACCGCCGGCGGAATCGAACATATTTTCGATTTTATTTTATCGATGCTTCATTGACTTTCCAAAAGCCCACAGGTATAATCAGAAAACGCAGACACCGAACATAAACACTACAGGAAAAACGTATGATCACAATAGAAAAAACATTTCCCGGCACCATCGCCTACCCGTTAGAGCGCCTCGGCGACCCGGAAAAACTCGTCTTTTTTGACATCGAGACCACGGGATTCTCCGCTGACTACAACACGGTGTATCTCATCGGCTGTATCTGGCCGGAAGGAGATCAGCTCCGCTTTATCCAGTGGTTTGCCGACACAAAAACTGCCGAGGCCGATGTCCTCAATGCATTTTTTGAATTTTTAAAGAATTTCCGCACGCTCGTCCATTTCAACGGGGACATGTTCGATATCCCCTTTGTCACAAAGCGCGCCGGCACATTAAAGCTCACTCCCACGTTTGACTGCGTGGAAAGCATCGATATCTTCCGCCGGATCAAACCATTCAAAAAACTCCTCGGTCTGCCTGACATGAAGCAAAAGACCATCGAGCGGTTTTTAAAGATCAGCCGCGAGGATCTCTATAACGGCGGCGAGCTGATCGAAGTCTATCTGAACTATCTGAAGACCCAGGATGAGGAAGAAAAGCGCCTTCTTCTCCTCCACAACGAGGATGACTTAAAAGGAATGCCGTCACTTCTCCCAGTCCTCTTCTATCCGGACTTTTTCGCTCAGGATTTCACACTGAGCTCTGTGAGGGAAGCTTCCGGTGAGACGGACCGGCTTCTCCTCTCCCTGGCCGGCGATTCGGAAACGATCCTTCCGGCCCCGGTGAGTGCCTCTGTCCCCGCCTACGCTTTCCGGGCAGACAAAGACCGGATGGAGCTTTCCATCCGGGTCTACAAGGGCACATTGAAATATTACTATCCGAACTATAAAGACTACTACTATCTGATCTACGAGGACACTGCGATCCATAAGAGCGTCGGCGAGTTTGTCGACAAGGACGCCCGGATCAAGGCAACGAAGGAGACCTGCTATACGAAAAAAGACAGCGTCTTTCTCCCTCAGCCCGCGGATATCTGGGAACCGGAATTTAAAACTTCCTGCAAAGATAAAACAGGATTTTTTGAAGTCCGGGAAGACTGTTTTTCCGATGCCGAAAAACTGAATCACTACATCCATGAAATCTTTTCATTTCTGAAATGACCGCACATGAACACAGATCCCGCCCACGATCGTCATTTTCCGGAAACCGGCATGACAATGATGACAGCAGCCGCCTGTGAGATCCTTCTCTCTTCCCGCTGCTGTCGTTTTGCCTGCACATCTGTTTCTCTAATAACCCCCGTCTCTCAGAAGTTTTCTGATATATGCGAACGTTTTTCTCTCGCCCTTTTCCTTTAACATCAGAAGGATCTTATCGAGACATGCCTTCGTCTCCGGATGCATGACGATAAATTCCTTGTTTCTGGAGAAATAGGTATACGGCGCCGCGTCCGTGTAATTCTTTCCCTGATAGATCTTAGATGCGGCGATCCGGTCCATGACCATCTCTGCCAGATAATTCACCGGCATCTTCACTCCGACGATCTTCCAGTTGTTTTCCGCTGTGGACACGTCAGTCCAGTACTCAAAATGATGCTTGTTTCTTCCTTTGTGATGAAGCCATGCGGAGGAATATCCTTTCTCTTCCTTCTCCGCAGCATTCGGGCTTCTCGTTCCCTGATAATACTTTACTCCTGTCCGAAATTCCTCCCAGGAATATTTTGACAGGTCATGGAGCAGTCCCTGTTTAAACAGCCCCACCTTAAAACATCCTTCCATGACAACCAGCTTGTGGTGCGTGATCGTCAGAAAATGATGCCATGCATTGCAAAGCAGCCGTTTTTCCTCATCATTTAACTTAACAGAACTCATATTTTTATTTCCTTATCTTCCGGACCGCTCCATCTTCTGGTGTGCGATCCGACAAAGATCCATATTTTTGCAGAGGTCTGCCCGCGGCGGATCCTCAGTTACTCTCTTGTCGCCTTTTTTAACATCTCACCCAGTTCATCCACAGAGAATTTATAATGTTTGTTGCAGAACTGGCAGTTGACCTCGATTTCTTTTCCCTCATCGATCATATCCTGGATCTCTTTTCTTCCGATGCTGATGATCGCCTTCTCCACTCTGGAGCGCTCACAGTCGCAGTGGAACTGCACCGGCATCTTCTTTAAGATCTCAAGTCCGAACTCCCCGAGAATATCTGTCAGGATCTCCTCCGGAGTCTTTCCTGCATCGAGAAGGGATGTGATGGAGGAAATTTCGGAAAGTTTTGCCTCAAGGCGGTCGATGATCTCATCGGATGCGCCCGGAAGAAGCTGGATGATAAAGCCGCCGGCCTGACGGACGGTATTGTCTTTGTTCATCAGGACTCCGAGAGCGACGGAGGACGGAACCTGCTCGGATGTTGCAAAATAGTAAGTCAGATCTTCCGCGATCTCACCCGTGATGAGCTGTGTCTGTCCCACATACGGCTCTTTTAAACCGATATCCTTGATCACACTCAGGACGCCGAGTCCCAGGGAACCGCCGACATCAAGCTTTCCCTGCGCATTCGGCGGCAGCATGACATCCGGATTGAACGCGTATCCCTTTACATCGCCCTTTCCGTCAGCAGTCACTAAAAGTCCTCCGATCGGGCCGTCTCCCTCGATCCGAAGTGTCAGGAGTTCTCCTTCCCCCTTTAAGTCGGATCCCATCATGGCAGCCGCCGTCATGAGACGTCCCAGGGCAGCCGTCGCGATCGGGCTTGTATTGTGGGCATTCTTCGCGGTTTCCACCATCTCTTTTGTCGTTGCGGCAAAGGCGCGGATCTGTCCGTCCGCAGCCGTCGCACGGATCATATAATCATTCATGCTCTATTTCCTTTCTTTTCCATGTTCTCTCGCGATCACATAAACACGCTCGCTGTCTTTTCGCGGCGGATTTTTCGTAAACGCGTCGTAAACGGCAACAAATTCCATGCCTGCCTCACTGATCGCGCGTTTCACTTCCTCCAGGGAATACGCCCGCTGGTAGTGTGTTTCATGATATTTCCGGAAAAGATCTCCCTCTTCCCGGACGAAGATCGACAGGTCGTAGATATTGATCTTTTCCTCTTCTTCATACTGGTTGTCCCAGATAAAGCTGGAATCGTCCCGGTCCTCGGCGATCGTACTGTCACCCATGATCTCCCGGTATTTGTACTCGGTATTCAGATCAAAGATAAAGACTCCGCCCGGATCGAGATAGTTGTTGACCAGGCGGAACACCTCCGTCAGATCCTCCGGCTCCAGAATATAATTCATACAGTCGCAGATGGAGACGACCGCCGCCACCGTGCCGTAAAGCTCAAATTCCCTCATATCCTGACAGAGATAAAGGATATCGTTTCCGGATTTTTCCTTCTTTTCCAGGGCAAGTTCCAGCATTTCTTCGGAATTATCGACTCCGATCATATCGTAGCCGGACTTTGCCAGAAGCTCCGTGAGACTTCCAGTCCCGCAGCCGAGATCCAGGAGCAGTCCTTCTGAAACTCCCTGCTCTTTTAAAAGTCCTGTGAGATACTCACACCACTCTTCATATGGGATATTGTCCATGAACGTATCATAGACAGCGGCAAATCCTGTATATGCCTGCATTGTTTTTTCTCCTTATCAATCCGCGGTCACAACTGTATCACATAGAATTTTCTGTTCAGAAAATTTCTGCCCGTGTACAGTAATGAAAAAGCCACTACCCGCAATAGGTAATGGCTTACGTTTCATCTTATGCGTTGCGGCCGCAGCACTTTTTGTACTTCTTTCCGCTTCCGCACGGACACGGATCGTTCGGGTAGATCTTGTGGCCCTGGCGGCGTACGGTTCCGGAAGCTTTCTGCTTCTTGTAGAGCTCGGTTCTTGTCTCAGCAGAGAGGATCTCTGTCCACTGCGGAAGCTCATAGAGCCAGGAAGCCTTTGCCTCTACCATATTGTAGTAAAGCTTCTCCGGATCGATCTCGATCTTAACAACAGTATCTTCTGTCATTGTGTCGATCGGGTTCTCATATCCCTTTAAGCTCTCGTTGATTCCATCGAGGAAACCGGTCATAATGAGAACTTCTGTGCCATACTTCTCAGCAAGCTCTTTTACAGTTCCCTCAACAACCTCTGTCGGGTTGGAGAGGATCTTCTCGTAGATGCCTTTCTCGATCGTAAAATAGTTTGTCCAGAGTTCTTCTTTCTTTTTATCATCGAGACCGTCGCCGTAAGCGAGGTTTCTCCATGTCTCAAGTAATGTTGCCATATCAGTTCCATCCTTTTCGTATACTGTTTCTATTCTTTTCCGCACCGGCGAGCTCCAAAAGGGCAGACTGGTACAGGAAACGTCTAGAGCGTATTATAACATAGGATATTTTTTCTGTAAACAGGAAAATTGGCAAAAGGTTATTCCAAATAGTCTAATGCAAACTGCGCATAGATCCCTGTGCCGTGGAACAGAACATCCTCGTCCACATCGAACGCCGGATGATGATGCGGTGCTGTGACGCCTTTTTCCTCATTTCTGCAGCCGAGATAGCCGAACACGCCCGGGACATGTTCCGTGTAGACGCTGAAATCCTCGGCCCCTGTCATCTTCTTTAACGGGATGAGTGCTTCCTCGCCCATCTCCTCCGCTGCCGCGCGTCTCGCTGTCTTCACGAGCTCTTCATCATCATTGATCAGCGGGCTCGGTCCGAAATAGTAGTCAAACTCCGCTGTACATCCATATCCTTCGACCGTCGGCTCCACGACCTTTTTGATCAGCTCCGGCATTCCGTTCCGGAATTCCCGGTTGAAGGCTCTCACCGTTCCGACAAGCTCCGCCTCATCCGCAATGATGTTCTCCTTTGTTCCCCCGTGGAACATTCCAACGGAGACGACGAGTGCATTGAACGGGTCATTGATCCTGCTCGGGATCGTCTGGAGGACCTGGATCGCCGCAGCCGCCGCCAGGATCGCGTCTTTTCCGAGATTCGGGGCACTTCCGTGTGCTTTCTGACCATGGATCTTTATCGTAAAGCGGTCGCTGCACGCCATCCGCTCGCCGGATTCAAAGTTTACGGTTCCGGTCGGCATCGTCGCCCAGATATGCATTCCGAAGATCGCATCCACGCCTTCCAACGCCCCGCGTTTTACATATTCCTCCGATTTTCTTCCGATCTCCTCCGCCATCTGGAAGATCAGCTTCACGGTCCCGTGAATTTTATCACGGTTTGCACTTAAGATCTTCGCAGCTCCGAGCAGCATCGCCGTGTGGCAGTCATGACCGCAGGCATGCATCACGCCCGGATTTTTGCTGCAGTATGATTTCCCCGGATTTTCCTGGATCGGGAGCGCATCGATGTCCGCGCGCAGCATCACGGTCTTTCCCGGCATCATCCCCTCGATCGTTCCGACGCAGCCGGTGATCCCGTCGAATTCCTGTACCGGGATTCCCATCTTCTCAAGCTCCGATTTGATGAACTTTGTCGTCTCAACTTCCTGCGTGCTGAGTTCCGGATGTTCATGGAGATGGCGGCGGCACGCGATCACATATGCTTCCTGTTCTTTTGCAAGTTCCTGTACTCTCATCGCTCTTCTCCTCCCTTTTTCTCCAGATAATCTGCGGCAAACTGCGCGTAGAACGCAGCTCCCTTTTTCAGGATCTTCTCGTTGACTCTGAATTTTCCGTTGTGGAGCGGATAGATGTCCTTGTCGTTCTCATCATAGCAGCCTAAAAATGCGAACATGGAAGACGGGATATGATCCATCACATAGGAGAAGTCCTCACTTCCGCCTGCCTTCTTCGCCTCAGCCCATGCACCCGGTCCGTAGAGCTTTTCCGCAGCCTCCCTGGCGATCTTCGTAAGCTCCGGATCCCCGTTCACAACCGACGGCTCCAGATAGGAATATTCGAGCTCCGCCGTGCATCCTTCCGCAGCTGCGATATCCGTCACGATCCTTCTCATGGTCTCCTCGACCATCGCCCGTGTCTCCTTCACGTAACATCGGACAGTTCCTTCCATGACAGCGGTGTCCGTGATGATGTTGAACTGGGTTCCCGCGGAGACCTTTCCGACCGAAACGACCAGCGAATTCAACGGATCATTCACACGGCTCACAATGTGCTGGAGTCCGAGCAGGATCGAGCTCGCCGCGACGATCGCGTCCTTTCCGAGATGCGGCATGGAGCCGTGGGTCGAAATGCCGTGGACCGTAATTTTAAAGTTGTCACAGCTTGCCATCAGCTCTCCATCTTTGATAAGGACCTGTCCGGCAGGGCCTGTCGGCCACACATGCATTCCCATCGCCGCGTCGATCCCTTCCAGATATCCGTGATCCACATAGTAATGGCTTCCGATAAACGCCTCTTCCGCCGCCTGAAACAGGAGTTTTACAGTTCCCTTTAATTCCTTTTCCTGCTCCTTTAAGAGTCTCGCCGCCCCTAAAAGTATCGACGCGTGGCAGTCATGGCCACAGGCATGCATCACACCCGGAGTCCTGCTCGCAAAATCGACTCCGCTCTCCTCCATGATCGGGAGTGCATCGATGTCCGCACGGAGCAGGATCGTTGGTCCGTCTCCTTTTTCTCCTTTTATGGTCGCGATGCAGCCCGTATAATCCGGGAATGTCTGCACCGGGATCCCCATTTTTTCAAGTTCTGAGACGAGATATGCCGTTGTCTCTTTCTCCTCGAAAGAAAGCTCGGCATGTTCATGGAGGAAGTGGCGGTCTTTTATGATCGCACTCTCTGTTTCCTCTGCTCTTTTTGCAAAATTCATAAATGCTCCTTTCTTAGCAAGTAAAAAGAGCACTGCACGGCATAACTGCCATCTCATGCGGTGCTCTTTTTTACTATAGTTCTTTTATCTGCTCAAACATTTCCGTTTGTTTCTACAGATAGATCGCTCCTCCAGGTCCAAGCGGAAGGTTTAAGAGAACCCAGATCACAACCTGAAGGATCCATGCAATCGCGAATGTTACCGAGAACGGAAGCATGTTCGCGATGACAGTTCCGAGACCAACCTTCTCGTCATACTTGTGAGCAAAGCCCAGAATGACCGGAAGGTATGTAAATAACGGAGACAGCGGGTTTGTGATGGAATCGCCGATTCGATAAACGACCTGTGTGATCGCCGGATCGAAGCCCATTAACATCATCATCGGGATAAATACCGGTGCAAGGATCGCCCATTTTGCAGAAGCAGATCCAATAAAGATGTTGACGATACAGGACAGGAAGATCAGGCCAAGAAGCAGCGGGATTCCTGTAAATCCGATCGTGCTTAAAAGGTTTGCTCCCTTGATCGCAAGGACAGTTCCGAGTTTTGATACGGAGAAGAAGTTTGTAAAGATGGAGATGAAGAAGCACATGAATACGTAGTTTCCCATCTCGGCAAAGCCCTGGCTAATATCTGCCCAGACATCTTTGTCGCTCTTATACTTTCCGATCACAATACCGTAGACGATACCCGGGATCATGAGGAATAAGGTAACCGTAAAGACAATACCTTTTGAGAACGGGGATGCACCGCTTGTGATGGATCCGTTCTCATCAGCGAGGATCGCACGTCCGCCGAAGATCGGCAGGCACATGAAGACTATGACAGCCGCATAGATCAGAACGGAAAGACCTGCTGCTGCAATTCCCTTTTTCTGGATCGGTGTGATGTTGGAATTATCTTCATCAAAATCGTATTTGGCAAGTTCTTCTTTTGAAACCGGGAAACGGTGAAGAAGAACTTTCTCAACCAGGATCGTACCCACGATCGTAAGAAGTATGCAGGAGACGATCAGGAAATACCAGTTGATCGCGATGGACTGCTGATAGTTCGGATCGATCATCTGTGCTGCCTGCTCTGTGAATCCGTATGCAAGTGCATCGGAAAGACCGAGAAGAATGTTCGCACAGAAACCGGCTGCAACCGATGCGAATGCGGTGTACATTCCGAGAAGCGGATGACGTCCGATGGACATGTACAGGATCGCTGCAAGCGGCGGCAGTACGATAAAGCCTGCATCACCGGCAATATTTAAGTTGATTCCGAGGAACATGATGACCATGGTGACGATCCATCCTTTTGCCTTGCCAAGGAAATTGACCATGACGGCAACGAGGAAACCACTCTTCTCTGCAACGGAAGAACCGATGACAGCGACAAGCACCATGCCGAGCGGTGCAAAGCCGGAGAAGTTTGTGATGACATTCGTCCAGAGATAACGAATTCCATCGAGGGACAGGAGGTTAAACACCTCGATCGTTGATCCATCCGCCGGGTTTACCGCGGAGACACCGGCTGCACTGCAGATCGCTGAAATGATCGTGACAATGATCGCCAGTCCAAGGAACATCGTGATCGGGTCCGGAAGTTTGTTTCCGGCACGCTCAATCGCATCCAGAATACGATCAAGGAGGCTTTTCTTTGCGGAACTGTTCTCACTCATAGGTGACCCCTTCTTTCCACTGCCGTATTGATTAGGCAGCTCTTTATTTTTTTAATATATTATAGCGGTAAAGTTTTTCATTTGCAACCTTTTGTTGAATATTTATGAAAAAAATAAATTTCCTATGAATTTTTTCTAAAAGAATCCTCGATCCGTTCTTCTTTATCAGTCGGGCTGCAGATTCAGACAGTCCGTTCTCCATTGATCATCAAGCACCCCGCTGCTTATTGGAACGCACTGCAATCTGCAGTATTATTGATAAAAAATGCATGGGATTCCGACACATCTTCTGTCTGCAATCCCATGCGTTTTCCGAGTCTCTGCTGCGGTCTGTATTTTCAGCAGAGCATTTTCATGATTCTCCTGATCTTTCCCTCAAAAAAGCAACGTCCTATCTGGCAGTGATAACCCCGTTGTCATCGATTAAAGTTTCCGGGGAGATCTCCCTCATATACGCGAGAATCCGATCCTTCTCCGCTCCTTCCGCCTTCGTGACGCGGCAGTTTTCCTGCTTTGCCGGGATAAACTGCAGGGACTCCAGTCCCTCCGTTCCAAACACCGCCTCGACGAGGCAGGTGTCGAGACTCTTTGAGTTAAAGAGGTAATTTCCGAGGCTGTACACGACCGGAACTTCCCCCACATACCCGATCGGCTGCAGCACATGCGGGTGATCCCCGATGATGAGATCTACGCCTGCTGCCGCGATCTGCGCAGCCTGTTCCGTCTGCCAGTGGTCCAGCTTGTCAGTTCCTTCGGTCCCCCAGTGGATGTACACGATCACATAGTCACTGTCCGCTCTTGCCTCCCCGATCACTTCCAGGAGTTTTGTGATATCGAGACACCGGAACACGCCCGGGGATGTCTCCGTCGCCCCTTTCGTATCCGGCGGATTCAGCCGTTCGATCTGTGTCGCGGAGATGAACGTAAATTTCTTCCCGTTTGCGATAAAAGAAACCGGTCTGACCGCTTCCTCGAGGTTTCTCCCGGCTCCGACATACGGCATTCCGATGGACTCCAGCGTATCGAGCGTGTCCGTCAGGGACACCTCCCCGTAATCATACGCGTGGTTGTTCGCGAGCGACACAAGATCTGCGCCCATGTCAAACAGCCAGGACGCATACTTCGGATCCGCCCGGAAGGTAAACTTTTTTCCGGCCGTCGGCGTCCCGCGGTTCGTGTACGGGAACTCGTTGTTTACCATAAAAATATCTGCGTCCCGCATGATGGAGAGAAGATCCGCGGAGATCCCGCCTTCGATTCCCTGTCCGCGCTTTAAAAGCGATGCCATGATCGCATAGTGGGAGTCAAACAGGATATCACCCGCAAAGACGATCCGCGTCTTTCCGGGCTCTGCTGTCTCCTTCGCATAGGTCTTATTTGCCGCCATCACTTCCGGATCCTTTAAAAGATCCGCGTAAGGATCCGGCGTATCCGTCTCAGGTTCCGGCTCTGTTCCTGCTTCGCTCTCCGACCGTTCTGTCTCTTTTCCCATCTCCTCCTGCTGCAGGACCACGCGCGGTTTTTCCGCCTTTTCTTCAGAATGATCAGCTATCTCTTCCGTACTCCCGGCCTGACTTTCAATGGCTGCCGCCGTTCTCGCTGCCCCGGCTGCCTGACTTCCGCAGCCTGTAAGCAAGACACAAGTCAGAATTGCCGTCAGCCAGCCTGCTGCTGTTTCTTTTCTCATAATATACTCTCTATTCTTTTTAGTGTATATTCAACAAAAAGCCTTGTTTTTACTGACTTTGTTGAACGGTCAATAGATTCCATATATATTCAAAGTAGAGTTCTCTGGATATGAAGCGACTTCTCCGAGTCCATTTCTGGTGATTTTGGGTACAACAAAGAAAACGCCTTTGTTTTTCTCTATGAAGGTCCTCTTGTCTCCCAAATCCATCTACAGTAACTAACCTCTCATGTCTACCAGGATCTCCAGCCTCTGCCAGGTCCTAAATTCCTTCGTTCTGCTTATCCATAGTCGGGTGCTGCTTATGCTCCTACAACAGGGTCTCTGCCCTATAAAAAATGTCAACGCAGCTACTGGCTCTACTTTGTCTTATATATTTTTGCATTCCTGTTTCACAGCACCATTGATGGCGGACGCTTTCCTGTTCACAGTACTTCCGGCTTAAGCGGCTATTACGTCGCTTTCATGGTGGATATCCGACATCATCTTAATTCTGTCGTAATCCACTCCTTTTGTAAGCACCGCGTAAAATACACGGATCAGCTTACAGCTCACAGCGACCATTGCCTGTCTCCGTTTCAGCGGGTTCTGTACTCGGGTTACATAATAATCATAGATCTTCCGAAACTCTTCGTTTCTCGCAAGCAATGGGATCATCACCTGATATAGGATCTTTCTGAGTTTTCTTCGCCCGCGTTTGCTGATTCTTGACCTTCCCTTATGCTTTCCAGAGCTGTTTTCTACCAGCTCTAATCCTGCATACTTCTGGATCTGTTTCGGTGAACTGAAGCGTCTGATATCACCTACCTCAGCAATAAATCCTGCGATCGTTATACTTCCTACTCCTTTAATGGCGAGTAACTTCTCCACGTTCCGTACTTTCAGAATCACCTCTTCCAGCACTTTATTTATGGCTTCTAATTGGGAACTCCATAAACGATGTTCTTCAAGCAGCATATACAATTCACTCTTACTTCCGATCCCTCCGTCAAGACCAACACTGTTGTGGGCAGCTTCCACCAGGGTCTTTGCCCTATCTTCGGTAACTCCTCTGCCACGGATCTTCTTATCGTGCCAGATCTTCCGGATCCCATCGATTCCAAGCGCGATGATATCTTTTGGCAATGGTGCCCTCTCAAGCACCGCCAGGCCGCTTGTCGTATCAAACTTTGTATATAATCCCAGATACTCTGGAAAGTGTATTGCAAGCCATCTCTGGATCCTGTTTGCAGATATGTTGTGTTGCTTCATGATCCTGTCACGGCTGTATACCAAGTCTCTTATTTCGGCATAAATGCCTTCTGGCATGTATGGAATCGAATATCGTCCATCCACCACCAGTTTTGCGATCGTTTTCGGATCTTTTGAATCCGTTTTCTTCGGACTGTTGTCATCAAGTTCCTTGATCTTTTTTACGGAGAATGGGTTGACCATTACCAGTGTTTTCCGGTGGTCCTTTACATACTTCGCAAATGCGAACCAGTAATGACCGGTCGGCTCACAGCCGATCAGAACATCGGTCTTACCGTTCTCCTTCTTAAGCGTTTCCGCCCAAATATTGAAGGAATTAAATCCTTCGATGTCATTCTGAAAAGAAAAAACTCTCTTCGTGAGCTCACGGCTTCGATTATCAAATGCCCTGGCATAATGTGTCTGGCTTCCGATATCGACTCCGACAACCATTGTTGTATCTGTCACTTGCTCAATCTTCTCATTTTGTGTATAATTCATTTGGAACCTCCGGTGTTGATTGTTTTGTTTACATCCGCCAAGATGCAACTCAATCATACCTTGAGGTTCTTTTTTATTCAATTGGCGCTTTTAATGAATTACAGGAATGCTCCTACCGCAAGAAAACGCTCTTTCGGTTCCACCTTTCTTTTCTTTGGTTTCTTTCGATTTTTCTCCTTCGTTCCATCTTACCAGACTTTTCCCTCCCATGCAACGCTTTAATCCCCACAACCATCCCTGAACTGCCAGCCTGTTACAGTGCACGGGCACTCCATGCCCGCGCACTGTAACAGGATTTTGCCGATGCTTCGCATTCCAAATCGGCAAAATCCGCGGCCATAACGGTATCATACGGAATTTTCAGTTCAGAAAATTCCTACCCGTGAAAAGTAACGTCAACCTCTCACAACGGCGCTGTGCAACGCGACCGGCTGCATACGCAAAAAGGTGCGGCAGACCCACTCACAGATCTGCCGCACTCCTCTACTCATCATTCAATTTTATAAATCCAATACCAGCTTTTCACCCTTTCACGCTGAGACTTCCAGCCGCGATCGCCTTCCCGGACTTCCTGTCAAACAGCAGGATATCCGTACCTGCGATGTCCACACCTGTCTCCTCGCCGAGCTTAAAGGTAACGCCTCCGAAGATCACGCCTGTCAGGAGGTACTTTCCTATCTTTAACTTCACGGTCGACTCCATACCGGTCGGCATCGCTCCGTAGATCGTAGATGCGACAGAACCGTCTTTCGAAAGCTTTAATGCTTCCGGCCGGATCGCAAGGACAAAATCCTCGTTGGTGATCTCCGGCTCTTCCTCAACCGCATAGTCGGATTCATCGACCTTCGCGATATGATATTTAAATACCTCATCCTTATTGCTCTTCTCGACAGCCTTCTTATCCTTTAACATCTCCAGCCGCTGGGCTTCCAGGTCCGCCGCATCCCGATCACGCTTTCTGAACCAGGCATCCATATCGATCGGCCCATTCGGCCGGAAAGTCGCCTCGAGGTCATCCAGGATCGTAAAGCGGAAGCTTCCGTCCGCCTGTTCCTTTCCTTTCGCCTCCACAAAGTTGATCGACGGATTTCCGACGAAGTCCGCAACAAAGAGGTTCGCCGGTCTGTTGTATACATCAAGAGGTGCGTCATACTGCTGAAGGACCCCGTTGTTGATCAGACAGATCTTCGTCGCCAGCGTCATCGCCTCCATCTGGTCATGTGTGACATAGACAAAGGTGCTTCCCGTCTCCACATGGAGTCTCTGCAGCTCGTATCTCATCTCAAGACGGAGCTTCGCATCCAGGTTGGACAGCGGCTCATCCATGAAGAGCACGGACGGCTCCGGGGCAAGCGTTCTCGCGATCGCGACACGCTGCTGCTGGCCGCCGGAAAGCTCTGCCGGGTAGCGGTTCATGAACATCCCGATCTTTACGATCCGGGAGACTCTGCGGACGGATTTATCGATCTCCTCTTTTGTGAGTTTTCTCTCCTCGGTGAGGACTTTTCCGCCGGATACGATCGCATATTCGTCATTCAGGGACTGTCCTTTTGCTTCATAGGATTTTCTGATCCCGTCCAGTTTCTTTTTCAGCTCCTCCGCCTTCGCCTTCGCAGCCGCATCCGGATCCGCTGCATCCTGGATCCCGTATCCGTAGAGGATTTTTGCTGTATAGATCGAGAGGATGAACGCGTCGATAAACTTCAGATATACCTTATCCGTGTCGAGTTTTCCGCGCTTATCGCGGCACTCTTCCACGAGCTCTTTGATCTTCTTTCCGCTCTTTAAAGCCCGGATCAGTTCCCCGGTCGTCATGGCATCAAAATCATATTTCGGGAGTTCCTCCTTGATATTGCTGAGACCGAAGGAAATGTTCTGGTAGACGGTCATGTTCGGCCACAGTGCGTAGTTCTGGAACAGGAAACCGACTTTTCGCTTATTGGCAGGAATGTTGATCCCCGCCTCACTGTCAAAGACCACCTTGTCCCCGATCTTGATCTGACCGGTCGTCGGCGTTTCAAGTCCTGCGATCATACGGAGGATCGTCGTCTTTCCGCATCCGGAAGGTCCAAGCAGTGTGATGAAGGAGTTATCCGCGATATCCAGGTTCAGATGATCGACCCCGTAAAATTTCCCCCAGCGTTTTGTGATATTTCTCAATGTGATTTCCGGCATATTAGTTTCCTCCTATTCCATCGTCAAGGCTTGCACCTGTCAGCTTATTGACTAATGTATTGAAGATCAGGATCGTAACGATCAGGATCAGGTTGATCGCACTCGAGAACGCGTAAAGTCCCATCTCGTCGAAGTAATCGAGCGTTGTCGAGAGGATAAAGCCCTGCGTACATAAGAGCAGGAACAGGGACAGCTCACGGAGACATGTCATGAACGGGAGCATGTATCCGCTGATGATCGCTGACTTCTGGATCGGGATGATGATCCGGAACATTCGTTTCGTCCATGGGATATCCTGGATGATCGCCGCCTCCTCGATCTCATTGCTGATCTGCAGCATGGAGTTCAGCGCGCTCCGGCTCGCAAACGGGATGTACTTGATCGTACCTGCGATGATCAGCAGCGTATATGTATTAAAGAGGTTGATATGTTCATTCGAAAACAGGATGAAGAACGCTGCACCGACTGCGATGGACGGCATCAGGTACGGAAGAAATGCCACACCATTTACATAGCTCGCCCACCGGCTTCTGCGGTTCTTCGCGACCGCATATCCGATCAGGGTACCGATCGTTCCGGCAAGCAGGGCACAGCAGACAGCGACGAGCAAGGTTCCTGCAAATGCATGCCAGATCGTATTGTTGTAGAGGATGCCGTGCTGTCCGTACATACCGTTCTCGGTGATATTCTCCTTTGTGATCCACCACTTCGTCGTCAGGTTGCTCAGATCTCCTGTATAGAGGAAGCTGTAATCGCCCGGGTTCGGAAGGAAGGTCTCAAGTGCGAAGGAGAAGATCGGGAAGATACTTGTAAAGAATGTCAGGACGATCATCACGATACCGATCGCATATTTTCCGACTTTTCCAAGGTTCATCTTTGACAGCTGTCCCGATTTACCGGTGACTGTCGTATAATTTTTCCGGCTCTTTAAGCTCACCTGGTTCATCGTGAGGATCGCGACTCCGAAGATCATCATGATGATCGCCAGGATACTCGCCTCACCTGTGTACTTGGAGTTTAAGGAGATATACTTTGTGGAAAGCGTTGTAAGACCTAAGTAATGCGGTACCGGGTAGCTTCCCATCGAACTTCCGAATACAAGAAGGATCGTCGAGAGGATCGCCGGTTTTACCATCGGGAGCGTGATCCGGAACATCGTCTTGAGCTTCGGTGTATCAAGGATCGTCGCTGCCTCCTCAAGGTTCGCATCCATATTCCGGAAAATACCGCCGATCAGGATATAGGCGAACGGCGCATAATGGAGTCCTAAGACAACGGAACTCGGGAACAGCCCCTGACACCACCATTTCGGCATACAGATCCCCGCAAGAGATGCAAGAAGTCCGTTTGATGTTCCGACAACCGCGTTGCTGTTGAACACGTTCTGCCATACAACGGCGAGTGTCCACTGCGGCATGATGTACGGAAAAATGAAAATAGAGCTTAAATATTTTTTGAATTTCAGGTTTGTTCTTGTTACTAAAAATGCGAAGGTTCCGCCGTAAATGATGGAGATCGTGCAGGTAAATACTGCTAAGAGGATCGTATTCCACAGCGGCTTCCAGAGGTTTGTCTTCGCCAGACGGCTTGTAAAGAGGTCCACATAGTTGACCAGCGTGTAACCGGACGCTTTTCCCGCGAGGTGGGCGTCGATGGTTCCCGGATGGATCGTGATCGTATCCTTTACGATCGCAACGATCGGTGCAACAGTGGAGAAAGTCAGTACGATGCCGAACAGGAGAAGGATGATGTTCTGCGGTTTTGAAAAATATGTTTTTACCCGGTTATATCCATTCACAGAAATGTCCGCTCCTTTCCTAAAACATGGATGCCGTTTGTTACGGCAGATGCCATATGTAACACGAGGGCGCCGCACGCATGTACGGCACCCTCTCAAGTGTCAGTCAGATTTACTTAGCAGAGTCACTGTACTTCGTGAGAAGTTCGATCCAGCTTCCGACTGTGAAGGAAACGGATGCGCAGTAGTCCGGATCTTCCAGAACTAACTCGCCGTCAGTTGTCCACCAGTCATATCCACGGTCATCTTTACACGGATATACATCTTCGCCGGCCTCGTTGTAGCCGCCCTTGCTGTGATGATAAGTTTCCTCGATCGCTGCTGCAACTTCCGGGTTAGCGGAGTAGCCGCCCATATCTTTGCCCCATGCGGAGAAGCCGTCCTCTGTGCATGTCATGTACTGGATGAATGCGCATGCAGTCCACGGAAGCGGGCTGTTGTTTGTAACGAAAAGGTAATGGCAGTAACCAAAGCCACCGATTCCTTTATATCCGTCCTGGTAAGCAGCAACCTTAATGTTGTTTAAGGAAACGCCTGCGGACTCTTCAACGGAACGAAGTTTGGAGTAAACTAAAAGGCCAGCCTGATCCGTTGCGGAATCAGATACAAGTGTGTTGCAGATCGGACCATCATCTGTCTGCTCGTTGTAATTTTCAACCCAGAGCTTGATCCATGCAAGTGCGTATGCGCCGTTCTCGCCAAGTCCAAGATCCTCGGCATCTGCTGCCATCTCGTCGATGACCGGCTTGAAGTATGCTTTCTTTGTATCATCGAGAGCATCGTAAGCATCTTTTAACCATCCCGCATACTTATCTTCTGTCAGCATGTATAAGAAGTTCTTTCCGACGATCTCGGAATCGATATCCATGTATAACGGATGAACGCCTTCTGCCACGAAATCCCAGCAGTTATTGTACTCTGCGCTTCCGGTGCTGTTGTACATGAATACCTTGTTTAAGGTCTGCAACGGAAGGAATCCTTCATATGCATCCGGTGTGGTCCCGTTTGCCTCTGCCCATTCCTTCGGGATATAAGTCTTTAAGATTCCCGGCTCTACCATCTTCGTCTGGATCTGGTTGCCGTCCTGGATCAGGGTCATCGCGAAAGTTCCCTCGGTCTTTAAGGAATCTGCGGTCAGCTGCTCAAAGATCTTGTTGTTCTTCGGCTGCTGCCACTCATATTCCATATTGTAGGACGGGTCGATCGACTGCAGGTATTCGATGAATAACGGGAGTGCGCTCTTACCACGGCTGGAGTTTCCGACACCGTAGAAGGTCTTTCCGTTGGACTCCTCGATGGCTTTCTTTGCAAGCTCTTCCATCGACATTCCTTCGGCTTCCTTGATGATCTTTTCTACATCGGAAAGATCAGCATCGTCCGTTTTCGCTGCCTCCGTTGCCGCTTCACTTCCGGCTGCCGCTGTCTCACCGCCTGCCGCCGCTGTGGTTGCCGTTGTGGTTCCACCGCCGCCGCATCCTGCGAGGGACATCGCTGCCATGGAAACTGCAAGTGCCAATGACAAAGTACGTTTTCTCATAAAACTATTCCTCCTTCATCTGATTGGGTCATTTTGTTTTTCTCACGACTCATTTTGTACTTTTATTATAGCGGTGCGCAGAAAAATTTAACAGTGGACAAAACTGCGATAGTTTGTGAAATCCTGTGATTTTGTATAATTATGTTTCGTATTTCTGCTTTTTTTGTGCAGTTTCGACATATGTTTTAGATTGTCAGAATTGGTAGTACCGGCATGTTGCTGTAAAGTCATGTTCTTCGATATGAAAAGAATGTGCCTTGTCACATTCGGGCGTCTCGCGCAAGCGCGGACTTTGGCTCGTTGTTCGCGTAAACAAGTGAAAACACGTTTCGCGAGTTTCCCCTTGTTATCGCGACAGTCGCCAAGATCTCGCGCAAGCGCGGACTTTGGCTCGTTGTTCGCGTAAATTAAAAAAGAGAACCTTGCCCCGGCAGGCTCAGTTCTCTTTTCATCATTTTTATTTTCTGTCATTTCAGATTCCGGATCCTCTGCCACTTTTCCATTGCAGAGCTTTCCGCCTATTTTCCAAAATACGCCGCGATCTCCTTCATTCTTCCCGTCTGTACGACATGGAACGGACAGCGCTTATCGCAGTGACCGCAGGAGATACAGTCGGAAGCATGTTTTTCCAGTGTCGCGTAGTGGTCCGCCGCCATCGTATCCCCGGAAATTCTTTTAACTGCCAGTCGATCTGCTTTTTCACCTTCTCGAGATTTGTTGTCCAGCCGTATTCCTCGGTCTCGTAGTTTGCTCCAAAATGCACCTGATAGATCATCTCTTTCCGGACTGAGGTCTCTTTACAACAATTTTCTCCGCTATTAATACAGGTTTTTCACCTTAAACTCTTTCTCAAGCTCTCTTCTCTGGTCCTTTTTCGCGATATCCGCACGTTTGTCGTACAATTTCTTACCTCTCGCCAGGCCGATCTCAACCTTTACGAGACTTCCCTTAAAGTACACCTGAAGCGGGACCAGCGTGTATCCTTTTTCCTGGATCTTTCCCTTCAGCTTGTTGATCTCATAGCGGTGCATCAGGAGTTTCCGCTCGCGGAGCGGATCTTTATTAAAGATATTTCCCTTTTCGTACGGGCTGATGTGCATGCCGTAGATCATGACCTCATCGTTCGTGATCCGCACAAAAGATTCCTTGATGCTGCATTTTCCCATCCTGAGAGATTTTACCTCGGTTCCCGCAAGCGCGATACCGCACTCAAATTTGTCATCGATGAAGAAATCAAAATATGCCTTTTTATTGTTTGCGATCAGCTTAAATCCGCTGCTCTTTGCCATAACTTCGTCCTCTTTTCCGTTCCGGCAGGAGTGTCCCATGCCGGAACCATTTCTATCACAAGGTCTGTCCGCTGCAAAAAACGAAACCGTGCTATCGTTTGTCGAAATTCCGAACCGGAAGGAAATCGATCGTTTTCAGATACCGGTCCACAGAGACGACCTGGATCTTCACGGTCTGGCCAAGCTTGAATTTCTTTCTCGTCCGCTCTCCCACCAGTTCATAGTGTTCCTCATCAAACACATAGTAGTCGCCGTCGAGGTTCGCTAAGCGCACCATGCCTTCCACCGTATTCGGAAGCTCCACATAGAAGCCGTAATTGCTGATCCCGGAGATCACGCCGGTAAATTCTTCTCCGATATGGCGCTCCATGAACTGAACTTTCTTTGCCTTATCGGTCTCCCTCTCCGCCTCGTCTGCGAGACGCTCCCGGGAAGATGTCCAGATCGCAACTTCCGGAAGGATCTTCTCATAATGGGCGATCCTCTTTTTCGTGAGACCGCCGTGGAGATTTTCCTTGATGATCCGGTGGATCTGGAGATCCGGGTATCTTCGGATCGGGGAGGTAAAGTGCGTATAATAGTTTGCTGCGAGACCAAAGTGGCCCATGCATTCCGTCGTGTACTTTGCCTGCTTCATCGAGCGGAGTGCCAGTCTCGCGAGCAGCGCCTCCTCCGGGGATCCCGCTGCCTTTTCGAGCAGTTTCTGCATCTCCTTCGGATGAAGCTCGCCGTTCTGGAGCCGGATCGAATAGCCAAAATTGTTGATCAGAATGCCGAAGCGCTTGATCTTCTCACCGTCCGGTTTCTCATGGCTCCGGTACAGGAACGGGATCTGCTGCCAGTAATAATCCTCTGCGACCGTCTCGTTCGCAGCCAGCATGCAGTCCTCGATCAGCATCGTCGCCGCATTCCGCTCATACGGCCTGATCTCGACCGGGCGTCCCTTTGCGTCCAGGATGATCTTGCACTCCGGGAAATCAAAGTCGACCGCACCGCGCGCCATGCGCTTTTTCCTCAGCACACGGGCCGTCTCGTCGAGAAGCAGGAACATCGGAACGAAATCTGCATATTCTTCGAGGCACTTCTTTGCAAATTCCACTTTTTCCTTCGATTTCTCTTTCTCCGGCGCATCCGTCTGCGGTTCCTCAGTCCCATTCTTTGCCTCCAGGATCGCATTCACCGCCGTGTATGTCATTCTGCGGTCGATCCGGACGACCGACTCACAGATCTTATGTCCCACGATGATCCCTTTTTCATCGATATCCATGAGGCAGCTCATTGCCAGACGGTCGCAGCCCGCATTCAGGGAACAGATCCCGTTGGAGAGCCGGTGCGGCAGCATCGGGATCACACGGTCCACGAGATACACGCTCGTTCCGCGCTTATATGCCTCCGCATCGAGAGGCGTCCCCTCCTTCACATAGTGACTCACATCCGCAATATGGACTCCGAGATGGTAGATCGTCTCCCCGTTGATCGTCTCCTTCGACACACTGACCGCATCGTCGAGGTCTTTCGCGTCCTCGCCGTCGATCGTCACCATCGGGACATCTCTGAGATCCACTCTTCCGTTCTTCCCGATCTCCTCCGCCACATATTCTGCGGAGAGTTCCTCCGGCGCATGGGAAACTTCTTCCATCACGTCCTCCGGGAACTCCTCCGGAAGTCCGTAGGCACGGACGATCGACAGGATATCGACTCCCGGGTCATTGATATGTCCGAGGATCTCCTGCACATGTCCCTCCGGATTCTTATTTCTGGTCGCATATGTGTCCAGTTTCACGACTACCTTGTGTCCGGAGACAGCACCGTTCTCTTTCCCCTGCGGGATAAAGATGTCCATCGTGATCCGTGGATTGTCGGGGATCACAAAGCCAAAGCTTTTATTTTTTTCAAAGGTACCGATCAGCGTCTCGTTGGCATGTTTTAATACCTTTAAAACTCTCGCCTCCGCGCGGCCGCCTCTTCCGTTTTCATCAATAATGACCTGGACCGTATCCCCGTCCATCGCGTCCCCGGTATCATCCGGCGGGACAAAGAGATCGCCGTCGCGTCCCTCGATCGTCACAAATCCAAAGCCTCTGTGATGCGCTGAAAAGATCCCCGTCTGCGCAAACACCTCGGATCTCGCGTACTTTCCCTTCTTCGAGATCCCGACCTTGCCGGAAGCGACCAGTTCATTTAAGACCTCTTCCAGATCTTTTCTCTGCTCCTTCGGAACTCCGAGAAGCATCGCGAGTTCTTTTAATTTCATCGGAACATATGTCGGATCCTTCATCAGGGTCAGCAGCATCTGTTTCCGCTCTTCCATTAACGTTTCTTCCATTCTTCTCCTTGTCATATCAAAAACAGTTTTTTAAAAGTTCCCGGCACAGACTTCACGCCGGGCAACCGCAAATAACCGGATAGATCCTGCGGACAGTTCTCAGACAGTGCAGCTTCCGATCTTCGTGTTAAACAAAAACACTCCTGCACGGGAATGATCGCTGCAGGAGTGTTCGTCATCTTAGAATTAGATTACCTTTAAATTTAATACCAGGGCAAGTACAAAAATCAGGACTGCCGCAATTTTTGTAAATTTCTCAAGGTTGCCTTCCATAGAACGACCTTTATTTTTTCCCCAGTAGCTCTCAGCCACACCGCTGATCGCACCAAGTCCGGAAGTCTTTCCTTCCTGCATTAACACGATCACTGTCATTGCAATACATAAGATAACGAATACAATCGTCAGAATAATTCTAATCACCGACTACACCTCCTGTCCACAATTAAAGTCATCATAACATAAAATAGGATGGCTGTCAATCCTCGTATTTTCCGGCATATAAAGGAGTGTGCCGGGCGCGGCTGCTTGCATCGATCTCACTCGTCTTGCAAGTGCACATCATTCGCTGATCGTGACTTAGGGGTCAAAAAACGGCCATCCGCCGCAGGATTTCTCCCACAGGAATGACCGTTCTGTATTATGTCACTTATCGGATATCCGCACCGAGACGGAACTTCAGGTTTCCGAGGATCTTCTTTACAAAGCGCTCGACGTCCTTCGGATCAAGTGCCTTGTCCTCCGGGATGAAGGAGATCTTGAATGCCATGCTCTTCTTGCCCTTGCCGATCTGGTCGCCGCGGTAGATATCGAAGAGTTCAACATCTCCGACCTGCTTGCATGCCTTCTTGATCTCATCGATCAGGCTGCCGCAGCTTGTCTCCTCGTCAACGACCATCGCGAGGTCACGGGTCACGGTATCGTACTCGGAGATCGGTTTGTAGCGCAGACCTTCCGGCATATGGGCAGAAAGTGCTGCGAAGTCGATCTCACCGAGGTAGATCTGGTTGTTCGCCTTGCTGTCTTTCGGAAGCTTTAACTCACCGGCAACGCTGTTTGCCAGCTTACCGAAGGAACCAACGCGCTCGCCGCCGCAGAGGACATACGCGGAGATTCCCGGATGGAGATACGGAACATCCTCCGCTCTCTCATACTCAAAGCTTACACCGAAGGAAGCTGCAAGCTCTTCCATCGTTCCCTTTACAGTGAAGAAATCTTCCTGCTCGCCGAATGCCGCGAAGCCGACATGCGGGATCTCGTTCGGGAGCTCTGTGAGCGGAAGTGCCTTCGGATAGTATACGTTTGCATACTCGAAGAAACGTCCGGCTGTGTTGCCTTTCTTCACGTTCTCAACGACTGTATTTAACATGGATGGAGCAAGTGTGGTGCGCATGATGGAAAGGTTTGTCGTGATCGGGTTTAACAGGCGGATCACATTGCGCTCCTTCGCGTCCTCAGCGATATGAAGCGCGTCAAGGTCTGCGTCGGAGTAGAATGCCAGCGTGGAAACCTCATAGTAACCCTGGGATACCATCACCTGTTTTAATTTTGTTCTTCTCTTCTGTGCCGGGTTTAATCCGCCGTTTGTGACTGCGGAATTCTTTAAGAAGGTCGGAACAATGTGGTCATAACCGTACTCACGGATGACTTCCTCCGCAAGATCCGGCTCGCCAACCTCGATATCCTCTCTGTAGCGAGGTGCTGTGACAGTCATGACATCGCCGTCGCGCTCAACCTCGAAGCTGAGTCTGCGGAGAATGTCGAGAACATTCTCTGCCGGGACCTCGATGCCGAGGATCTTGTTGATGCCGCTCAATGTTGCGGTAAATTTCTTTCCTTCCTTCGGTGCTCCCGCATCCACATCGAATGCGCTCGCTGTGATCTCGCCGCAGCCGAGTTCCTCGATCAGGTGAAGGGCACGCGCCATACCGATCTCAACGGTGTACTCCGCGATGCCTTTCTCGTAGTGGCTGGATGCGTCTGTGTTCTGTCCGAGACTTCTCGCAGTTTTACGGATGTTGTCGCGCATGAACTTTGCGGATTCAAAGAGAAGCTGTGTCGTATTCTCTGTGATCTCACTGTTCATTCCGCCCATGATACCCGCAAGAGCAACCGGCTTGCTTCCGTCGCAGATCACAAGGTTATTCTCGTTTAACTTGAATTCCTTGCCGTCAAGTGTCTGGATCATCTCATCCTGCTTTGCGCGGCGGACGATGATCTGGGAGCTCTCCAACGTGCTCATATCGAATGCATGCATCGGCTGACCGATCTCGAGCATTACGTAGTTCGTGATATCGACCACGTTGCTGATGCTTCTGAGACCGCAGAGAGCCAGATGACGGCGCATCCATCTCGGGGACTGGCCCGGAGTGATGTTTCTCACGCCATGTCCTAAGTAGCGCGGGCAGAGATCCTGTGCCTCTACTTTAATATCAAGATTTTCATATTTATAATCGCTCTGTTTGTAGTCGAGAGCCGGCATTTTCAGCGGTTTATCAAGGACTGCTGCAACTTCTCTCGCAATACCGAGAACAGACTGGCAGTCTGCACGGTTTGCCGTTACGGAGATATCGAAGATGTAGTCGTCGAGACCAACAACCTTTGCGATATCGGTTCCCGGAACCGTGTCCTTCGGAAGATCCAGGAGACCGTAAACCTCAGCGCCCGGATACAGGTCATCGTTTAAGCCGAGCTCTTCACCGGAGCAGAGCATACCGTTTGACTCGATGCCGCGCATCGGTTTTGCCTTGATCTTGATGCCGCCCGGCAGTGTGGAATTATCAAGAGCCGCCGGTGTGTGCATGCCTGCGTAGACGTTCGGAGCACCTGTGAGGATCTGGATATCATTTCCATACTCGCCGCAGTCTACTTTACACTTGAAGAGATGTGTTCCCTCGATTGGCTCGCATTCCTTTACGACGCCGACAACGACACGGTCGATCTCAGCGGAGAGATCGATCAGTTCCTCTACCTCAAATCCACAGCCAAAGAGCTTGTCTTCCAGCTCCTGGGCAGTGACATCAATGTCAACATATTCTTTCAGCCAACTAAATGGTACTTTCATGATCTTCTCCCTCCCTTATTAGCCTTTGAACTGCTTCAGGAAACGAAGATCATTCTCATAAAGCAGGTTGATGTTGTTAATACCGTATTTTAACATGGCGATACGCTCGATACCGATACCAAAAGCGAGACCGGAATACTCATTCGGGTCGATGCCGCAGTTCTCAAGAACCTTGTGGTGTACGATACCGCCGCCTAATACCTCGATCCAGCCGGTGTGCTTGCAGAGCGGGCAGCCTTTTCCGCCGCACTCGAAGCAGCTGACATCGACCTCAACGCTCGGCTCCGTGAACGGGAAATAGCTCGGGCGGAGACGTGTCTTTACGTTGCTGCCGAAGATCGCCTGGACAAACTTGTCGAGCATACCCTGAAGGTCGCAGAGCGTGATCTTCTTATCGACAACAAGGCCTTCCATCTGGTGGAACATCGGGGAGTGAGTCGCATCACTGTCGGAACGGAATACACGTCCCGGTGCCAGCATCTTGATCGGCGGCTTCTTCGCATCCATCACACGGATCTGTCCCGGGCTTGTATGGGTACGGAGTAAGATATCTTCCGCTACATAGAACGTATCCTGCATATCTCTCGCCGGATGGTTCTTCGCAACGTTTAATCTTGTGAAGTTGTGGTCGTCATCCTCAATCTCCGGGCCGTCGAAGATCTCGAAGCCCATTCCTGCGAAGACATCGATCATCTCATTCTCTGTTACGGTAAGCGGATGGAGACCTCCGGCTGGACGCATCTTTGCAGGCATCGTGATATCGACCTGCTCGCTCTTATTGCGGGCTGCGAGCTCTAACTCATCCATCTTATTCTTCATTTCCTGGTAGCGGGCTTCTACCTGGTTCTTAAATTCATTGATCGTCTTTCCGACGTTCGGGCGCTCCTCCTTCGGAACACTTCCAAGACCCTTCATCAGGTCTGCGATGCTGCCTTTCTTGCCAAGGAAGCTCTGCCAGAACTCACCAAGCTGTTCCTTGGACTGTACACTGCCGAGAGCGGCTTCCATCTGCTCCTTCAGTGCTTTGATCTTCTCTTCCATAGTCCACCTCATTCTTTCGGTATGGTTTTACATTCTATCAGTGCGAGGACAAAAAAAACTCCGTCCCGCCATGGGACGAAGCTGACTCTCCGTGGTACCACCCAGATTCCGCATGCATTCATGCGGCACTCAAACGTCTGTAACGGGACTTCCCGTCCTGCACTACTTGGATTCCTTTCGCACAGGCTGCTCAAGAGTGAATTTACAAAAGTTTCCTTCGGAAGGTCTTTCAGCCGGTGAACCTTCTCTCTGTCATACCGGAACTCTCCTGCACTGTCTCTGTCATTGCGTTTCACACATGGTCGATGGTAGCACATTCCCACTGGTTTGTCAAGTCTCACCGGGGCAGAGGCAAAATCAGCACCAAAGCTGCACGCAACGCAGTTTCCCGCCCAAACCTTCTAACAGACACTGTCCCCGCATAATAAGTGTAAAATTTCAGCGAAATTTTCTCTCACTTTCTTGACACATCCATCCATTTATGGCATCATCAGTCTATAGGCAGGAATAATCTGTTAATATTCCATTCCATGGAATTTATATATGATCTGCCCGCAAAACAAACGAAAAACAACCTCAAGAAAAGGAGGATTCCTATGGATTTTCTGACATTAACCATCGGAAAACAAAAAAACATCGCCCTGATCGCCCATGACAGCAAAAAGCATGAAATGATCGACTGGTGCGAAGCAAACAAAGAAATCTTAAAGGGCCACTTTCTCTGCGGCACAGGAACAACCGCCAGAATGATCACCGAAGCCACCGGTCTCCCGGTCAAAGGCTACAACAGCGGTCCTCTCGGAGGAGACCAGCAGATCGGCGCAAAAATCGTCGAAGGACGCATCGATTTCGTCGTATTCTTCTCCGATCCCCTCACAGCCCAGCCACATGACCCGGACGTAAAAGCCCTCCTCCGCATCGCCCAGGTCTACGATATCCCGATCGCCAACAACCGCGCGACCGCCGACTTCATGATCACCTCCCCACTCATGAACGAAGAATATGATCACCAGATCATCAACTTCCACCAGAACATCAAGGAGCGGGCAAGCAAACTGTAGAACTCAAAATGTAAAACCAATCGATGCAAACTAAATTCTGCAAAACCTAGAAAGGCATGGAAACACGTTCACAACGTTTCCATGCCTTTCGAACCCTCTGCATTTATCATCTCACGCCAACCAACAGCGGTGAGCTTCCGGGCAGGGGCGCATGATCCGGGGAGCTGGTTCCTCTTGGCCCGCTGGTGACTGCGTTGGACAAGCGATAACACTTGTCTGAGCGCAGCGAGTTGTGTTATCGCTTGTCCGCTCTTAGCAGTCTCACGCAGGCCTAGTGGAACCCTCCCCGCATCCCCAGCGCCCCTGCCCGGAAGCTCACCGCGTCCCTCTCGCCAATCACATCATTCCTTCATACCTTTATCCAGAAGATCCACCAGCTCCTCAATCTGGCTCTCCCCATACACCTTCAACCCATACCCGGCCAACACCGCCGCCGTCTTCCCCATTCCCTCACGCAGCTTATGGGAAAAACTCCCATCATAAACCCCATTCGATCCGCAGGACGGACTTCTATCCTTCAGGATCGCGATCTCACACCCATACTTCTTCGCTGTCTGCAATGCCGCATCCGCACCGAGAAGGAACTCTCCCGTCACATCCTCGCCCTCCGTATTGATCACCGCCTCATCCGGCATATGGATCTCGGAAGCCGCACGCGGAGTCGGAAGACCACCCAGCTGCTCCGGGCAGACCGGATGGAACTCGGCCTTTCCCTCCATCTTTTTCATAAACTCAAGCACACCCTGATTCCGATTGTTCGTCCCGTCCCACTTGCAGTTCTCACCGATGAGACAGGCGCTGATAAGAATATGTATCATAATTCTCCCTCTTTCATAGACCAGCTCGCGCAAACCGCAAATCCAGCTCTTTCACGCTCGCTCGATCATCTGCCAATGCAGGTCATCTGTTCGAAAAAAGCAGGACCGCCCCACAAATCAACCTGCGGAAGCGATCCTGCTTTCTCTTTCTATTTTCAGAGATCACGCTGCGTCTTCGCAATCCCCTCTTCACTTGTATCTCAATTCGCTCCCGGTCAGATTACATCTGGCTCTTCTTGCTGATCATTGCTCTCTTTCTGAGAGTCGGATCGAGGATCTTCTTTCTGATACGAAGACTCGTCGGTGTGATCTCAAGAAGCTCGTCGGTATCGATGAAGTCTAAGCACTGCTCCAGGCTCATGATCTTCGGCGGAACAAGCTTTAATGCCTCGTCGGCGCTGGAGGAACGTGTATTTGTCAGCTTCTTTGTCTTGCAGACGTTGATCTCGATATCCTCTGCCTTCGGGCTCTGTCCGACGATCATACCGGAGTAAACCTTTACACCAGGTCCGATGAACAGCGTACCTCTCTCCTGAGCGTTGAACAGACCGTAAGTGATGGACTCGCCGGCCTCGAATGCGATCAGGGAACCCGTCTTTCTGTAGCTTAACTCACCCTTGAACGGAGCATATCCGTCAAAGCTTGTATTTAAGATACCGTTACCCTTTGTATCCGTCATGAACTCACCGCGGTAACCGATGAGACCTCTGGACGGGATGGAGAACTCAAGTCTTGTGTAGCCGCCGTTTGTCGGGCTCATTCCCTGAAGTTCGCCCTTTCTGCTCGTGAGCTTCTGGATGACAGCTCCGGTAAACTCATCCGGAACATCCACATAAGCAAGCTCCATCGGCTCTAACTTTCTGTTTCTCTCATCGTATTTGTAGATAACCTCTGCCTTGCTGACAGCGAACTCAAAGCCCTCACGGCGCATGTTCTCGATCAGAACGGACAGATGGAGCTCACCACGTCCGGAAACCTTGAAGCAGTCTGCGGACTCTGTCTCCTCGACACGAAGGCTGACGTCTGTGTTTAACTCACGGAACAGACGGTCGCGGAGGTGACGGGAAGTGATGAACTTACCTTCCTGACCTGCGAGCGGGCTGTCGTTTACCATGAAGTTCATGGAGATCGTCGGCTCGGAGATCTTCTGGAACGGGATCGCCTCCGGCTTCTCCGGGGAGCAGAGGGTATCACCGATGTGGATATCCGGGATACCGGAGATCGCAACGATCTCACCGATCGTCGCATTCTGTACTTCCACTCTCTTTAAGCCGTCGAATACATAGAGCTTACCGATCTTAACCTTCTTCATCTTGTCCGGATCATGATGGTTTACGATCACGCAGTCCTGATTTAACTTTAAGGAACCGCTGTCGATCTTACCGATACCGATACGGCCAACGAACTCGTTGTAGTCGATCGTGCTGATCAGGACCTGTGTCTCAGCATCCGGATCACCTTCCGGCTCCGGGATATAGTCGATGATGGTCTCGAATAACGGACTCATGTCCACTTCCGGATCATCTAATTCTTTCTTTGCAAAACCTGCACGGGCGGACGCATATACGAACGGGCAGTCGAGCTGCTCATCGGATGCATCGAGGTCCATGAATAACTCCAGTGTCTCATCGATGACTGCCTCCGGTCTTGCCTCCGGGCGGTCGATCTTGTTGATGCAGACGATAACTCTTAAGTCAAGGTCAAGTGCCTTCTGGAGAACGAACTTTGTCTGCGGCATCGGTCCCTCGAATGCATCGACAACGAGAACAACACCGTCTACCATCTTAAGGACACGCTCAACCTCACCGCCGAAGTCCGCATGGCCTGGGGTGTCGATGATGTTGATCTTTACTCCTTTGTAGAATACAGCCGTATTCTTGGAAAGGATGGTGATTCCTCTCTCTCTCTCGATGTCATTGGAGTCCATGACACGCTCTTCTACTTCCTGGTTTGCGCGGAATACGCCGCTCTGCTTTAATAACTGGTCTACCAGGGTCGTTTTACCGTGGTCAACGTGGGCGATGATCGCAATGTTTCTGATATCTTCGCGTTTGATCTTCATAATCAATCCTCTTTCTTCATCTATAACTGTCCGCACACCGATCATTTTCCGACCCGTTTTGCACAGTCATCTTATCTTGTATCTGTTACATTTCCTGATTTTTGCGTTACCGACTCAAAATTATAGCATTCATGAAATCAAAATGCAATATAAAATCATCCAAAATTCGGGGTGAATTCGCCATTCTTTGTGTTTATTTCTGAGCAATTTGCGGTTAGACATCTCTTACTCTCTGGAGAGTGCCTCTGTTTCCGCCTGAGAAAACAGGCTGCTAAAAAGCCGAAGTCTGCCTATGTTCAGACTGTGTGCCTCCTACGGCATGCGAGCGCGAAAGTCTACACCGTACAGATTGCCACCCTCTATCTTCTCTTCTGCCATTCCGTGGGAAATCAGCCCTCAGCCTCTTATGTTCTGGTGCTGATGGCTGGTCTAGAAAAGGATCACTTCCTTATTAAGTGTGCCGTACCACACCTCGTCGCCCTTCTCGATCTTCGCGCTGCCGCTTGTTCCTTCCGTGATCTTCTTTTCCAGACTGTCGTAAGCCGCAACCGGGACGAGAACGGAGAATTCCACTTTATCCGTGTACACGCTGTCAAGCACCGTCATGTTTTCCTGCCCGAGAATATACTGAATCTTTCCGACTCCCGTGTAATCGGTCACGATCTTCATCTCAAAGGCGCGCTTCTTCTCCACGATCTCGGAGGCCGCAAGTCCTTCCTTCACCGCACCCGAATAAGCCCGTACAAGTCCTCCGGTCCCGAGCAGTGTTCCGCCGAAATACCTGGTCACCACAACGCAGACATTGTGGACATCCTCGCCGAGGAGCACATCGAGCATCGGGCGTCCCGCCGTCTGGGCAGGCTCCCCGTCATCGCTGCACCTGGTCAGTTCGTGGTTCATCCCGATTGTAAACGCCTGGCAGTTGTGGCGGGCATCCCAGTATTTCTTCTTCATCTCCGCGATAAATGCCGTCGCCTCCTCCTCGGACTCCACCGACTTTAAGTTCGCGATAAAGCGGGATTTCTTCACCTCAGTCTCCGCCGTTCCGCCTTTATACAAAATTTTTACGCTGTCAGCAGCCATATCTTATCTCCTTTTTCAAAAGTCCGCTCAGCCATTCCCTGCTTCCTGTTTTCATTTGCATATGACAGAAAATTTCCGCCGAAATGTACAAATGCAACCAATCCAACGGTGTATTTTTCTATGTTCCCTGTATATAGCTGAATGTCGTTTCTGAATTCCACATCATGGAAAGTCGCCCATGATATTTATCTTTTTGTCATATTTTTGACGAATCCGACCACAAAATGTAATTTTTCCTTCATATTTCCCCACTTTGCGGTCAAAAATATCATAATACAAACCAAACTTTTCCACAATAACTATTTATAAATGAAAGAAACTTTGCTATAATTAGGGAATGACAAAGGAGGCATCCTGAATGAATTATGGAAAAAACGAGGTGGAAAAGACACTCCGCAAAACAAATTCCAGGGCTCAGAAGATTACCTCACATCTGGTACTTCTTCTCACAAAGATCATCCTGATCCTTGTCCTGTTTGCGGCGGTGCTTGGAATCAGCTTCGGCTACGGAATCTTCAAGGGCGTGATCGACGCGGCCCCGGAGATTGATGTGGCGAGCATCGAACCAAGCGGTTATGCCACCATGGTCTATGACAGTAAGGGAAACCTCACGGAAACGCTCGTAAAATCCGGAGCGAACCGTCTTGAGGCATCCTACGAGGAACTTCCCCAGTGCCTGATCGACGCCTTCGTTGCGATCGAGGATTCCAGGTTCTGGTCCCACAAGGGCGTTGACGTCCGTTCGATGGTCCGTGCGGCCGTCGGGATCATCACCGGCGACTCCAGTGCCGGCGGCGGAAGTACCCTGACCCAGCAGCTCATCAAAAACAATATCTTTGAAGGCGGAAATGAGGACACCTTCGGAGAAAAGCTTGAGCGAAAGATCCAGGAGCAGTATCTGGCGATTCAGTTAGAGAAGATCATGGATAAAAAGATCATCCTCAAAAACTATTTAAACACGATCAACCTTGGAAACAACACCCTGGGCGTAAAGGCGGCGGCTCTCCGCTACTTTGATAAGGACGTCTCGGAGCTCACGCTCTCAGAGGCAACGGTCATCGCCGGTATCACCCAGAACCCGTCGAGATTCAACCCGCTCTCCGAAAACGGAAGAAAGCGCAACGAGGAAAAACGCCGCGTTATTCTCCAGTACATGTACGAGCAGGGGAAGATCACGAAGGAAGAACAGGAAGAGGCTCTCGCCGATGACGTTTACTCCCGCATCAAAAACGTGGATATCGTCACAAAGGAGACCCAGACTCCGTACTCTTACTTTACCGACGAGCTGATTGACCAGGTGTTAAAAGCATTGCAGGACAAAAAAGGCTACACGGAGACACAGGCCTACAATCTCCTCTTCTCCGGCGGTCTTGAGATCCACACCACCCAGGATCCTGATATCCAGTCCGTTGTGGACACGGAGATCAGCAATCCTGAAAACTATGACGTGGTCTACTACTCTATCGACTATCGGCTGTCGATCCAGCACGCAGACCAGACAACAACGAACTATTCCGATGAGACTTTAAAGACATATTTCCGCAAGGATCTCGGAGAATCTAACTTTGACGGCCTGTTCACCTCGAAAGAAAAGGCGGATGAGGCGATCGAGAAATACCGGACGGCGATGACAAAGGACGGCGATACGATCCTCGGTGAATCCGTACACTACGTGCTCCAGCCGCAGGCGTCCTTCGTCCTTATTGACCAGTCCAACGGCTATGTAAAAGCCCTGAGCGGCGGCCGCGGGCAGAAAGAAGTCAGCCGTTCCTTAAACCGTGCGACAAACACGCTCCGCCAGCCTGGATCTACCTTCAAGGTCATCACATCCTTCGCTCCGGCGATCGATACATGCGGAGCTACCCTCGGAAGTGTCTATTATGATGCCCCGTACACGATGGGAACAAAGACATTCCGGAACTGGTACAGCAGCAAAGGCTATATGGGCTACAGTACGATCCGTGACGGTATCGTCTACTCCATGAATATCGTTGCCGTGCGCTGTATGATCGAGACTGTGACACCTCAGCTCGGCGTGGAATACGCGAGAAACCTCGGGATCACCTCCCTGACGGACAGCGATTACAACGCCTCTACCGCTCTCGGCGGTATTACAAAAGGTGTTTCCAACCTGGAGCTGACGGACGCGTTCGCTGCGATCGCAAACGGCGGTATCTACACGAAGCCGGTCTTCTTCACCCAGATCCTGGACCACAACGGAAAAGTTCTTCTGGAGAATGAGCCGGAGACAAAACGTGTTCTCAAGGATTCCACCGCATTCCTTCTCACGGATGCGATGGCACAGTCGATGGAGAGCAGCCGCATGTTCGCCTCCTCCGGAGTCAGCTTAAACTCCACCAGTGCGGTGGCTAATATCCCGGGGATGTCCAATGCCGGTAAATCCGGTACGACAACGAGCAACAACGATATCTGGTTCGTCGGATTTACCCCGTATTACACGGCGGGAATCTGGTCCGGATGTGATGATAACCAGAAGATCTCCGCGATCGGAAGCAGCACTTCCTACCACAAGAAGATCTGGAAAAAGATCATGACAACGATCCACGAAGGACTTGCAGATACCGGTTTCCCGGTTCCGTCTTCCGTCACGACCGCCCAGATCTGCCGGAAATCCGGAAAACTCGCGATCCCAGGCGTCTGCGATCATGACCCGAGAGGAAGCGCCGTCTACACGGAATATTTCGCAAAGGGGACAGTTCCCACCGAGGTCTGCGATCATCACGTCCAGCTGACCGTCTGCAGTGAATCCGGCGGTCTTGCGACCGAATACTGTCCGGAAAAGACTACGAGAACCTTCATGGTGATCCCGGAAGGTGAGTCCGGCGGAACGGATGATTCAAAGTACCGCTCACCTGGAACCTGCACGATCCACGGATCGTCTTCCGTTGTAGTCCCGAGCGATGAGACGTCTGATGAAAACAGTTCCTCTCAGGCTGAGACCACGCAGGAAACGGTTCCCGAGACCACAAAGGCAGCGCCGAAATCGCCGCTTGACCAGGTATATATCCCGAGAGGTCCCGGATACGAATAAAATCCATAGGAAATACGCCATACAGAAATTCCTGCATGGCGTATTTTTATGAGCATATACCCGGTTTCCCTGTATACAAAAAAAGAGTCTGGGACGTTGCATGAAAGTAAGCTCTTTTCCATTAAGAAAAAGGGGCTGTCGCATTAGCAAATATTTTTTGCTGGGCGGCAGCCCTGCTTTATGCCCAAATGGCATCGAAATCGGTCACGTTTTCGATGCCATTCTTTATAAACGCAGTTCATTCCCAGGCATCCCTTTCGGCATGCCTTATTTCAGGCTGTTTTATTTTCAACTATCAAAATCTATGCCCTTTTTAAGGGAAAAAGATAACTTCCCGTTCTTCCGGTCTGAATCTTGCAATGAAGCTTATTGATATTTCGTCCCATCGCCAGAAGGATGCTCTCTGCCAGTGCATTTGCCTTTCCACGATACAGATATCTTCGAAAATTCATGTCCTCTTTTACGTCAGCAAAAGAACCTTCTGCCTGAATACTGCGATTCATACGGAGCATCGTTCCATACTCACTTGTGATCCGTTCCAGATCTTCTGCGCGTTTCTGGCTCATTGTTTTTGAAACCATCAGCACTTTATTGCGCTTTTCCATAGGTGTTTTGCAGTTGTTTCCCTTGATACATTCCGTTTTATAAGGACAACCAGTGCAGTCTGGGCTTCTGTAATAAGTTTTTACACTGACATATCCGCTAGTTGTTTTGCTTCTGCGTTCATTTGTGACAGTTAGTTCCCTTCCGTTGAGGCAGATGTAGCTGTCCCTGTCTGCATGGTACTCCATGTTTTCCCTTCTACTGATGTCTTTTTTGTATTTTCGGGTCTTCGAAATCTCATAGTTCTGCGGCTTTATATAGGCGGTCTGTCCGTTTTCCTCAATGAAAAGATAGTTTTCTTCACTTTCGTACCCGGCATCTGCAACGACTTCTGAATACTTAAATCCCAGGTGATTCTCCATGTCTTTCAAAAACGGGATCAGGGTACGTGTATCGGTAGGGTGCGGGCTGATATCGATCCATGTGATGTATTCGGAATCCACTCCATGCTGAATGTTATAAGCAGGCTTTAACTGTCCATTCAGCATCGCGTCCTCTTTCATTCTCATGAAGGTTGCGTCAGGGTCTGTTTTGGAATAGCTGTTTCTATCCCCAAGCGTATACAGCTTTTTTGTATATTCCTTTAGTTTCTCCAGATATTGATCCAGCTGTTCCAGAGATTTCTGTAATTGTGTTTTTCTACGCCCGATTCCATGTACAAACACAATTCCTTCCTGCACTTTTATGCGGCACAACTGCTTCTTTAACCGTTTTAATGTGTGGATGGATATCCGGTCATGGTATACTGTCCTGATTTCATAGAGTTCTTCGCATTCAGCCACAAAAGAAGTTAGTTTTGTGTATAACCGGGCCTGATTTTTCGTAATAGCACGTTTCCATACGAATGTATATTTATTGGCTGCAGACTCGATCTTGTTGCCACCAATAACAATGGTTTTTCCTTCGATCTCACCAAGAAGATAGAGCAGATCTGACATTTGGGCAAGCAGTACCTTTGCACAAGCCGAAAAATGCAGGGAGATAAAACGCGCGATCGTTGCATGGTCAGGAGCCGGCATTCCTTCCAGGAGGTACATAAAGTTGATATCCCGTTTGCATGCCTTTTGGATATCCCTGCTTGAGTAGATTCGATTCATTGCTGCATAGATGACGAGTTTCAGCATCTGACGCGGCGTTGCCTGATTTTTTCTGATCCTGCTGTAAGTTTTATACAGTTCAGAAAGGTCCATTTCCTCCACAAAGGCACTTACCAGACGAACCGGATCATCAGATGGAATAGAAATCTCTAAATCCAGCGGAAGTTTGATTTGATAATACAGAGAAAAAGAGGTATAATCTCTCTGTATTATTTTGTTTAGTCGCATAAACTGATTATACCACGAACGCCGGGCTTTTCGAAGCTCGGCGTTTTGTGTTGGGAATATGAAATGAGCTGCCGCACGTTAGTGCGACAGCCCCTTTTTCTTAATTTACGCGAAGCGTGTTTTCATTTACATCATGGCATTTTCTGTAAATTCTGACTGTGATCCGCTCGCTTTATTCTGCTTTTCTCTTCTTCATCTCTTCGATCATCACCGGCAGAACCTTTGTGACATCTCCGACAATTCCGACATCGGCCACATCAAAGATGGATGCGTCCTCATCTTTATTGATCGCTACGATATATCCGGAACCGATCATACCGGATACATGCTGGGTCGCACCGGAGATTCCGCATGCGATGTAGAGCTTCGGAGCGACGATCTTACCGGACTGTCCGACCTGGTGGGCTCTGGATACCCAGCCCTCCTCGATCGCCGGTCTTGTGGCGCCTACAACGCCTCCAAGTACCTCTGCAAGCTGTTCCACAAGAGCAAAATTCTCCTTGCTTCCCATTCCTCTTCCGCCGGATACGATGACCTGGGCTTCCTCGAGGTTGACGCTCTCAGCGATCTCCTTTACAGTCTCAACGACCTTTGTGCGGACATCCTTTGCTGTCACATCCTCATCTGCAACCTCTCCGCTCCTGCTCTCATCCAGATTCTTTGCGAAAGATCCGGAACGGACAGTCGCGATATGCGGAAGGTTCTCTCCCATCTTCATGTCGTTTAATACATTTCCGTTGTAGGAAAGTGTTGTGTAAACACCATCTGCAGTGATCCCTGTCACATCCGTCGCACAGCCGGACTCAAACGCTGCCGCAACCGCCGGAGCGATCATCTTTCCTTCCGGTGTTCCTGCCATGTAGAGAGCCTTCGGCTGATATTTTTCCACAAGCTTTGTAAGGATCTCTGCTTTCTCTGCTGCCTGAAGCTCATTGCTTCCTGCTGTGAGGACTTTTGCTGCTCCTGCTGCGATCACAGGCTTTGTATCGGTATCTTTCCCGAATACGACTGCGAGGACTTCCTCTCCTGCTGCTTTCGCAAGCTCTGCTGCCTTGCTGACTGTCTCGAGTGCGGCTCCGATCACAGCGCCGTCTGCGCTCTGGACGCAGACCATGATATTCTTTCCATCTGTATATTTCATTTTTTCATTTCCTTCCACGACTAGATTGCTGCAGTTCATGAACATTTCTGCCATGAACTGCATTCAGACCGGCAAATCAGGCAGTCTTAGAGCGCCTTTGCCTCATCCATCATGGCAAGTGCCTGGCGCACTGCCTCCTCCGGATCTTCCACCTTGATCTTTGTTCCTGCAGCTCTCTTTGCCGGCTCATAGACCTTGAGGACCGTTACCTGAGCCTCTGCCTTTTCTGCCGATGCGAGCTCCTCGATCGGTTTCTTTCTCGCTGCCATCTTGCTCTTGATCGTCGGATAGCGCGGGTCATACTCCGGCTTATTGACGGTCACAACGCACGGAAGGACGGACTCGATCATGCGGTAACCTTCCTCAGTCTCCTGTTTTGCTGTCACTTTGCCCTCGCCGGCTGTGATATCAACGATGTCAGCAGTTACCGGAACGTCAAGCTCCTTTGCGAGGATCGTTCCAACCTGTCCGGATGCAAAGTCTGTAGTCTCCTTGCCGCAGAATACGATGTCAAATTTCTTTCCTGTCTTCTCCTCGATCTCTGCTTTTGCGGCCTGGAGTTCTTTTGCGATGACCTCCGGATCCGCATTCTGATATGCGTCATCTGCTGCCAGATATGCATAGTCAGCGCCGACTGCCAGACAGTTCTTTAAAGAGTTCTTAACGCTCTCATCACCGATAGAAAGAACTGTGACCTCTCCTCCTGCTGCCTCTTTTAAGCGGACTGCCATCTCCAGTGCATATGTATCAAATGCGTTTACGACCGGTGTCACACCGTCGAGCGCCGGTGCGCCTGTCTTCGGATCCAGAGCGATCTCTACGGAATCGTCCGGAACCTGTTTTACACAAACTAAAATTTCCATGTTATCCTCCAAACTTATTCGCAGCTGTTCAGTCCCCTCACAGGTATTACGGTCAGCGCAGCAAGTGCGCAGACCTGCTGAACAGTTCCCTTATTTCATTATTTATTTCCCGATCACATTATTTGCAACAACGATCCTCTGTACCTCGTTGGTGCCCTCAAAGATCTGGAAGATCTTCGCATCTCTTAAGAGCTTCTCGACCGGGTATTCTCTGCTGTAACCGTAACCGCCGAACATCTGGATCGCCTCGGAAGCAACTTCCATCGCAATGTCGGATGCGTAGCATTTCGCGATCGCGGATTCCTTGCTGTACGGAAGTCCCATATCCATCTTTGTCAGGGCATGTGCGACCATCTGACGGGCAGTCTCGGTCTTGATCTCCATATCAGCTACCTTAAACTGTAATGCCTGGTTCTTGATGATCGGTTTGCCGAACTGGATCCTCTCTTTGCCGTATGCAACAGCCTCATTGATGCCTCTCTGTGCAATACCGGTCGCCACGCAGCCCATCCATGCACGCGCCTGGTCGAGCGTCTTCATTGCGATGCCAAAGCCCTTTCCTTCCTCACCGATGAGGTTCGCTGCCGGGATCCTGCAGTCTTCCAGAACAACATCGCAGGTGTTGGAGGTACGGATTCCCATCTTGTTCTCCTCATGGCCGGTGGAGAGACCCGGAGTCCCTGCATCGATCAGGAACATGGAGATTCCCTTTACGCCTTTGGACTTATCTGTCATCGCTGTTACACAGTAGAAGGAAGCGACACCGCCGTTTGTGATGAAGCACTTTCTTCCGTTTAATACATACTCATCGCCGTCTTTGACTGCGGTCGTCTTGCCTGCACTGGCATCGGAACCTGCACCCGGCTCTGTTAAGCAGAATGCACCGAAACCGCCGTCGAGAACGAGGTCGCAGACATGCTGTTTCTGCTCTTCATTTCCTGCAATCAGGACCGGCTTCATTCCAAGGCCGCTCGCGGAGATCGTGGTCGCAAATCCGGCATCTGCGATCGCCATCTGCTCAATCAGTGCTGCTACATCCACACGGGAAAGTCCCGGTCCGCCGTACTCTTCCGGAACCTCGAGAGCCTGATATCCCTGCTCGATCGCTTTCTCATAAATTGCCTTCGGCCATTCGCCGGAAACATCGTATTCTTTGCACTGTTCAACAACTTCTTTGTCACAGAAATTTTTTACATCCTGCAGGAGATCCTGCGCTTCTTCAGAAATTAAATATGCCATAATCGATTTCCTTTCGTGTCTCTTTTTGTTTGACCGGCGCGGGGGAGCGCACCGGCCGGCTGTTATTTGACAAATATGGTGTACGGCGGCTGCCAAATGGGGAGGAAAGCGGCTGCCGCCGGGGGAATCATAAACGGATCGTTATGCCTCTTCCTTCGGGTCATAACAGATCTTGCCCGGATTTAAGATCATCTTCGGGTCGAAGGTCTCCTTGATACCGCGCATCAGGCGCATGTTGACCGGACCGGCAAACTCTGCGAGATAGCCTTTCTTTCCGAAGCCGATCCCGTGCTCACCGGAGATCAGGCCGCCGAGTTCTGCTGCCTTCTTGTAGATGTCTGCCATAAACTCGGAAACTTCTTTCTTGAAGGTCTCCTCATCCAGATCGTTCGCGCAGGTGTAGATATGTAAGTTGCCGTCTCCTGCATGTCCGAAGCTCTTGACTGCGAAATCATATTTCTCGGAAACACCTTTGACATATGTCAGATATTTTGCGATCTGGTTGACCGGAACAACAACGTCGCACTCGTCGAGGAGTTTTGTCTCTGCCTCGATTGCCTCGAGGAAGGAGCTTCTCGCTGCCCATGCATCTTTCTTCTTTGCAGGTGTGTCCGCAACGAGAACATCGACTGCTCCCGCGTCAAGAACAACTTCAGCAACCTGCTCGGTGAGCTCTTCCAGCTGGTCCATGCTGTCGCCATCGAATGTCACAAGGAGGTAAGCACCGATGTCAACACCTTCGACCTGCTTCGGGAATACGCTCTTTCCGAGATAACGCTCGGAAGCGAGGACGATCTCTTTCTCCATGAACTCCACTGCCTGCGGCTGGAAATGATTCATGAAGAACTTCGGAACGGTCGCGATACAGTCTTCCAGGTTCTCATACGGGATGATCAGGCTGATCGTCTCCTTCGGAGCCGGGATGAGTTTTAAGGTGAGCTCGGTGATGATGCCGAGTGTTCCCTCAGAACCGATCATCAGGTTCAGCAGGCTGTAGCCGGTACTTGTCTTGGAGACCGTCGCGCCCATTTTTACGATCTCACCTGTCGGAAGGACAACCGTCATCGCGCGCACGTAATCTCTTGTGCATCCATATTTTACTGCGCGCATGCCGCCTGCATTTGTGGAAACATTGCCGCCGAGTGTTGCGAATTTTTCACCCGGATCCGGCGGATATAAGAGTCCCTGTTTCTGTGCGTCTTCCGCGAGGTCGTTTAACAGAACGCCCGGCTCTACGCGGACAACAAAGTTTTCAAGGTCATATCCGAGGATTTTGTTCATCTTGGTCATGTCGATCATGACGCCGCCATCAATGGCAACCGCCGCTCCGGTAAGACCGGTTCCTGCTCCTCTCGGGATCACCGGGATGGAGTTCTCATAACAGACTTTCACGATCGCTGCAATGTCCTCTGTGGTTGTCGCCTCGATCACAACCTCCGGGATTCCCTTTCCGTAGATCGGCATCTCATCATGAAAATAGTCGCTGTTGATCTCCTCGCCTGCGTATACTTTTCCCGGAACGATCGCTTTGAACTGTTCCAGGATCTCAGGCGTCACCTGATTGTACTTCTTTGCTTCCATGTTTGTTTCTCCTCTTCTCATATCCTAAATTTTCAGTCATTCCGTATTGCTGTCTTTCTATTTTTTCGTGTTTCTCACGATCACGGATACCCCGTCCGGGATCACGGTGATCCCCGCATCCGTTTTGCCAAGGTACGCATCCGCCATCCGGATCGCTTCCTCCACACTTTCCGCGTAATCCATCTGCATATCCCGCACCATGGATTCCGGTGCACCGGTCACCATGATCACCTTGTGTTTTAAAAGGATCCTGCACAGGATCTGTGCTTCCCACTGATCCGGAATCGTCTTCTCCATCGGTGTGTCGAGAAACTGCTTCATAATCTCATTTTTGTCTCTTCCGCCTGCAAAGGTGTCATAGAGAGACTGACCGCCGTGACCCTGTCCGCACTCTGCGACCATGATGATCACTCCGCCCGGATTGCAGGTGGCCTCCGCAGCCGTCATTCCCTTTACCGACTGGTAAATGTTCTGGTCGAGCGGGTAACCTCCGTTTGTGGAGATCACGATGTCTGCCGGGATCGCGTCAACTCCGGAAAGTTTATCGACGAAGCGGCATCCTTCTCTGTGTGCCTGATCGAAGTCCCCGGCATACGCCCGGATGACTTTCTTGTTCTCATCGAGGACCACATTGACGATGAAGGCAAGCTTCAGGGTCTTTGCCGCAAACACCATATCTTTGTGGATCGGATTTCCATCAAGGATTCCCGTTCTTGCATTCGGACTGTCGATAAATTTGGAGCAGTGGTTTGCCATGACCGTCTCCGCACTGGAAACTCCCGGAAGAATGCTCTTTCGCCCTCCGGAAAATCCGGCAAAGAAATGTGGTTCGATAAAGCCCTCCGAGATCAGAAGATCCGCCTCCGCAGCGATCCGGTTGACCTTTAAGATCCCGCCGGACGGGAGAACTCCCATCTCCTTCATCTCCTCTTTGTTGTGGCTTTTATGTACCACAAAGCGGATATCGTCGCGGTCCAGGTATTCCTCACCGAACTTATCTGCCAGCTCCTCTCTCGTGGTCTCCCTGTGGAAACCTGTCGCGATCAGAACTGTTAATTTCGCATTCGGATTGCCTTCCTTGATCTCCTTTAACATTTCCGGAAAAATCACTTTGCTCGGGACCGGTCTCGTGTGGTCACTTGCGATCAGGACGATGTTGTCTTTTCCCTTCGCAAGTTCTCTCAGACGAGGTGATCCGATCGGGTGCTCCATCGCATCCCTCACGATCTCGCGCTCCGGTTTCTCTGCATGGTATCCATGCGCTCCGGAAACCAGGGTCCCCCGCAGCCGCTCGTCCGGAATACAGACCGTCTTGTTCTCTCTTCCGTACGGAAGTGTGATGTTTGCCATATTCCCCTCCAGTCTGACATGAAATGTCGTTTCCTGTCTTTCCTGTCCTTTTCCTGCTATCTTTTTGATCGTATTGATCAATGTTTTATTGGTAGTACCAATTATATTGTTTTTAAAACACTGTGAACATTTGTTTTTACTATGCGCACACTGTTGTTTCTTCGCTTCTTATTGGTAGAACCAATTATCCTTAAAAAATAACTGCTCTCATAAGCAGTGTATTTTTTCTGATACAAGGATAGCGCTGTCTTGTATTTTTGTCAAGACATTTTGTTTTTCTTTGCATGAATTTCACACAGATTGTCTGATTTTTGTCAATCTTGGGAAGTCTGCTCCTTACATATACTGATAAATATAATGGAAATGGAGTTTCAGTCCCTCTCGTGCTTTCTCGATATTTCCTTCTGAAAAACCTTCCGCCAGCGTCCGGTGCGCACGGCTCAAAAACTGTTCGCTGTGCATTCCTTCGATAATCTTTCCGCGCATCTTCGGGATATACTCATCCATGATCTTATTGAGTGCTTTATAGTTCGCGATCATGCAGAGATTCCCGTCCGCCTCGATCAGAAGATAGTGGATCGCCTTGTCCCAACGGACACGCTCCTCCTCCGTCTCAGCATTCTCCAGGTTTTCCAGATATGTCATCATTTTATCACGCTGCTCCGCGGTTGCCTGACGGACCCCGTTCTCAAGCGCTCCCCATTCCAGGGTGGACCGGAATTCCGTGATCTTATCCACATCGATCTTTTTTAAGATAAACATGAATGAGAGCATCTCCGCGAGGATCTCATCAAAATTTCCGGAGACATAATTCCCGGCTCCCTGCTGGCTCTCCAGGACTCCCATGTTCTCCAGGATCCGGAGTCCTTCTCTTGCAGAGTTGCGGCTGATCTCCAGTTTCTGGGCGAGCTCCCGCTCCGGAAGAAGTTTTTCTCCCGCCTGGATCTCTCCGCTTCCGATCCCTTTCTTTACATATTCAATGACTTTTTCATAGGATTTCTCCATCGTTTCTGATCCTTTCCCCAAATCGTTTCCTGTCCGGAACCGTCATGCCTTTCACGCTCCGCATTCCGAATCGGAAAAATCCGCGACCCCATTAGTATCATACGGAATTTTCAGTTCAGAAAATTCCTACCCGCTAAAAGGAACGGAATTTTTCCTCTTCAGGATAGAAAAAAGGAATGTGCCATGGCACATTCGTATGTCCTTCGCAGCCGCCTGCAGGAGCTGCCCCTTTCGGATACATAGCAGCTGAAAGCCGCAGCCGGTATCATGTACCGGCTGTAGTCTTTCACGCCTTTCCGTTATTACACTTCCATTGCCTTTTTGATCGCATCAAATAATTCGTCATATGTCTCATATGCCGCAAGCTCCGGGTGATCCTTTTTGATCTGCTCCGTGCTGCGGAATAAGAATCCCGCCTTGCTCGCCTCGATCATTCCGAGGTCATTGTAGCTGTCGCCGCTCGCGATCGTCTCAAATCCGATCGACTGGAGCGCCTTTACCGTCGTATACTTCGACTTCTCGATCCGCATTTTAAACCCTGTGATCGTTCCGTCCGGGGCAACCTCCAGAGAGTTGCAGAAGATCGTCGGCCAGCCGAGTTTTTTCATCAGCGGCTTTGCAAACTGCGTGAAGGTGTCACTGATGATGATAACCTGTCCCATCTCACGAAGCTTGTCTAAAAACTCTTTCGCGCCCGGGAGCGGGTCGATCTTTGCGATCGTCTCCTGGATCTCCTTCAGACCAAGACCGTGTTCCTTTAAAATTCCAAGTCTCCAGTTCATCAATTTATCATAATCCGGCTCATCTCTCGTCGTTTTCTTAAGCTCCGGGATCCCGCTCTCCTCCGCGAATGCGATCCAGATCTCCGGCACGAGAACTCCTTCCAGGTCAAGACACACGATATCCATAATCAGTTCCTCCTCATTGATCGTACTTCTATGTCGCAATGCAGATATTATACCATCATCCACTGTAAAAATCCAGAACTGCTTTATGATCGTGTCCACAGAATTTCACCCGGAATTTCATTGTGCACCGAATTTTTCTCCTGCATGTATCCGAAGACACCACGCTCAAACTCACTGCCTATTCCTGTCCCTGCAAACCGGCGACTGTTTTCAGATATTCATACATCACCCGCGCCCCGTCACAGATACTTGAAATCTCTGTGTGCTCGGATGGATTATGGGAAATTCCGCCGCGGCACGGGATGAATACCATGCCGGTGTCGCAGATATTCGCAAAAGACATGGAATCATGGCCGGCACCGCTCGGCATTCTCCGGCTCGAGATCCCGAGCTTCTTTGCCGCCTGTTCCAGGCCGTCTTCCACCTCGGCGCTCATCCTGATCGGCGGGATGCTGTTGATCTTTTCCGCCACATACTCAACGCCGCGCTTTTTGCAGCTCTCCCGCACAGCGGCCTTGAAATTCCGCTCCATGCAGTTTAAGCTGTCCTGATCGATCCCGCGCATGTCCACGCCGATCTCCACACGCCCCGGGATCACATTTAAAACGTTCGGATAATTCTGGATCACGCCAACGGTCGCAACGGACTGGTACGCAGATTCCTGCTTTCCGATCTTTTCTAACTCCAGGATAATCTCCGCCGCCGCACACAGCGCGTCACTCCTCATGTCCATCGGCGTCGCTCCGGAATGTTCCGCCATTCCTCTCAAATACACCCGGTACCGGATCGGTCCCGCGACCGTGCCGACGATCCCGACCTCCGTCTGATATTCCTCGAGGACCTTTCCCTGCTCGATATGGAGTTCCAGATAACGCCCCACACCGGAGATCTGTTTCGGATGAAGGTTCAGACCGCGGCTGGCAAAGATCTGCTCCAGAGTCTCCCCGTTTTTCGCAGTCAGATGGCCGATATCCTGCTTGTAGACTTCCTTCGTGATCAGTCCGCTTCCGATCGTACAGCAGCCGAAATTGCTCGACTCCTCACAGCGGAACGCACCGACCCGCAGCGGGATCCGGAGACCGTCCTCCTTCGCCCACTTCATCACCATAAGTCCCGCGATCACACCCGCGACGCCGTCATAGCGGCCGCCGTCGATCACGGAATCGAGATGCGAACCGATCAGCGTATACCCCATCTCATCCGTATTGGCCACATAAGTATTTCCGACCTCATCCGTATGGATCGATCCGCCGAGTTCCCTGCCGAGTCCTTTGAAGACCTCATGCATCGCGTCCTCCGTCTCCGTATAGCCAAGTCTTGTCACACCTCCCTGCGGCGTGCTCCCGATCTCATAAAAACTCTGAAACAGTCTTTCACAGTACTGAATATCCTTAGGTTTATGCTTCATATGCGCTTCCTCCTGCGTATGCTCACGTTTATCGTAACTGTCCGCCTGTTCTCCTTCAGGAAACAGGTTTCCAGTATGCTTTTTTCTGATAATATCATTATAAACGCAAAATACTCAGAATCATATGTGTATAACGACAAAAAAAGAGGATTGTTTTTGGCGTTACAGACAAACAACGCCTTCCACCCAGATCATGGTTTTCCGTTTTTCATTTTCAGGGAATCGAAGTCATGTAAACCAAGAAAGAACCCTGCATTCTATACTGCTATACCTCCGCTCCCAGCTTCCACGCCAGTACCGCCATATAGAGCATAAAATTGTCCTCCGGTTTCTTAAGATCCAGCCCCGTGAGCGTCTGGATCCGCCCCAGGCGGTATTTCACGGTATTCTTATGCGCATGGAGAAGTTCCGCTGCCTGATCGAGGTTTCCGGAACAGCTAAAATAAGTTGCAAGTGTATCGAGGAACTCCTGACTCTCCACAGGTTTTAAGATTTCTTCAAATGTTTTTCCCCTTCCGGATTCAAAAAACTCCTGAAGCGCACAGAATGCCCGGACTTTTTCATACTGACAGACACTCGTCTCCGGCCAGAGCTTTCTCTGGACCCGGATCGCCTGAAACGCATCGCTGTATGTATCCCGGATCCCGGTAAGACCTCTCCGGACCGATCCGGCCGCACAGACGATCCGGTCCGCCCCGGCATCCCAGAGTTCCCGGATCCTCTCCTCCGTAAACAGATCCGCAAGGACCGTCCTGACCTTGTCCTCCGTCTCTCCCTCTGCCAGGAGAAGATATCCCTTCTTTAACGGGATCCGGATACACTCCGTGATCTCCGTTCTTTCCCTGAGGAGTCCAAGAACCGCCCTTGCAAGAAAACGGATTCCCTTCCAGTCCTGCTCGTCCGGCACGACCATCTTCCTAAAATTGATCACGACCGCCGCAAACCAGTCATGCTCCACATCCATCCCAAAAAGTCTCCCGCGCTCCGCCATCAGGACCCTGTCACTGTAATTCTCGTATAGAATATCCTTCACATATTTCTCCAGGATCGCCGAATTTCCTTCCTCCTCAAAGATCAGGTTCATCACGTTCACGATAATATCAATATAAGGAAGAGCTTCCGGCAGCTCCAGGATCGGCAGCCCCACTTTATCCGCCTCTTCCTGCACACGATCTGAGATACACGCCACATACGGCCCCGTCTTCACCGCGATACAACAGCAAATGTCCGCGACCTCCCGGATCAACGCACACTGCTCCTCCTCACTCTTCCTCACAGAATAAAAACTCGTGATCAGAAAATCATTCCCCTTCAACCACTGCCTGATCTCCGGAACCTCCATCACCGTCACATGCTCCACTTTCCCAGAAAGCCCCGCTTCCCCTGCAAGGACACGCACTCCCCGCATGACCGGAAGCTTCAAAACATCACTCACCTTCGCCATAAACGATCCTGTCTCCTTCTGTCAGTCATCCCACACCATATCCATACGATAGACTCCCCACATACAGCATCCCCTCCACGAGCCATCCATCTTCCTCCGCTCCGGCAACACTGACCAGCATTCTCATAATGTATGTATTATAACGTGTATTCGCAAAAGATTCCATGTATTTTTACATGCCGCTATCACTCTTTACCCCCTGGAGAAGAAACATCCTTTACTGTGCAAAATCATCTATCATACCTCCTCATCTCCCCACATTCCAAACATCCGCGCCTTTTTGCCCTTCCAGGGCAAAAACAGCCCACCCATGCCAATACACAGCGGCGGGGAGACTCCGGGCACGGACCGCCTGATTCCGGGAGCTGGCTTCCTCTTGGCTCGCAGGAGAATGCGTTGGATAGCTGCGGACACTTGTCTGAGCGCAGCGAGTTGTGTCCGCAGCTATCCGCCTTTAGCATTCTTCTGCAAGCCTAGAGGAACCCTCCCGGAATCCACCAAGCGTCCGCGCCCGGAGTCTCCCCGCCGCGTACCCCCCCTATTCCTTCATCCCCGGCCGAAACACGATCGCCCCCAGATACCCAAACACCAGCGCCCCGCTGATCCCGACCGCACTCGCCGTAAATCCGCCCTTAAAGATTCCCAGCACGCCGTCCTCACTCATCGCCTTCACGATGCCTTTCCACAGCGTATTGCCAAACCCCAGAAGCGGAACGGTTGCCCCGGCGCCGGCCCACTCTGCAAACGGCTCATACACCCCAAGGAAGCCAAGAACACTCCCGCTGACAACCAGCAGTACCATGATCCGCCCCGGCATCATTTTTGTTTTTTCCATCAGGATCTGCACCAGCATGCAGATCAGCCCACCAACCACAAATGCTTTTATATATTCCATAGCGATACCTTCTCCTGATATGATTCTCTAATATAAAAATCTCCAGCAGTTATTTTCAGCCTCATAGCTACTACTGCACACAGTGAACACTACCTTCAGCCGCACAGTCACCGGCACAAGCTACGGCGTCTCCAGCACCACCGCATGCGCGATCCCAGGCACACTTTTTCCCTCATTAAAACTGACCGTCGAAAGCAGCGCTCCCGTAGGAAGAAACAGTACCCGTTTCCACTCTCCGCTCTGCAGCTTCGGCAAGATATATCCGCACAGCACCGCAGCCGAACACCCGCAGCCGCTCCCTCCGGCATGAGTATCCTGCTCCTCCGGTGAAAACATCTCGATCCCGCAGTCCATATACCGGCTCTCGATCCGGTATCCCGCCTGCATGAGATAATCTAGAAGAAGTCTCCTTCCGACAGTCCCGAGATCACCGGTGATGATCTGATCGTAATGCGTCTCATCCACCCCGAGATCCCGGAAATTCCTGACGATCGTATCGAGCGCCGCCATCGCCATCGCCGCGCCCATGTTCATGGAATCATGAAAATCCATGTCCACGATCTTTCCGGTCGTCACCGCCGTGATCTTCGCAAGCGGCGGCTCCTCTCCCCGATAACTCCCGGAAGATAGGATCACCGCACCGCATCCCGTCACCGTCCATGTCGCCGAATACGGCCGCTGATTCCCATACTCCAATGGAAACCGGAACTGCTTTTCCGCCGAGGCAAAATGGCTGGACGCGCTCACGAGCACATGGTCTGCGAATCCGCCCTCCACGCACATGGCACCCAGCCCCAGTCCTTCTCCCATCGTGGAACATGCCCCGTAAAGTCCGAACATCGGGATCTCCAGATTCACATTCCCGAACGACGTCGCAATGAGCTGCGCCAGAAGATCGCCCGCAAACGAGTACCGGATCTCCTCCCTGGAAAGCCCGCTCTTTTCGATCACAAGCCCCGCGGTCCTGCTCTGAAGCTCGCTCTCCGCCTCCTCCCACGTTTTCTTCCCCAGCATGGGATCCAGCTCCACCCGGTCAAAGCAGGTCCCTAACGGCCCGTCTCCCTCCTTCTTTCCCACGGTTGAAGCCGCGGCGGTAATCACTGGCGGAGTTTCAAATACAATGCTCGCCCGCCCCCGCTGTTTTTTTCCTTCTCCTGTTTTTCCCTTCATTTCATTCCTGCTCCTGTCTTTTATTTCTCAGAGGATATTTGCAGTCCGCTTTCGCTGCCTGCTCATAGCCAAACAACCATTCCGCAACTTCTCCCATACGACCTGCTGCTCCGGCTTTTCCGTTGCCATTCATGGTCAAGAAGATTCCATACACTGTGACAGCATGCAAATGTTTGATACCGATATCTTCCCCAAAATGCAAAAAAAGATGCGGAAATCCAGCACTCTCTGAATTTCCGCATCTTTTTCATTTCCATATTTTATTTCCATATCTGCGTTTCGCGCGTTACGATCAGCCCTCAAACGGCTTTACATCTTTGACCGCTTCCTTCGGAAGGATCTCATGGTCCTCATTATCGATATCGATGAGTTTATACTTGTCGTTGCCCATGTGGAGTTCCTTCATATAGGAAAGCTGGCGAAGACCATGGCGGGTCTCCATGCGCTCTACGAGATCTTTATGCTGATCTTCCTTTAATGCGTACACAAGGTCCACGGAAGCCTGATCCGCGGCAAGGATATCGCGGGACGCAACAATTCCGATGTTCGGTGTTACGACCGGAGCAGCCGCACAGCCTTCACAGTCACAGGATACCGACATGTTGCGGAGGACATTCACGAATGTGATGTGCTCGCCGAAATGGTCCACAACTGATTTCGTAGATTCCGCGATGCGCTCCATAAGCTCTTCCATGCTGATGCTCCACATATTGTCGGATCCCTCTACTGTATGGATCATTCCCTTTCCGATCCGTCCGTCCGCACAGCCGATCCCGATATTCTTATTGGAACCGCCGAAACCGCCCATCGTGTGACCTTTAAAGTGAGTCAGGACAACCAGGGAATCATAATCTGCAAGATCTTTTCCCACAGACATCTCAGCAAACCATTTTCCGCCCTTTACCGGGAACATCGTCGTTCCGTTCTCATCCAGGATATCAACCGGGCAGAATGTCCAGCCATTGACCTTTAAAGTCTCTCTGTGCTGTTCTGTCGTATAGCGATCTCCCTCATAATATGTATTCGTCTCCACGATCGCTGCATCCGGAAGATCTTTCTCGACCAGTTCCTTCACCCATGTATGCGGGATGATATTCGGACCGTTCTTCTCGCCTGTGTGGAGCTTGATTCCGATCTTTCCCTCGATCTTCTCATTGACGCGCTCGTAGATCTTTCTCAGCCCTTCCGGGGAGAGATCTCTTGTAAAGTATACAACAGACTCCTCCCCCGTTCTCTCTTCATATGGAATATAATGTTCTCCGCCGGTTCCCGGTAAAATTTTCTGTGCCATAATGTCCTCCTTTTTGTGATAAAAAGTTTGCGGCTGTTCTTTCACACAGCCGCATAAGTTCATTTTCTGATATGATTGTAAAACTTAAACTTAGGTTTAAGTCAAGGACTTTTTAGCTGAAATATTGTAAAATACAAAAGCATACGAAGAGACCGTTCGACTGTATAAGATCCGAATTTTCCTAAAATCTCCAGAAAAATTTCACCATTCCGAGTACCCAGCTCGCAAAGATCCCATAGAGGATCACCGGTCCGGCGATCGTAAAGATCTTGCAGCCGATCCCGAAGACATGGCCCTCCGCCTTATATTCGATTGCCGGCGAAACCACCGAATTTGCAAAACCGGTGATCGGAACGAGCGCTCCGGCGCCACCGAATTTTACGATCTTCTGGTATATATGGGTTCCCGTGAGGATCACGCTGAGTCCGATGAGACTTAAGGTTGTCCATGAAGCAGCGCTCTCTTTTTCGATGCCGAAGGACATGTAGACAGAAGTCAGAATCTGCCCCAGCATGCAGATCAGTCCGCCGACCAGGAATGCGCGCCAGAGATTTTTCCAAGTGTTGTGGACCGGCGTCACCTGCTTTACATAGTTTCCGTATTCTTTTTTGTCGATCTCCATAATCTTCACCTCATAATCTTCAACTCAGACACACATACACTCCGGCGCAGAATTTCAACCGCCACAGAGGCTGACAGGCACTTTGCAGGATTTCTCTGCAGCCATGGGCTTTTTGCTGCCCGAAAGCAGCTTTCCATTATCCAAAATCTCTTATAAAATACACTACTGCCCCAAACGCTTTCCCCGCTGCCACAGCCAGGATCACATACTGAAGTCCCACCGCAAGCCGGATCCGTCTGTTTAAAACAGGGAGCGCCTTTAACGTCTCCGCAAGTGACATCACGAGACAACCGACAAAGATCCCCACAGACATGCCGCATATTACAAGCACGATTCTCCCAGGAAACGGAAACGGTACACGGTAGAGATCCGCCAGGTTTCCCCATACTCCCCCGAGGATCAGCAGTGTCTCATAGAGCAGCACATGTTCTGCCGTGTGCGTCACACCGATGAGCCGCGGAAAAACACCGATGATCGCAAGAAAGGCAAAGATTCCGGCCGCAATGACAGCACCCGCTCCGAGACCCGCAAACGCCAGGAGTCCAAGTCTAAGATACATCGATCCCCGACTCCTTTCTCCCGCCGTTTTTGATCAGCGTCTTATTCAGGTTTTCCTCGTACAGGCGCATCTCCACCTCGATCGGAGTCGGATCCACCGTGATCTTCCAGGATGCAAAATGATTGAAAAACAGCAGGATCCCCACTGCAAGTCCTACGGAGTAAGATGCCTCGAGGATCGTCGGCCCGTCCGCCCGTGTCCCAATGACCATCTCGTAGAGCTTCGCGAATACATCCGTCACATTGGCGTCATTGTTGAAGGTCATGATCGCAAATGCTGCCCCGAAAAAAGCCACCGCAGAGACAAGTCCCGTCTTCATCCACTCCCAGAGGCGGCTTTTCCTCCTTTTCGCCCGGTATGTGACAACAAAATCTGTTTCTCCGAGATTGTCCACCTGGATATTCTGCCCGGCCTTCTCGATCTTTTCCACAAGATCCATGACGTTTCCGACATAGGCCGCCTCCTTTCCCTTTCCGGAAAATGAGGTGACCTTCACGGCTTTCGCCTTCGCCTCCGCAGCCCTGTCGCTGCTGTGGACATCTGCGATCATCCCCAGATACACTTCTGTCTCATAAACCTCTTTCACCTGAGGGATTTTTAAGTAGACAGTCGTACTGCTCATGCCTTCCACGGCTTTCTTTCCACGTCCTCAAGTGTCTTTAAGATCCCTGTGACACTCCCTTTCCGGGCTGGAGCTTCCGCCCCCGGAACCATCACAAACGTCCCGGACTGCTCCGCATGTTTCGCCGGAACCGCCACAAGAAAATACCAGAACACAAACACCAGAGCCGCCAGCGCCAGCACCGCAAAAATAATCTCCACATAGTCTTTCAACGGTTTCATTTCACATTCCACCTTTTCATCCAAACTTTTCTGTCAGGAGAAGGATGCGCAGGTTGGAATGGTTTTATGCAGAGTTTTCTGAATCAACATCATTTTTAATGTCATTAATGCCATTTCAACACCATCAATGCCATTATTCTCCACATTAACGCCATTTTCAATGTCGAGGTCATTATTCTGTCTCCGATAAATGTTAACTACGATGATATTTTTTCTGAAGCAGCATCGCTCTCACCGGTGGAGGCAGCAAAGGTCAGATATTACGCTGCAGAGCTACGAACATCAAGTTCTTTTTCTTTTTATTGTTCATATCATGACACCTTCCTTTTAATATCAAAAAATTTCTCACACTATGTAATATTCAGAGAAAACTGTTTAATCACAATAAGACGATCTTTCCTCAGCAACCATACCCAGATCTACTTTCGGCGAATATGAATATATATTACTTTTTTCCTCCGACTCCATATCATTATTATCTGTCCACAATTCACACTGCGTCATAACAGTCTGCACTGCATCATCCATTCCTTCCGGAGGATATCGATGTTTCTTCAGCAGCCGCTTAATCATGATGCGCATTCTGGCTCTGGCAGAATCTCTTTTCTGCCAGTCAATCGTACGATTTTTTCGGAGTGTGTCTGCCAGTTCCTTTGTAATCGCAATCAATTCTTCATTTTCATAAAAATCCTTAATTGCCTGTGGTTTTGTCAAGGCATCGTAGAAAGCTAGCTCATCAGCTGTCAACCCCAGTTGATCTCCCTCTTTATGTGCGACAGCAATCTGTTTAGCCAAATTCAGCAATTCTTCAATTACCTGCTCATTGGTCAGCATTCCATTCAGATACGCATTCATGACCTTTTGAATAATCTCACTGAATTTTTGAGACTTCACAATATTTGTGTGGCGGTAGATCCGGACCTGTTCCGCAATCAATTTTTTCAGAAGTTCTACCGCAAGGTTTTTCTCTTTCATTCTGGAAATTTCTTCAAGAAACTGTGGATCAAAAATTGAAAATTCCCGATCCACATCAGAAAAAAGATTGATTACGCCTTCACTCTGCACACTGGCTTTCAGTAATGCATTGATACGGGCATTCATTTCCGGCAGAGATATTTTCCTGCCCTCGCCTTGATTCATCAATCGTGTAACAAGTACACGAACCGATTCAAAAAAAGTTGCTTCTACACGCAGTTCTCTTTCCGCCAGAGAACTGCAAAGAGATAATGCCTGTTTGAGAAGAAGCGCTTCTTTCTGGAAATCTTCTCGTTCTTTTTCTTTGTCCATTCCAACAATAAAATTGACCGCTCCACTAATTGCTTTCGAACGTTCCAGATTTGTCCCTGTCATAAACTTGGAATAATCATATCCATGAAACAGATCACGGCAAATAGACAATTTCTCAAGCAATTTCGGATAAGCAACCTTCGCAATATCAGTATCACCATAATTCTTTTTATCCCTGGCAGTGTAATCATTCATCGCCTGTTTTAATGCAGAAGCAATGCCAACATAGTCAACGACAAGACCGCCTTCTTTATCTCTGAATACCCGGTTGACTCTGGCAATTGCCTGCATCAGATTATAGCCCTGCATTGGTTTATATACATACATCGTTGCAAGAGACGGCACATCAAATCCCGTCAGCCACATATCTACAACAATCGCAATTTTCAGCGGACTATCGTTATCCTTAAACTCTTTTGCCAGTTTATCTTTATGGTGCTTATTCCCGATGATTTTATTCCATTCTTCCGGATCTTTGTTGCTGCTTGTCATAACAACTGCAACTTTATCCGTCCATCCTGGGCGAAGCTGTAAAATACGATTATATATCTTCATGGCAATCGAGCGGGAGTATGCCACAATCATTGCCTTGCCTGTCAGCAGCTCCGCACGATAATTTTCATAATGGTTCAAAATATCGTCTACAAGAGAATAAATGGTCTTCTCATTACCGAGAATCGCTTCCATCTTCCCCAGTTCTTTTTTGCTTTTTTCAATCACTTCCGGATCTGCATTGTTTGCCATGATGTCATATTCCTGATCGATGAGTTTTAAAGTATTCTCATCAAGTTTCAGCTTAATGACACGGCTTTCATAGTACACCGGACGGGTAGCACCATCTTCCACTGCCTGTGTCATATCATAAATATCTATGTAATCACCGAATACCTCTCGCGTGTTTCGATCTTTCATGGAAATTGGTGTTCCGGTAAAGCCAATAAATGTAGCATTTGGCAACGTGTTTCGGATAATACGAGCAGAGCCAATCTTAATTTCACCTGTTTTCGCATCAACCTTTTCTTTCAGTCCATACTGCCCACGGTGCGCTTCATCTGCCATAACTACAATATTTCTGCGCTCAGAAAGACACTCAAATGATTCCTCAAACTTCTGCATGGTGGTAAAAATAATGCCGTTGGCTTTTCTCCCGTCCAACCATTCTTTCAAATGTGCTCGGCTTTCCGCATGAACCGGTTCCTGACGCAGGAAATCCTTGCATTTTGCGAACTGTCCGTAAAGCTGATCATCCAGATCGTTGCGGTCTGTGATAATAACAATCGTCGGACTGTCCAGTGCTTCCTGTAACCGATGGGCATAGAATACCATGGACAACGACTTTCCACTGCCCTGTGTATGCCAGAACACACCAGCCTTTCCATCTGTTTCCGTCGCATGTTTCGTGGAAAGAATTGCCTTGTTGACTGCAAAATACTGATGATATCCGGCTAAAATCTTGAATTGCTTTGTCCCTTCATTAGAGAAACAGATAAAGTTTTTGATAATGTCCAACAGGCGTTTTTTCTCGAAGATACCCTCAAAAAATGTGTCAAACTGGGCATACTGCGTATTCTCATAATTTCCGTCCTTCGTTTTCCATTCCATAAACCGATCCTCGCCTGAGGTAATCGTACCTGCTTTGGAAGTCATAAGATCGCTCATAACACAGATGCAATTATAGATGAACATAGATGGAATCTCATGTATATAATTGCGGATCTGAGTATATGCCTCGGATGCATCTGTTTCTTCGCGTGATGGAGATTTCAATTCCACCAGCACCACCGGCAGGCCATTCAAGAACAGTAAAATATCAGGACGTTTATTGCTGTTTTCGATAAAAGTCCATTGATTTGCCACGATAAAGGAGTTGTTGTCCGGATTCTTATAATCAACGAGATACACCAGACCAGCGCGTTCTTCGCCTTTGACAAAATATCGCACTTCCACGCCATGCTGAATATAGTCCATAAACAGAGCGTTTTTCTGCACCAGCTCTGCATTTTCAAAGTTTTTCAGCTTATACAAGGCATCATGAATCGCATCCTCCGGCATATCCGGATTCAAGCGATGCAACACTTCATCTAACTCCTCTTCATATAAGGGACTTTTAAAATCCCGTTCCAGATCCGGACCATAGACATAGCGATACCCCATATTCTGGAATAATTCTATGACAGAATTTTCGTAATCTGCTTCGGTATAAAAGCCAGCCATGGGTTCATCAACTCCTTTGTGGTGTTATTTCTAAACAAGAATTTAGAGCAGCAAGCTCAGGTAATATTCAAAGAATGGTTTATAGACAATCCCGAAAACAATGAATGGTCAACAGGAACATTCTCTGAACTTATTAAATCAACCTTAAATGGTGATTGGGGAAAAGAAGCACCGACAGGCAATAATACCGAAAAGGTTTACTGCATTAGAGGTGCAGATATTCCCGAAGTTAAAGCAGGCAATAAAGGCCAAATGCCCACAAGATATATTATTCCTAAAAACTTTGCCACAAAACAACTTACAGCCGGTGACATTGTTGTTGAAATTTCAGGAGGTAGTCCTACTCAATCAACCGGTAGATGTACAGCTATAACTCAATCATTACTCGACCGTTATGATAGCGGTATGGTTTGCACAAATTTCTGTAAGGCAATGAAACCAAAAGAAGGATACAGTTTGTTCATCTACTATTATTGGCAATACCTGTATGGTAAAGGTGTTTTTTTCTCTTATGAAAACGGTACAACAGGTATTAAGAACCTTGACTTCTCAGGCTTTATTGAAACGGAAACTATTTTAATTCCACCAGTAAATAAAGTTATAGCATTTGATGATTATTGCAAATCAATTTTCAATCAGATTTTTGCCAATGGCAAGCAAAATGAATATCTTGCTGTACTTCGAGATACTCTTTTGCCCAAGCTGATGTCCGGCGAATTGGATGTCTCGGACATTGATATTTAAGCCGCTAAATTCTTGTTTATGTTTGTATTCTGTTCTATCTTGTTCTCTATAGCCTCTAACACTGCCACCGTTTTTCTTTGTTCTTGAATCGGCGGCAATTCAACCGAAATCCGATATAATTCATATCTATCAGTAGATGGAATAGCTGAACCACTGTCCATTCTATTTATATCGTAAGTTAAAAACTTGTAGTAAGCCCATTTCATATCAAATGTATCTGTCAAAGGCATAGCATAAAATGCTGTGTCAATAACCGAAAATGGAACGTTCGAATAATGAACTCCTCTATAAGCACCTTTTCGACCCACGATAAAAGAAGGAATCTTACACAACGGCGGTAAATGTGACGTTCCAATTTGCCCATTTGTTCCAAAAACAGGAATCTCTCCATCTACACTTGCCTTATCCTTAACAGGCTTACCATATTCGAAAGTAAGCAAATCTCCCCAAATCATGTTTTTCTCCTAACCTATGTATTTTTTGTGAGCCAACTTTACATTGCTTTGCTTGACCATCGCATACTGCAAGGTCGTATCTATTCGTTTATGTCCCAAGAGCTGCTGCAACTGCTCAATCGGCATTCCTTTATCAATCGCCATCGTTGCAAGTGTTCTGCGGAATTTATGCGGGTGAACCTTCTGAATGCCCAGTTGTTTCCCCATTTCACGGAGGCGAGATTCGATACCACCGATTTTGATTCTGTCGTTTGGAGAACGCAAGGTAACAAACAATGCAGGGTTTTCGTCGGTTCTGTTATCGATGTAATTTTGCAAATGAATCTTTGTCCGAGCATCGAAATATACCATTCGTTCTTTATCTCCTTTACCGAAAACAACACATTCTCGTTCATTGAAATTGATATCTGCCTTATTAAGCAAAACCATTTCACCGATACGCATTCCAGTGGATGCCAACATGTCGATCATTGCCAGATCTCGGAGTTCTGAACAACTATCACGCATTTTTTCCAGGTCTTCATCTGTATAAGTTTCTTTGACGTTAGTCACTGTTTTCACCTTGTGAATTCGACGGACAGGACTTTTCAAAATATAATCCTCGTCCTCCAACCATGAAAAAAAGCTAGACAAAATTCTCCGGATATTATCTATTGTCACTCGGCCAGATTGATGTTTACTCTGATAATCTGTTAAATAAGAACGCAAATCTTCTGTCTGAATATGGCAAACGCCTTTGCCTATTGAAGTTATCATCGTTTCAATTGTTGTGCGATAATATTTCAATGTCTTTTCTGAACAGCCTTCGATCCGCTTTGCAGCAACAAAAGCCTCTATCAGCCTCGGATTATCATTGGTTTTCTCATTTTCTGTCTGCACTGTGATTTCGCATTCAAACAATGCCCTTTCCAATACACTTTTCAATTGCTGCATTTGGGCATTATCAAGATGCACCTGCATTTGCTGCATAACTTTAGTAATAATCTGCTGTTTCATGAGTTATTCTCCTTCAGTTTATTTTTCCAGAGAACAACTCAACGGGTTCCTTTGGCTTATCTCCCGCCGTTGTCAGGAGTTTGTTTTATTCCCCATAAAATCCGGTATCTGCAAGCATTTGCCATTTCAAATACATTTCTTTATAGTTCTTTTTTATAAATTCACGTATTTTACGAATCTCACGTTCATTCAGTCTTCCTTGCTTTTCTACTGTTGTATCGCCATCACTTTTTACAAAAAATTTTGCTGATCCCGCTTCCGTTAATTTACCGTCACTCGCATGAACATGCATTGCCTCGATCACACAGCTTGCTGTATAGTACAAATAATATCCGCAAACCTTAAATTCATAATATTTCGGCATCTCACTCCTCCATGAATTGCTTATTCTCTTTGTAATAGTCCAGGACAATCTGATTTTCAATATCATCCATATTGGTTTCTACAATTCTGTCATTGAGAATAACCGCTGCATGATTCACACAGTTCAAGTTTAAGACACGTATATAATCTCCTTCTTTTGTAAACGCATAGCCATTGATAATCATATCGGCCTTATCTGCAATTTCTTTAATATTAAGCGGCATAATCAATTTTTACCTCCTTAATCGGTTTTAAAAATTCATCCACATCATAATATAGTTTTTCAAGAATCGGAACTAAATCGATATATTCTTCGACTTCATCCAGCCCTTTATATTTTGCCATGAGTACTAAATACCCGTGATCCCATTCCACGATTTTCGTATATCGTTCCAATCGCGCAGATGTGATAAAGCGAATAATCTGATTATCAAATATAAATTCTGTGTATTCTCCAATATGCTTTATAATTGCACAGTTATTCATGAGTATTTCACCCCCTTAATTTTTCTAAACAAGAATTTAGAGCAGCAAGCTCAGGTAATATTCAAAGAATGGTTTATAGACAATCCCGAAAACAATGAATGGTCAACAGGAACATTCTCTGAACTTATTAAATCAACCTTAAATGGTGATTGGGGAAAAGAAGCACCGACAGGCAATAATACCGAAAAGGTTTACTGCATTAGAGGTGCAGATATTCCCGAAGTTAAAGCAGGCAATAAAGGCCAAATGCCCACAAGATATATTATTCCTAAAAACTTTGCCACAAAACAACTTACAGCCGGTGACATTGTTGTTGAAATTTCAGGAGGTAGTCCTACTCAATCAACCGGTAGATGTACAGCTATAACTCAATCATTACTCGACCGTTATGATAGCGGTATGGTTTGCACAAATTTCTGTAAGGCAATGAAACCAAAAGAAGGATACAGTTTGTTCATCTACTATTATTGGCAATACCTGTATGGTAAAGGTGTTTTTTTCTCTTATGAAAACGGTACAACAGGTATTAAGAACCTTGACTTCTCAGGCTTTATTGAAACGGAAACTATTTTAATTCCACCAGTAAATAAAGTTATAGCATTTGATGATTATTGCAAATCAATTTTCAATCAGATTTTTGCCAATGGCAAGCAAAATGGATATCTTGCTGTTCTTCGAGATACTCTTGTGCCCAAGCTGATGTACGGCGAATTGGATGTCTCGGACATTGATATTTAAGCCGCTAAATTCTTGTTTATGTTTGTATTCTGTTCTATCTTGTTCTCTATAGCCTCTAACACTGCCACCGTTTTTCTTTGTTCTTGAATCGGCGGCAATTCAACCGAAATCCGATATAATTCATATCTATCAGTAGATGGAATAGCTGAACCACTGTCCATTCTATTTATATCGTAAGTTAAAAACTTGTAGTAAGCCCATTTCATATCAAATGTATCTGTCAAAGGCATAGCATAAAATGCTGTGTCAATAACCGAAAATGGAACGTTCGAATAATGAACTCCTCTATAAGCACCTTTTCGACCCACGATAAAAGAAGGAATCTTACACAACGGCGGTAAATGTGACGTTCCAATTTGCCCATTTGTTCCAAAAACAGGAATCTCTCCATCTACACTTGCCTTATCCTTAACAGGCTTACCATATTCGAAAGTAAGCAAATCTCCCCAAATCATGTTTTTCTCCTAACCTATGTATTTTTTGTGAGCCAACTTTACATTGCTTTGCTTGACCATCGCATACTGCAAGGTCGTATCTATTCGTTTATGTCCCAAGAGCTGCTGCAACTGCTCAATCGGCATTCCTTTATCAATCGCCATCGTTGCAAGTGTTCTGCGGAATTTATGCGGGTGAACCTTCTGAATGCCCAGTTGTTTCCCCATTTCACGGAGGCGAGATTCGATACCACCGATTTTGATTCTGTCGTTTGGAGAACGCAAGGTAACAAACAATGCAGGGTTTTCGTCGGTTCTGTTATCGATGTAATTTTGCAAATGAATCTTTGTCCGAGCATCGAAATATACCATTCGTTCTTTATCTCCTTTACCGAAAACAACACATTCTCGTTCATTGAAATTGATATCTGCCTTATTAAGCAAAACCATTTCACCGATACGCATTCCAGTGGATGCCAACATGTCGATCATTGCCAGATCTCGGAGTTCTGAACAACTATCACGCATTTTTTCCAGGTCTTCATCTGTATAAGTTTCTTTGACGTTAGTCACTGTTTTCACCTTGTGAATTCGACGGACAGGACTTTTCAAAATATAATCCTCGTCCTCCAACCATGAAAAAAAGCTAGACAAAATTCTCCGGATATTATCTATTGTCACTCGGCCAGATTGATGTTTACTCTGATAATCTGTTAAATAAGAACGCAAATCTTCTGTCTGAATATGGCAAACGCCTTTGCCTATTGAAGTTATCATCGTTTCAATTGTTGTGCGATAATATTTCAATGTCTTTTCTGAACAGCCTTCGATCCGCTTTGCAGCAACAAAAGCCTCTATCAGCCTCGGATTATCATTGGTTTTCTCATTTTCTGTCTGCACTGTGATTTCGCATTCAAACAATGCCCTTTCCAATACACTTTTCAATTGCTGCATTTGGGCATTATCAAGATGCACCTGCATTTGCTGCATAACTTTAGTAATAATCTGCTGTTTCATGAGTTATTCTCCTTCAGTTTATTTTTCCAGAGAACAACTCAACGGGTTCCTTTGGCTTATCTCCCGCCGTTGTCAGGAGTTTGTTTTATTCCCCATAAAATCCGGTATCTGCAAGCATTTGCCATTTCAAATACATTTCTTTATAGTTCTTTTTTATAAATTCACGTATTTTACGAATCTCACGTTCATTCAGTCTTCCTTGCTTTTCTACTGTTGTATCGCCATCACTTTTTACAAAAAATTTTGCTGATCCCGCTTCCGTTAATTTACCGTCACTCGCATGAACATGCATTGCCTCGATCACACAGCTTGCTGTATAGTACAAATAATATCCGCAAACCTTAAATTCATAATATTTCGGCATCTCACTCCTCCATGAATTGCTTATTCTCTTTGTAATAGTCCAGGACAATCTGATTTTCAATATCATCCATATTGGTTTCTACAATTCTGTCATTGAGAATAACCGCTGCATGATTCACACAGTTCAAGTTTAAGACACGTATATAATCTCCTTCTTTTGTAAACGCATAGCCATTGATAATCATATCGGCCTTATCTGCAATTTCTTTAATATTAAGCGGCATAATCAATTTTTACCTCCTTAATCGGTTTTAAAAATTCATCCACATCATAATATAGTTTTTCAAGAATCGGAACTAAATCGATATATTCTTCGACTTCATCCAGCCCTTTATATTTTGCCATGAGTACTAAATACCCGTGATCCCATTCCACGATTTTCGTATATCGTTCCAATCGCGCAGATGTGATAAAGCGAATAATCTGATTATCAAATATAAATTCTGTGTATTCTCCAATATGCTTTATAATTGCACAGTTATTCATGAGTATTTCACCCCCTTAATTTTTCTAAACAAGAATTTAGNAATCGATATATTCTTCGACTTCATCCAGCCCTTTATATTTTGCCATGAGTACTAAATACCCGTGATCCCATTCCACGATTTTCGTATATCGTTCCAATCGCGCAGATGTGATAAAGCGAATAATCTGATTATCAAATATAAATTCTGTGTATTCTCCAATATGCTTTATAATTGCACAGTTATTCATGAGTATTTCACCCCCTTAATTTTTCTAAACAAGAATTTAGCGGCTTAGAGGTCAATGGCAGATATATCAAGTTGGCCAGACATCAACTTAGGTAACAACGAATCTCGAATATCAGCAAGTCGTGAGTTTTCTGCTTCAAGCACTTCCT
>NZ_CABFVC010000008.1:0-109956 GCF_902143525.1 Clostridium sp. Marseille-P7770 | reverse complement strand
TCCGGGAAGCAAAGGCACATTGCTTCCGTGTCCTTGCCGATTATCTACACCTCTTACGGGTATGGAAAACCGACTATGCCCCGCACTCCCCGGAGGAAGCGTTTCATCCCCGGTTCGTGGAAGCCTTGCAGAAGCAAGCCCATGTGGAATATCTGCTGGATGTGCTGCTGTTCGGGGAGACAGAGGAAAAAGCGGTTTTGATTATGGACTACGGAAAGGATGTGATACAGCTTGAACAGCGAATGGCAGAGCTTGCAGCCGCAGACGCAGCAAGAACTAAAAAACACCATGAACGCCATGCAGCCGCCCCAGAGCGTTGAGGAAGTAAAGGCAACTCTGGAAACCACCGAGAAAGGCGGCGTCCGCCAGAGCATACGGAACTGCCTGACCGTATTCCAGCGTGACCCTGTGCTTGCCGGGGCAATCGCCTACAACATCCTGACCGACCGCAAGGACATCATAAAGCCCATCGGTTTTCACAGAGAAAGCACAGCCCTGACCGATACGGACATGAAGTATCTGCTTCTCTATCTGGAGGAAACCTACGGGCTTACCAGTGAGAAAAAGATTGAAACCGCCATCGGGATTGTGGCGAATGAGAATAAGTACCACCCCATCCGGGATTTTCTGAACAGCCTTGCATGGGACGGGACTGAGCGCATCCGCTTCTGTCTGCGGCACTTTCTGGGAGCTGATGTGGACGATTACACCTATGAAGCCTTGAAGCTGTTCATGCTGGGGGCGATTACAAGGGCATTTAAGCCCGGAAGCAAGTTTGAAATCATGCTGTGTCTGGTAGGCGGTCAGGGGGCTGGCAAATCCACCTTCTTCCGGCTGCTGGCAGTCCGGGACGAGTGGTTTTCCGATGATTTGCGGAAGCTGGACGATGATAACGTGTCCCGCAAGCGGCAAGGTCACTGGATAATTAAAATGTCGAAAATGATGGCAACCGCCAATGCCAAGAGCATTGAGGAAATCAAGTCCTTTCTAAGCCGCCAGAAAGAGGTTTACAAAATTCCCTATGAAACTCACCCGGCAGACCGCCCCCGTCAATGCGTGTTCGGCGGCACTTCCAACGCCCTTGACTTTCTCCCCCTTGACCGTTCCGGCAACCGCCGATTTATCCCGGTCATGGTGTACCCGGAGCAAGCCGAGGTTCACATTTTGGAGGACGAAGCCGCTTCCAGAGCCTATATCAGCCAGATGTGGGCGGAAGCAATGGAGATTTACCGAAGCGGCATGTTCAAGCTGTCATTCAGCCCAGCCATGCAGCGGTATCTCAAAGAACACCAGCGGGATTTTATGCCGGAGGACACCAAAGCCGGGATGATACAGGCTTACCTTGATAAGTACACCGGGGAAACGGTCTGCTCCAAGCAGCTCTACAAGGAAGCCTTAAACCACACCTTTGATGAGCCGAAGCAATGGGAAATCCGGGAAATCAACGAGATAATGAACCAGTGCATTACCGGGTGGAACTACTTTTCCAATCCGAGGATGTTTGCGGAATACGGCAGACAAAAGGGCTGGGAGCGTGAAATCCCGGCAACGGACACCGACAACCCGCCCGAAAAATCTATGGACGGTTTTGTGGAGGTCACAGAGCAGATGGAGCTTCCATTCTGAAAATGACAGCCCGTTGCCGACTTCGTTGCTATCCCGTTGCCGAGCCGGTTGCCGGGGAAAATCCCTTATTTCCGGGCTTTTTCCCTCTCTGACAACCAAAACAACAGAAAAATAAAAGAAAAGTATAAATAGTAATCAACGCCAGATTGAGATTGTTTGCAAGGTCTTTTGAAGCCCGTTGCCGGACTTCGTTGCCGACCGTTCTCTGTCTGGCTATTTTCATGTATGGAGGATAACTGCCTATGGCGAAAAATAAGACCAAGATTGAAGTGACAACCGTATTTGACGGGGAACTGGACGCCACCGATGTGTTCGTCAGCCTGATTTCCCAGAAATACGGCAAAACAAATACAAAAGAATATCTTGCTAAAAAGAAAGATTTGAAGTATAATGAAGATGAGGTTCAACAGAGCCAGATACCGTCTGGATTGTGTGGGTAAATGGCTATGATGAACGAAATGGAATACAGAACAATCGGTTCAGCACTTGCCGGGGGCTATCGTGCGGCGGTCTATTGCAGGCTGTCAAAGGACGATGACCTGCAAGGCGAAAGTGCCAGTATCGCAAACCAGCGTGATATGCTGGAAAAATACTGCGAAAAGCAGGGATGGGAGGTTGTGGCAGTCTATCAGGACGATGGCTTCACAGGTCTTAATATGGAGCGTCCTGATTTACAGAGAATGTTGAGAGCCATTGAGCGCAGGCAAATCAACCTTGTCATCACGAAAGACCTCAGCCGACTGGGGCGTAACTATTTGCAAACAGGGCATTTGATTGAGGACTTTTTCCCAAGAAACGGTGTCCGCTATATCGCCATGAATGACGGTATCGACACCCTGCGGGATAACAACGACATCGCCCCGTTCAAGAATATCCTGAACGAGATGTACAGCAAGGATATTTCCAAGAAAGTCCATTCCTCTTATCTTCTGAAAGCGCAGAAAGGACAGTTTACCGGGTGTCTTGCCCCGTTTGGGTATCGGAAAGACCCGGAGGACAAAAACCATCTGCTCATTGACGAGGAAACCGCCCCGATTGTGCGGCTGATTTTCGGATATGCCCTAAACGGTCATGGTCCGAACTATATCCGCAGACGGCTGGAGGAAGAAAAAATCCCCTGCCCCACATGGTGGAACCGGGAACGGGGGCTTCGCAATACCCGCACCAAATGGGAAAAGAAAGACCCGGAAAACGGGCGGTATATGTGGGACTTTTCCGTTATCAAAGACCTTTTGATGAATCCCGTTTACACTGGGGCGATTGCTTCCCAGAAAAAGGACTACCGTTTCAAAATCGGCACGATTGGGGAAAAGAAGCCGGAGGACTGGATTGTAGTGGAAGGACAGCATGAACCGCTGATTGACCGCATGAGCTTTGACATTGTGCAGAACAAGCTGAAATCCCGCCAGCGTCCGGGGCAGACCAATGAAATCAGCCTGTTTGCCGGACTGATAAAATGCGGCGAGTGTGGGAAGTCTCTGACGGTACGCTACACAAACGCAAAACATCCCCAGCAGATTTACTCCTGCAAGACCTACAATGCCTTTGGAAAGAACCACTGCACCCAGCACCGGATTGATTATGACACCCTTTACAGTCATGTGCTGCGGAAAATCCGGGAATGTGCCAGAGCTGCCCTGATGGACGGGAAAGCGGTTGCTGACCGCCTGACCAATACCTGTGAAGCCGAGCAGCGGGAACAGCGGGAAGCAATGGAACGCTCCCTTACAAGGGACGAGGAACGGATTGAGGTTCTGGACAAAATGGTAATGCGGCTTTATGAAGATATGATTGCAGGGCGTATCAGTGAGCAGAACTTCAACACCATGCTGGAAAAGACACAGACCGAGCAGACGGAACTTAAAACAAAAGTGTCCGAGGGCAGAAAGCGGCTGTCCGATGAAGTCCAGCTTTCCAATGACGCAAAACAATGGGTGGAAGCCATTCAGGAATATGCCAACATCACAGAGTTGGACGCAGCCACCCTCAACCGCTTAATCAAAGAAATCGTCGTGCATGAGCGCATTGACGAAGATAAAACAAGACACATTTCTATCGAAATTCATTTTAATCTCAAACCCATCCCGGAGGTGGAACAGGTCACTGCCTGACCTGTCCCGCCGGGACGGTTCTCTTAAAAACACCATATAGATTTTTTGTACGCCGCCGCCCGCCATCGAGCAGAGTTTTACACCTAATTGGGGATAAAACAGCTCATGGCTGGCGGCGGCATCATCGTCATTGGCACCACGTTGATTCCTCTGTTGTCCGGCCTGTTTTAAGGTAGGCGCTTATGGATTTTCTCACCGACTGGCTCACAAACTGGCTCAAAGAGCTTCTGATTGGCGGGATCATGGGGAACCTCGAAGGTCTTTTTGATACCGTCAATACCCAAGTCGGAGAGATTGCGGCACAGGTAGGGACTACCCCGGCGGCGTGGCACGCCGGGGTTTTCTCCCTGATCCGACAGCTTTCCGAAACGGTGATCCTGCCGATTGCCGGAATGGTGCTGACCTTTGTTGCCACTTATGAGCTCATACAGATGCTTTTGGAAAAGAACAATATGCACGAAGTTGACGTTGCGAACCTCTATAAATGGATGTTCAAAACGGCCTGTGCAATCTTAATCCTGTCAAATACATTCAATATCGTCATGGCCGTGTTCGATGTGTCACAGAGCGTTATCGCGCAGGCAGGCGGGCTGATTCAAGGCTCTACCGATGTTTCGGCGGATATGCTTGCCGAACTGGAAACCTCGCTGGAGGCGATGGACTTGGGGCCGCTTTTGGGGCTGTGGCTGCAGTCTGCGCTCATTGGCTTCACGATGAAGGCGTTGGGAATTATCATTTTCGTTTTGGTGTATGGCAGGATGCTGGAAATCTATCTGCTGACCAGTCTGGCCCCCATCCCCGTTGCTACGCTTTCCAACCGGGAGCTTGGCGGCACCGGGCAGAACTACATCAAGTCCCTGTTTGCCGTGGGCTTTCAAGGGCTGTTGATCCTTGTATGTGTTGCAATTTACGCAGTGCTCATTCAAGGCATCGCAACAAGCGGCGATCCCATCGGGGCGATTTGGGGAACTGTGGGCTACACGGTTTTGCTTTGCTTCATGCTCTTTAAGACCGGGAGCATTGCCCAGCGTATCTTTGGCGCTCATTAACAGGAGGTGGTGCTTATGCCGAGAAGATACGGGGCGGATGGAACGCGCTTATGGAATGGAAAAACGCCGGAGGAGTTTACCGAGGCGGACGCTTACCGCTTTATGGCGGAAACGGAGGCCGTCCTGCAAAGAAAAGAGCTGATGGACGATCCCGCCCAGCCTGCTCCGGCAAGCGGAAAGGAGAAATTTTATCTGAGTAAGAAGGACGATGTATTGCTGACCCCGGAGCAGATTGCTGCGGAGGAGCGGCGCTGGTTGTTTGATGCTCCCATCGCGGAGCTTGCAGAAGTCAAGGGCGTTAGCATTGATGAGGCAGTAAAAATGCGGACGGATGCTGTCTTGCAGGAGGCGGTTGTTCCGATCACGGTATCTGTTCGCCCGATTGAGCCGCAGGGAAAGCTGATCGGCTTCGCCAGCGTCAACTTTGGTGGTGTGGTCATCGACGATTTTAAGGTCGTGGACGGGAAAAACGGGATTTTCCTCGGTGCTCCCTCTAAACCCGATCCTGCCAGCCGGACGGGATACCGGGCTACGGTTCGGATTCCTGACCGCGCCACACAGGAACGGATCAATGCGGCTGGTGTGGAGGCGTATCATGCGGCGGTGGAACAGCTTGTTGCACGGGCCCAGGCGGTACGGCCTGCCCCGATCAAGGAGCAGATGGCCGAGGCCGCTAAACAGGCAGGAAAGGAAAACGCCGCCCGGCCTGCGCCTGCCAAGGCAAAGGAGGCCCGCAATGACCGATAGCCGCACTTTGGGACAAAGTGTCCCGAAGGAGGGCTTGTTTCTCATGGATGGCATTGAGGGCCTGCGCTCCCTGCCGAAGCATAGCGTGGATATGCTGCTGACCGATCCGCCCTACGGCACAACCCGGAATTATTGGGATGTGCCCCTGCCGCTCCCGGAACTGTGGGAGGCGGTGAAATGGGCGGTCAAGCCGAATGGCGCGGTGCTGTTTTTCGCGCAATGCCCCTTTGACAAGGTGCTGGGCGCATCCAACCTCGCCATGCTCCGCTATGAGTGGATTTGGTACAAGGAACGCGGAACAGGCTTTCTCAATGCAAATCGGGCTCCACTGAAAAAGTCCGAGAATATCTTGGTGTTTTACCAGAAGTCCCCGGTCTACAATCCACAGTTTACTTACGGCAAGCCATATACCCGCGTTCATTCCCGAAGCGGTACAAGCTCCAACTATGGGAAATTTGAACGGCAGGGCTCCGAGTCCAACGATGGCCGCCGCTATCCCGGAAATGTGCTATTTGTGCCTACGGTGTCCGGCGGTATCCATCCAACGCAGAAGCCCGTGGAGCTCTGCGAGTACCTGATCCGCACCTACACCCGCCCCGGAGAACTGGTCGCGGACATTTGCGCGGGCTCCGGCACAACCGCGATTGCAGTTATCAACACAGAACGCCGCTTTGTATGCTTTGAAACGGCCCCGGCCTTTTATGCCGCTGCCAGTGAGCGCATCCGTGTGGCGCAGGCAGTAAAAAGCTCTGGCGAGAAAGGAGTGTAATTATCGAGCAGTATTCTATCATTTACGCCGATCCCCCTTGGCGCTACTCGGCTAAGAACGTGCAGGGCGCGGCGGAAAATCATTATCCCACTATGAGCATTGAGGATTTATGTGCGTTGCCTGTGGCTGATCTTGCAGCCCCGGACAGCGCACTCTTTTTATGGGCCACTTTCCCGCAGCTCCCGGAGGCGCTCCGGCTGATCGAGGCTTGGGGCTTCACCTATAAATCCGTTGCTTTCGTTTGGCTGAAAAAGAACAAGAAGGCGGATAGCTGGTTTTACGGCCTTGGCTTCTGGACAAGGGGCAATGCAGAAATCTGCCTGCTGGCAACCAAGGGACACCCGAAGCGGCAGGCTGCCAACATCCATCAATTTATCATTTCCCCGATTGAGGCCCACAGCAAAAAGCCGGACGAGGCCCGCGACAAAATCATTTCCCTGATGGGAGATCTGCCCCGCGTGGAGCTCTTTGCCCGGCAGACCCCGCCCGGCTGGGCTGTATGGGGAAACGAAGTGACACCAACCATCCCGGACTTTGGGACACATTGTCCCGAAGTGCAGAAAGGAGTGTGATCTATGCCCTATGTAAACGTACCAAACGATTTATCCAAAATCAAAACAAAGATGGCTTTCAACCTCACCAAACGCCAGCTTGTCTGCTTCGGCAGCGCGGGCGTGGTGGGGGTTCCGGCCTATCTGCTGACCCGTGGCACCCTCGGCAATACCGGGGCGATGTTTCTCATGCTTGGAATTATGCTCCCGGCGTTCCTGTTGGCTATGTATGAAAAGGACGGCTTGCCCTTTGAAAAGGTGGTGCGGAATATCATCCGGGCCAAGTTTCTAAGGCCGGGGATCAGGGCCTACCGAACCGAAAACATTTATGCGCCCTTTGCCGGGCCGGGCGCTGGAAAGGAGGATGTGATTGAAAAACACAAAGAAGAAAAACGGAGCCGCCGCCAAGGGTAAAGGCCGGGCGGCCCTGTCCGCCCAGCAGACGATCCCGTATCTGTCCATGCACCCGGACGGTGTGTGCAAGCTCCCGGGCGGGCTCTATACAAAAACCGTGGAATATGAGGACATCAATTACTCTGTGGCATCCACCGAGGATCAGACCGCCATATTCAGCGGATGGAGCTCATTCCTCAACTATTTTGACAGTTCTCTGCCGTTCCAGCTTTCCTTTATCAACCGCCGTTCCCATTCCCGCAGCCGCTATCAGGTCAATATCCCGAAAGCGGATGACAACTATAACAGCGTCCGGGACGAGTTTACCGGGATGCTGAAAAATCAGATTGCCAAAAGCAACAACGGCATTGAACGCTCAAAATACATCACCTTTGGCATACCCGCTGAGGGGATTGCGGAGGCACGGCCCCGTCTGGAGCGTGTGGAGGCCGATGTCATGGGAAACTTTAAGCGGCTGGGCGTTCCCTCGGAGCCGATGGACGGGCGGGCCCGCCTTGCGCTGCTTCATAGCCAGATGCATCCGGGGAGCCGCGAGCCGTTCCGCTTTTCGTGGAAAGACATCCCGCAGACCGGGCTTGGCACAAAAGACTTTATTGCCCCGGACAGTCTCGACTTCCGCCAGTCCCGCACATTCCGTATCGGCCAGTATTTGGGCGCGGTGTCCTACTTGCAGATTATGGCATCGGAGCTTTCGGATAAGCTGCTGGCGGAAATCTTGGAGCTGGATGCGGAAATGACTGTGACCATGCACATTCAGACCGTGGATCAGCTCAAGGCAATCAAGACCATCAAGGGGAAAATCTCGGACATCGGAAAAATGAAAGTGGAGGAACAGAGAAAGGCTGTGCGCTCCGGCTATGACCCGGATATTCTTCCCCCTGACCTGATCACATTCAGCAAGGACGCAGCGGAGCTTTTGGCTGATTTGCAATCCCGCAATGAGCGAATGTTTCTGCTGACCTTTACGGTGGTAAACCTTGCCCCTACTCGCCAGCGGCTGGAAAACGATGTGTTTACCGTGGGCGGCATCGCGCAGAAATACAACTGCGCTCTGCGCCGTCTGGACTGGCAACAGGAACAGGGATTTGTTTCTTCGCTGGCCCTTGGTTACAACGAGGTAGAAATCCAGCGCGGTATGACAACCAGCTCCACAGCCATCTTTATCCCCTTTATGACAAGGGAACTCCGCATGGCGGGGCAGGCCCTCTACTATGGCATGAACGCACTTTCTCACAATGTCATCATGGCTGACCGCAAAAAGCTGAAGTCGGCAAACGGGATGTATTTGGGTTCTACGGGCTCCGGCAAGAGCTTTGCTGCAAAGCGCGAGCTCTTGAATGTGTTTCTTACCATTCCGCAGGATCGCATTATCGTGGTTGACCCGATGGGCGAATATGCGCCGCTGGTGCGAAGGCTGGGCGGCCAGGTGATCGAGATTGCCCCGGACAGCCCGCACCACCTCAATCCGATGGATGTGGAGCTTAATATGGCTGCCGGAGAAAGCCCGCTTTCCATGAAGGCGGATTTTCTTTTGTCCCTGTGCGAGCTGGTGGTCGGCGGCAAGGAAGGCTTGCAGCCCATTGAAAAGACGGTCATTGACCGCTGCGTGCGTTTGGTGTACCGGGAACAGGCGCTCGGACTGGAAACTGCAAAAACACCACTGTTGCAGGATTTGTACGAAGAGCTCTTACGCCAGCCGGAGCCCGAAGCCCGGCGCGCGGCAACTGCCTTAGAGCTTTATTGCACAGGCTCCCTCAATCTCTTTAACCATCCTACCAACGTCAAGACGGACAGCCGTGTGGTGTGCATCGTTCTGAAAAACATGGGCGAAAACCTTAGAAAGATTGCAATGCACATCACAAATGAGTTTGTTTCGCAGGCGGTGGATCAGAACTTCCACGAGGGCGCGGCGACTTGGTGCTACTTTGACGAGTTTCATATTCTGCTCCGCGATCCGCTGACGGCCAGCTACTTTGTAGCGGTCTGGAAAATGCTGCGTAAAAAAGGATGTGTGCCGTCTGCTTTAACGCAGAACGTCAAAGACCTTTTGGCCAGCCGGGAAATCGAGAACATTCTGGATAACACGGATTTTATGATCCTGCTTTCGCAGGCGCAGAGTGACCGTACCATTCTGGCAAAACAGCTCGGTATTTCCGAGCACCAGCTTTCCTATATCACACACAGCAATTCCGGCGAGGGCCTGTTGTTCTATGGAAATGTGACCATCCCGTTTGTGGATCGGTTCCCTCGCGGAGAAATCTATGACCTGCTGACTACCCGCCCGGAGGATATGAAGAATGAAACGAAAAACGAATAAGGCCAAGGAGGAGGCTTGGTCGCAGACCGCCCACGCCCCTAACGGGGAGCAGCCCGGGCCGGAGGCTTCCGGCACTTCGGGACAAAGTGTCCCGAAGTCCAAGTTCCGCAAAAAGAGCCAGCAGGAACAGGCTGCGGCGGCAAAGCTCCGCATGGAGTCCCAAGGCGAAAAGCTGGAACAGGCCCGGGAGAAGTTGGCGAAGCAAAAGCCGCCGAAAAAGCCCGGCCCGGTAAAACGCATAGGCCGTGTTGCCAGCGGTTCCGTTCACAGCTTCGTGCATGGCAAGATTTTTGAAGTGGAACAGGAAAATGTCGGCACGGAAGGCGCACACCGTTCTGAGCTTGTGGGAGAAACCGCGCTGCGGCATGGCTCCCGCTTTGTGCGCCGTAAAGTCCGGGAACATCCGGCAAAAGTGGTACGCAAGGCCGAGGCCCGCTATACCAAGTACACGGCGGACTACCATTTTCACACCGCCGCACAGGAGCACCCGGAGCTGACGAAAAATGCGCTTACCCGCTACTGGCAGAAGCAACGGCTCCGCAGGCAATACCGCAAGCAGGCAAAGGAGGCTGCAAAGCATGGCGCGGCTGCGGCTGGGAAAACTGCCACAGCCACAGAACGCCTGACCGCCCGGGCAGTGGAATTTGTCAAAAGTCATCCCGCAGGTGCCGTGGTCGCGGTGCTCTGTGTGTTGCTCCTGTTTGCTATGCAGTCCTGTTCCTCTACCATGCTTATGCTGGGAAACGCCGGGGCCGGTGTATTAGGGGCCAGCACCTATCCTTGTGAGGATCGGGATATGCTGGCCGCCGAAGCTGCCTACTGTGCGCTGGAAGATGATTTGCAGCATTATCTGGACACCTATGAAAGCACCCATGACTATGACGAATACCACTTCGATCTGGACGAAATCGAACATGACCCCTATGTGCTGCTTTCTCTTTTGTGTGCGCTCCATGAGGGACAATGGACAATAGACGAGGTACAGGGAACGCTGCAAATGTTGTTTGATCGCCAGTACATTCTCACGGAGGATGTGGTGGTGGAAACCCGGTATCGCACAGAAACCGACACATGGACTGACGAGGACGGCAACTCCCATACAGACACCTATCAGGTGCCTTACGACTATTACATCTGTACGGTCACGCTGGAGAACTTTGATTTATCCCATGTACCCGTGTATGTCATGGGCGAGGATCAGCTTTCCCGGTATGCCATCTATATGGCAACGCTGGGAAACCGCCCCGATCTGTTCCCGGATTCTCCCTATGTGAACAAGTACATTACCGGGAAACCCGGTGGCTACGAAGTGCCCGGAGAATATCTGGATGATGAAACCTTTGCCGCGATGCTTGCTGAAGCGCAGAAATACATCGGCTATCCCTATGTGTGGGGCGGCAGTTCTCCCGCCACTTCCTTTGATTGCTCGGGGTACGTTTCGTGGGTCATCAATCACTCCGGCTGGAATGTGGGCAGGCTGGGAGCCCAGGGGCTCTATAACATCTGTACGCCGATCAGCTCTCCCAAACCCGGTGATCTGGTGTTCTTCAAAGGCACCTATGACACGCCGGGCGTGAGCCATTGCGGGATTTATGTCGGTGACGGAAAAATGCTGCATTGCGGAGATCCCATCGGCTACGCAAATCTGAATACAAGCTACTGGCAATCTCATTTTTACGCCTACGGGCGTTTACCGTGACAGGAGGTTTTGAAATGGCAACTACCAAAAGCATGAAAATTCAGGCCGAGATTGATAAGGTCAAGGCCAAAATCAGTGAACAGCAGGCCCGGCTCAAGGAGCTGGAGCAGAAAAAGCTGGAGGCGGAAAACAGCGAGATCGTGGACATTGTGCGCGGCATGAGCATTTCCCTTACGGAGCTCCCGCTGCTGTTTGAAAAGCTGAAGGACGGTGGAACTTTGGGACAAAGTGTCCCGAAGTCCGAAGAAGAAAAGAAGGAGGAAAACTGAATATGAAACACTTTCGTATGTTGGCGGCGGGGCTTTGCTCCGCCGTTCTTTTATGCGGCTTTGCAATCCCGGCCTATGCCTATTCGGACAGTGGGAATGAGGAACCGCCTGTTGTGGAAGAAACTCCGGTCCCGGAGCCTGCACCTACCATTACCCCAGGCGAGGGCTTTTCGGAGGATGGAAACCTTGTGACCCGCGATCTACTCTATGATGCTGCAACCAACAAACAGTTCATCACGGTGGAAACCAGCGGCGGCAACACCTTTTACATTGTCATTGATTATGACAAGCCTGTGGACGAGGACGGCGAACAGTATCACACCTACTTTCTGAACATGGTGGATGAAGCCGATCTGCTGGCGGCACTGGAGGCCGCTGGCGGAGAGCTTCCGGCCTGCTCCTGCACAGAAAAATGTGCGCCCGGAGCCATCCATACGGATTGCGAGGTCTGCGCGGTCAACATGACCGAGTGTGCTGGCACAGCTCCCGAACCCGCCCCGGTGACGGAACCTGCGGAGGAGCCGGAACCCGAGCCCCAGCAGAAAAGCAATCCTGGGACGCTTCTGCTGATTTTGGCTGTGGCTGTTCTGGGTGGCGGTGCAGGCTGGTACTTCAAAATCTACCGCCCGAAGCATGAAAAAGCTGCTGTACCCGAAGAGGATTACAGCGAGGAACTGGCCGATTATGACGATCCCGAGGACGATGGGCCGCCTTGGGACGAGGACGATACCGAAAGCGAGGATAATGAATGAGATTTACAAATAACCCCTATGAGGGATTTATGAAAGAAAAAAGCTACTTCAAGGGTGTGCCGCCCAGCCTGCCGCCGAAGGGCTCCCGCTGTGACGGCTGCCCTTACTGGCGCGGGATTGGCTGCGTGTTCTGCTACCGGGAGCAGCTCAAACCACCGGGCAACGGGAGGTGATGCTGTGGGCCGAGAACTGACCCGGACAGAAAAAGCGGCAATCCGCAGGCTGGTGTCAAAATGGTGTGCCAACTATGACCGGGACTGCGGCTGCCTGCCGCTGGATTGCGAGTGCTATATGTTTGGGAAATGCTGGACGGGGGCTTATTGCCGCTACTTCCGCGAAGCAGTTTTGCCCCTTGATCCGGCGCTGGAGGCTGCGCTGCTGACAGAGGGGCTAAGGCCGGATTTCAAGGCTTGCCCGGTATGCGGCAGAGCCGTGGCTCCTGATGGACGGCAAACCTATTGTTCGGCGGCCTGTGCAAAGGCGGCACACCGCAGACAGCAGCGGGAATATATGCGAAAAAAACGGGGCTGATGTGTTGACAATTAGGCCCCAAAAAACCCGCTTGTAGCAAGGCTTTTTAAGGCCCCTTTTCTGCGGGTAGCGTATGTTTCTACGTCCGGCCCTGTTTCCGTGAGATGCTGTCAACATTTTAGCTGCCGGGGCTTTGGGACAATTTGTCCCAAAGTTCCGGCTTTTGTGGAAGGAGGTACTATGCCGAAATATTATCCGATCAATGAAGAAGCCGCAAAGCGGGCAAAAGATATGAACAGCTTTTCCGACTATCAGCCGGGCTCCGCTACGGCGGGCTACCGGGCAATGGTCGATGAAGCGTATGCAGCGGCGGAACGCCAGAAAGCCCGTGTCGATCCCATGTACCACGATAAGATTGACGCGCTGGTGGATCGTTATGCCCGGAAACTTGCGGAAAATCTGAATGAACGCAATGTGATTGATGCCCGGGCGCCCTCTATTCTGATCTCCGGGGGCGGCAATTTCCCTGTGACAAAAAAGCACAAGCAGAACGCCGCCCGGGATCGCAACTATGGAGAGTATGCGGAGATTTCAAAGCTGCTTGATAAAATCCGCTCTGTTGGAATGGGTGGGATCAGCGCGGATGACGATCTGGCCGTGGAAAAGCTGACAAAAAAGCTGGAGGGGCTGGAGTCCCTGCAGGCCACCATGAAGGCGGTCAATGCGTATTTTCGGAAACACAAAACGCTGGACGGCTGCCCGGAGCTTACGCCGGAGCAGGCCGAAAAGCTCAAAGCAGATATGGCGCAGTCATGGCACTTGGACAAAAGCAAGCCATACCCCGCCTATCTGCTTTCCAACAACAACGCCAACATCCGCCGTGTGCGCCAGCGCATTGAGGAACTGAGCAGCCGCTCCGAGTTTGCAGGCTGGACATTCCCCGGAGGCGAGGCAAAAATCAACGAGGCTGAAAACCGTTTGCAGCTCATTTTCGAGGAAAAGCCCGATGCCGATCAGCGGCAGGAACTGAAAAGCAACGGCTTCAAGTGGGCTCCCAGCCAAGGGGCATGGCAGCGTCAGCTCAACCAGAACGCTATCCGCACTGCGGCCCGGATAGACTTTCTGCGGCCCGAGGACGGTACAAGCCCCTATCAGCTCCAGCCGTTTGTGAAAAGAGAAAACAAAGAAATGTCTCGATGATGGGAGGTGTACTATGGACAAAAATCAAGGCTATTCGATTTTGAAAGCTGTTATGCTGGAAAATGGACGGGGATTTGCATTGGGCGAACATCCCACCGCGCCATCCCGCTATGTCACATGGGCCTGCTATGATGACAAGGACGGCCAGCGGCAGTACGAATGGGGTCACTATGGAAATGACCGCACCGCGATGGAACAGGATTTTGCAGACCGGGTGCAGGACTATCAGCGTATTTATAACGTGGGGATCAGGCAGACCGAGGCTCCCGGCCTTTACAAGTATTATTCTACCCAGCGGCCTGTGGACATCGGGACATTCCCGAAGCCGCCTTATAACAAGCCGGATGAAATCTTCAATTACGATCAGCGCATCCCGGTGGAAAATGGCTCGTTCTTGGCTTGGGGCTATCTTACCTACACCCGCCCGCTGACGGAAAAACAGGCATCCGACTATGAGCTGCGTCCTGCGCCTGATAATCCCGACAGGCCCCGTCCGATTGCCGAGCAGATGAAAAATGCGGCAAAGTTGGCGGAGGCAGATCGCGGCTCGGAGGCTCCGGCTCCCCAGCGGAGGCAGCCTGACCGTGGCGATAGATAAGGAGGTGCGTATATGGAAAAGAAACGTGAACAGGAATTGTCTGTACTGGAGGTGCTGCGCCTGCACCGTGAATTTCATTTGCCGCGCCCTGTTCCGGCAGACGAACAGGAAAAGCCGCTGGATAAGGTAAAGGAGCCGCCCCGCGCCTGCCGCAGCCGGGAGCGTGAGGAGCGATGACAAAGAAGCGCCGCCGTCCGATCCATCTTCATGTGATGGTGTCGGAGGCGGAGCAGGCCCTGATTCAAGAACGTATGGCGGAGGCTGGCATCCGTAATATGGGAGCCTATATGCGGAAAATGGCCCTGAGTGGGTATGTGCTCCATGTTGACCTTTCGCCTGTTCGTGAGCTGGTTTCGCTCCAGCGGCGCTGCTCCAACAATCTGAACCAAGTGGCAATTCAAGCCAACACCTACGGCGCGATTTATCCCGAAGAACTCGCGGCCTTGCAGCGGGACTATGCCGCTTTGTGGGGGCCGCTGTCTGATCTCTTGAAACAGCTCTCCGCGCTGGTAGAGCTCTGACCCATCCGGGGAGTGGTTGATACCGCTCCCCGGCTTTTTCTACTTCGGGACAAAGTGTCCCAAAGTAAAAATACTGTTTGCCGGAAGGAGGGATTTTTACGGCGACCACCTACATCCGCCCTTATAAAACAGCGGCGGGAAAAAGTGCAATTCAAACGATGGAGGATCGTTTCACCTATGGCCTGAACCCGGAAAAGCTGGGAGCCGTATCTTCCTATCTCTGCGATCCGAACACGGCTCCCGCCGAGTTTCTTCTGGTAAAAAGTCAATACCTTGCAGAGACAGGCCGGGCCGTATCTCGCGGGGCACTGTTCTTTCAGATCCGGCAGGCGTTTCTGCCCGGGGAGGTTACGGCGGAAGAAGCAAACCGTATCGGCTATGAAACGGCGATGCGCTGGACAAAGGGAAAGTATCAATTCTTCGTCTGTACGCATACCGATAAGGCACATATTCACAATCACATTTATTTCAATGCGACGGCCTTTGACCGCTCCCGGAAATTTCATAATTTCATTGGTTCGTCCTTTGCCCTACGGCGGCTCTCTGACCGCGTGTGCATCGAACATGAACTGTCTGTTATCCAAAATCCGCGCCAGCACAGCAAGGGCCGTTTTCTTCACTATGGACAGTGGATCGGAGAAAAGCCACCCTCTGCCAAGCAGCGGGTGCGGCTGGCTGTTCTCGCCGCTTTGGAGAAAAAGCCCACGGACTTTGCCGACTTTCTTCGTCTCATGGAGGAGTCCGGCTTTGCGGTGAAACATGGGCGGGGCGGTGTCATCTCATTCCTTGCACCCGGGCAGGAAAAACCGACCCGGCTCCGGGCTTCTACACTTGGAGTTGGATTTGACCCGGAGGACATCAAGGCGGTAATTGCCGGGGAACGTCCGCTCCCTGAGCTGCCCGAGGAGCCCACGGTTCCGCCACGGCGAGTTAATCTCATCATCGACATTCAAGAGCGTATGGCCCAGGGCAAAGGCCCGGCCTATGAACGATGGGCCAAGGTCTACAACTTAAAGCAGATGGCGGCTGCGCTCCAGTATTTGCAGGAGCATCATCTGACAGACTATGCGGCGCTGACGGCCCGCACCGAGGCGGCGGTGGATCACTTTCACAAGCTGTCTGACAAGCTCCGCACAACGGAGGAGGATCTTTCCAAAACCTCGGAGCTGATGGCTGCCACGGTGGACTATGCCAAGACCCGCCCGGTGTTCGACGGGTACAAGGCTGCGCGGTACAGCAAAAAGTATCTGGCCCAGCATGAAGTGGAGCTTGCCACTTACCGGGCGGCAAAGGATACCATGAACACCATACTGAACGGCGCAAAGCTCCCTAAGATTGAAGCACTAAAAAAATCCCGCCGTGAGCTGGCGGGACAAAAGAAAGAGCTTTATGCAGAATACCGGGATGCCCAGCGGCAAATGCGGGAGGCCGTGGCAATAAAAGCGAACATTGATCATCTGCTCGGCATAACGGACGAGCGTGAGAATAAGGCACAGGAACGATAGTGACGGGCCGCAGACTACGGTGCAGCGCACCGGGACTTTGGGACAATTTGTCCCGAAGTACAGCGGGTTTGGGGAACTCCCCAACAAGCATTTTTGCGGGCCCTGCGCCCCGCAAAAATTTCGGAGTGTGGCCACACCCGAATTGCTTGCCAAAACGCGAAACCCGCAACATGGCGCAAAAAACGGAGGTTACGCTTTCTTTTACGTTTCCTCCGTTTCTTTCGATGCTTTCATCGCTTGGATTGTAGCTTCAACGATTTTCAATTCTCTTTCGTCCAAGGCGTTCAACATGGCATCAATCCGCTTTCTGCACTCGCTCCCGCTGTTTTGGGACGGGTAAAAGTATTGATCCACCGATATATCAAACATTGTGACCATCTGATAAAAGGTGTTGAGACTTGGATGCTGGCCGTCATTTTCGTTATACATAATGGTACGCGGAGCGCGGTCAACAATATAGGCCAGTTGCTCCTGCGTCATGCCGCTGGCTTCTCTTGCCCGCTTGATGGCAAGCCCTATATCGTGAAAATCAAAGCGTCTTTCATCTCGTTCTATCTTCATAACATCACCTGATATGATTTTACATTTCATGTGATATTATTTGAACGACTGTGTATTTCATACTACTGACTATTTAATTTCACATTCGCATCATTGATGGATGCTGTAAACGGATATATAATGTACATCGAGGATAAAAAAATCTGTTCTAAGGAAAATCTTAATAATTTCTCATGCAATCCATTGTGAATATAGTGGTTATATTTGTTATACTTAATCGGATATGAGAAAAAGGAGTTGAAAATATGTCTGAAAAGATATTGATTATAGATGACGAGCAAGATATAGCGGATCTGTTGGAGGTCTACTTGAAAAACGAAAATTACGTCGTTCATAAATTTTACTGCGCAACGGATGCCATGTCGTGTATTGAAAGCGGCGACATTGATCTTGCCATTCTGGATATTATGCTCCCGGATATGAACGGCTTTTCACTTTGCCAGCTTATCCGAAAGAAATACACTTATCCAATCATAATGCTAACGGCTAAAATTGAGGAAACGGATAAAATAACGGGGCTGACATTGGGAGCGGATGATTATGTGACAAAACCTTTTCGCCCACTTGAAGTAGTTGCCAGAGTGAAAGCACAGTTAAGACGTTACAAGAAATATTCGCCCGGTATCATCACAGAGAAAGTTCCATCGGAACTTTCCTATAACAAGTTGTGCGTGAATGTTCAGACCCATGAATGTCTGTTAGACGGTGAGCCTGTTTCTCTGACACCGACAGAATTTTCTATCCTCCAGGTTCTTTTGGAAAGTGCCGGGAATGTTGTAAGTATTGAGGAACTGTTTCATGCGGTTTGGAAAGATGAATACTACTCTAAAAACAGCAGCACAATTACTGTGCATATCCGGCATCTGCGTGAGAAACTGAAAGACACTTCCGATACTCCACAGTATATTAAAACGATTTGGGGTGTTGGCTACAAAATTTAAGCGAAAGGAGTACGCTATGAAAAGAAAATCAAATTGCTTCGTAACTATTTTATTCTTAATTTATCTGGCACTTCTGGTTTGGATCATACTGTTCAAACTACAGTTTTCAATCAGTGATCTGGATAAAGTAAGGAGTATAAACCTTATTCCTTTTCACTATGACACAGAAGTTGGCGCAGCATTTCACTTAACAGAGGTACTTGAAAATTTCTTAATTTTTGTTCCTATGGGCATTTATCTTCAAATGCTTCTGCCAAGAACAAAATTATATGTAAAATTCATGCTGATTGCTGGAACAAGTTTTTTATTGGAAACTATGCAGTATATCTTAGCAGTCGGACGGTCTGATATTACCGATGTACTCACAAATACGGCAGGCGGTCTTTTGGGACTTGCTGTATATTCGATAGCAGCCCGGTTAATCGGAAATAGAATAAAAGCAAACAGACTGTTTTCCATTCTGGCAGGCATAGTAAGTGTTGTCGTGATTGGCCTGCTTGGCTTTCTTCTGTTTGCTAATCGGTAGGGGGTGTATTCATGTCGAATAAAGAAATGGCAACAGAAAAGCGCCTTAAAGTGCGCCTATACCTATCATTGCTGGTTTATACCGTTGTTGGATATGGTTTGACCCTTATCTTGGACTACATCTTTTCAAAATTTAACAACGGTATTTTTGCATGGCTCTACTGTCGGCTTGATCTGCTTTTTATTTTGTATCTGATGATCGGCTTTGTATGTATCTTCAATTACTATTGGAAAAAGCCGTGGGGCTATCTGGATGAAGTAATTGATGCGACCCAAACGGTCTATGAGCAGAACAATCATACCGTATCATTGTCTGACCCACTGAAAGAATTGGAGGCACAACTCAATCAAATCAAAATGTCTGTTCTGTTGAGCAAACAGGCTGCAAAGCAGGCAGAAGAAAAGAAAAATGAAATTGTCATGTACCTGGCACATGATATACGCACACCTTTAACAACAGTGATCGGCTATTTGAGCCTACTCCATGAAGCCCCTGACATGCCTGAACAGCAAAAGGAAAAGTATGTAAAAGTTGCGTTGAATAAGGCAGAGCGCCTTGAAAAGCTTATCAATGAACTTTTTGAAATTACTAAATACAATGCACATACGGTTATTATCAAAAAAGAAACTGTGGATTTACATTGTTTGATTGCGCAGGTAATAGATGAAATATACCCGACACTCTCCGCAAATGGCAATACAGCGGTATTTACTGCGGAGGATAACTTATCCGTGAACGCTGACCCTGAAAAACTGGCGAGAGTTTTCAGTAACCTTTTGCGGAACGCCGCGTCATACAGCTACCCACAGACAGAGATTACTATATCGGCCAAACGGTTAGAACATGATATTCAGATCACTTTTGAAAATCGTGGGGAAACAATCCCGGAGGAACAGCTTAACAGTATATTTGAGAAATTCAATCGGTTGGATGAAGCCCGGCTTTCCAATACAGGCGGCGCGGGACTTGGTCTTTCTATTTCGGAAGAAATTATACATTTACACGGTGGAACGATTACTGCATCCAGTCAAAACGAAACCATAGATTTTGTGATTACATTACCCATCTCTGCTTAGGAAAATAAGAGTGCGGTCTTAGGAATACCTTAGGAATTTAAGCGTTTGATTTTTGAGATTGAAAAGCCCTTGTTCGGTACAATGATTATCGAACAAGGGCTTTTCATTGTTCAGCCGAAGCAAAAGAAAGGAGTGTAGGCATGGAACTGAAAATAGAACATTTAAGCAAGCAGTTCAAAGACAAAACCGCAGTAAATGATGTCAGCCTGACATTGACTCCCGGTGTTTGGGGGCTTTTGGGTGCGAACGGTGCAGGAAAAACCACGCTAATGCGCATGATCGCTGATATTATGACACCAACCAACGGAGCGGTTTACTATGACGGAAAAGACATTCGAGAGTTAGGTGAAGTCTACCGAAGCAAGTTTGGCTTTCTACCGCAGGATTTTGGGTATCACCGGGATTTTACGGTCAAAGATTATTTGGAGTATATGGCTGCGCTGAAAGATATTCCTACAAGGGCAACTACCAAAAAGATCAATTATTTGTTGGACATTCTTTCGCTCTCCGATGTGAAAAAGAAAAAAATCTCCAATCTGTCAGGCGGCATGAAGCGTCGTGTTGGTATTGCGCAGGCTATGTTGAACGACCCGGAGATACTTGTCATGGACGAACCGACAGCAGGACTTGATCCCGGAGAGCGCGTGCGTCTGCGGAATTTCATTTCCGAGTTTTCGCATGATCGAATCGTGTTGATTTCCACCCATATCGTATCTGACATAGAATATATTTCTACGCGCAACGCAATTATGAAAGCCGGAGAAATTGTTGATGTCGGAACTACCGCAGAACTTGTCAAGCGGATTGAGGGAAAGGTTTGGAATTGCATAATTCCGACCTCAAAGCTGCCGGAATGTGAAATGCGGCTGCGCATTATCAATCAGCGAGGCGAAGATCACAATCAGGTTTCTATTCGTTATCTGTCCGAACATTCGGAAATTGATGGGTCTGTTACAACGGAGCCACGATTGGAAGATCTGTATCTGTGGTTGTTCCCGCAGACAGACTTGGAAAAGGAGGACAGATAATATGTGGCTCTTTAGACTTGAACTAAAACGTATTTTGAAGTCACGGCGCACCCTGATTTTACTTGCAATCGCACTTTTGCTTTCCGTAGCCATGGCATACCTGCCTATTTCATTTGAGGGCATTAACCGTCCAAACGAAGATGGCACGGTTACAGAATTAAACGGCTTGGCAGCGATCAAATACAAACAAGATTTATATAAAACATCCGCTGGTGAAGTGACCCCGGATAGGATCAAATCGGCTTTGGAAACTTATCAAAGCTGTGTTCGAGAATATGGGCCAGTCGAGGAAGAGGGCTTTCCTCTGGCTGTATATATTGAAAAAATCGTCCCGTTCCGTCACTTGCTGATGGGTCTGCCCGAAGCGTTTGCTGATCCATTAACAGGCATTGGTGCCGATTTAATGGATATTGACCCGAATGACATTGACGGAGCCTATTATGAAAAGTGCGCAGAACATTTACAGGATGTCATGCGGAATGAACAAAGAGAAAACGAAACCGCACAACAGAAAGCTCTTGAAAAATATTCAGAACTTGATACGCCATTTTATCTTCATTCTGGAATTTCTAAAGATGCATTTGATTATATTGAGCTTTATATTTTGTTCCTTGCTATTTTGTGCGTGGCAATCGCAGCTCCTACTTTTGCCGGAGAATATCAAACGGGCGGTGACAGCATCCTGCGAACCACCAAATACGGGCGTAAACAATTAGCAATTACCAAAATTCTGGCGGCATTTACACTTTTCGTTGTTACTTTCCTTGTCGGGATCACGGTACACATTCTGATTTTAGATGCAGCGTTCGGGACGGATTGCTTAAAAACATCGTTTCAGATGCGATACTCTATCATTAACCTGCCAAACATCAATCTGGGGCAGTTGCAGATAATTCTCGCAGCAGCGGGCTTGCTTTCTGTATTAGCAACGGTCAGCTGTACGTTGTTCCTGTCTGCAAAATGCAAAGACACATTGACAGTTTTGCTGATCTCTATTGTAGTTCTTCTCATGCCGCTTTTTGCTTATGCGGCGATGGGAGCAACATGGCTCTCTACCATACTTCCATCTGCCGGAATTGGTATGCAGAACAATTTCCTTTATCAGCTTGCAGATTTCAATTATCTGAATATCGGTGGAATGAGTTTCTGGACACCGCATGTTATTTTGATTTCGGCAGGAATTGAATTATTTGTGTTTACATTCTTAGCGATTCATTCCTATTGCAGACATCAGGTAGCATAAAAGAAGTTCAAAATAGAATGAATTGGTTATCTGCCGCGCGACGGCAAAAGAAAAAAGCCGCCGCAGAGCAGACACATTTTCACGCGCCTATGAAACGGCGGCTTTGATTTTCAGAGCCGCCGTTTCTTTGCGTCTACACAAACCAATGACGACTTGCAGGGACACGGTAGCCGATTGGAGGTTATTTTGCCGTGTCCTTTTCTCTTTTTCGCAGTATCCATGATCTGCACCAGCTAAAAAAAGCGTAGCCCCTCCATCGGAGCAGTCCGGCTTTGAATGTGAAATTAAACAGTACATAACCGATAATATATTTTCGTGCGCTTGTGCGGCCTTGTGTCGCGCAGGCGCATTTTGCTTTCCAGACTTCGAGACAAAGTGTCCTGAGGTGCGGTGCCGCTCTCCGCCGTTACTCCATTTCGTTTCCGACCAACCCCGAACAAACTGAAATGGAGGATTTTACGATGACTACTATCAATCTGAAAGATTTTTATTATTGGTACACGCAGGATCAGCTTATCGAAGTTTCTGACGAGGTGGCCGAGGTATTCAAGGCCGATGCCCGTTATGAAATGGCCTACCAGCGGCGGCTCTCCCGGCACAAGGCGCAGTATTCTCTGGACTGCAATGACGGGATTGAGTATTCCGCTTGCCTGCATGAGCCGACCCCGCAGGAGCTCCTTGAACGGATGGAAACCTTTCTTCGTCTGTGGAACGCTCTCAATTCTCTGCCGGAGATTCAGGGCCGCAGAATTGACGCACATATCATTCTTGGCAAGTCGATTAAGGAAATTGCCGAGGCCGAGGGCGTACATGAGGAGTCTATTCGCCAGTCGATCAAGCGTGGCCTTGAACGCATGAAAAAAACTTTTTGATTTTTTCATCTTAACCCACTTGGAATTGATGAAAAAATGTCTCGGTTTATGAGAGGAGTTTTTCTTCCTAACGCAAGGGAATAACGGCAACCCTGAGTAAGTACAGGGAGCCAGACGGTGGGTGCGCGGTGACATTTCCCAAAAGAGATTGAGCGAACAACACCAACATCGTAAATGGGCCTGGCCATCCCAAGGCCACGATCCGGCGCTGAACAGGTTGGCTGCCTGTTCCTCCGGGCTTGTCGCTTCACTTGCGTGGAGAGCGCCGCACAGAAAATAACGATTGTCTTTGGACAGGCCAAGTAAATATGTGCGGCGCTCTCTAATATTCAAAAGCTATAATAAGCCTCGAGACAAAGTGTCCCAAGGTGGAGTAAGGCAACAGGCCAGCATCCCGGTGGTGCTGGCCTGTTACGTTTCCCCATCAAACAGCGGGAGGCGTTCTATCAATCTGCGAAGGAGGTTTACCGTGAAATTAACTACACAGGAACTTGAACAAATGAGAAGCGTTGACATTGGCGCGGTGGCTGCCGAGTCCCTGCCTGATGTGAGCGGTATGACCTTTGACAATGCGCTTTCCCGAAAGGAGCGCATCACTCGATTTTTGCAGACTGTCAAAAATCCATACTGCTTTTGCATCGGTGGTGTTGGCGTGAAAATTGAATTTGCTGAAAGCGGGCCATCTCTCCAAGATAAGCTGACGGATTTCCTGCTGCGGCAAAGAAGCGGGCTGTAACTTCGGTTACAGCTCGTTTTGCTTCTTCGAGACAAAGTGTCCCGAAGCGGAGGCATCCTTGTTGTCCTCCCCGGACAGAGTTATAATATAAGTGTAATGTGATAGGGAAGGAGGAACAATGGCACGAGCAAAAAACAGAGGGTATCAGCAGAGTTTCTCTCCCTCTTACACAATCCGCCGCTGGCGGCTGGGCATCTATATCCGGCTTTCAAAGGAAGATTTGAAAAAAGGAAAAGACGATAGCAACAGCGTAAAAAACCAGCGTGACCTACTGAACGATTTTTACCGACGCAACATTGACGAGTTTGAAAGCATCACGGAATATGTGGATGATGGTCATACTGGAACGGACGCCAACCGTGAAGATTTTCAACGGCTCTTGGCGGATGTCATGAGTGGTAAAATCAACTGCGTTATAGTAAAAGACCTGTCCCGCTTCGCACGAAATTATAGCGATGCCGGAAGTTTGATCGATAACCTGTTTGTTCAAATGGGTGTTCGCTTTATCAGCCTTGCTGAGAATGTGGACAGCTACAAGAACCCCGACAGCGTTTCAAATATCATCGTTCCCATTACAAACGTGATGAACGATAATTACTGCTATCAGACTTCCAAAAAGATCCGGCAGGTATTTGATTACAAACGGCGCAACGGCCAGTATATCGGAGCATTTGCTCCTTACGGCTATGTAAAGCACCCAAAGGACAAGCACAGGCTGATTGTTGATCCCGATGCTGCTGAAAATGTCAAACTCATTTTCACAATGCTTATTCAAGGGTCATCAAAACGTGCTATCGCGTTGTACCTGAACGAACACGGCGTACCGAGCCCCTCGGCTTACAAGGTACAAAAGGGCTTGCCTGTTTCGACAAGAGGGTATGACGATCCTATGTGGGGAGCCCGCATGATCCACTCCATTCTTACCAATCCGACCTACACCGGGGATTTAGCCCAAGGCCGGAGCCGGGTGAAAAGCTACAAGGTACACCAGATTGAAGCTGTTCCCCGTGAGGAATGGGTGGAAGTGGCTGGAACGCATGAGGCCATTATCGACTATGAAACTTTCGACAAGGTACAGGCTCTCTTACAGCGTGATACCCGTACTTCCCCGAAAGGCCGTGAGGTACATTTATTCAGCGGCTTTCTGAAATGTGCCGATTGCGGGCGGGCCATTACCCGATGCGTTGGCAAGAACAACAATGTATATTATTCTTGCTCAACCTACAAGAACCGTTCCCGGACAGCCTGCACCATGCACTCAATCAAGCATGAACGGCTGGAGGCTGCTGTTTTGTTCGCTGTACAGCATCAGGTACATTTGGCTGTTTCCTACTCGGAAATCGTCACGCAGATCAATTCCGCTCCAATCAAAAAAAGCCAGTCTTACCGACTGGACGATCTGATAGCTGCAAAAGAGCGGGAACTGACAAAGATAACACGCTACAAGCAATCTCTTTATCAGGACTGGAAAGACGGTGAAATCACCCAGCAGGAATACCGGGATATGAAGGCTGACTATGAACGGCAGACTTCTGATATTTCCGCGGTGCTTACCCGGCTGAACGCTGAACGCGCAGAACTGGCAAACGGTGTGGACAATGAGCATCCCGCACTGGTAGCCTTTATGAAGTATCAAAACATTGAAGCCCTCAATCGGGAAATCTTGGTTGAGCTTGTGGACTATATCAAGGTCTATGAAAACGGCAATATCAGCGTGAAATTCAAATTTGCTGACGAGCTTCACAAGATTGCAGAGTACATTGAAATCAACACTACGGAAGATACCGCAGTAGCGGGCTAACCCCCGCTACAAACCCCTTTGACAGTGTGTTTTCCTAATAGGCGCTAATCATATGATAAGTACATCAAATAATTTAATGAGGAGGTAACAAGATGAAGAAAGGTTTAAAAATTTTATGCGCGGCGTTATCGCTTACAGCAATCATGTCCTTTTCTGCGTTTGCGGCTGAGACAAAAAAAGAATATAGGGCGGAAGCGGAACCGATCCGTGCGGAGATGAAAGTGATGGAGGAGCAGATGGATGCTCTCAGGGAATCCAATAAAAATTCCATGGAACATTTTAAGAATATTTATCTGAATAAAAAGGAGACAGGAGAGCTTCCGGTCGATAAGAGTGTGTGGAAAGAGGCAAAAACACTTCATGGAAAAATAAAAATGATCCGCGAGGAAAACGGGGATTCCCCGGTAAAGAATCTTCGCGCAGAAGCGAAGGCGGCTGCCGAGAACAAAGATTTTGACACAGCAATCCTAAAATTAAAAGAAGCAGAAAAAGAAAAGGTAAAACGTTTGGAAATGCAGAAAGAGATCAATAGCATTTGGAAACAGATTGATGATCTTCTTTCTTCCGGGCAATAAGTGGAGGAAACGAGATTGAAAAGAATTTATTTAGGCCTGGCAGCTTCTGTATTCCTGGCGGTCAGCAGTTTCCCCTCATATGCTGGACAGTGGAAGCAGGACACAACAGGATGGAAATATGAGAGCGATGATCATACATTTCTTCAGGATCAGTGGTTTCAGGACAATGACGGTAAATGGTACTACTTTGAATCGGATGGTTACATGAGCGCAAACTGCATGACGCCGGATGGATATGTCACGGGCGCAGATGGTGCCTGGATCGAAGGACTCGGGCAGAGCAAAGATCAGGCGGTACTTCCGTGGCAGTACCAGACTCTTTTGGGAAGTCAGATGGTCAGAATTTCAGAAGCAGACCGGGACATACAGCATTAAGCAGGTACAGGAATTTAAGAAAGCCGGAGTCAGCCATGTCAGAATCAGGGTAAAGGATGATATCAGCACCGAGCTTCTGGCATTGCTGGATATGCAGGTCACTGATTGCCTAAAAAACGGAATTATTCCTGTTATTGCATATCAGGCGCATGAGTTTAAAATAGATCCAACAAAGGAAAATATGGATCATGTGACGGAATGGTGGAGCCAGATCGCAGAGCATTTTAAAGATGCTTCACATCTATTGGCGTTTGATCTGATGATTGAATCTTCGGATGCGATCAATAAATTACCGGATACGTTGAATGAAATGTATGAACAGACGGTTGCGGCAATCAGAAAAACAAATCCAGACAGAATCATTATGATCTCTCCACGCCTGCGGTCAGATCCTAATTATTTGTCAGAGCTGAAAATTCCAAGTTCACACAATGGATATCTTATGGCAGAATGGCACTTTTACGTATCCGGGCCGGATAAGACAAATGAAAAGAAGCTGTGGACTACGGGAACGGATGCTGAGAAAAAGCTGATTACAGATAAGATCCAGACGGCGCTTGCATGGCAGCAGCAGACGGGGATTCCGACATGGGTTGGAGCCTGGATGCCGGGAAATTATAATAAAGGAAATACATACAGTGTAGAAGAGCAGACAGTATTTGCAGGATTTATGACGAAAGCATTGAGTGATGCAGAAATTCCGTTTGCGGTAAATGCAGATATAAAGTATTATAATGCGGCAGAGAATACATGGATCTCATCCATGCAGCCGGTTTTTAAAACAATATTCCAATAAAGGAAGCAACTGTTACGAGCAGCGGAATGCGATCCGCTGCTCGTAGTAAATTATCTGAACAAAACCGCCTTTTTTTAGCGGAATCTTAACCTCTCAAAACATACTTTTCTCACGATTCCCATGTTATACTAAACATAATTCGCCGGTTATAGGATCGTGGCACTGCAAGCCCACAGATCCTGTAACGGCATCCCCTGTTCGTGAAATACCTGGCGGAGAGAACACGAATGTGGAAAGAAACCAAGTAACAGGGCGGATTTTGAGAGAATGGGAATGTCCGCCTCAAAAAGACAGGAGAGTGGAATATTGGGAATGACAAAAAAACTGCGGGAGAAGTGGAATGAGGCGCTGCAGGCGGTACTGCCGATCATCGCGATCGTGCTGGTGCTCTGCTTTGTGATCGCGCCCATCTCCTCCAGCATCCTGCTCTGTTTCCTTTTGGGAGCAGTCCTTTTGCTTGCGGGAATGATGCTTTTTACACTTGGCGCAGAGCTTGCCATGTCACCGATGGGCGAGCGAGTGGGAACGTGCCTGACGAAGAGCCGGAAGCTTCCGGTGGTGATCGGGCTGTCCTTTCTCTTAGGCTTCATCATTACGATCTCGGAGCCGGATCTTCAGGTTCTGGCGAATCAGGTTCCGGCTGTGCCGAATATGACGCTGATCTTGTCCGTTGCATGCGGAGTCGGCGCATTTCTTGTCGTGGCACTGCTGCGAATGTTGTTCTCCGTGGCACTTCCGCCGTTGCTGCTTGCCTTTTACGGCGTGGTGTTTGCACTGGCGATGTTCGTGCCGAAGGATTTTTTAAGCGTGGCCTTTGACTCCGGCGGCGTTACGACGGGACCGATGACGGTGCCGTTTATCATGGCACTCGGTGTCGGAATCTCTGCAACGCGAAGCGACCGCCACGCGGCGGACGACAGCTTTGGTCTCGTGGCGCTCTGCTCCATCGGACCGATCCTCGCAGTCATGATCTTAAGTATGATCTTCAAGGCGGACAGCAGCGCCTACACACCGCCGGTGATCCCGGAGATCGGTGATTCAAAAGAACTGTTCCTGCTCTTTGCGAGGGAACTTCCAGCCTACATGAAGGAGATCGCGGTCTCCTTACTGCCTATTATCTTATTTTTCATGATTTTCCAGATTTTCATGTTAAAATTAACAACAAGAAAATTAAAGAAGATCGCGATCGGTCTCGCCTATACATACGCGGGGCTGGTACTTTTTCTTACGGGAGTGAACGTGGGCTTCATGCCGGCGGGAAATTATCTCGGACAGGTGCTTGCGAAGTCCGCCCACCCGCTGTTCCTTGTTCCCATCGCAATGATCATGGGATACTTCATCGTAAAGGCAGAGCCGGCCGTGTACGTTCTCAACAAACAGGTTGAGGAGATCACGGACGGAGCGATCTCCTCGAAGGCCATGGGAATGGGACTTTCCCTGGGGGTTGCGGTTTCTCTCGGACTTGCGATGGTGCGGGTACTCACAGGAATCTCGATCCTGTGGTTTCTCATTCCGGGATACGCGATCGCGTTGGGAATCTCGTTTTTTGTGCCGAAGATCTACACCGCGATTGCCTTCGACTCCGGCGGCGTGGCATCGGGACCGATGACGGCAGCATTTCTGCTTCCGATGGCACAGGGAGCCTGCTCCGCTCTTGGAGGAAACATCGTCACAGATGCCTTCGGTGTGGTCGCGATGGTTGCCATGACACCGCTTATCACGATCCAGGTCATGGGGCTGGCTTCGAGAATAAGAGCGAAGCGCGGAGTGCAGGAAGGAATGTCCGCAGCTCATGGACAGTCCGGGGCATACGCGGCGTTTGAGCTGCTGGATGATGACGCGATTATTGAATTGTAGGAGGTTTTATGAGCGAATTATACTTGATGGCGACGATCAGCGACCGGAACCAGAGCCGGAGATTCCTCGCCTTCTATAAAGAATATGGGATTTCCGTCACATTCCTGACGTTAGGCCGGGGAACCGCGGCATCGGAGGTGTTGGACGCCTTCGGGTTAGAGGCATCGGAAAAGGCCGTACAGTTTGCGGTAGTGACGGCGGCGGAATGGAAAAAGGTAAAAAAGGGCCTGGAACAGGAGATCAAGATCGACATTCCGGGAACGGGGATCGCCTTTGTGACTCCCCTGAGCAGCATCGGCGGAAAGCGGCAGCTTCGCTTTTTGACTGAGGACCGTGGATTTGAGAAAGAGGAGGAAAGCAGCTTGAAAGGAACAGACTACGAGCTTCTTGTAGTGATCGCAAATCAGGGCTATACGGATGTGATCATGGACGCGGCGCGAAAGGCCAACGCTACCGGCGGAACCGTGATCCATGCGAAGGGAACGGGAATGGAGAAGGCGGAAAAGTTTTTAGGCGTTTCCCTTGCTCAGGAGAAAGAGATGATCTTTATGGTCACGAAGACAAAGGATAAAAACGGCATCATGCAGAGCATCATGAAGGAAGCCGGGATCGGAAGCAAGGCGGGGGCGATCGTCTTCTCTCTGCCGGTGACAGAGACGGCGGGGATGCGTCTGATCGAGAAGAATGAGGATGATTAAGCTCTGTCGCACTGACCGCAAAGGAAAAAACACCGTGGAAACGCCCCGAAACCATTGACACTGCATATAGAGTATTGTACAATCATTCGTAAATCTTCGACCGGTCCGGACACAGAGCGGAGCGTGCGGGGAGACAAATCATGGACGAAGCCCCGGAAGAAACCGGGCGGCGTCAAATTTATAAAGATTTAGGAGTTGATTTTTTTGGATTCAGGGCAAGCCCTGCAGGGACTGATCGTAATTGGACTTCTGGCGTTATCCGCGTTTTTCTCATCGGCGGAGACGGCAATGATGACGGTAAATAAGATCCGTGTGCGGAATCTCGCGGAGGCGGGACTCAGCCATGCCGTTGTGCTGGAGAAGATCTTAAGCAATCAGCCCAAAATGCTCAGTGCAATTTTAATAGGAAACAATATTGTAAATATTTCAGCGTCTTCTCTGATGACTGTGCTGGTCACAGACGTGCTTGGAAATAAATATGTCGGTATCGGAACCGGCGTTTTGACGCTGTTAGTCCTGATCTTTGGTGAGATCACACCGAAGACTTCCGCGACGATCTATTCCGAGACCCTGTCACTCAAGTTCGCGAAACCGATCTATTTGATCATGCAGGTCCTGACCCCACTGATCGTGGTCGTTGATGCCCTCTCCAAGGGCGTTTTAAAGATGATCCATGTGGATCCGAACAAGAAACAGGACGCGATCACAGAGGATGAGCTCCGCACGATCGTGGAGGTCAGCCACGAAGAGGGTGTGATCGAGTCGGACGAAAAGAAGATGATCTACAACGTGTTCGATTTTGGGGATTCTGTCGCGAAGGATATTATGGTTCCGCGTATCGATATGACATTCCTCGATGTGAATGCCAGCTATCAGGAGATCATGGATATTTTCCGACAGGAGAAGTATACGAGATATCCGGTCTATGAGGAGACGACGGACAATGTCATTGGCATCGTGAATATCAAGGACCTGTTCCTGATCCCGAAAGACAAGGAATTTAAGCTGCGGGATTACCTGCGTGAGCCGTATTACACCTACGAGTTTAAAAAGACGACGGAGCTTATGGTGGAACTTCGAAAGACCATGAACAGTGTCGCCATCGTCCTTGATGAGTACGGCGCGACGGCCGGGCTTATCACATTGGAGGATATGCTTGAGGAGATCGTCGGAGAGATCCGCGACGAGTACGATGCGGATGAGGAAGACAGCATCAGGAAGATCAATCCGAAGGAATATGTGATCGAGGGCGCCATGAAACTTGATGATCTCGACGACCAGCTTGGCCTGGATCTCAAGTCAGAAGATTACGATTCTGTCGGCGGCTATATTATCGGCCTTTTAGACCATCTCCCGCAGGCGGGGGAGGAAGTCACAAGCGGAAATCTCCGGTTTGTGGTAGATACGGTGGAGAGAAACCGGATTGACAAGGTACATCTGTATATTCTGGATGCGCCGCAGAAGAGCGAAGAAAGTGAGCAGGAGAGCAAACCCGAACGGTGAAATTACTGAACCGCGACAAAATTAGCGAAAAATGTACAGCTTTCGGTCTTGACAATTTTTTTCAAACCAATTAATATGAAACTATCCAAAAGGGGAGTAGTTGAAATGCACTGTCAACAATCGCGGCGGAAACGTCTGGTGGTGCATACCGGTAAAATGGTAACGAGACTTTTTGCAGAGAGAAATTTCTGCAGAAAGTCTTTTTTTGTTGCTCTGAGGATCCGGGAGCGATCCGATATGGCGGCAAAAAAAGACGGTCTGTAAAATTTCATGGAATCCATTGGCAGGGAAAGAGAAAAACCTGCGCATACTATTTTCAAGGAGGAGTTTTTATGGACTTTTTATGGAGTGGATTACTATCGATCACCTGGCAGCAGGTCGTCATGTATGTGGTAGGGCTTTTACTGATCTACCTGGCAATTGAGAAAAATTATGAGCCGGCCCTTCTTCTGCCGATGGGCTTCGGTGCGATCCTTGTGAATCTCCCGGCCAGCGGTGTATTAAACCAGTTTATGGAGGGCGCCGGTGAGACTCATGGAATCATCCAGTGGCTCTTTGAATCCGGCATTGAGGCATCGGAGGCTTTCCCACTGCTGCTCTTTATCGGTATCGGAGCTATGATTGACTTTGGACCGCTGCTTTCGAACCCGAAGATGTTCCTCTTTGGTGCAGCGTCCCAGTTCGGCATCTTTTTTACGATCTTTATGGCATCACTTCTCGGCTTTGATATCAAGGACGCTGCCTCTATCGGAATCATCGGAGCGGCAGATGGTCCGACTTCGATTCTGGTATCCCAGGTGTTAAAGTCAAACTACATCGGAGCGATCGCGGTGGCGGCATATTCCTATATGGCACTTGTGCCGATCATCCAGCCGATGGCGATCAAAGCGGTTACGACAAAGAAAGAACGCATGATCCGCATGCCGTATGAGCCGGGAAAAGTAAGCCGGTTCACAAGAATCGCTTTTCCGATCATTGTAACATTTGTCGCAGGACTTGTCGCTCCGGCGTCTGTTGCTCTTGTAGGATTCCTGATGTTCGGAAATCTGATCCGTGAATGCGGCTGCTTAAACAGTCTTTCCGAAACAGCGCAGACGACACTCGCGAACCTGATCACACTTGTTCTCGGAATCACGATTTCTTTCTCCATGAAAGCGGATCAGTTCGTAAGCTTACAGACACTGATGATCATGGGACTTGGACTTTTCGCTTTTATTTTTGACTCCATCGGCGGCGTCGTGTTTGCGAAATTCTTAAATCTGTTCAGCAAGAACAAAGTGAACCCGATGGTCGGAGCAGCAGGAATCTCCGCATTCCCGATGTCTGCCCGTGTCATTGAGAAGATGGGAATTGCGGAGGACAAAACAAACCATCTTCTGATGCATGCTATCGGAGCGAACGTATCCGGTCAGGTCGCATCTGCAGTTGCCGGCGGAATCATCCTTGGATTCTTTATGTAGGAGGTCTGGACTATGAATGTAAATATAATGCTTGCTTTAGGGATCATGTGGAAGGGAATGCTTGGAATCTTCGTTGTGATGGGGATTCTGGCGCTTGTTGTTTATTTCCTCACGAAGGTGGGAGACCGTTAGCTCACCATCCCGCCCGCCATCCCGCTTACCGTGCACATGGCGAGGACAGAGAGAAGCCTTTTCGTGTCTTCCGTGACACCGTCCTTCTGGGCGAGGGACATGAGATATAAAAACAGAAAATATAAGCTTCCGAGGACCAGGCCCCAGAAAAAGCGCCTGGTCCTCATTGTTTTTCCGGCGATAATACCGCCGAAAAAGCAGGAGAGGATATAGACTGCGCAGACGGCGAGATTGACCTGATTTTCCGGGAGACGGAACTTAAAGAGGGCGAAGGAAAGCACCGCCAGAAGAATGCCGGAGAGGATATAAGTTGCGATCAGGGCGCGTACCATGCGCCATACCGGGTTTGTCTGCATGAGAAAACTCCTTTCTTGAAGGATGTACTCCGGGAGTCTTTCCGGAACTCATAAAATCGGGAACAGAAAGATTCTGAGAGGACATCATGGTGTGGGCGTTTGCTTTATACAGGATATGTGAGGAAAGGCCATGCATATGCATCGCGCGGCTGATCTTGTAACTGATGAGCCGATTTGGCTGAAAAAAGCCCCCGGATATTTTTCCTTTGTGGCTGCCGGACACGATCAGGAAGCTGCCTGCGGCATGTTATGCGGATAAAAAGTGGATATCCGTACCGGATTTTCCTGCATCACGGCAATAAAATCCGTTGCATAATAGAAAATCGTATGGTATAATTTCATTTAAATTCGGGGTATTATGCCCACGATAAGAGAACAGGAGGAAATGATACCATGAAGCATGTAAAAACTTTAAGTTCCAACACTTTAAAGAACAGCATGAAGAAGGGCGGCTGCGGCGAATGCCAGACATCCTGCCAGTCTGCATGCAAGACATCCTGCACAGTAGGAAACCAGAGCTGTGAAAACAGCAACCGCTAATGCGGGGCTTCGAATAAACGGAAGTTTTTAAAGAGACCCCTACGGTCGTATGATTGTAGGGGCTATTTCTTGTCTGATCAAAGAATCTGCCGGTGACGGGTTTCCCGGACAGCGATGCCGGGAAAGCCGCCACTGACAGACCGTAAAGGGCAGGTAAGAAAGAAGTCAGGAGACCACCAGATCGTGACTGTAACCGGGAAGAGACGGAACAGTCACCTGAAAATTAAGACAGTAGGAGAAAGTTAGCTTTGATACATCAGTATATAAATAATGGATACCATATTGTTTTGGACGTAAACAGTGGATCGGTTCATTCCGTGGATGCGCTGCTCTACGATGCCGTGGAGGTTCTCGCGAAGATCGTCCCGGATATGGAAAAACCGATGCCTCTCACGGATGACCAGAAAAAAGCAGTGAGAGAAGCATTGGTCTGTAAGTACTCTGCAGAAGATATTGAGGACGCGCTTTCCGATATTCAGGAGCTCATCGACGCGGAGGAGCTGTTCGCTGCGGATATTTACAAAGATTATGTGATCGATTTCAAGAAACGTCAGACGGTCGTGAAGGCACTCTGCCTTCATATTGCCCATGACTGCAACCTTGCCTGCAAGTACTGCTTCGCAGAGGAAGGCGAGTACCATGGACGCCGCGCCCTCATGAGCTTTGAGGTCGGAAAGAAGGCACTGGATTTCCTGATCGCAAACTCCGGAAACCGCATCAACCTTGAGGTTGATTTCTTCGGCGGCGAGCCGCTTATGAACTGGAACGTGGTAAAACAGCTTGTGGAATACGGACGTTCCCAGGAGAAGGAGCACAATAAGAAATTCCGTTTCACGCTGACAACAAACGGCGTACTCTTAAACGATGAGATCATGGAGTTCTGCAATAAAGAAATGAGCAACGTGGTCTTAAGCCTTGACGGACGTCCGGAGGTCAATGACCGGATGCGTCCGTTCAGAAACGGTAAGGGAAGCTATGAACTTATTGTTCCGAAATTCCAGAAATTCGCGAAATCACGCGGCGAGAAGGATTATTTCGTCCGCGGAACCTTCACAAGAAACAACCTGGATTTCGGAAACGATGTCCTCCACTATGCGGACCTCGGATTTGAGAAGCTTTCCATGGAGCCGGTAGTTGCAGCTCCGGAAGAGCCGTACTCCATCCGTGAGGAAGATCTTCCGCAGATTATGGATGAGTATGACAGACTCGCAAAAGAGTTTGTAAAGCGTCAGAAAGAGGGAAGAGGATTCAAATTCTTCCACTTCATGCTTGATTTAAGTCAGGGACCGTGTGTTGCGAAACGTCTGTCCGGCTGCGGTTCAGGAACCGAGTATCTTGCAGTGACTCCGTGGGGAGACTTATATCCGTGCCATCAGTTCGTTGGAAATGAAGAGTTCCTGCTTGGAAACGTGGATACCGGCGTGGTCAACACGAAGGTGCGTGATGAATTCAAACTCTGCAACGTATACGCGAAAGAGAAATGCAAAAACTGTTTTGCGAGATTCTACTGCAGCGGCGGATGCGCGGCAAATTCCTTCAACTTCCACGGCAGCATTACGGATGCCTACGATATCGGCTGCGAGATGCAGAAAAAACGTATCGAGTGCGCGATCATGATCCGCGCTGCTTTAGCAGAGGACGAGGAAAACAACTAAATCGATCATAGCGGTCAGGTGCAGAAAGCCCCGGACTGTTATTGTAAGGATGACGGAGGCGGTGATTACGGCAATTACGGCAGACTCCGGAATCAAGAGGGACAAAAAGCCTTTTGAACCTCGAAATCATATCAAAAAGGAGATTTTATCATGAAGAGCAACAAAGGAAAGGGACTGCTCGGCCTCCTGGGACTGCTCGTTGTGCTCGGTATCTTCGGATTTTTCGGCTATGATACTCTTCAGAAGAGTAAGCTGGTCACCGATGAGAACGGAGTAACTTCCCAGAATGGCGGAATCAAGCTCGGTCTGGATCTGGCAGGCGGCGTCAGCATTACCTACCAGGCGAAGGAAGAAAATCCGAGCGCCGAGGATATGTCCGATACCCAGTACAAGCTGCAGCAGAGAGTACAGAACTACAGCTCTGAGGCAGAGGTTTATCAGGAAGGCGGAAACCGTATCAATGTTGATATTCCGGGTGTCACAGACGCGAACAAGATCCTGGAAGAGCTCGGTAAGCCGGGATCCTTACAGTTCTATGATGAGAACTGGAATGTTGTACTGGAAGGAACCGATGTAGCTTCTGCGAAAGCTGTGATCTATAAAGACCAGCAGACAGGAAACAATAACTATGAAGTAGCGCTTACATTTACGGATGAAGGTACTAAGAAATTCGCAGATGTGACAGCAGCGAACGTCGGCAAGAAGATCGCGATCGTTTACGATAACGTGATGTACTCCAACCCGACCGTACAGCAGGCGATCACAGGCGGACAGGCCTCTATCTCCGGCATGACTTCCTATGAAGAGGCTGAGAATCTTGCGTCCACGATCCGTATCGGTTCCCTTTCCCTGGAACTGGAGGAACTCCGTTCCAACGTGGTAGGCGCGAAACTTGGTCAGGAAGCGATCACGACAAGCTTAAAGGCCGGCGCGATCGGTTTCGGAATCGTATGCGTATTCATGATCGTAGTTTACCTCATCCCGGGTCTTGCGGCATCCCTTGCACTCTGCCTCTATGTGACACTGATGCTGATCCTGCTCGCGGCCTTTGAGGTTACATTAACACTTCCGGGTATTGCCGGTATCATCCTTTCCATCGGTATGGCGGTTGATGCGAACGTCATCATCTTCACCCGTATCAAGGAGGAGATCGGTCTCGGAAAGACAGTTCATTCCGCGATCAAGACAGGTTTTGCGAAAGCGTTATCCGCCATCGTCGATGGTAACGTGACAACACTGATCGCAGCGGCTGTTCTTTACTGGAGAGGCTCCGGTACAGTTAAAGGATTCGCTACAACACTTGCCCTTGGTATCGTTCTTTCCATGTTCACAGCACTTTTCGTTACAAAGTTCACACTGAACACCCTGTATAACCTTGGCTTCCAGGATCAGAAGTTCTACGGCATCAGAAAAGAGAAGAAGGCGATCAACTTCCTCGGAAAGAGAAATATCTGCTTTATCATCTCAGCTGTCATGATCCTCGCAGGTGTTGCAGGAATGGTAATGAACAAGTCCTCCATCGGAAACGCGTTCAATTACTCCCTTGACTTCCAGGGCGGTACCTCCACAAGCGTGACCTTCAATGAGGACATGTCTCTGGAGAGAATCTCAAGCGAGGTCGTTCCGGTAGTCGAATCCATCACTAACAGTGCGGATACGCAGACACAGAAGGTTGCAGGAACAAACGAAGTGATCATCAAGACAAGAACCTTAAGCGTGGAAGAGCGTCAGGCATTAGACGAGGCACTTGTTGAGAACTTCGGCGTTGATGAGTCCAAGATCACTGCAGAGAGCATCTCCGGTGCGGTAAGTGCTGAGATGAAGCGCGACGCGGTTATGGCTACAGCGATCGCTACTGTATTTATGCTTCTCTATATCTGGGTACGATTCAAGGATATCCGCTTCGCTGCAAGCGCTGTTTTAGCTCTGGTCCATGACGTATTGGTTGTAGTTGCATGCTACGCCCTCGCAAAGTGGTCCGTTGGTTCCACAGCGATCGCCTGCCTGCTTACCATCGTCGGATACTCCATCAACGCGACGATCGTTATCTTCGACCGTATCCGTGAGAACATCAAGCTCATGGGACCGAAGGCATCCACCGTTGATATCGTAAATACAAGTATCACCCAGACCTTCACACGAAGCATCAATACATCCCTGACGACCTTTGTCATGGTATTTGTTCTGTTCATCATGGGCGTATCCTCCATCCGTGAGTTCGCACTCCCGTTAATGGCAGGTATCATCTGTGGTACCTACTCTTCCGTATGCCTGACAGGCGCTATGTGGTATGTAATGACCACAAAGAAGCAGAAGAAGGATGCGGTTGAAAAACAGGCAAAGAAGGATGCTGAGAAAGCAGCAAAGGAAGCGAAGAAATCCGGAAAATAATTTTCGGGACTAATTTATAAGGCAAGAAAAATATGAAATATAAGATTCTGGCAAAAGACGGACGTGCCAAACGGGCTGACGTAGAGACAGTCCACGGCACGATCCACACGCCGGTATTCATGAATGTAGGAACTGTCGCCGCGATCAAGGGCGCTGTGTCCACCGATGACCTTCGCGGGATCGGGACACAGGTGGAGCTTTCCAACACCTATCATCTTCATGTCCGGACCGGCGACAAGCTGATCAAAGAGCTCGGCGGGCTCCACAGGTTTATGAACTGGGATCGTCCGATCCTCACCGATTCCGGCGGATTCCAGGTATTTTCCCTCGCCGGACTCAGAAAGATCAAGGAAGAAGGCGTCTACTTCAACTCCCATATCGATGGTCATAAGATCTTCATGGGACCGGAGGAGAGCATGCAGATCCAGTCAAACCTTGGCTCCACCATCGCGATGGCATTCGATGAGTGCGCTCCGCATCCGTGTACCAGAGAATACATGGAGAATTCTGTCGCGAGAACGACAAGATGGCTGGCGAGATGCCAGGCGGAGATGGCGAGATTAAACTCCCTGCCGGATACCGTCAATAAGGAACAGCTTCTGTTCGGCATCAATCAGGGCGGAACCTTCGAGGATATCCGTATCGCGCATGCAGATACGATCTCGAAGATGAACTGCGACGGCTACGCGGTCGGCGGACTTGCGGTCGGTGAGAGCCACGAGGAGATGTACCGCATCCTCGATGCGGTGGTTCCGCATCTCCCGGAAGAGAAACCGACTTACCTGATGGGCGTCGGAACCCCGGCGAACATCCTTGAGGCGGTGGACCGCGGCGTCGATTTCTTCGACTGCGTTTACCCGACAAGAAATGGCCGTCATGGTCATGTATATACAAACCACGGAAAGATCAACCTGTTTAATGAGCAGTTTTCAAAGGATATGCGCCCCATCGAAGAGGGATGCCAGTGTCCGGCCTGCCGCTCATACAGCAGGGCCTATATCCGCCATCTTCTGAAGGCAAAAGAGATGCTCGGAATGCGCTTATGCGTGCTCCACAATCTTTACTTCTATAACACGATGATGACGGAGATCAGGGAAGCTATTGAGAACCACTGCTACGCCGAGTACAAAGAGAAAAAGTTGGAGGGCGTGACAGGGAACTATAAAGACAAGGTATAAGAAAAGGAGGTGCAACGGATATGACTAACAGCCCGGCATTTTGGATTGGATATATTGTTTTAATCTTTGCTTTCATGTACTTCATTGCGATCAGACCGCAGCAGAAGGAAAAGAAAAAAATGCAGGAATTGATGGCAAGCATCGCAGTCGGTGACAGCGTGCTGACATCCAGCGGATTCTACGGAGTGATCATTGATATGACAGACGATACTGTTATCGTTGAGTTTGGCAACAATAAGAACTGCCGTATCCCGATGCAGAAACAGGCGATCGTTCAGGTTGAAAAACCGGAGGCGTAAGACCTGAAAAACAGAAAAAAGAGGTTCATTTCCGATTATCTGGAGATGAACCTCTTTTTTATGCGCGGAAGAAATTTCCGTTTTCTACTGTGGCGTTGCGTTTCTTCCTTCGGCCTCAAAGTATTTCTTTAATTCTTCAAATTCCCGTGCATATTTCGTGGAAACAGCGGTTGGGTTGGAACGGATTCTTTCTTTGCGGAAACGGCGGCGTTCCTTTCGGAGTGCAGCGAGGCGGGACTCACGTTCCTTTAACATTTCGGCAAGCTGTTCCGCAGATTTCCCGCGGAGCGCTTCCAGATGGATTCCGGTAAGGTCCTTCAGACTGTCGAGCTTTCCTCCGGCCTTTGCCTTTAATTCCTCAAGGCTGACATTGGAGAGATCGCGGATGGAATCTGCGGCAGCTCCGGCTTTTTCCTGGATCAGGGACATACCGGCAGCCGGTTTTTCCTTGATGGATTTGAACTTTGTACCGGCTTTTTCCCGGAATTCTTCCATACTCATTCCGGTGAGAGCGGCAGCCTGAACTCTCTTTGCCTCGATCTGATCCAGCAGTTCTTCTTTGGCGGCCTGCAAGCGGTCTTCGGTATTCATCCTGAGAAGTGCGCGCTGTACCTGAAGATTGTCAAGCTCCGCACGGAGCTTCTGCATAGCTTCCAGGGACTTTCCAAAGGCAAGAGCTTCCTTTGTGCAGATGATGGAATCGTAAACAAAGAGCACCGTCACAAAAAACACAAAAAACAGATCCCAGTAGAGCGGCATCGCGAGGACAGCCCGCTCGATGGGCTTGTGGATCAGGTGCGTCATAAAAATCGTCAGGAATCCCCAGGCGATGGAGGAGCTGAGGCAGATATATCCGTGGACATTAAAGGGCTGGTTGCTGTAATCCCAGTAGCGGATCTTGAAGAGCCGTTCCATCACATATCCAGTCACGTACTCCAGAGCCGTGGCACCGATAACGCCGGAGATATAGGTGAGGATCAGGCTGTCCTGAAACGGGAGAGATACCCATAACATCATGACTGCGCCGCTTCCGTATAACGGCAGCATCGGCAGCCGCAGAAAGCCGCGGTTCACGAAGCGCTTCTGTTTTAAGGAAACATAGGTGGACTCGAAGATCCATCCAAAGAAACAGTACAGATAAAAAAATGTAAACCATTGATACCAGGTGTAAGTGTACATAGATCTCCTCTCGGTTGTAAATTCAGATTATCCATATCATACGACAGAAACGGGGAAATAACAAGGTGCAACGGGAGAACGGATATGGAAAAAGCAAACAGATGTGAAAACAGCCGCCCTGGATATGACCGGGACGGCTGTTTTGTCAATTGATTTATTGTAAAAGTATCTGGCTGTCTGCTGTATCTTTAATACGGACGGTTGAGCAATGGGGAAATTACTGAAGATTTTTATATACCTCAAAACTTGGCTTCTTATTTCCGTTCACATCGATGAGGCCGAACGCATAATGGGCACCCAGAAGTCCCTGCTCATCCTTCATACGGTTCAACAGGAAGGCTTCCACATACGGATTTGCCTTTGCGGTCTCATAAGCTTCCTTAATGCACTGGACCTGGAGATCGAGGCACTGACCGCCGTGGACCGGGGAATCGGAAGTGAACCCCTGCTCGGAGAGGATCAGGTGGCGGACCTTTCCGGACGGGGAAAGCATGTCGGCCTGCTGCATATAATCGGTCAGAATATGAAGATTCTTCAGGTTGATGATATAAGTATCTGCTTTTTCCAGTGTATATTTGTCATCGGAGAAGACCGGATCCTCGAAGGTCTCTGGATATGCGTGCCATGCGATACCGTAGTCGGTATCTTTCAGGCGGCTGTTTAACCGCGGGATCATGTCCATAGCGCCGTACTTGAAGCCCTCGACCTGTCCGCAGTTCCAGCGGAAGTCAAACGGAATATAGACGTTTGCCAGCTTGTTGGAACCTTTGATGGTGTCGTACCAGGTGCGGAATCCGGTCGCGTAGTTGGAACAGTAGGTGTCAATATCCATCTGTCCGATATAGTTCCACGCCTGTCCATCATTGACTTCGTTGCCGATGACCCAGTTGGAGACACAATCCCTGAATGCCTCTGTGACGCGCTTCGCGGCCTCTCTTGTGGCCTGGACGCCGGCATCGTTTAAGGTGTTGAACGCGTAGTAGCTTGCGCCGGTTGGCTGGGATACCGGAAGAAGAGACGGGCTGTAGCTCGCTGCTGCCCAGTCGTTTAAGACGATCAGCGTCACAGTGACGCCTGCCTGGTCAAGCTTTGTGTAGAGATCCTGGCAGACAGACAACTGGCTGCTGAATGCCCAGGACATCGGAAAGTTTAAAACGACCTGAGAAGCACCGACTTCGAGAACGTCCGGGATCTGGGCGTGTTCATTGATCAGAACGCCCTTGATGGACTTTGGAGTCTGGTAGTGGTCGGCGTAGGCCGGAACAGTCATGGAAAAACAGAGTGCAGCAGATAATGCGGCTGCAGCGATACGTTTAAGCGATTTCATAATAATTCCCCCCTCGTGTAATGAACCGCAGTGCAGAGACAACACCGGTGAACAGCGTCCTGCATCCGGGTAATGTTATTACATTTACTATACCGTGAGATGGAATGCAAGTCAATGGAATGGGAGGCGTCGATAGAAGCGTGAAAAAATGCGGAGATCATGGGCAAAAAAAATAGGAACCGCAGCCGTTCCTGCAGTCCCTAAGGGGAGTATGGAAAGTATCAATTTTTTTAGGGGGACCTGCCGAAGTCGCCTCCGACAGGTATGAGTATGAAAAAGCTTTGTGTGTTCAAGTGTAACACTTGAAACAAAGGCAGGTTATCCTTTCGGATAACGTAATTGTATTATAGAGGCAAAATGTGTCTAAAATGTGAGTAAAAAATTAAAAGAAAGTAAATTTACTTAACGATTTAGAAAGAATTATGTCGAAAACAGTCGATAGATTCCGTGACGCGGATTTACCAGAGATGTGCCGCAATTTTGCCGAAGTTTAACAGGAAATTTGAACATAAATCATTCTTAAATTTCTGGTATAATATGGAATAATATAAGGGACGAAGGTTGAAGATCCGATGCAGTTTTCAGCAGGAGGATTTTTAAGCTACTGACCTGATAAATCTGAATATCTATGACAGGAAAACGGGAGGTTCACAATGAAGAAAGAAAAAATAGTTGCAATACCGGCAGCACTTCTTATGACTGCCCTGCTGGCATTCCAGGCAATGGCATCGGAAAAGATCGAGGAGGTCACGATCGATATCAATGCAGTCCTGACGGATTCGGACAACCTGGAAGTGGAGGCAGATGTGTCAGATGACGGCTGCTATGTAGATGAGATCTCCATTACCAACGAGCCGAGCGGAGACTGGAATGATGATACGAAGCCGAAGGTTAAGATTACGATCGGTGCCGAGAGTGACTACGCGTTTTCGTCCGGACTGAGCAAATCAGATGTATATCTTGGAAATGATGAACAGAAGGTGACATCGGTGACAAGAAGTACATCAAAATTGTATGTATATGTGACACTTCAGCAGATCTCGGATATTGATTCGGAGTATGATGATGAAGATTATGATCTGGATGTCTATGATCTCTCCTGGGACGACAGCTATGGCGGAGTTGCATATTGGGAAGGAACAGAATATGCAAAGAAATATCAGGTCCGTTTATACCGCGACGGGGACAGCGTAGGTTCCGCATACACGACGACAAACAACTATTATAATTTCTGCGGATCATTCACAAAAGAAGGCAGTTATACATTTAAAGTCAAGGCAATCCGCGGAAGTGATGAGAGCAGCTGGAAAGAGTCTGAGCCGAAGGATGTAGACCGGGGCGGAGCCGCTGCGATCTATGCGAACCGGAACGCGGCGTCTGCGTACTATGGAAACGGTACTTCCGGTTCGGGGAGCCAGCCAAGCGGAAGTACGACCGGTTCAGCGAATGGCGCATGGCTCCGCGACAGCAATGGCTGGTGGTGGTGCAATCCGGATAAGACATATCCGGTCGCAAACTGGAAGCAGATCAACAATGTCTGGTACTATTTTAACCAGTCCGGATATATGGCGGAGAACCAGTGGATCCTGAATAATAACCAGTGGTATTACTGCGGAGCCGGTGGCGCGATGGTGAAGAACCAGTGGGTACAGACGAACGGGACATGGTACTATTGCGGAACTGACGGCGCGATGCTTACGAGCCGGATGATCGACGGAAAGTATTATGTTGATAAGAACGGCGTGTGGGTACAGTAAAAAATTTCAAAAACCCCTTTAAAAACAAATGCCTTTCGTATATAATAAAAACTGATATTTCGCGCCCTGTATGTGCGGTCACTTTCGTGACCGGAAATACTGCGAGATCATGAAAGCTGCAGAAATATGCAGTACAATGCAGGATATATTTTGCGGGGACAGGGTTTTCTGATAGAGAGAAGCGAGGCGCGTCCTGTATCGGACGCGGAAATAGATTCAGGAGATTTTCAGTTAGAAAGACAGGAGGAAGACGACAATGATGATGTCAAACGACATTGGAATTGACTTGGGTACCGCCAGCATCCTTGTTTATATTAAAGGAAAAGGCGTTGTTTTAAAGGAACCGTCCGTAGTAGCACTGGACAGGGAAACAAATAAAGTAATTACTTTCGGTGAGGAGGCGCGTCTGATGATCGGACGTACTCCGGGTAATATCGTAGCGGTAAGACCGTTGAGAAAAGGTGTTATTTCCGATTATACCGTAACCGAGAAGATGTTAAAGTATTTCATCAACAAAGCGGTGGGAAAGAGAACCTTGAGAAAACCGCGTATCGCAGTCTGCATCCCGAGCGGTGCAACGGAAGTTGAGAGAAAGGCCGTAGAGGATGCGACTTACCAGGCAGGTGCCCGTGAGGTCTGCATTATCGAAGAGCCGGTTGCAGCAGCAATCGGTGCCGGAATTGATATCTCCAAGGCATGCGGAAATATGATCGTAGATATCGGAGGCGGTACTGCGGATATCGCAGTCATCTCTCTCGGCGGTACTGTAGTCAGCACCTCGATCAAGACGGCCGGAGATGACTTCGATGAAGCCCTTGTCCGCTATATGAGAAAGAAACACAATCTTCTGATCGGTGAGAGAACCGCTGAGGAGATCAAGATCAATATCGGCGCAGCTTACCGCCGTCCGGAGCTTGTGACGATGGAAGTCCGCGGAAGAAACCTTGTGACGGGTCTTCCGAAGACGATCGTTGTTACATCTGACGAGACACTTGAGGCATTAAGAGAGCCGGCAATGCAGATCGTTGACGCCGTACACAACGTACTGGAGCGCACACCGCCGGAACTTGCGGCAGATATCTTTGACCGCGGAATCGTTCTCACCGGCGGCGGATCCCTGATCTCAGGACTTGACGCCCTGATCGAGGAGAAGACAGGAATCACGACGATGATCGCTGAGGAGCCGCTCACCGCGGTTGCGATCGGAACCGGTAAGTTCATCGAGTTCGCACACGGCGGAAAAGGCGCAGAAAAATAAAAAATGGCAACTGTAACAGGCTATGTGGAAAGAATCAAATACCGCAACGAAGATAACGGTTACTCGGTCTTAAGCGTGGCAGACGGCGGGGAGGAATATGTCCTCGTCGGCACATTCCCTTATATCAGCGAGGGAGAGCGGATCGAGGCAACCGGCCGGATGGTGGAACACTCCATCTACGGAGAACAGCTTGCGGTGGAGAGCTATGAGATAAAAGCTCCCGAGGACACACTGGCAATTGAACGGTATCTCGGCTCCGGTGCTATCAAAGGCATCGGAGCTGCTTTAGCTAAAAGGATCGTAAAGAAGTTCAAGGCGGACACCTTCCGGATCATGGAAGAAGAGCCGGAGCGCCTCGCAGAGGTCAAAGGCGTCAGCGAGCGCATGGCGATGGAGATCTGCAGCCAGGTGGAGGAAAAACGGGATATGCGCCAGGCGATGGTCTTCCTCCAGCAGTACGGGATTTCCATGAACCTTGCGGTGAAGATCTACCAGCATTACGGTCCGAAGATGTACTCGGTCATCCAGGAAAATCCTTATCAGCTCGCGGATGATATCCAGGGCGTAGGCTTTAAGATCGCGGATGAGATCGCGGCGAAAGTCGGTATCTTTACGGATTCCGATTACCGGATCCGCAGCGGACTCTTCTATGCACTGCTCCAGGCGACGGGAAACGGCCATACATATCTGCCGGAGGAGGAGCTGTTTGCCAACGCATCAGCGCTCTTAAATGTGGAACCGGAGCACATGGAAAAACACCTGGTGGATCTCCAGATGGAGAAGAAGCTGGTGGTGAAGGAGAAGGACGGAAAGCGGATCATCTATCCGGCACAGTTCTACTATATGGAACTCAATACGGCGAGAATGCTGCATGATCTGAATATCCACTCGAAGATCAATGAGGAGGACGTGAAAAAACGGCTCAAAAAGATCACGGAGGCGGAGAAGATCGAGCTGGATGAGCTCCAGGAGCAGGCGGTGATGGAGGCGGTGAGCAATGGTCTCCTTATTATCACCGGAGGACCTGGAACTGGTAAAACAACGACGATCAACACGATCATCCACTATTTTGACCAGGAAGATATGGAGATCCTTCTGGCGGCCCCGACGGGGCGTGCGGCAAAGCGCATGACGGAGGCGACCGGATATGAGGCAAAGACGATCCATCGCCTTCTGGAGCTGACCGGGGCGCCTGTCGCGGATCCGAAAAATAACGGGAATTCCGGAGAGAACCGGCTGGAGGGCATGCATTTTGAGCGGAACGAGGAAAATCCTCTGGACGCGGATGTGATCATCATCGATGAAATGTCCATGGTGGATATCAGCCTGATCCACTCGCTCTTAAAGGCAGTGAATGTAGGAACGAGGCTGATCCTTGTGGGCGATGTAAACCAGCTTCCGAGCGTGGGACCGGGAAATGTTCTGCGGGATATGATCGCGTCGGAGGCGTTTCCTGTGGTGAAACTCACAAAGATCTTCCGTCAGGCGGCTCAGAGTGACATTATCGTCAATGCCCATAAGATCAACGATGGGGAAACAGTTCCTTTAAATAAGAAAAGCCGTGACTTTCTGTTTATCCGGCGCGATTATCCGGCGGACATCGTGAAGGATATGATGGTCCTTGTACAGGATAAGCTGCCGAACTACGTCCATGCGGAGATGTCGGATATCCAGATCATGACGCCGATGCGGAAGGGCGCTCTCGGAGTCGAGGCATTAAATAAGCAGCTTCAGGAGAAGTTTAACCCGCCTGCGCCGAATAAGCAGGAGAAAGAGTCCGGCGGGACGATTTTCCGCGTGGGCGATAAGGTCATGCAGATCAAGAACAATTACCAGATCGAGTGGGAGATCCGCAACCGCTACGGAATCCCGGTGGATAAGGGCGAAGGCGTTTTCAACGGGGATACGGGGATCATCCGGTCCATCAACAGCTTCGCAGAGACGATGGAGGTGGAGTTTGATGAGCGGAAGATGGTGGAGTACAGCTTTAAGCAGCTGGAGGAGCTGGAACTCGCCTACGCGATCACGATCCACAAATCCCAGGGAAGCGAATATCCGGCAGTGGTGATCCCGGTCCATTCGGGACCGCGGATGCTGATGACGAGAAATCTGATCTACACGGCGGTTACGAGGGCGAAAGCCTGCGTCTGCCTCGTGGGAATCCCGGAGGTGTTCCAGGCGATGGTGGATAATGAGGTGGAACAGAAACGGTATTCGGGGCTGAAGGATCGGATTCTGGAGATAACATGAAATTCAATGAAATTCTTGATGTTCTATATCCCCGCCGTTGTCCGGTATGCGGGGATATCACAGGCGGCTTCGGGCGGATGATCTGCCCGGACTGCCTTCATAAACTATCGTTTGTAAGATCACCGGTATGTAAAAAATGCGGAAAAGAGATTGAAGACGGGAGTCTGGAGTTCTGTCCGGACTGCATGCGCCATCCGCGCGCGTTTGAGTACGGGATCGCCTTATTAAATTATGATGAGGCGGCGAGGCATTCCATGGCGCAGATCAAGTACAATAATAAGAGAGAGTACCTGGATTTTTACGGAACAGCTCTGGCGGCACGGTACGGACGGACGATCCGCCGGATGCAGGCGGATGTCCTGGTTCCGGTACCGGTCCATGCCACGAGGAAAAAGACCCGGGGATTCAATCAGGCAGAGATTCTGGCTCGGGTCATCGGAAAGAAGCTGGGGATTCCGGTAATGCCGGAAATGCTGGTGAGAAATAAGAAGACGCTGCCGCAGAAGGATCTCTCAGTATCGGAGCGGCTTAAAAACCTTTCCGGTGCCTTTGCGGCGGGGGAGATCCCGGAGGGGATCAGGAGCGTGATCCTTGTGGACGACATTTATACAACGGGCAGTACCATCGAGGCGTGCGCGAGGGCCCTGCGGGCATCGGGGATCAGCCGGATCTATTTCGTTGTGATCTGCATGACCGGGGGCCGATAGGACAGGGAAAAGTGATATGCATACAGGTTATAGAATGAGAGGGGCTGCATAAATATACAAAAACATATGCATAAACGCTTGCTTTTTGTATAGGCCTGTGGTATAGTGGGTTCCATCGAAAAAGTTGCAAATTCGTATTGGGTTAGAGGAGGAAAATATTATGAAAAAGGCGATTGCATTATGTTTGACCGCTGCAATGGCGGCATCACTTCTTACAGGCTGCGGCAGCAAGACTACAGAGACAACGGCAGCGGCAGAGAACAAGACAGAGACAACAGCAGGTGAGGCTGCGGCAGAAAAGAAAGATGAGGCAGCGGGGGTTGTTAAGGTGATCGAATATGATCTTACAGATGAGCAGTATGCATTCGGCGTGGATAAAGACCAGCCGGAGCTGCTTGAGCAGGTAAATGCATTTATCGCAAAGATCCAGGAGGACGGAACCTTCAATGAGATCTGCGATAAATATTTCAGTGACGGCGAGCCGGCTGCAGTAGAGTCTGCAGAGTATGATGCTTCCAAGGATCAGCTTGTTGTTGCGACAAACGCGTCCTTTGAGCCGTTTGAGTATGTTGACGGTGACAGCTACAAGGGAATCGATATGGAAATCGCAGCTTTGTTCGCACAGGAGCTTGGCAAGGAGCTTGTAATTGAAAACATGGACTTTGATGCTGTATGCTTATCTGTTGGTCAGCACAAATGCGATATCGCAATGGCAGGCTTAACGATCAACGAGGAGAGAGAAGAATATGTAACCTTCTCCGATCCGTATTATAAAGCATCCCAGAGACTGGTTACACTGGCAGATGATACGGCTTTTGATGACTGTAAGGATGCAGCTTCCGTAGAAGAGGTTCTTAAGGGCTTAAGCGCGAGCGACAAGATTGGCGGACAGCAGGGAACCACAGCACAGTACTTTGTTGAGGGCAGTGATGACTGGGGCTTTGAAGGATTTCCGGCCGAGTGGGTACCGTATAAGAGTGCATCTCTTGCAGTTCAGGATATGATCAACGGCAACGTGAAGTACGTGATCATTGATGCGGCTCCGGCAGAAAGCATCACAAAGGCGATCAACGCAATGCAGTAAAAATATTGGAAACACCGGTCAGAAAAGCGGGGGCAGGATACGGTTCGCTCCCGCTTTTTGACTGTATTGGAACATGGCAGGAAACGCTGTGTTTTTGCTATCTGGAGGTATTATGGGAAACTTCGGGAACAAATGGAACAAGTTTGTACAGATATTTATTGAGAAAAACGGTTACGTCAAAGTTGTGCAGGGTCTGCAGAATACGCTTCTGATCGCGGTAGTCGGCATGATTATCGGTGTTTTGATCGGTACCATCATCGCGACGGTCCGCGTCCTGCCGAAATATAAGACACTTCCGCGGGCGTTGAACGCGGTTTGCAGCTTCTACGTAGGTCTCTTCCGCGGAACCCCGATGGTCGTGCAGCTTCTGATCTTCTACTACGTTATGCTGCCCCTTATGGGGATCAAGCTGCCAGGTGTCCGTGTTGCCATGGTGGTCTTTGGATTGAACAGCGGCGCGTATATTTCCGAGATCATGCGAAGCGGTATCCAGTCCGTTGATCCGGGACAGCTTGAGGCGGGACGTGCAGTCGGTCTTGGCTTTGGCCCTGCGATGATCCGGATCGTGATCCCGCAGGCAGTAAAAAATATTCTTCCGACTCTGGGCAATGAGTTTATTGCCCTGATCAAGGAAACCTCCGTTGTCAGCTTTGTCGGCGCGGCGGATCTTTACGTTGCCTTCAACTATATCGGAAGCAACAGCTACGAGTTCATGGTCCCGTATCTTGTCATGGCGGCGATCTACATCGTTCTCGTGCTGGTGATCTCAATTCTTGTTAAACTGATGGAAAGGAGCCTGAAGAAGAGTGATAGACGTCATTGATCTGAAAAAAACATTTGGTGATCTGGAAGTCCTGAAGGGAATCAATGTGACCATCAATAAAGGTGACATCGTTGTAGTCATTGGTCCGTCCGGCTCCGGAAAAAGTACATTTTTAAGATGCTTAAACTGTATGGAGGATCCGACCTCCGGCAGCATCATTTTTAACGGCGTAGATATCGCCGATATGCGCGTGGACATCAATATCCACCGCCGCCATATGGGTATGGTATTCCAGCACTTCAACCTGTTCAACAATATGACTGTGATCGAGAATATCATGATGGCACCGGTCTATGTGCGCTGTAAAGAGTTAAAGAAGGCAAAGAGAAAAGGAACGTTGGCACCTGACGCGCCGAAAACGAAGGCAGAGATCAAGGCACAGGCGAGAGAGGAAGCCCTTGAGCTGTTACGCCGCATCGGCCTTGAGGATAAAGCAGACGTTTATCCGTCCACGCTTTCCGGCGGACAGAAGCAGCGTGTGGCCATCGTCCGCGCTCTGGCGATGAAGCCGGATGTGATCCTCTTCGATGAACCGACGAGTGCTCTCGATCCGGAGATGGTAGGTGAGGTACTGGATCTCATGAAGGAGCTTGCAAACGAAGGAATGACCATGGTCGTTGTCACCCACGAGATGGGCTTTGCGAGAGAGGTTGCAAACCGCGTGCTGTTTATGGATCAGGGAAAAATTCTCGAAGAAGCTCCACCGGAAGAGTTCTTCGCGCATCCGAAGAATGAGAGAACAAAGGAATTCTTATCGAAGGTCCTGTAAATATTAGATAATGAAAAGCTTCTTGTTGCCTGAAAGATGGAAACGAGAGGCTTTTTTTATTTACGAGACAACTGACCAAAGTCCGCTCTTGCGCAAAATCTTGTTCCCAATAGTGCCCCTTCTCCTTGGCGTGCCAACTACACAGCAGCAGGGAACTTTCAGAAAGCAGTGCCTGGATACAGGGATCTGGTTCCTCTTGGCTCGCAGGTGAATGCGTTGGAAAAAAGATGATGCTTGTCTGAGCGAAGCGAGTTGCATCATCTTTTTTTCGTCCCTAGCAGTCGCCTGCAAGCCTAGAGGAACCTTCCCTGAATCCCACAAGCACTGCTTTCTGAAAGTTCCCTGCCCCGCCAATCAACTAAAACTCCACGAAAACTCTTATTTCTCAAGGAAATGCTTGACGCGCCGCAATTCTTATGTTACAATATTCGGGCGAATGGAAGATATAGGTCTTTTTTTTATGCTCAAAAAACGATAGCAATGAATAGAGAAAAGGCCGCCTTACAAAGAAATTAAACGGAGGTGGAAGTCGTGCGCACTAAGATTACACTGGCATGCACAGAATGCAAGCAGCGCAACTACAACATGACGAAGGATAAGAAGACTCATCCGGACCGCATGGAGACAAAGAAGTACTGCAGATTCTGCAAGAGACATACGATGCACAAAGAAACTAAGTAATCCGGTTTGCAAGAAGGACGTGAATTTATGGGAGAAACGGCAAGTAATGAGAAAGCCCCTAAAACGGACTTTATCAAAGGCTTAAAAGCTGAATTCAATAAGATCATCTGGCCGGATAAGGATACGCTTACGAAAGAGACCGTTGTAGTAGTCGTATCAACAGTAATTCTGGGGATTGTTATCGCAGCCCTTGACCTGATCATCAAATTTGGTCTCAATATTGTACTTGGTTAAGGATGAGGTGAAGATATGTCAGAAGCACAATGGTATGTTGTACACACTTATTCCGGATATGAGAATAAGGTAAAGGTTGACATTGAGAAAACAATCGAAAACAGAGGTCTTCAGGATCAGATCTTAGAGGTCTCCGTCCCGCTGGAAGAAGTCATCGAGCTTAAAAACGGTGCTCAGAAGCAGGTCGAGCGTAAGATGTTCCCGGGCTATGTGCTGATTCATATGATCATGAATGATGACACATGGTACGTTGTACGGAACACCAGAGGTGTGACCGGATTCGTAGGACCGGGATCCAAGCCGGTGCCGCTTTCAGAAGAAGAGATGATGAGCCTTGGCTTTAAGGCACCGGATGTCGTTGTAGATTTCGCCGTCGGAGATACCGTCGTTGTTACGGCCGGCGCATGGAAGGATACCGTCGGTGTCATTAGAACCGTCAATGAGTCCAAGCAGTCCATTACAATCAACGTCGAGATGTTCGGCCGTGAAACACCGGTGGAACTGAGCTTTTCTGAAATCAAGAAGATGTGACCGTAAACGGACTAAGATCCGGACCGGTCGTCCGTACCTTTTTTAGGAAAACGGACTTTGTGCCCGCGTGGGAGGGAAATCCCCGACATTACCACATTATTTAGGAGGTGCCTAATTATGGCAAAGAAAGTTACAGGTTATATTAAATTACAGATTCCTGCCGGCAAGGCAACACCGGCTCCGCCAGTTGGACCGGCTCTTGGACAGCACGGTGTTAACATCGTACAGTTCACAAAGGAGTTCAACGCTAAAACTGCTGATCAGGGCGATATGATCATCCCGGTTGTTATCACAGTTTACGCTGACAGAAGCTTCAGCTTCATCACAAAGACTCCGCCGGCTGCTGTATTATTAAAGAAGGCTGCAAAGATCAAATCCGGTTCCGCAACACCGAACAAAACAAAGGTAGCTACTCTTACAAGAGCAGAAGTACAGAAGATCGCTGAGCTCAAGATGCCAGACTTAAACGCTGCAAGCATCGAGGCTGCTACAAGCATGATCGCTGGTACTGCTCGTTCCATGGGTATCACCGTAACAGACTGATCGTAAGCAACTGAATGGAGGACGGACCTCCATATACAGCAACAATCACGTGGGAGGGAGGACTCCCGACACTACCACAGGAGGTTTTTTATAATGAAAAGAGGAAAAAGATACGTAGAAGCGGCAAAAGCTATCGACCGCGCTACTCTTTATGATACAGCAGATGCAATCGCATTAGTTAAAAAGTCTGCTGTTGCTAAATTTGATGAAACAATCGAGGCTCACTTAAGAACAGGCTGTGATGGCCGTCATGCTGATCAGCAGATCCGTGGTGCAGTAGTTCTGCCGCACGGAACAGGTAAGACTGTTCGTATCCTTGTATTCGCTAAAGGACCGAAGGCTGATGAGGCTCAGGCTGCAGGTGCTGACTTCGTTGGAGCAGAGGATTTAATCCCGAAGATCCAGAACGAAGGCTGGTTAGATTTTGATGTAGTTGTTGCTACACCGGATATGATGGGCGTTGTTGGACGTCTTGGCCGTGTACTCGGACCGAAGGGCTTAATGCCGAACCCGAAGGCTGGTACAGTAACAATGGACGTTACAAAGGCTATCAAAGAGATCAAAGCTGGTAAGATTGAGTACAGACTCGATAAGACAAACATCATTCACGTGCCAGTAGGTAAGGCTTCTTTCACAGAAGAACAGTTAGCGGACAACTTCCAGACGCTTATGGATGCAATCAACAAAGCAAAACCGAGCACAGTAAAGGGCGCTTACTTAAAGAGCGTTACTCTTACTTCCACAATGGGCCCGGGCGTTAAGTTAAACGTAGCTAAGTTAACAAACTAGTCGATTGTGTCATTTTAACTGTCAGACATTGATCTGGTTCTGCGCCCCAGCGGCGTACAGCCGGATTGACCGTCTGGCAGTATTTTAATGCAAAAAACTAAAAAAGTGATTGACAATCCAAATATATTATGATAAACTATTCGGGTATTGAATGCCGAAGACAGCAGGTGCCGTAAGGCGTAAGGTAAAAACACCTGCCGAGGGACGTACAAAACTCACACAGAATTTTGTAAACCTCTCGGTCTGCGGACAGAGAGGTTTTTCTGATAAGCGAAAAAATGCTGTGACGGCGAATCCAATACTAAATAAAACAGGAGGTAAACCATTCATGGCAAAAGTTGAATTAAAGCAGCCGGTAGTTGCTGAGATCGCTGAAGTCCTCAACGGAGCAAAGTCTGCTGTAGTCGTTGACTACCGTGGATTAACTGTTGAGCAGGATACTGCTCTTCGTAAACAGTTAAGAGAAGCTGGTGTTTCTTATAAAGTATATAAGAACACAATGATCCGCTTCGCTGCAAAGGGAACTGAGTTCGAAGCACTTGAGCCGCATCTTGAAGGCCCGACAGCACTTGCTGTTTCTAAAGAAGATGCAACAGCTCCGGCCAGAGTATTAGCTGAGTTCGCAAAGAAAGCTGACAAGCTTGAATTAAAAGGCGGCGTTGTAGAGGGAACATACTACGATGCAGCAGGTATCGGTGTAATCGCAAGCATCCCGTCCAGAGAGGTTCTTCTTGGAAGACTTCTTGGAAGCATGCAGTCCCCGATCACAAACTTCGCTCGTGTTCTCAACCAGATCGCAGAGAAGAACGGCGAAGGCGCAGAAGCTCCGGCAGAGGCTTAATCCTCATCCCGGTCCTGCAGGCGGAAACACGCATCGCGTGATCCCGTCAAAGGCAGCATAGATGCTGTATAAAAGTTGTGAAAAACAAACGTGAAATATAAATTATTATGGAGGTAAATTATAATGGCAAAGTTAACAACCGCTGAGTTTATCGAAGCTATCAAGGAATTATCCGTATTAGAGTTAAACGAATTAGTAAAGGCTTGTGAGGAAGAGTTCGGTGTATCCGCAGCAGCAGGCGTAGTAGTTGCAGCAGCAGGCGCTGGCGCAGCAGCAGAGGAAGAGAAGACTGAGTTCGACGTTGAGCTTACAGAAGTAGGCCCGAACAAGGTTAAAGTTATCAAAGTTGTTCGTGAAGTAACAGGTCTTGGCCTCAAGGAAGCTAAGGACGTTGTAGACGGCGCTCCGAAGGTTCTTAAGCAGGGTGCATCCAAAGACGAAGCTAACGACATCAAGACAAAACTTGAGGCTGAAGGCGCTAAGATTACTCTTAAGTAATCAACTTTTATACTTTGAATGTTTTGATCCGCAGGAAGGTGACTTCCTGCGGATTTTTTTAGTTCGAGAACAAATGTAAAAACTCTGTAAGATTCTGTATTGTAAGCAATTTGACGGTGGAAAGACCGGCGCTTATGTGTTAAAATGGATAGCATGAAAATGGCAATACCTGCCCATTATACAGGATCAGGCGGGTGAAAAGGAGAAAGAATGATTCAGGAATTAGTAAAGAGATATCCGGTCCTGGATGCCGTAAAGGACCAGATCGAAGAGGCATACAAGATCTTAGAGACATGCTATGAGAACGGCGGAAAACTTCTGATCGCAGGAAACGGCGGAAGTGCCGCAGATTCTGACCATATCGTCGGTGAGCTGATGAAAGGCTTCGTAAAACGCCGCCCGGTATCTGCGGAACTCGCAGAGGCTTTAAAGCAGACAGACCCGGAACGGGGAGCGGAACTCGCGAAGAAACTCCAGGGCGGACTTCCGGCCATCGCGCTCACAAACCATGCAGCGCTTTCCTCTGCATTCGCAAATGATGTGGACGGGATGCTTTCCTATGCCCAGCAGGTAAACGGCTATGGAAAAGCAGGGGATGTGTTCCTCGGGATCAGTACCTCCGGAAACGCGGAAAATGTGATGTATGCCGCAGTGACTGCAAAGGCGAAGGGAATGAAAGTGATCGGACTCACAGGAAAGACCGGCGGAAAACTTGCAAAGATCGCAGATGTCGCGATCATTGTACCGGAGCAGGAGACTTACAAGATCCAGGAACTCCACCTTCCGATCTACCATGCGCTCTGCCTGATGCTGGAAGACAGATTTTATGCGGAATAGTACCGATATGATAATACATGTCTGCATGATGTTGAAAAATCCTATGGATGCCTGCGGACGATATCCGGATGTACGAATGGGCAGACAGCAGGAATTATGCCGGAGAAGAACCGCAACCGGGGGGGAATTATGAAGAGACGGGAATGGGCCTCGTTAATTATTCTGGCGCTGGCGGCGGTGCCCGCGCTCTTAGTTGCGATCGGACAGGTTTATGTGACAGGAGTGGATGGGATCCGGCTTAGAAGACCGGAGACGATCGAACTTCTGGCAGAGATCATTGTGCTGTTTTTCCTATATCTGTTCGCGATATGGAAAATCGATCGAAACCGGCTCAGAGCAGGAGCAGCTCTCCTGATCACAGCCGGATTCCTCTGGATCCATCAGGCGTTCACGGCGATGTTCCTGTCCGGCGCCTATGTTCTGGTCCTTTTGATGCTCGGCGCGCGTCTTCGCAGAGGGATGGACAGAAATCATGTCTGGAGAGAGTATCATGTGATCAGCGGACTTGCGGATTTCCTTCTGGGAAGCGGATGTATGATCTTTTTATTCTGTATAGGATCCCTGCTTTTCGGGTGCGGGATCCAGAGCTTCCGTTTACTTACGGTGATCATTGCCGGATTTCTGATCGGTTTCCGGTTTATGGAATTAAGGACGGCAGGAGATGACGGAAAGCCGTGGAGGCAGATCCCGAAGGAGACGAAGATCTCTCTGGAAATGTCCGCCTGCATCGCGATCATTCTTGCGATGGTCCTCCTGCAGGCCGGAAGAATGAACATCTGCGCCGATTACGACTCGCTCCATTATGGCCTGCGGAGTGAGTATGTCCTGGATAACGGCGGCGGGATCTATGAAAATCTCGGAATGGTCAACGTGGTATACACGTACTCGAAGGGCCTGGAGACACTGCTTTTACCGATCTCCGGACTGCCGTCCTACGGCTTTTTCCTGAGTTTCCAGATCTGGATGACGCTTGGGACCCTGATCACCGCGGGCCAGATCGTGAAACTTTTTGTCGGAAGAAAGCATGCGGTGGGCTGTATGACGCTGCTCTCCTGCATACCCGGGATCATGAACATGTCCATCACTGCAAAGACAGACTCCATGACGGTATTTATGCAGCTTGTCATGCTTTTGTTTCTGCTTCTCTATATCAGGAGAAAGAAGGGCGCCTACCTGGTACTGGCGGTGGATGCCTACCTGATGACACTCGGGTTAAAGCCGACGGCGCTTGTATTTTCCACAGCGGCGGCAGGAACCGCCGGACTTTACATCCTGCTCACAAAACAGCTGAGATTTAAGTTCCGCGGAAGTGTCCTTCCATCCCTTGGCTTTATGATCCCGATGTGGCTTCTCATCTGGTACCGGACATGGCTGCACACGGGACTTCCGCTGACATCCGTGTTCAACTCGATCTGGGCGGCCCTCGGCTTTACCGTGCGGTATCCGTACCGGTTTGAGAGTCTGCCGTCAAACGGCGGGGCACTGATCTCCCTGGCGGGGCTCAAGCACATTTTAAAGAGGATTTACGGCATTCTCATGGCCCCGGTGGGCGAAGATATGGCACATGTGCGGATCGCCTGGGGATCGCCGCTGCTCCTGATCTTTCTTCTGATGGTCGGTCTGCCGGTGCTGGCGGATGTGAAGAAATTGGGACGGAAAGAAAAAAGCTCCCTGATCTGCCTGGCGCTGGTCTTTGTGACGAATGGGATCGTGAGTCTCGCGGCGCTTTATCTTTTATGGCAGGTGGATGGAAACTATTTCCTGCTTCTCTATGCACTTTCAGCGATCCTGGCGGTGATCACAGCAGGAAAATTAAAGAGCGGTTTCCTCCGCGGAACGATCTGCAGGATGCTGGTCCCGTTCCTTCTTTTTAATGTGACGATCACAGCCGTGAGCAACTGGGGTGGAACGCTGGGACTGACACCGGTGAAAATCTTCCATAAAGGATATTATGATCATATGGAAGAGTCCCATGAACTGCTCGTCTCATACGGAAATGAGAAGATCTGGGACGTGCTGGCGGAAAATCCGAGAAAACGCGTCGTCGTATTCGGGGAACAGCCGGAGATGCTGCGCTTCCCGTGCAGCACCCAGAGCTATACGGACATCGAGGGAAGCGGCGGAAACTTCAATCTGTCATCCAGCCCGGAGGCACTGGCAGAGTTCTTTACATTCGCGGGAGTGGATCATATCTATCTCGGAAGCGGATACTTAAAGCCCGGAACGGACGGATTCCGAAATGTGACAGGGCTTTTAAAACAGGGGTATCTCTCAGACCTCCTGTATGAAAATGGAAACGGGCTTGCAGTATTCTCACCAGAACCGAGAGAACTCTCCGCGGAGGAGAGCGAGGCGCTTCTGGCGGAGTTTACCGAAAAATACTGGTCCGGAGAACAGCAGTAAGGGGATAAGACATGAATTTACAGGAGAAAACCTCAGAGGCGTGGAAGAGGTGGAGCCCGGAGCTTCTGATCTTTGCGCTCCTTCTGGGATTTGGATTTTGGATCAATCGTGGAGTAGAACTGAAGGGACTTTATATGGATGATCTGTACCTCTGGTCCTGTTATGGGGACCAGTCGTTTACAGAGTATGTATTCCCGATGGGCAGCAGCCGGTTCCGCTTCCTGTTTTACCTGGCATCCTGGCTGGAACTTTTCTTTATCGGGGGACATGTGGAATGGATGGTTCCGTTCAACATCATCCTAAACGCGGGGATCGCGTACAGCATTTATCGGATGGCAGTGTCATTCAGCGATGGGAGAAAGATCTTAAGCTTTGCAGCCGGCATTCTCTACCTGTCTTCGAGAATGGCATATTATCAGATCGGACAGTTCTACGGTCTGATGGAAAGCCTGGCACTCTGGGCGGCGCTCGGGATGCTGTGGTTTCTGTACCGGTACGTGAATGAGAAAAAGGCGGGGGCGTTTCTCGCAGCCAACGTTCTGTACTTTGTGGTCAGCTTCATTCACGAGCGGTATATGGTGCTGCTGCCGCTTCTTCTCTTAACGGTGATCCTCGGCTTTGGAAAAGGTCTGGGAACGAAAACTGCAGCCGCGGAACCGGAGAAAAAAAGCGAACCGGAGCGCGCGGCAGAGCCGGGACGCAGCCGTGGAAGAGGACAGAGCCGCGGAGCGCAGGGTAAGAAAGATGCAGCAGCCCGTGCGGAAGCAACAGACACAGAAAGCAGTTTCCGCCTGCCAGGGATCCTGCTCATCTTGCTCCCGATCGTGGTATTTGGCGTGATCCAGATGATCCGTCTCCGCACGATCGGAACGCTGTCACCGGCAGGAACCGGCGGAACGGATGTGGCAGATACCTTCCAGCTCACGGATGCGATCAACCAGGCGATCAGCCAGGTGGGATTTGTGTTCGGAAGAAACTCCGGACCGGATTATCTCTGCATTGAGCCGTTTGTGGACAGCCCGGACGGGATCCGGAACCTGATCCTGGCAGCGGAAGCCGTTCTCGGAGCCGGTGTGCTGGCGGCCGTTATCGGTATGGTGAGAGATAGGGAAGAGATTGTCTGTCATTTAAAGAACACGATCCTGTTTCTTGGATTTATCGCGCTCTGCATCGGCAGCTCCAGCGTGACGATCCGTGTCGAGATGCGCTGGGTCTATGTGGCCTATGCGGCGGCGCTCCTGTTCTTTGCTTATCTGTCCCGTGTGATGGGAAAGGCGGGGATCCTGGTACTTTTATACGGCTGTCTGATATTCCCGGTTGAGACATATTACCGGGACAACTGGGATAACCTGTATTTATGGGCACCGCAGAGCCAGTACAATTCTCTGGCGGAAAAGACATACGGAACATACGGGGACGATATCTTCGACAAAGAGATCTATATCATCGGAAAAGATTTCGAGATCAGTGATTTTAATGAAGAAACATTCCTGAAAGTATACGCAAAAGGAAAAACAAAGGTCCCGAAACTTCAGTTTATCGACAGCGATATGGACCTCAAGGAGATCACGGACAATATGGTGATCCTGTGTGAGGACCCGGAGCACAATGTGTACAACGATGTGACGGAGATCGTGAAGCGGCAGCGGTTCGACACGCCGTTTGGAAGCTATGCGGACGGGTGGATCGATGAGAACGCAAAGATCGTTCTGACAAACGGGGAGAGCAGCAAACTGACCTTGAAGTGCTATTACCCCGGCAAACTTACAGGCGGCGAGACCTGTAAGATCAAGGTGAACGGACGGCAGATGGATGACCTTGTATTTACGGACAATACGATGTACTACGAAATCCCAGCCGCACCGTATCAGAGATTTACGCTGGAGTTTTCGTGCAACTTTTATGTGAAAGGTGCGCGGGAACACCGCGGGAAAGAAAATCTGGCAATGGTCGTGAAGGTAGTCGACCAGTAAGCAGCCGCGGCAGCAGCTGCGCGATATCCGAGGGAACCGCTTATCTGAAGGTTTCACGAAAAAAGTGCAGCGGCTGCCGGACATGATGATGCATGGCTGTTACGGAGAAAAAAGGAGAATCAGAAAATGAATGGACAGCAGTTGGCTCCCATGACCGTGGGATTTGCCATTGCAGTGGTCCTGATCCTCGTGATCGGATTTTTCCGGAGAAAGAGGAACATGATCGCCCATCTTGCTCCCGTAAAGCGGGAATTAAAGAAGGAAAAGCAATGGCTGCGGCGCGGGGAGTATAATGCGGCAATGGTAAAAGGCCGCCAGAATCTGGAATTGTTCTTAAAGCTTGTGGCAGAGTTTAACGGGATCGAGCTTGATAATTCCGCCCAGGCGATGGCGAATGCCCGGAGCAGTTCAGATGGAAGAGGACAGCGCGAGACTTACCGGACAAACGGAAGAAAGCGCCAGAGAGTCATGACATTCCAGCAATTTGGATGGTGGCTCGATGAGAACGGGTATCTGGACCGTGTCGGAAAGTGGGAATTAAATGAGATCCGCGTGATCGGAAACAAAGCGGTACATGAAAATTATGTTTCCAAGGAAGATGCCTGGAATCAGTATAATTACATGGAAGATCTCCTGCGGATCGTTGCGGACCGCCATGCGAACCGTCATAAAAAGCGGGGGCCGGAGATCAAAAAGAGCCAGACAGGACATTATGGGACAAATGTGAGAAAAACATACGGAGCGCAGACGAAAGCACGCGGTCAGAATCAGTCACAGGGACGCGGACAGTCAAAAGGACATAGCCAGAATCAGACTGGACGAAGCCAGTCAAAGAACGGTGGACAGGGAAGGCCGGAACGAGATCAGGCGAAGAGCGGCGAAGGAAAACATGAGCACGTTCAGACGAAAAGCAACCGTCAGGGACAGGCTCAGAGACGCGAAAACGGAAAGCAGTCCAACACAAAGCAGTCCGCCGCTAAGAATGGACAGAATATCAGAACAGGTGGAAATGCAGACTGGGATGCGAAGGAAAATAGAAAAGCGACAGATCAGCCGATGTCGAAAAAGGTTCCGGAAGAGCGGAAGGTAAAAAATCCACAGAAGAAAGAATCGCAAGTCGAAGCGAACAAACTTCAGCAGAGCAGGATTGTGAAGACCGAAGCGAACAAGCCTCAGCCAGGCAAAGAAGTGAAACCGGAAACAAATAAACATCAGCAGAATGAGAAAGCTGAGGCTGCTGTGAGTATCAAAGTACAGACAGCTGGAAAGTCAGAAGAGAGAAAGCCGCGATCCATCGTGACAGTGCAGCCGGTACAGCCGGTGACCCCAGCGGAAAAGACTGCAGGAAAACCGTTTCCGTTGATGCCGTTGGAGAAAAAAACAGAGGATGTACAGCAGGAGAAGTTAAGCTCTTCCGCAAAGAGACGCCAGAGAAGAAAGCGGGCACAGGCGGCAAGAGAGGCAGCCGGGACGTCTGGAATGAATCGTGAGTCCCGTGAGACTGCAGCACCGCAGACAAAGCCTGTCAGACCGGCAGAATCCCGCCCGGCTCGTCAGGAAGGGAACAGGACAGAACGCAGACCCCGTCAGGCCGCACCGGCGATATCCATGAGGATCGTGACACTCAGCCAGCCGGTGAGCGGACGTACAGCAGCTGATCAGATCAGGAACGAAAGTACAAGATCAGCAGTATCAAAAGCGGATAAACAACCGCAGACGGAAACACAGAAGACACAGAGTGAGAACACGGCGAAACAGGCGGCAAGACGCCGCAGACCGAGAAGAAGACCGGCAGCGAAGACCGCAGCAGGCGGAGGAGATCATGAAGAATAAGAAAAGTTATATCTACATCGGACTTCCGATCCTTGGGATCCTCTTTTATCTGGCATATTTAAAACGCTCCGCCATCGACATGGTGTATTCCGACTATATCCGGCTGATCAATTCCTATCTGCCGGACGTCTGGAATCCGGATAAGTTCTTTGTTGCGGATCTTCTCACGAGAATTCCGGTAAACTTTTTAGAACGCGGTCTGAATGTGATGATCTTCGGCTACAGCGTTACCGTGGACCGTGTGATGGGCGTTCTCGGATTCGGACTTTCCGCACTGGTGACCGGCTGGTACAGCAGGAAAAAAGAACTCTGTCCGGTCTGGTATGCGGCTATGATGATCGTCATGTTCAGCCTGAATAAGTGGGAGATGCTGTACAACGGAACCGGATGGGCGCATTTCCTGGCATTTGGATTGTTCTTCTGGAATTATGCGCTGCTTGACCGGGTATATGAAAAGGGCTTCAGGAATGCAAAGCGGTCGGAGCTGGTATTGCTCTTTGTGCTGCCGTTTGTGATCACGATTGGGGCAGCTGGTCCGTACTGCGCGATCTATACGGTGACGATCGTACTCGCATATCTTTTTATCTATGTGCGGGATGCCGTGTGTTTAAGACAGACCGGCAAACAGTCAGATCAGAAGAACAGAGCGGAAACAGGAAATGAAGAAAGCCGGAAAAAAGATAACGGAATCATCGCTGTAATATCTCCGAAACGTTCCGGGATCGGAACGGCCCGCACGATCGCCCTGATCGCGGCAGCAGTCATCCCGTTCCTCATCTATCTCTGGAGCAATTCCCAGGCGGTGTATGAGTATTCGGGTGCGGTGAATGTGCCGCTCTTTACGGCTTTCCGACAGGATCCGAAATTTTTTATTAAATTTCTGCTTAAGTCTTTTGCTTCCATGGTTTTTGGAGTAGAATTGATTGACAGGAACTTTGCGGGAATTCCGGGGAAAGTATGGTGTGCGGTCGGTGTGATCGTACTGGTTTCGTACTTCTTCGCACTGTGGATGAATTTTTATTACCGGATCGAGGAAAAGACGATCCTGCCGCTGATGCTTTTGGCGGGCGGCGGCATGAACCATCTGATGGTGCTCGTGAGCAGATATATCTTTATGCCGAACGATAAGTATGGAATGAGCTCCAGATACGCACTGCAGTACCAGATCGGTATCATCGGGATCTTCCTGACGTTTGCCCTGGCGGCAAAGTGCGGATTTTGCAGGAAAAAAGCCACACTGGCCATGCCTGCAAAGACTGTATCTATCGCTCTCGCAGCCATGTTCCTCATTGGAAACGTGATGACGACGACTGAGGAGTTCCGCTTCGGAAAATACCGGAAAGAACATAACCGGGATGAAGTAAAACAGATCTTATTAAATTTTGAAAATGAGTCAGACAACACACTGGAGGATGCGCTGGAATATCACAAACCGGGATGCCGGGCAGCGCTTACGATCCTAAAAGAAAACGGTTGGAATATATGGAGGTAGACCTATGAAAGTAGTTATCCTGGCAGGAGGATTCGGAACAAGGATCAGCGAGGAGAGCCATTTAAAACCAAAGCCAATGATCGAGATCGGTGAGAAGCCGATCCTCTGGCATATCATGAAATATTACTCCCAGTTCGGATACAATGAGTTTATCATCTGCCTGGGATATAAGCAGTATGTGGTAAAGGAATTCTTTGCAGACTATTTCCTTCACACATCCGACGTGACCTTCGATCTCGCAAACAACAGCATGAAGGTCCACAACAATTACTCCGAGCCCTGGAAGGTGACCCTGATCGATACAGGATTAAATACCATGACCGGCGGACGTGTAAAGCGCATCAGAGACTATGTCGGAAATGAGCCGTTCATGCTGACCTACGGTGACGGCCTTGCGAATATCGATCTGAAAGCGCTCGAAGAGTTCCACAGAAGCCACGGAAAGATCGCAACGATCACAGCCGTCAATATCGGACAGCGTTTCGGCGTCCTTGACCTCGAGGAGAGCGGAAAGATCAATTCCTTCCGCGAGAAGAATGATGACGACGGAAGTCTGATCAACGGCGGATACATGGTCATGAACCCGGGCGTATTCGACTACATCGAGGGCGATTCCACCGTATTCGAGCAGGAACCGTTAAGAAATCTTGCAAAGGACGGCGAGCTGATGGCATACCGCCATGAGGGATTCTGGAAGTGCATGGATACCCAGCGTGAGAAACAGCAGTTAGAGGCGATGTGGCAGTCCGGAAACGCGCCCTGGAAGATCTGGGAATAAGGAAATAAAGATCCGTAATTGGAGAAGATGAGATGAACTTAAAAGAAGTTTTTGACTTTTATAAAGGAAAAAATGTCCTGGTGACGGGACACACCGGTTTTAAGGGAACATGGCTTTCCAGGATCCTGGTAAATGCCGGAGCAAACGTCACAGGATATTCTTTAAATCCGCCGACAGATCCGGCGTTATTTGACATGGCCGGTCTTGATGGAAAGATGAATTCCGTCATCGGGGACATCCGGGACCTCGTCCATTTAAAACAGGTATTTGAGGAGACAAAGCCGGAGATCGTCCTGCATCTGGCTGCACAGCCGATCGTAAGGGATTCCTACAAGGATCCGGTCTACACCTATGAGACGAATGTCATGGGCACTGTCAATATTTTAGAGTGCGTCCGCCTGAACCCGTGTGTAAAGTCATTCCTGAACGTGACGACGGATAAGGTGTATGAGAACAGGGAGTGGGAGTACGGCTACCGCGAGGTGGACCGCCTGGACGGCTATGATCCGTATTCCAACAGCAAATCGTGCTCCGAGCTTGTGACACACAGCTATAAAAAGTCCTTCTTTGCGGACGGACACTGTGCGATCTCGACCTGTCGTGCCGGAAACGTGATCGGCGGAGGAGACTTTGCGAATGACCGGATCGTTCCGGACTGTGTCCGCGCAGCGATGGCGAAGAAGCCGATCATCGTCCGCAATCCGCATTCAACCCGCCCGTATCAGCATGTTTTAGAGCCGTTAGCGGCATATCTGATGGTCGCAAAGGCGCAGTATGAGGACGGGAAATATGCCGGTTACTACAACGTAGGACCGGATGACAAGGACTGTGTGACGACCGGTGAGCTTGTGGACATGTTCTGCAATGCCTGGGGAAACGGACTTTCCTGGGAGAATAAGAGCGACGGAGGTCCCCATGAGGCGAACTTCTTAAAGCTCGACTGTTCGAAGTTAAAGACTACATTCGGCTGGCACCCGCGTTACGGCGTGAAGGAAGCGATCGGACTCACGGTGGAGTGGTGCCAGGAGTATGAGAAGAACGGCGATGTTGCCGCTGTGATGGACAGACAGATCGCGGAGATGTTTCAGTAGAGGAATAGACAGGAAAGGAAAAATTATGTTTGAGAATAAGACAGAAGCAGAGGCAAGAAAAGAGATCCTTGACCTCGTAGCTGAATATGCCGATAAATTCCATAACCAGAAAAAGGAGTTCCATGAGGGAGACCGCATCCCGTATGCGTCCCGCGTGTACGACAGCAAAGAGATGGTAAACCTTGTGGACAGTTCCCTGGAGTTCTGGCTCACATCCGGACGCTACACGGATGAGTTCGAGAAGAAGCTTGCGGAGTACCTCCATGTGCGCTACTGTGCTCTTGTAAACTCTGGCTCTTCCGCAAACCTGGTAGCATTCATGACCCTGACCTCCCCGCTGCTCGGCGACCGCCGCGTAAAGCGCGGAGACGAGATCATCACTGTTGCGGCAGGTTTCCCGACGACCGTTACCCCGGCGATCCAGTACGGCGCTGTTCCGGTCTTCGTTGACGTGACGATCCCGCAGTACAACATCGATGTTACAAAGCTCGAGGAAGCACTTTCCGAGAAGACAAAGGCAGTCATGATTGCCCATACACTCGGAAATCCGTTCGACCTTGCGGCAGTCAAAGCGTTCTGCGAGAAGCACAACTTATGGCTCATCGAGGACAACTGTGATGCACTGGGATCCAGATATACGATCAACGGCGAGGAGAAATTCACCGGAACAGTCGGCGATATCGGAACTTCCAGCTTCTACCCGCCGCACCACATGACGATGGGCGAGGGAGGAGCTGTCTATACGGACAACCCGCTGTTAAATAAGATCATCCGCTCTTTCCGCGACTGGGGCCGCGACTGCGTCTGCCCGTCCGGACATGACAATATGTGCGGACATCGTTTCGACAGACAGTACGGAGAACTTCCGCTCGGCTATGACCACAAATATGTATACTCCCATTTCGGCTATAACCTGAAAGCGACAGACCTTCAGGCAGCGATTGGCTGCGCGCAGATCGAGAAATTCCCGACCTTCGTGGAGCGCAGAAGACACAACTTTGACCGTCTGAGAGCCGCTCTTGCGGAGACGGAAGACCGCCTGATCCTCCCGGTTCCGGCCGAGAACTCCAGACCGAGCTGGTTTGGTTTCCTGATCACATGCAAGAAGGGAACAGACCGGAATAAACTCGTCCAGTACATCGAGAGCAAAGGCATCCAGACGAGAATGCTGTTCGCCGGAAACCTGATCAAACATCCGTGCTTCGATGAAATGAGAGCGGAGAAAAAGGGCTACCGAGTTGTCGGCACACTCGAAAATACCGACCGGATCATGAGCGATACCTTCTGGGTAGGCGTTTATCCGGGAATGACAGACGAAAAGATCGACTATATGGCGAAAGTGATCAAAGAGGGGCTGTTACAGTGAGTGAAGAAAAATCCTTTGACCTGACGAAAGTCCATGAGGTCAATTTAAAACTTTTAAAGGAGATCGACCGGATCTGCAGAAAGTATAAGATCAAATATGCTCTGGACTCCGGTACACTCCTTGGCGCAGTCCGCCACGGCGGATTTATCCCGTGGGATGACGATGTGGATGTCATGTTCACGAGAAAGAACTATGAGATGTTCGCGAAGGTCGTAAGACGGGAACTGCCGGAGGACATGTCCTTCGTGGAGCCGAATGAATACCATGGAGGAAAGGCATTCTACGACTTTATCTCCCGAGTGACGTACAACAAGAGCCAGAAATTCGAGGACTCCGGAAAGATGGAGTTTTATGACGACAAGATCAGCCGCCTGAATGTGGATTTGTTCATCGTGGACGGACTCCCGGCAGGAAAGATCGCAAAGAAGCTCACAAAGCTCTCCCACTGCGTTCTCTACGGATTCGCCCTGGGACACCGCTATGAGATCGATTACAGCGACTATAAGGGCGTTATGAAGCTCTTTGTGGCGGTCCTTGCCAATATCGGAAAGCTGATCCCATTCCCGGTGATCTGGAAGCTCTGGAATGCTCTGTGCCGCTTTGACAGCAGAAAAGAGCGCCCGCTGTATTTCTACACGGGCTATGCGCCAAACTGGTTCTATGTGGAAATGAAGCGCGAGTGGGACGACGAGGTTGTCGAGATGCCGTTTGAGGACACGAAGTTCTATGTGCCGTCCGGCTGGGACGAACTTCTGACACAGCTCTACGGCGATTACATGAAACTTCCGCCGAAGGAAAAACAGATTCCGGAACATTCCGATATGGAGATCAAGATTTATGACTAAACTGCTTTCGGTCGTTGTATCGGTATACAACGAGGAGCTGGCGCTTCGTGAATTTTACGCGGAGACGGGGAAGATCTTAAAAACGCTGCCGGCGGACTGGGACTACGAGTTCCTGTTCGTGAACGACGGCAGCAGGGATCAGTCCCTTTCGATCCTCCGGGAGTTCGCGGCGTCGGACGAAAAAGTGAAGATCGTCAACTTTTCCAGGAACTTCGGGCATGAGGCAGCGATGATCGCGGGACTGGACTATGCGGGCGGTGACGGTATCGTCTGCATGGACGCGGACCTGCAGCATCCGCCGGAATGCCTGCCGGAGATCGTGGAAAAGTTTGATGAGGGATACGAAGTGATCAGCATGGTGCGCACGAAAAATAAGACGGCGGGTTTTGTAAAGAACTTTACATCCGCAGCGTTCTACAAGCTGATCAACCACCTCTCAGACGTGAAGTTTGAGGCCAATGCCTCAGACTTTTTCGCAGTGAGCAAAAATGCGGCGGAGGTCCTCCGGAACAACTACCGGGAGAAGGTCCGCTTCCTGCGCGGCTATGTGCAGAGCATCGGATTCGAGAAGACGACGATCGAGTACGAGGCGAGACCGCGGTTTGCGGGGGAGAGCAAGTACAGCATCAAAAGTCTGTTTAAATTTTCCATCAACACGATCCTCTGCTTTTCGGCCCTGCCGTTAAAACTCGGGATCTATTCCGGTGTGATCACGGCGCTTTTCGGCCTGATCATGGTGATCTATACGGTCTATACCTGGGAACTGTACGGGGCGCCGAACGGATATGCGACGATCGTTGTCCTGATCTCGTTCATGTTTTCCGTGCTGTTTGTGATCGTCGGGATCATCGGTGAGTATATCGCGATCCTGTTTGCTGAGATCAAGGACCGGCCGGTCTATATCGTGAGAGATACTGCTAATTTCGGGAAAAAACGAAAACAGGATACGGTTGGACAGGACCTTCAGTGAAAAAAGGAGATTTTCTCGGCCTGACAGGCGAAAAAGCCCCGGAAACACTGGAAAAACATTACAAAATCATGAATAATTTGTGTAAATTTGAGAAAAGGACTTCAAAAATAAAAAGGAATCGTATATAATACGTGAGTATGCCGATTTCCCGGGGGATTCTGTACAGCAGGATGAGAGACCCCGTTGAATTCAGAGGAGGAATTTTATTATGAAATTATTAAAGAGAATGGCTGTGCTGTCTTTAGTAGTTCTTGCCCTTGGCGGATGTACAAAGAGCAGCATTTCAACAGATGCACCGGTGTCCGGAAGTGAAGAGATCGATCCGGCAAAGACAGAGGCAGATGACGACGATGAGACACTGCCGAGAGACCAGAATTTCCTTGTAGAGGACGAGACAGTCGAGACAACAATGTACGACTGGGAGCAGGCACAGAGCGAGTGCGACGGACTGTTCAACGATACAACTGCATTCCCGCAGTCTGTAAAGATGGAGTTCACTTATGATGAGTCCGCTTTAAATATCGGTCTCACATGGACAGTTAAGAACGATACAACAAACGATGACGCGATGGATTACGCCGTAACTATGGTAAAACAGTTCAACGACATCATCGCAGCACAGAGCATGGATCTTGAGAACTCCAGCGCTGATTCCTTCGGAACACTCTGGAACCAGTTCTCCCTTGACGTGAAAGTCGTTACTGAGGGAGGAAAGACACTCGTAGATAAGAGCTACAAAGCCGGCGAGAAGATCGACCTCAAGAGCAGTGAGTCCGCAGCAGCAGGTCCGGAGGACGTTGCCGACGATTCACCGAAGAAGCTTGACGAGACAAAGGCTGCAAAATAATTGACCAAATAATTGAAATAATTACGAAAAGGTAATCAATTTAGAATCAGAAGACGGCGGAATGTTTTCTCACAAAGTCGGGGAAAACATTCTGCCATTTTTTATTTACACGAACAACGCGCCAAGGTCCGCGCTTGCACGAGACTTTGGCGACTGTCGCGATAACAAGGGGAAATTCGCGAAGCGTGTTTTCGCTTGTTTAAGACATGAAAAAATGACAAAGCGCCGCAGTTCTCATCATGGGAACAGATACGGCGCTTTTGGTGTGTTTGTACATTTATTTTGCACACTGCTTTACAAAATACTCGAACATCGGAAGAGAGTCCACGCACTCCTTCGGGTTCGTGACCGGACCGGTCATGCGCTCCGGATGCCACTGTACGGACCAGATCGGAAGAGATTCATGCTGGATCGCTTCTGTGAAGGTGTGACCGTTGGATTCGCCCCATGCGATCGCCTGGAAGCCGTCGCCGAGTTTGTCGAGTGCCTGGTGGTGGTAGCTGTTTACTTCCATGGACTCTCCGTAGAGGTTTCCGAGAATGGAATCACTCTTGATGCGCACCGGATGGCAGACTCCCTTGGAGTGGTCGCCGCCGAGCTGAGTCGGGATATCCTGGGTGAGTGTGCCGCCGAAGTATACGTTTAAGATCTGGATTCCACGGCAGATGCCCCAGATTGGTTTTTTGCGGTCCACGAACGCTTTGATGATCTTGTATTCGAGGTCATCGCGCTGCGGATCTGTGATAACGAAGTCAAACATTTTCTCCTGGCCATAGAGCTTTGGCTCAACGTCCTTGCCGCCGCTTAAGAGAAGACCGTCAGCAAGATCCGCATACTCCTCAGCGCAGTCATTGTTGACAGCGAGGATCGGGATACCGCCTGCGCGGCGGATATTCTCCGCATAGTTCTGGTTTAATGCCCATGTCGGTGTTCCGTTGGCTGCTGCACCGGTTCCACCGGTCAGTAAGATCAATGGTTTCATAATCTAACTCTCCTTTTTTCTTATTGCCCGCCTGCCCGCCCCCGGCAATGAAAATTTCCGGGAATATCCGGCTGTTTCATATACAGACAGGTCGGAAATTTGCTCTCCCGCAGTTGTAAAAAGTTCTGACAGCCGCGAGAAATATGATATACGGGTCAAAGAAGTCCGGTCCCGGTATCATGAGTATATGATAATTCTGCCGGTTTGGACAGAGATCATCCGCATGTATCATAAAAATTCATATCATCACGGCCGCTCAGAGCCGCCGTGGGTTTTTCGGATTATCCGACGTCGAGTCCGCTGTGGTACGAATAGTTTCCGAGCTCCGCGAGGAGCGCAGACATATCCGGCGGTCCGGCGGGGACATTCGCGATCAGGAATGCATTCAGGTAGTAGTAGACCGCATTGCATTTCTTTAAGGTCTGCTGGTACAGATCCGGGAAAGACGCCATGGAGGCGATGGAGTGATCCCATGGATTCGTCCAGACTTCATGATCCAGGTTCAGGATCTCATGGACCTTTGCGGAGAGCTTATCGGTCACCAGCTTTTTGGATGCGATCGGATGCTTTAAAAAGATGGATTCCACGGATCCGATCAGATGCGTCTTGTGACCCGCGGGATCGGACAGGATCCGGCTTCCGAAGCGGATCGCAAAGATGGACCGGGCAACCATTCCCTCCGTCACCTGAAAATTGTTCTTTTCTGTGATCTGGTAGTAGGTGCGGTTGATGCACCTGCTCAGGTATCTTGAGACAAACTGGCTTTCCTGTGTGTTCAGACAGAGAGAAGCGGCCTGATTGAATTCAGACGGCTTTTTGTGTTTGAACTTCCACAACAGGATCGCGTCGATATCATTCTCGAGCGCGGCATGGAGTCCATGACATTCGGACTTTTTCTTATCGGTCTGGAACTGGATCCTTCCGTAGACGAACGGGTGACAGATCGAATCGGCGATATAGTGGCACATGAACCCGGCGAGAAACGCCGCTGCCTCCTCTTTCTGCTGTCTTGAGCGGATCTCAGAGAGTTCAAGAAGACTGTTCTTAAAAAAGTCGTTCACCTGATACTCGTGCATATGGGAGCCAACATTGCGGTAGTCTCTGTGACGGAGGATCGGGACATTATAGAAAAAGATATCCGGTCCCTGGAGTCCAAGCTGGTACAGCCAGCGGTATTTGGATATCACATGTTTTAAATAATTGTTCGGGAGGTCATTGTAGGCTTTCACACCGAACAGATAGTGGGTCGTAAATCCCGGCACAGGGATCATCTCCTTTGAAAGAAAATGCCAAGGTCTCACGCCAGCGCGGACTTTGGCTCGTTGCCTGTGTATAAATGCTGCCAACGGCAGACACTACAGTTATTATAGCATACCTGTGTGAAAATGGGAATAAAACGTAGAGAGAAACTGAGAATGGCGTGTGATGGGAATGGGAGCAGGGAAACGTCATATCGTAGGAGACGGAGCTTTGAGATGAACATGATCGGGAAAATTCATGGGATCGTCTGGGGACCGTGGACGCCGGTCCTGTTTTTGATGGTGGGCTTTGTATACAGTGTGCGGATCCGGTTCTTTCAGATCAGGAAGATCCCGGACTGGTGGAATGCGACGATCGGGAATCTTTTGCATGACAGGAGTGAGCACAGGGGATCATTCCGGTCGGCATGTACGGCGCTGGCGGCCACGATCGGGACCGGGAATATCACCGGAGTCGCGGCGGCTGTGATCGCGGGCGGGCCTGGCGCCGTGTTCTGGATGTGGGTCTCCGCGTTCCTTGGAATGGCGACAGCCTACGGGGAGACAGTCCTGGGGATCCGGTACCGGGAAAAGGGTCGGGACGGCGGCTGGATCGCGGGGCCGATGATGTATCTGGAAAAACGGCTGGGATGTTTATGGGCGGCAGTTCTGTACGGATCGTTCTGCATTCCGGCGGCATTCGGGATGGGCAGCATGGTGCAGGCCAACGCGATCGCGGAGACCGTATCCTATGTGTACGGGATCCCGGAGGCGGCGGTGGGCATGATCGTTGTGACTCTTGCCGGGAGTGTGCTGGCGGGCGGCGGAAAGCGGATCTTTCTCGCGGCGGAGCGGCTTGTCCCATTGTCTGCCGGGATCTACACGGCGGCAGCGCTGGCGGTGATCGTTTTGTATGCAGGACGTATTCCGGGAGTCTTTTTGGCGATCATGGCGGATGCTTTTTCGTTCCGCAGTGCAGTGGGCGGGATCGCGGGGTACGGGATCTCGCAATGTGTCAGCTACGGGATCGCGCGGGGCGTGTTCTCAAATGAAGCCGGACTCGGAAGTCTTGCGGTCTTAAACGGAAGTGCGGAGACGGCGGAGGAGATCCAGGGGCAGTGGGCGATCTTTGAGGTGTTTTTTGATACGATCGTGAGCTGCACACTGACGGCGCTCGTGATCCTCTGTGTGGCGGGCAGAGGGGCGGCTTCGGAGTCTGGTGCGGAAAACGGGACGTCGCTCACGAGTCTCTGCTTCTTTACGGCGCTTGGAAGTCCGGGCGGGTATCTGGTGGCAGTCTGTGTGGTCCTGTTTGCATTTTCCACGATCATCGCCTGGTATTATATGGGGCGGCAGGCGGCGGAGTATCTTGGAGGGAAGATATCGGGCAGAATTCCGGCAATTTATACGGCGGGATATCTTCTGGCGGCGTTTCTGGGGTGCCTTGGGGCGATGGAGACGGTGTGGCAGGTGGCAGATATCTTTAACGGGCTCATGGCGGTGCCAAATCTGGCGGCGCTGGTTTTGCTTGTTGGGGAGATCGATGCGCCGGGAGAGAAGGAGCGGGATACGGGAAAGCGTGAGACGGCGGAATAAATACCGTGGTCGGCCGTGGGGCACAGCGGGAGGAGATGCTTTGGGTGAAAATAAGGGATTTCAGGTGTTCATATCTTGTTCAAAAAGTTTTCAAATTTCTTTTACACAATTCACACGATTTCTTCATGTTTTATGGATATCATATAACCATAAACAGAAAGACATCTGATACAGATGCTGCTTATAAGATTTTTTTCATAATACTCGAGCTGATAAGTGATTATCAGCTCTCCTCCCTTTTTCAAATAATCATTTTGTAGAAGAAAAGCACTCGGCGGGGTGCTTTTTTTCGTGTGTCGGCAAATCTTGAAAAATCCCGGAAAGTTTTAGTATAATGAAAGCATATTTCGTAAGAAAAACAAGACATCATATGTTCATATAAAGGAGAACGGACCGAATGGAAGAAAAGGTTTATGAATATTTAAAGGCGCTTGTGGCAGTTCCAGGAATTTCTGATACGGATGATGAGAAGATGGCGGCGGAAAGGATCGGGGAGATCTTAAAAGCGCAGTCGTATTTTCAGGTTTATCCGGAGAATTTTGGAGAGATCATGATCCCGGGGGATGCGAAAAAGCGTCCGCTGGTGTATGGACTGGTGCGGGGGAATAAGAGTTCCGGGCGGACGGTCATTTTTACCGGTCATTATGATGTGGTCGGTGTGGAGGACTATGGTCCGTTGAAACCGCTGGCGTTTTCGATGGAGGAGCTGAAGGCGGCGTTTGAAAGGGAGTACAGTGAGCGGATGAGCCGCAGGATGGCTGAGGTCCGGAGTTGTGAAGATGCGGGCGAAATGCACGGGAGAGAGGGCAGCAGTGCTGCAACGCTGCGTGCGGGTTCAGCGCATGATCCGGAGGAGGATTTCTGGAAGGATGTTGTGTCAGGGGAGTGGATCTTCGGGCGCGGTGCGGCGGATATGAAGGGCGGACTGGCGGCAGGTCTTGCAGTTCTTGACGAGATCGGAGAGCAGGTTCTTGACGGGACGGACAGATTGAATGGAAATATCCTGTTTCTGGCTGTGCCGGATGAGGAATCTTATTCGGCCGGTATGAGAGGTGCGGCAGGATTTCTCATGGATCTCAGGGAGCGGGAAGGACTTTCCTATGATCTTCTGATCGATCTTGAGCCGATGAGCCGGGATGAGGAAGGTCAGGAGGTATTTCTCGGATCGGTCGGGAAATGTATGCCGGTGGTCCTTGTACAGGGCAGGACGGCCCATGTGAGCAGATGTTTTGATGGGATCAATGCGGTCGGCGTTCTGGGGCGGATGTTTGAGAAGACGGAGCTCTCAGCGGAGTTTGCCGAGATGTTCGACGGGGAGGTCTGCATGCCGCCCACATGGCTGAATTTCCGTGACAGGAAGCGGGAGTATGATGTGTCAGTCCCGGCCAGGGCCGCCGGATATCTGAGCGTTCTGAGTTTTAGGTCGGGGTCGGAGGAGATCATCGAAAAGCTTCGGGAGTGCGGGTATGAAGCATTTTCCGGGTATATCGATAAGATGGAAGAAGAGCGGAAAAAACTGGAAGGGAAGCTGTGCGGAAGGCGAATCCTTAGAACAGAAAATGTTCCAGAAGATATTGAAAGGACAGCAGGCGGACAGGAAAAAAATCAGGATTTTGAAGTGCTCTCTTTTGCGGAACTTGCGGAACGCTGCCGGGAAAAGGATTCCGATGGATTTGAAAGATTTTTCCGGGAACAGAAAACCCAGATGGAGCAGAAGATCCAAAACGGAGAAACAAATTATCCGCAGGCGACGATCGAGCTGATGACCGAAGTTCTGGACTGGTCGGGGATCACGACACCTTTGATGGTATTTGGGTTTGCGCCGCCACTTTATCCTGCCTACCACAGCGACCAGATGGCGGGAAAAGAGGGCGTCGGGAGTTTTCTGTTCCGGAAGATCAAAAAGGTATCGGAAAATGCCGGCTGCCCGGTGAAGAAAGTCCACTATTTTACGGGAATTTCCGATCTGAGCTATTGTGGTGTCTGCGGGGAAATGGGTTTTTCCGGTTATGCGTCGGAGACTCCACTGTGGGGAGACGGTTACCGGGTCGATTTCAAGGAGATCGGGAAGTTGAATATCCCGGCGGTCCTCCTTGGCCCATGGGGAAAGGACATCCACAGACGGACAGAGCGCGTGAACCGAAAGAGTCTTCTTGTGGAGCTGCCGGAGATTTTGCTGGAGCTTGCTGAGACAGCAGTGTGAACGGATCTGCAGATCAGAAACCTCCTGACTGCAGACTCGTGACAGAAGACCGGTGGAGAAAGACTAGGAAAAATAAAGGATTTGTCTAAAAACTGTAAGAGAAAAGATAAGATACTTCCATAGTTTTCTGCTATACTCCTTCATATAAGATGATACAGGGCAGGGAAGGTGAAACGGAGAGCTCCGGGACCCCTGAGTAAGGACCATGTACATAAAAAGCCGGGAATTTATTTGTCAGGCGGACGTTTGGAGAAAAGGAGGAATCAGTATGAAAAAAAGAATGTTGACAGCGATCGGATTATCAGCCATGCTAGCAGTTTCTCTTGCGGGATGCAGTACGAGTGTATCGGTGCCGGATACGGTGAGAGTTGAGAACGTGGGAGACAGCGCGGACGGAAAGATCACGATGGACAGCAGCGAGACCGTGAAGATCGTCCCGGACATGGCAAAGATCGTGTTCGCGGTGACGAGTGAGGCAAAGAAGGCGGATGAGTGCCAGCAGAAGAATACGGAAGCTCTGAACTCTCTGACTGAATATCTGAAAGGACAGGGGATCGACGAAAAATCGATCACGACATCCGGGTACAGCCTGAATCCGCGGTATGACTGGAGCTCCGATACAAGAAAACTCATCGGATATGAGATGCAGACGGAAGTGACTGTCTCCGACGTGACGGTGGAGCAGGTTGGGACGCTGCTTTCTGGCGGAGTCAACGCCGGTGCAAATGAGATCTATTCCGTATCCTACTATTCCAGCGGATATGATGATGCGTATGCGGAAGCGTTAAAGAAAGCGGTCGAGCTGGCGAGAACAAAAGCACAGGCGCTCGCAGAGGCCAGCGGACGGACACTCGGAGATGTGGTCAGCATCGAGGAATATTCGGACAACCAGTACGGCAGATACATAGACGGCGGCGTGAACCTGCAGAAAGAAAGTGTGTCGATGGCAGCAGGAGCAGAGAATGCGGTTGAGGACATGAACGTGATGCCGGGAGAGATGGAAGTTGATGCGAATATCAAGATCGTGTTCTCCATGGTTGATTAAGAAGTAGTGTATTGGTGAGCATCCGATCAGGAGCACTCGGTAATTCAGGAAAGCTTCCGCTAAGCCTCCGTGTGACTGCTAAAGGCCGCGGGCTAAGAGGAACCAGATCCCTGAATTAAGGCGCTCCTGCTCGGAGTCTCACCGCTGCTGTATGGCATAGAGATAAAATGTTGCCATGAAAAATTGTGGACATCCGGGGCCATGCCCTGTATAATATAGGGTAATCGGCAGCCGGAAGATTCCTGGACGGCTGCAGCAAAAAAAGAATGAAGACGCAGCCAGCGGAAGAAGAAAATCTGTTTTCTGAGCCAGCGGTCGTGTCTGAGGAAAAAGGAGAAAGACAATGGCAGAAAAGAAAAATCCGGTCATTACCATCGAAATGACAAACGGCGATATCATCAAAGCTGAGCTTTACCCGGACGTTGCTCCGAATACGGTAAATAACTTTTTAAGTCTTGTAAATAAGGGATTCTATAACGGACTGATCTTCCACCGCGTGATCAAAGGCTTCATGATCCAGGGCGGATGCCCGGACGGCAACGGAATGGGCGGCCCGGGATACTGCATCAAGGGAGAGTTCTCCCACAACGGTTTCCAGAATGATCTGGCACATACCGAGGGCGTTCTCTCCATGGCCCGCGCGATGAACCCGAATTCCGCAGGTTCCCAGTTCTTCATCATGCACAAGGATGCTCCGTACTTAAACGGTGAGTATGCGGCATTCGGTCAGGTTATCGACGGTATGGACATCGTCAACAAGATCGCTGAGGTCCGCACCGATTACAGCGACCGCCCGATGAAGGAACAGAAAATCAAATCCATCACAGCAGAGACCTTCGGCGTAGAGTATCCGGAACCGGAGAAGTGCCGATAAAAATGGCAGTTGGATTCCAGACATGGAAAAGTACTGTTTTTGAGCTGTCATGCATTCGGAAGAAGCTGCCGGAGGAGATTCGGCAGGTGTGCAGGCGGAGCAGGAACAACTGCCGCAAATATAAAAAAGGAGACGTGCTATGCAGGAGACCCGTTATGCAGTTGTAGACGGTGAGGAAATTCCTGTCCTGCTCTCCGATGAAAACGAGGCTCTCCTGGCGGCAAAGGCTGCCGGGAGGGCCATTGTTGGCTTATGGAGAGAAGACACACAGGGGGATGAGTGGTGCGCGGCGGACACATTGATCGCGGATGTGGAGAATGCGGACGAAGAGTTTTTGGAGCGGATCGCGAGAAGGCATCTTGGGCTGCCGTGGGCGATCTGCGAGACGGATCGGCTTAAGATCCGGGAGATTGCGGAAGGCGATTATGAGAAGATCGTAGAGAACCATGTGGATGCCGGACTGGACACGGTGGAGAAGGTAGCCGATTACACAAAGCACCATTATGAGGTGTTTGAGTTTGGATTCTGGGCGGTCGAGGAAAAGAAAAGTGGAAATCTCACCGGTATCGTGGGATTCCGGATCCCGCAGGATGATGACATCGGGGATGTGGATTATTATGTCCTGTCCCTGGATGATGAGAATATCCTGGATGACACGCTGGAGCTGGGCTACCATATTTTCCCGGAATACCGGAGAAAAGGATACGCGAAAGAGGCATGCCGGGCGGCGATCGAATACGCTGAGGAAGAGTTTGGAACTGTCCAGTTTATCGTCAGGATCGGGAAGGAAAACATCGTGTCAAAGAAGGTCGCGGAAAGCCTGGGATTCGTGCGGACGGAATAAAGGTTTATTGAGGAAAAAAGTCATTAATTCTGCAAGATTTCTCTTGTCAAATGGTGTATCAATCATGTATATTAAACATTGTATACAAACAACACAAATACAATTTGATGATACCAGGGTAACAAGCTTAAAGGTTCGGCTCAAGCCTGCCTGCAGGAGAAGCTTTAAATTTGTTCCTGGGAATGCGAAGCATTCCGATGGTAGGACTTGCGTGTAGAAAATATAGAAGGTGATAACATGAAAGACCATTTAGACCTCAAAGCATATGCCAAGATCAACCTTGGCCTGGATGTGGTCCGGAAGAGAGAGGATGGGTACCACGAGGTCCGCATGATCATGCAGACCGTGAACCTGTACGACCGGATCGAGATGGACCGGACCGAAGACGGCGTGATCAGGACGGAGACGAATCTCCCGTTCGTTCCGGACGGAGAGGGAAACCTTGCGTGGCGCGCGGCGAAGCTGCTTCTCGATGAAAAGGGGATCAAGGACGGCGTGACCATAAAGATCCGCAAATATATTCCTGTTGCGGCCGGCATGGCCGGAGGCAGTACCGATGCGGCAGCCGTTTTAGTCGGTGTGAACCGGATGTTTGATCTTGGATTCACGAAAAAAGAGCTTATGGAGCGGGGTGTAAAGCTCGGCGCGGATGTTCCGTACTGTATCATGCGTGGAACGGCCCTGTCGGAGGGAATCGGTGAGATCCTGACAGAGCTCCCGGCACCGCCGCAGTGCCATCTCGTGATCGCGAAGCCGCAGATCTCCGTGTCAACGAAAGCGGTATACGGAAAACTGCGCGTGAATGAGCTTGCATCGGAGGAACACCCGGATATCGATGGCATGATGGCGGCGATCAAAAATGGTGACCTGGACGGTGTGATCGAACGTCTTGGAAATGTCCTGGAGACCGTGACGGTCCCGGATCATCCGGAGATCGCGGAAATCAAGGAAATAATGGTGGAGAACGGCGCCTGCGGCTCCCTGATGAGCGGCAGCGGGCCGACGGTATTCGGTATATACAGGGACAGGGAACTGGCAGAAAAGGCCTGTCAGGCCCTCAGGGAGGCGGATGACGGGCGTCTGACCCGCCAGGTGTACCTGACTGAATTCTACAACCGGAAGAAAGCCAGATAGAGGAGTAAAGACACGATGACAAATCATTTTGAAGTAAATATGGATGAATATCTGCCGCTCAGGGATGTCGTATTCAAGACCCTGCGTCAGGCAATCTTAAAAGGAGAACTGGAACCGGGCGAGCGCCTGATGGAGATCCAGCTTGCGGAGCGGCTTGGCGTGAGCCGTACCCCGATCCGAGAGGCGATCCGGAAACTGGAGCTGGAAGGTCTGGTCCTCATGATCCCGAGAAAGGGAGCGGAGGTTGCAAAGATCTCCGAGAGCAACCTTTGGGATGTTCTGGAGGTGCGCCGTTCCTTAGAGGAGCTTGCGATCGACCTCGCATGCCAGAGGATCACCGAGGAAGAGCTTGATGAGTTAAACAAAGCGGAAGTTGACTTCAAGGCTGCGATCGAGAACGGAGATGCGATGCAGATCGCCCAGACAGATGAGAGCTTCCATGAGATTATCTACAACAGCACGAAGAATCAGAAGCTGGTGCAGATCTTAAATAACCTGAGAGAGCAGATGTACCGCTACCGCCTGGAGTATATCAAGGATGCGGACAAGCGCCAGATCCTCATGGTGGAGCATGAACACATTTTAAAGGCACTGACACTGCGCCATATCCAGGAGGCGAAGATGGCTGTGCGGGAACACATCGATAATCAGGAGATCACGATTCTCAAGAATCTGAAGGAGCAGGAAAATGACATTCAAAGAAAAGTACCAGGCAGGAGAAATTGAATTTGAAGCGATCGACGACTATGTCGATGAGTGGAACAACAGCGATGACGAGAGAACGCTGGCGAAATTCCTCGGTCTCAACGCGGACGAAGAGGACGCGTGGATCGATGATGGGGATGAGGCTCTGAAGGAGATGCTGGACGCCGGGAAGCAGTAGCTTTAGTATGCTCGTAGCTTAAGGTCACAGATATGTGAAAAGGTTACGGGCAAACGTATAGGAAGAAAGGAGAGTCTTCATGACAACAGTTACACTTGGAAAGACCGGGATCACGGTGAATAAGAATGGATTCGGCGCGCTTCCGATCCAGAGAATCACGAAGGAAGAGGCCGCAAAGCTTTTGAGAAAGGCATATGACGGCGGAATTACATATTTCGATACGGCGAGAGCATACTCTGACAGTGAGGAAAAGATCGGATATGCCTTAAGTGATGTCAGAAACCATATCTATCTTGCGACAAAGACAGCGGCAACGACAGCAGAAGGCTTCTGGAAGGATCTCGAGACAAGCCTTCGTCTTTTAAAGACGGACTGTATCGATGTATACCAGTTCCACAACCCGGCAGTCTGTCCGAAGCCGGGCGATGAATCCGGCCTCTATGACGCTGCTTTAAAGGCAAGGGAACAGGGAAAGATCCGGTTCATCAGCATCACGAATCATCGCCTTGCGGTTGCAAACGAGGCGGTGGATTCCGGTCTGTACGCGACGTTGCAGTTCCCGTTCTGCTATCTCTGCAGCGAGAAGGATCTGGAGCTCATGGAAAAGTGTAAAAAGGCAGATATGGGCTTTATTGCCATGAAGGCATTGTCCGGCGGCCTGATCAACAATTCAAGAGCCGCTTACGCGTTTCAGGCGCAGTACGACAGCGTACTTCCGATCTGGGGTGTCCAGAAGGAACATGAGCTTGACGAATTTTTAAGCTATATCGACAATCCGCCGGTGATGGACGACGAGATCCGCGAACTGATCGAGAATGACAGAAAGCAGTTATTCGGAAGCTTCTGCCGTGCCTGCGGCTACTGTATGCCATGTCCGGCAGGGATCGAGATCAACACCTGCGCGAGAATGTCCCTGCTTCTCAGAAGATCCCCGTCCCACCTCCAGCTCACACCGGAGGTACAGGCGAAGATGATGAAGATCAAGGACTGCCTCCACTGCGGTCACTGCATGAGCAAATGCCCGTATGGACTGAATACACCGGAGTTGCTGCAGAGAAACCTGAAGGATTATGAGGAGATCCTTGCAGGCAAGGAGATCCTGCCGGGGAATTTCTAAGGATAGGAAATAGATAGACTTGGCGAAAAGAGGATGGGTGGCTGTCCTCTTTTTGCATATGATGAAAGCGGAACGTGCAAATTTGTCCCTGCAAATGCTTTTGCTATTCTTCGTATTCCCTGAGTCTTATTTTATGTCTTGATAAATATAAGCTTGATTTCCACCGGTTCCGGCGGGGTAACTTTTCAATATGAAATTGTTGTGATTCAGTCAGAGTATAGTTTTGTAGTATTCCAAATACTATCTCCGCGGGTATTATGACATTTTAGAAAAGGAATGTTAATACGAAGATGGAAATGAACGGTAACCAGTCAGCGCAGCAAGTGTACAGATCTGTTCACAGTTACAAAGAAGCTATCTTGTGACATAAGCCTTCAACAGCTCAAAGGTATTGTGAACTCCGTCCATATGGGAGCGTTCGTAATTATGGGAAGCATAGACTCCAGGACCGATGAGACCGTGACGGATATCATATCCGGCGCGCAGGGTAGTCTCCACATCGGAGCCATAATGTGGATAAACATCAATGGCATAATCCAGCTTTTTCTCCTTCGCAAGGTTGGAAAGAGCCGTGATCAGATCATAGTTATAAGGGCCACCGGAATCTTTGGCACAGATCGAAACCATCCGTTCGGTGCAGCCAAGGTCGCTGCCGACACAACCCATATCGACAGAAATCATCTCCTCTGTATCATCCGGTACGACACTTCCGCCGTGCCCTACTTCTTCATATACTGTAAATAATAAAGAAACCTTGCGGTTCAGCTTCCAGGCATCTTCGCGTACTGCTCTGGCGAGACCCAGCAGGATAGCGGCGGAAAGCTTGTCATCAAGAAAACGGCTCTTGATGTATCCGCTTTCTGTCACAACAGTGCGCGGGTCCATGGCGATGATGTCACCGGTCTGGATCCCAAGCGCCAGAGTATCCTGATCGGAAGCGACATTTTCATCCAGCAGGATCTCCATATTTTCTTCGATCAGCTCGGTCTTCTGATCAGCAACGTGGGAAGAAGGCTCCTTGTTCAGCACTACACCGGTGTAAACTCTGCCGTCACGGGTGTGGATCGTGCAGTTCTCGCCGTCCGCCGTGGACCACTGATGACCTCCGATGGTTGTGGGCCGCAGACGTCCGTTTTCCTTGATGGAGCGAACCATAGCCCCCAGTGTATCAACATGGGCTGCCAGTACCAGAGGAGAGCCGGAACCACCCAGGGTAACGAATACGTTCCCCTTATTGCTGCGCTCCGGGGAATACCCTAGAGAAGATAATTCGGACAACAGGTAATCAGTCACTTTTGCTGTAAAGCTGGACGGACTCGGGATAGAAGTTAAGGTGTATAACTGCTCTTTGATAAAATTCATATGAGAGTTCATGTCTACATTCCTCCTGAAGGATATTTCTGATTACTATTGTAGCGAACCGGAGAAGAAAGGTCAACAAAGGACCTGACGAAAAGAAGAACGATCCGGCTCACCGCCAACCGATAACGATCAGGAAATGAGGTCTGCAAATCCGGTGGATACCAGGAATAAGACGAGCATTACGACCGGTACGACATAGCGGATCATGAAACGGTACAGACCGGCGCGCTTGAAGGATTCTCCGTTTCGTTCCACTTCACCGATGATCCAGTCAGGTCCGATCACCCAGCCGATCAAAATACTGGTCAGGAGGGAGATGAACGGCATCAGGAAGCTGTTGCTGAGATAGTCCATAACATCGAGCAGCTGTGCGATGGATCCGTTTGGAAGCTTCAGCTCGAAATAAAGCTTGTTGTAACCAAGACAGATCAGTACGGCAGTAATGAGTGAATAAATACCAACGGCGCCGCACATGCTCTTACGCGGTTTGTGATATAATTCCATGCAGTTTGCGACCAATGTTTCCATAACGGATACGCAGGAGGTCAGCGCCGCGAATCCCATCATCAAAAAGAATGCGATCGCTGCAGGACGTCCGAATACTCCCATGGAATTAAAAACCTTAGGCAACGAGATAAAGATCAGGCTTGGACCGGAAGCCATTCCGTCATTTCCGAGGAATACGAATACGGCCGGGATGATCATCATTCCCGCAAGGAATGCAACACCTGTATCAAAAAGCTCGATCTGATTGGTCGCCTTGTTTAAATCGATCTCATTTTTTACATAAGAGCCGTAGGTGATCATGATTCCCATGGATACGCTTAAGGAGAAGAATAACTGGCTCATCGCGTCCAGAAGGATCTCTAAAAAGCGTTTTACGGTCAATCCATGAAAGTCCGGCTTTAAATAAATAAAGAGCCCCTGTATACCGGTACGGACTGTACCATCGGCATCTGTATGGGACAAGGTCAGGCAGAAGATTGCAATGACCACGATCAAAAGGATCAGTCCCGGCATGATGATGCTGGAAAACTTTTCGATTCCTTTTTCAACACCGCGAAATACGATCCACGCAGTGAGTGCAAGGAAAATCAGCATAAATACGATCGGTGCGACATCGGATGTGATGAAGGAGGTAAAATAACCATCCGCCGCAGCTTCTGTTCCGTCAGAAACAAGATAAATAAAAAAATACTTTGCGATCCATCCGCCGATCACAGAATAGTAAGTCATGATCAGGGCCGGAACCAGAAACGTTAAGCGTCCCAGAAATTTCCATTTCGGATCAAGTGCTTCGAAGGCTCTCAGTGCATTTTTCTTTGTCTTTCGTCCGATCGCAACGTCAGTTGTCAGCAACACAAAGCCAAAGGTCAATACGAGCACAAGATAGATCAAGAGAAACAGACCGCCCCCATCCTTCGCACAGAGATACGGAAATCTCCAGATATTTCCGACACCTACAGCACTTCCGGCAGCCGCTAACACAAATCCGATGGACCCGGAAAAACTACTTCCTTTTTCTTTCATTTTAAATCCCCTTTTCCAATACATGTTTATCAAACGCTGGCGCCCCACAGCCAATAGCTCTATTCTATATGAAAAAAGATAAAGTGCAAATCGGAGAAATTTCTTTACGGGAAATTTTGCACGCAAAAAGTTTCGTATCGCTTTACAAATCACCGGGTTCTCCGATATAATTGTTTGAGAAATCAAGGAATAAGAAGAATGGATAGTTTAAGGAAACAATATGAGTGAATTTACCTGTTATGTAGGAGAACAGATACGAAGATACCGGAAAGCCGGAAATATGACATTGCAGGATCTGGCAGATGCCATCCATAAAAGCAGAGCAACTATATGCAAATATGAAAACGGGGAAATCTCCGTTGACGTTGAAACATTATATGAGATCAGCCAGGTTCTTCAGGTATCGATCTCCCAACTCACCACATATCTTCCGGAATCTGAGAATGAACCGGTCAGCATCCCGGGGAGAGGACAAAAGAGCCCGTTCTTCCAGGCGCAGAGATTATACTTTTACTTTTATGATGGACGATCCCAGCGCACAAAGGACGGTGTCATTGATATATATGAAAAGAGAGGCGAAACCGGAAAATACGAGGCGACCCTGACAATCTGTACGGTTTCTGCCAATGGAAGAAGCAGCGAGATCTTTTACACCGGAAGAGTCGTTTACAGCGATATGCTGATCCGTTTTTCCTTCGTCAATCAGTATAATCCGCTGGAGGAGGATCTTTTGTATATTTTCAATCCTCTGGAGCGGAGAGATTATACGATGGGACTTCTGTGCGGAATCTCAAGTGCGGATCTCATGCCATGCGCATACAAATGTATGGTCACGTTAACGCCGCAGGAGCATTCGGAACGCTTTCGAAGCCAGCTGCTTTTCACAAAAAAGGACCTGAAACGTCTGGAACAGCTCAATATGCTGCTGGTAGATAATATCGAGCAGTAGAGATTCAGACGGGAATGGAAACAGGAAAACAGGGAGACAATAGGATATCAAAGGAGAAGGAGAGAAGAGATTGTTGCGAACAAAAAAGGCATTTTTTCAAGGAGCTCTGTTGATCGCCGGTATGGTCATGCTGTGCGTCGGCGTGATGCGGGGAGAGGCGGATACCGTGTTAAGTAAGGCGATCAGGCTGTGTTTGGAGTGTGTAGGAATTGGATAACAGAAAACATATCATATCAAAGATACTGAGCCGGTTTCGCGGCTGGATCCAGGCAGCGGCGGCGCTTCTTACGAACCCTCACCTGCCGAATTTTTTCAAAGGCGGGATCTATCAGGGAAAGGCAAAGGCAGTCTGCGTGCCGGGGCTGAACTGCTATTCCTGTCCGGCGGCAGCCGGGGCATGTCCGATCGGTTCCTTTCAGGCGGTGGTCGGCTCATCGAAATTCAGCTTTTCCTATTATGTAACAGGATTTCTGATCCTGTTTGGTGTCCTTTTAGGGCGCTTCATATGCGGATTTCTGTGCCCCTTTGGCTGGCTGCAGGATCTTCTTCACAAAATTCCGGGGAAAAAGCTGTCTACGGAAAGACTTAAGCCCCTGACTTATCTTAAATATGCCGTGCTGTTTTTTACTGTGATCGCACTGCCGGCGCTTGTTGTAAATGATGTGGGAATGGGAGACCCATTCTTTTGCAAGTATCTCTGCCCGCAGGGAGTTTTAGAGGGGGCAATTCCTTTGTCAGTTGTTAATCCGGGGATTCGGTCGGCATTGGGACATCTGTTTACCGGAAAGCTTATGATCCTGATCGGAGTTTTCGTTCTAAGTGTGCTGTTTTATCGGCCGTTCTGCAAATGGATCTGTCCCCTCGGTGCGTTTTATGCGCTGATGAACAAGGTATCCCTGCTGGGGATCAATGTGGATGAACATAGATGCATCTCTTGCGGAGCATGCAGAAGAGTCTGTCAGATGGATGTTGATGTCACAAGCTCACCCAATCACACGGAATGTATCCGATGCGGAAAGTGTATCAATGCCTGTCCCACGGACGCCGTCAGCTTTTGCTACAGTTTTGCGTCCGACTCAAATAGAAATGGAGAAATGAAATGAAACGATCAAATATGACAATGTTCCTGCTCATTCTTGTGCTGGCATTTGGCCTCACAGCGTGCGGGGAAGCAAAAAATAACAGGGAAACTGCCTCCGGGCAGACATCAGAGAGCGGGACGTTACTGTCCGCGGAGCCGGGAGATGCCAAAGAAGCAGCAGATCTGTATCAAAAGCTGATGCAGAAGGAGGAGGAAATTCAGTCAGCCAATGCAACGCTCTGGGAAAAGCTGTTCCTGACAATCGATAAAGACCAGGTGGTAAGTGGAGACAATAATAATTACGGTGATTTTCTTCTGAAGGCGATCGAAGCTGCAAAGGATCAATTTACAACAAATGAGTTGAAAATTCTGAATGACGGAGCGGGACAGATCCGGGAGATCGAGGAAAAGCTGATGGCTCTGGAGGAGAAATATCCGGATTGCGTCAAGATGCCGGGGGAAGGTGAGAGTGCTGCGGCAGGAAGTGCTGAGAGCAGTCAGGAAAAGTTCCCGGACTTTCAGGGAAAGGATCTCGATGGCAAGGAGGTAAACAGCAGTGAACTCTTTTCCGGCAATACCGTAACCGTCGTGAATTTCTGGTTTACGACCTGCAAGCCCTGTGTCGGAGAGCTTGCGGATCTGGATGCGCTGAATCAGGAGCTGGCGCAAAAGGGCGGTGCGGTCGTAGGAATCAATGCATTTACGCTGGACGGCGATGAGGGTGCGATTGCCGAGGCGAAGGAGATCCTGTCAAAAAAGGGAGCAGCCTATCAGAATCTCTGGTTTGACTCCGATAGCGATGCCGGTCGTTTTACCGCCGGACTGTATGCATTCCCAACGACCTATGTCGTTGATCAGAACGGGAACATCGTGGGACAGCCGATCGTAGGCGCGGTCACATCCCCGGAGCAGACGAAGGCGCTTAATGCCCTGATCGAGCAGGCACTTGCTACTTGTAAAAGAAATCCCCGCCCCGTATAATAAAAGTCAGGGAATGGAAACATGATTTCCAGGAAAACATTTGAATGGAAAAGGTGAAAAAAGGTGCAGACAGACCAGAAAACAGGCACACAGGCGGCGGACCTGATGACGGGGGAAGAGGTGCTGACCTGCGCGATCAATATTGGGGAGCAGCTTTTGGTGAGTGGGGCGGAGATCAGCCGTGTGGAGGACACGATCCAGAGGATCTGCAATGCGTACGGGATCCGGCAGAGCCATATTTTCTCCATCGCTTCATGTATTATCGTGACGCTGGAGACGAAGGAGCGGCAGTGGATCACGCAGACGCGTAGAATTCTGAGCTACGGGACGGACATGTGGAAGCTTGACCGGCTGAATGATCTTTCCAGACGGATCTGCGCGACACAGCCGTCCTTTGAGGTGATCGACCGGGAGTACGAGAAGATATTGAAGGGGCCGACCTATTCCCCGGCGGTGCAGTGCGCGGTCTATGCGATGACTGCGGGGGCGTTTGCGGTATTTTTCGGGGGGAATCTCTGGGACGGATTTGCGTCGCTGTTTGTGGGGGCGCTGATCCGGGTGACGTTGTACGCGTTCGCGGCGATCCATATGAAGGCGATCTTCTCAAATATCCTCTGCTCCCTGATCTCCGGCATCGCGTGTATTCTCGTATGCTATATCGGACTTGGGAGGCATGTGGAGATGATCATGATCGGAAATATCATGCTGCTGATCCCGGGTGTTCTGATGACGAACTCGTTCAGGGATTTTATCAGCGGGGACATGATCAGCGGACTTCTTCATTTCTCGGAGGCGATGATCACGGCGGTCTGTGTGGCGGTCGGGTTTATCATGTCTAAAATGCTTCTTGGAGGGATGTTATGATTCAGAATGTGATGTCCGTTATCACGGCGTTTTTTGGTTCCCTGGGATTTTCTATCATTTATAACATCCGGGGGCAGAGGCTCTGGATCCCGTCTATCGGCGGCGCTGTCTTTTGGGCAGTTTATCTGGCGTTTCTGCATTTTGTGGATAATGAATATCTGGGATTTTTCGTGGTTGCGATTTTGATCACGATCTACTCGGAGATCTGGGCGAGAGTTCTGAAGACACCGGCGACGACGATTTTGATGCCGACGGTCATTCCGCTGATCCCGGGAGGTTCGCTGTACTATGCGATGGATGCGGCGCTCCGCCATGATGCTCCGGAGTTCATCCTGAAGGCCCAGAAAGCCATCGGGCTTGCGGTTGCGCTTGCGGCCGGAATCATGATCGTTACGTCGTTAAGGCGGCCGATCGAAGCGCTTGTGCATGTTATAAAGAGAAAGTGATTGGCGAACAAATGTTCGCGATATATAATAGTGATGTGGGAAAGCAGAATACATGAGTTAAATGCAATACTAAATTCCAGAATGCAAGAGTTAATTCCATATGTCTTGAATTTAGTCTTGCATATATATTTGCGCTATTGATTGCCACGCCTATTGCTCTATATAATGTACATGCAGCTGATTGCCTGCCTGTGCAGATTGGAGTGACAAATGAGAAAACAAGGCAATCAGAAACATTTAACATTTGAGCAGCGTGTGGATATTGAAAAAGGGCTTACCGAGAATAAGAGTTTTGCTGAGATTGCAAAACTCATCGGTAAAGATCCTTCCACTGTATCCAAAGAGGTGCGGCGCCACTCTCACGAAAAAGAACGTCCGGATGCAGGTTATACAAATCCACCCTGCACGAACAGAAAAGGCTGCAAGATGATCTGTCTATGCGAAGAACAGTGCGGAACCCTCTGTAAAGTCTGCAATAGACCTTCCAAACGCTGTATTGATTTCTGCCCGCAGTACGAAACACCAACGTGCGAAAAACTTCGGAAACCGCCTTATGTGTGCAATGGATGTGGAAAAAAGGGACATTGCCTTATGCCGAGGAAATTTTATTCCTCAAAGTATGCTCACGATGAATATCGCAGTCTTCTTGTGGAATGCAGAGCTGGTATCAATCAAACACCTGAAAGCATTCAGACAATGAATGATCTGCTGGTTCCGCTGGTTAAGGAAAAACATCAGTCAATCAACCATATATACGCTACTCATGCAGAAGAGTTAGGATGCTCCAGAAGAACCCTTTACTCTTACATTGATGCGTGTGTATTTGATGTCCGCAATGGTGATTTAAGACGCTCTGTACGTTATAAAAAACGTAAAAAGCTACAAAGAGCAGTGCCCGGGACCGTAGTTACCGTCAGGGTCATAATTACGAAGATTTCCTAAAATATCTGAAAGAACATCCTGGTACGAACGTGGTTGAAATGGATTGCGTTGAAGGTAAAAAAGGAGAAGGAAAAACACTGCTGACTTTAACATTCAGGAACTGCAATCTCATGCTGATGTTCCTCTTGGAACATCAAGACCGGGAGTGTGTACTGAAAGTGCTGACACATCTTGAAAAAATCCTCGGTCAGGAGTCTTTCAAACGATTGTTTCCAATAATTCTTACAGATGGCGGAAGTGAATTCTCTGCCAGGGAAGAAATGGAAACTTTCTGTGATGGCTCGCCAAGTACGGTGGTGTTTTACTGTGATCCGTACAGTTTCTGGCAAAAAGGAGCATGTGAAAAGAACCATGAATATATCCGATATATCATTCAGAAAGGGAATTCGTTCGCAGATCTAAATGATAAAAAGGTCCAGTTAATGATGAACCATATCAACAATGAAAAAAGAGACAGTCTTAATGGGCACAGCCCATATGAACTATCTCTTTTACTCCTGGACAATAAGCTGCATGACGCATTAGGATTGGTTTCAATTGCACCTGATGACGTTATGGTCTGCCCAGATCTGATAAAATAAGTAGATAAGCACAGGCAGATTTCACTGCACCAGAATTTAGTCTTGCACATGAGGCATGTGGAATTTAGTCCTGCACACTATTTTCAGATGCCCTGTTGGCATGTCCAAAAACGCAAAGACTGGGTGCTTATAAATCCATTATAAGGCAAATATATGAAGTTGTTAAGGAATAAAATGGAATTTAGTTCTGCAATTTACAGGGGAGATCCATGCCCGGAATTTAGTTTTTCATTTAAGTAACAGAATACATGAAAGGCGGCCTGCCCTCCGGTTTCGGAGGGACTAACCCTCCAGACGAAAGAAAGGAGGGCGATGCCAATGTACGTTACATATTCGGATTTAATCCAGATAGGTATCTTCATTGTCGCTCTCGTTGGATTGTGTTACACAATCTTCGGAAAAAGAAAATAGCCGCCACTACTGCAATAGTGACGGCTGTTACAATGTAACAAACTAAACTATGAAGGGTAGGCCACATGTATCTGACTTTCCCTTTTGTATTTATAGTGTAGCATATTGGGAAATTGAATTCAAGTCTTTATTTATTTTCCGTCATCACCGACATTCCCGGCGTTACTGCTTACGCTTTGCGTAAACAGTAACGGGATTTTGCCGATGCTTCGCATCCTAAATCGGCAAAATCCGCATCCAAGACATTATTTTACGGTATTTTCGGTGCCGAAAATACCTACTTGGAATAGCTGTCTGGAATCATTTTCCCTTCAGCTGCCTTCTTAAACATCTCCTCCATCGTATGCCAGCCCAGCACCGCGCACTTGACCCGCGCCGGCATATGGGATACATCCTGTAAGATGGAAGCTTCCTCCAGAGGTTCCAGCTCATCGCCCTTTGCAGTTCCTTTGATCATCTCAAGAAACAGGTTTGCGAGGCGTAGCGCCTCATCCTTTTTCCTTCCAATGATCAAATCTAACATCATATCTGCGGAAGCCTGGGAGATGGCGCAGCCATCCCCGACGAACGCCCCGTCAACGATCTCATCGTTTTCAACTTTTAATTTCAGCCAGATATCATCGCCGCAGCTCGGGTTTACGCCCTCAAGGACAAGATTTGCATCCGGCAGATCATGCTTGTGGGTCGGATGAAGGTTGTGCTCGATTAAAATTTCATTATAAAATGTATTACTCATATCCCATTTTTCTCCTTAATCCGCCAAGACTTGTGAGGAACGCCCGGATCTCATCCTCGGTATTGTAGAATGCGAGACTCACACGGGTCGTAGAGGCGGTCCCAAGGTACTGTAAGAGCGGCTGCGCGCAGTGATGACCGGCGCGGACGCAGATATTATCGGCATTTAAGATCTCAGCGACATCATGCGGATGAACCCCGTCAACGGCGAAGGAGAGGATCCCGTGATGATTGTCTGGATCGGAACTTCCGAGAACACGGATCCCCGGGATCTTTGTCATGCCCTCATAAGCGATCCTTGTGAGCTTGTTTTCCTGTTCCTCGATCGCATCAAAACCGATCGTGTTCATGTAGCGGATCGCCTCGGCAAGTGCATAAGCGCCGCCGGCATTGACGGTTCCCGCCTCAAATTTATGCGGAACTTCTGCCCAGACAGCACCTTCTCTTGTGACGGATTCGATCATCTCGCCGCCGGTGAGAAATGGCGGGAGCTGCTCTAACAGCTCTTTCTTTCCGTAGAGAGCGCCGATCCCCATCGGAGCCAGCATCTTATGTCCGGAGAAGGAGAGAAAATCGACTCCGAGGTCCTGGACATCGACTTTGATGTGCGGAACGCTCTGTGCGCCGTCGCCGACCAGGATCACACCGTGGCGGTGGCAGATCTCAGCGAAGGTCTTTAAGTCATTCTTGCATCCGAGCACGTTGGAAATCTGGGTGATCGCCGCGATCTTTGTGTGCGGGGTGATCATGTTCTCGAGGCGCTCTGCCGGGATCGTGCCGTCCATGTCGCATTCCAGGTATTTCACGGTCGCACCGTAACGCTTTGCGGCCTGCTGCCATGGAAGAATGTTGCTGTGATGTTCCATGATGCTGACAATGATCTCGTCACCCGGTTTTAACAGGTACTCGGAGAGTGTGTAAGCGGCGAGATTCAAGCTCTCAGTCGCATTTCTCGTGAAAATGATCTCTTCCGGACAGGATGCGTGGAGAAAATCAGCGACCGTTTTTCTTGCTTCTTCATAACATTCCGTTGCTTCTTCGCTCAGCTCATAGAGACCGCGGAACGGGTTTGCATTGTATTTCTCATAAAACCGCTTTTCAGCATCCAGGACAGCTGCGGGCTTCTGGGAAGTTGCCGCATTGTCCAGGTAAATGATGTCACGGTTTTTGAGAAGCGGGAAATCTTCCCGGATCTTAGATACGTCCATTGGTGGCCTCACTTTCTAAATAAGAGGCAACATCTGCCTTTGTCTTTTCATCAGGTACCAGACGGAGAACGGCGTCGATCCGTGCCTTCGCCATCATCTTGTAGATCTTTGGAAGCTCCATGCCGCGGCTTTCCAGATAGAAGACCATGTCATCGTCGAGCTTTCCGATCGTTGCACCGTGGTTTCCTTCGACATCTTCCTCCGCGCAGAGGATCAGCGGAATCGTCTGGTTTACAACGTCATCGTCGAGAAGAAGAACGTCCTCTTTCTCGTTTCCGACAGCGCCTGCCGCGCCTTTCTTAAAGTCGATCGTTCCGCGGAAGAGTTTCTTCGAATTTTCATGAAGCACGCCGTCGGTCTTGATCTCGCTGACGGATTTCTTTCCTTCGTGGAGAGCGACGTAGTTCATATCAAGGACTGCATCGTTTCCGACCGTGTAGGCGATGTCCGCGGTGAACGTACTCTTTTTGCCGACGAGATCTGCCTTACAGCCGTTGTATACATGATCACCGGAGAGGAAGAGGTGGATCACGGAGAATTTTGCTCCGTCAGCAACCTTCGCACCGATGTCGTTTAAGACGGTTTTTGCATTGTCATTGCGGATGATCTGGACGAGAGTCACTTCGGCATCTTTTTCGAGGATCAGTTTTGTCTGGACGCCGGAGAGAGCAGTGTGGTCTGCACCCGAAGCATCGTCGGCCTCAGCCGCCATATCCATGATGACGGTCATCTTACTTCCTTCTTTTGCGAAGATTCCGAACGTATTTAAGCTGTGCTCGGAAGCGCCGTATGTGAAGCCGATGCGCACCGGTGTCTCTGCGAGGTCTCCATCCGTCGAGAGCAGGACGGCACCGGCTGCGGACTCTCTGACGAGAACATCCATATCCGGTCCCATTCCGCCTGCGACCTCCCGGAACTGATCCGGAAGTCCGGCAGGGCAGTTTGTTTTTGAGATCCCCGCCGGGATCTCAGCTTTTATTTCATGCGCTCCGGATACAGTGATCCCGGAGATCGCGGTTTCATTCATTTTGAGCCAGTTCCATGTCTTTGAAGGGAGCTGGTTGATCTTCATATTCTCCATCATCCAATACTTCCTTTCATTTCCAGGTGGATCAGATTGTTCATCTCCACCGCGTATTCAAGCGGAAGCTCCTTTGAAACATTGTCTGCGAAGCCGCTGACGATCAGGGCTCTCGCGTCCTCCTCGGAGATTCCGCGGGACATCAGATAGAAGACGGCATCGTCGCTGATGCGTCCGATCTTTGCCTCGTGTCCGACGTCGGCATCCTTTGTGCGGATATCCATCGCCGGGATCGTGTCGGAGCGGGAGATATCGTCGAGCATCAGGGACTGGCAGGAAACAGCGGATTTGCTGCCCTTTGCCTTTGCGGATACGACAACGGAGCTTCGGAAGGTGCTGATCCCGCCGTCCTTGGAGATCGATCTCGTATTTACATAGGAAGAAGTCTTCGGAGCGTTGTGGACCACCTTACATCCAGTATCGAGGTTCTGTCCCTTACCGGCGAATGTGATCCCGGTAAATTCGGATCTTGCGCCCTCACCGTTTAACACGCTCATCGGGTAGAGGTAAGAAACATGGGAACCGAAGGAACCGGATACCCACTCGATGACTCCGCCCTCCTCGACCTTCGCCCGCTTTGTGTTTAAGTTGTACATATTTTTCGACCAGTTCTCGATCGTAGAGTAGCGGAGCTTCGCATTCTTTCCGACATAAAGCTCAACGCATCCGGCGTGAAGATTGGCCACATTGTACTTCGGAGCGGAACATCCCTCGATGAAATGTAAGGATGCACCCTCATCGACGATGATCAGGGTGTGCTCAAACTGTCCGGCACCTGCGGCATTTAAACGGAAGTAGGACTGCAGCGGGATCTCAACGGAAACTCCCTTCGGAACATAGACGAAGGAGCCGCCGGACCATACCGCACCGTGCAGAGCGGCAAATTTGTGGTCATGAGGCGTCACGAGCTTCATGAAGTGTTCTTTTACCATATCGGCGTATTCGCCGGTCAGGGCGCTCTCCATATCTGTGTAGATGACGCCCTGCTCCGCAACTTCCTTGCGGACGTTGTGGTAGACGAGCTCGGAGTCATACTGGGCACCGACGCCTGCGAGAGAGGTGCGCTCCGCCTGCGGGATCCCGAGCTTTTCAAAGGTATCCTTGATCTCCTCCGGGACCTCGGACCAGTCCCCTTTCATCTTTGTGTTGGCACGGACGTAGGTCGCGATGTTGTCCATATTTAAGCCTTCGATGGACGGGCCCCAGTCCGGAACCTTCATTTCATTATATACTTTTAAGGAATTTAACCGGAAATCATGCATCCACTCCGGGTCATGTTTCTCCTCGGAGATCTTTTCCACAATGTCCTCGGTAAGACCGGATCTGATGCGGTACGCATCTTTTTCCTCATTGCGGAAGTCGTACATGTTGCGGTCAACGTCCTCAACATACGTCTTTTCCTTCATTAGTTGTTCTCTCCCTTCTCGTTCGCGGAAGCGATAAACTGTTCGAAGCCGTTCTCGTTGATCTCATCGACGAGAGAGCCGTCACCCTCTGCGACAAGATGTCCATCGACGAGGACATGGGTCTTGTCCACATGGAGAGATTCGAGAATTCTGGTGCTGTGGGTGATGATGAGAAGGGCGCCGTCCTTGCTCTTCTGGTATTCCTCGATTCCCTTGGAAACAGTGCGGACCGCATCGACATCAAGACCGGAGTCTGTCTCATCGAGGATCGCCAGGGACGGATTTAAGAGGAGAAGCTGTAAGATCTCGGCTTTCTTCTTCTCACCGCCGGAGAAACCGACGTTCAGATCACGGAAACCATAGGACGGATCCATATCGAGGACCTCCATCGCTTTCTGGAGTTCTTTATTGAAATCCCAGATGCGGACATTCTTTCCGGTTCTTGCGGAGAGAGCGCTGCGGATGAAGTTGGAGAGGGAGATTCCCGGAACTTCAAGCGGATTCTGGAAGGAGAGGAACATGCCGAGCTTTGCACGCTTGTCAGCGGCTTCTTTCGTGATGTTCTCGCCTCCGAAGAAGATCTCACCGTCTGTCACATGATAGTTCGGGTTCCCCATCAGGGTGCAGCCGAGTGTGGATTTTCCGGCACCGTTCGGTCCCATGAGTACGTGGGTCTCGCCTTTGTTGATCGTTAAGTTGATCCCGTGAAGAATGGATTTCTCTTCCACATCCACGGAGAGATTTTTTACATTTAATAATGGTTCTGACATATCGGATTCCTCCATGTATTTTATATAAGGTAAAAATGTAAGTTTCAGCAATTTCCGGACAGATATGAACCGGCACCGGAGCTGATCTCCGGGATACGTTCCGTCTGCCGGGACTAAACCTAGTCGCTTACTAGGTGATGCAATGATATTATACCTGTATTGAGAAAAATATGCAAGAAGCAATTCCTACAAACATGCTATGAATTGGTATTTATTCCTGTACAATCCGATATTTCCGGGAAAATCTGCAGGATTCATGAAACTGCAACAATCGGAAAACAATTCTGAAACATGGGCATGGTAGGCTGAGCAAAACAGCGGAAATCACAGACGGGATCGGACCGGAGGCAGGAGTTTCTATACAGAAATTTTGCAAACCTTACGAAAATATAAAATCATTATAAACTGGAAAAACAGATATTGACAGAATGACAGGGTGTCACTATAATGGTGACGGGTTGTCACTTTTTGAACCCGTTTTTATAGAAGAGGGGAGATGGAATTATGCCGACCGAACGGTTTATGCGGCTTCCGAAGGAAAAGATCGAAGCAATTCGGGCTGCAGCGGCAAAGGAATTTATGAGGGTAACTCCGGAGGAAGTGTCGATCAACCGGATCGTTCATGACGCGGATATATCGAGAGGAAGCTTTTACACATATTTTGAAGATAAACAGGATCTGTTAAAATGGCTGATCTGCAACCAGGCGGAACAGCATTTTACATCGTACATCACGATGCTGGACGAAAACGGCGGAGACCTATGGGAGGTCCTGGAGCAGATCTTTGATCTCGGGATGGACCGGCTTGAGGATTCAGGGTTGTCTGCGATCTTTCACAACCTGGTCAACAGCGCAAGACTGGTAGAATTATTCAAAGGCGGACCGGATTCGAACCCGGAGGCGATGGAGGCAAACCGGAAATTTTTAAAACTGTTGTATGAACATGTCAACAAAGAGAAATGTGATCTGGATCATCAGGAGTTTTTCGAGCTGATCGAGATGCACATGATCGTATTCATCATGTCACTCAAACGTTTTTTCCGGGACGGTGAGTCGAGAACGGAAGCTTCCGAATATTACAAACGTCATATCCATATGCTCCATTATGGCATATGTGGATATAAAACAGAGGGCAGCAGGAAGAAAACAGACGAGGGACGTTCATAAAAACAGAACAACCGGAGTCGTACCACAGCAGCATGTTGCAGAAAATGAGGAGGAACCATGAAGAAAGCAGGTAAGATCGTAATCGGACTTGTATGCGTCGGCGCATTTGGAGTCCTGATGTTCACAAGATTTACGAAAAAAGAAGAGCCGATCGAGGCCGTTCCGAACCCGACCGTCGTCGTCCAGACACCGGAAACAGGAAATATTGAACTTTCCACAGGACTGACAGGTACCGTGGAACCGGCAGATCAGGTATACATTATCCCGAAGGGAAGCGGAGAAGTACTGGAGGTTTATGTAAATCAGGGCGATACCGTACAGAAGGGACAGAAGCTGTTCCGCATCGACAACAAGCAGTTAGACGCGGCAAGGATCACGTTAAATACGACTCAGGTATCCTTAAATGATGCCCAGACATCTGTAAACAGGATGAAGGCGCTCTACGAGAGCGGGGATATTTCCGCTCAGGCCTACGAGCAGGCGGTAAGCGGTCTGTCCATGGCGAAGCTCCAGTATGATTCCGCAAAATTAAACTATGATACCCAGAGCGAGAACACGGTCGTTACCGCGCCGATCACCGGCGTCTTAGAACAGTTTGGCGTGCAGGTACATGATATGTCTGCGGGCGGTTCTGTCGCAGGCGTTGTATCCGGTGCAGGCGGAAAAACACTGACCTTCAACGTGTCGGAGCGTGTCATGAAGGGATTAAATATCGGTGATCCTGTGACAGTGGAGAAGAACGGAACGGACTACAGCGGCGCGATCTCTGAGATCGGCAGCATGGTGGACGCGTCCACAGGACTCTTCAAGGTGAAAGCGACCCTGGGTGACGCGGACGGACTTGCCAGCGGAACGATGGTAAAGGTTTATGTGACAGCAGAGAAGGCGGACAACGTCATGGTCGTTCCGGCAGATTGTGTGAACTACAGCAATGGAGACGCCTACGTCTATACATATGATGCCGCGACAGCAACGGCGAAAAAGACTCCGGTGGAAGACGGACTCATCGATTCTGACAAGATTCAGATCGTTTCCGGACTTTCCTACGACGACGAGGTCATCACAAGCTGGTCCAAGGAGCTTTATGACGGCGCCGCGGTAAATATTCAGGGCAGTGATGACAGTGCGGAAACGACAGCCGACAGCAGTGAGACAACAGCAGAAGAGACTACAGAAGCCGCGGAAACGGCAGCAAAATAAGGAGGCACAAGGAACATGGGACTTACCAAAAAGGTCTTAAAACGGCCGGTCACAACCGTTCTTGTTGTGCTCTGCCTGATCGTATTCGGTCTCAGCTCGATCTTTTCATCCCAGCTTGAGCTGATCCCGGAAATGGATATGCCGATGCTGATCGTCAGCGCGGTCTACCCGGGAGCAAGCCCGGATGACGTGGATCAGCTTGTGATCAGTAAGATAGAGGATGAGATCGGAACGCTTTCCGGTGTCGATTCCGTCACCAGCATGTCTTCGGAAAACTTCGGAATGGTCCTGGTCCAGTATGACTATGACCAGGATATCGATAAAGCTTACGATGACTTAAAGAAAAAGCTGGATGGGATCAAGTCGGATCTCCCGGATGATGTCGATACCCCGACGATCATCGAGATGGATATCAACAGTACGCCGTCCATCACCCTCGCGGTCAACAATGACAGCGTGGATAACCTCTATAACTACGTAAATGACGATATCGTTCCGGAGATCGAAAAGCTGACCTCCGTAGCCAGTGTCGATGTATCCGGTGGCCAGGAGGCTTACATCAAGGCGGAGCTGATCCCGGAAAAATTAAGCCAGTATCATGTAAACATGAATACCATTATTGCGGCTTTAAAGTCTGCGGACTTTTCCATGCCGATCGGAAGTACCTCCGTTGGAAACAAGGATCTTTCCGTGACATCCGGAACATCCTTTGACACGATGGAGCTTTTAAAGAAGATCCCGATCACACTGGGCAACGGAAACATCATCTATATGGAAGATGTTGCCAATATCTACAATACCGTTGAGGCGAAGGACAGTATCGGACGTTACGACGGCAAGGACACGATGACGATCGGCGTCAAGAAAAATCAGGACAGCGACCACATTACCGTTTCCAAGGCAGTCCAGGAGACAATGGAAACGTTAAAAGCACAGGATCCGTCTCTGGAGTATGTTGTTGTCAACGATTACAGTGATCAGATCAGCGATTCCTTAAAAAGCGTATTCCAGACCATGATCATGGCAGTCATTATCGCGATGCTCATCATCTGGCTGTTCTTCGGGGATATCAAGGCATCCCTGATCGTTGGAACCTCCATCCCGGTATCAATTTTAGCGGCCCTCATCCTCATGAAGACCATGGGCTTTACGTTAAACGTCATCACCCTGTCGAGTCTGGTTCTCGGCGTCGGAATGATGGTCGATAACTCGATCGTAGTTCTGGAAAGCTGCTTCCGTTTTACGGATAAGGGCGGCGGCTTTGTTGAAACGAGAAAAGCCGCGATCGATGGTACGGCAGCCGTTCTGGAATCCATTATCGGCGGTACCGCTACGACCTGTGTCGTATTTATCCCGTTAGCCCTGATCTCCGGAATGAGCGGACAGATGTTCAAGCCGTTGGGCTTCACGATCGTATTCTGTATGATCGCGTCCCTGATCTCCGCGATGACGCTTGTACCGCTCTGCTACGTGTACTACCGTCCGAAGGAGAAGGAAAATACCCCGGCCTCCGGCATCATGAGAGCTCTGCAGAACGGATACCGTTCCCTGATGGAGAAGCTTTTAAAGAAAAAAGCGATGGTCATGGGAACCGCCGTTGTGCTTGTGATCTTCTCCCTGTTCCTTGCGACAAAGTTAAAGACAGAGCTTATGCCGGCAGATGATCAGGGAACGATCGCGGTGACGATCGAGACCCAGCCGGGTCTTAAGATCGAGGAGGTCGATAAGATTCTCCAGAGAGCAGAAGACTATGTGACTCAGGATCCGGATCTTGATTCCTACATGCTCTCCTACGGAAGTTCCGGACTTTCCATGAATATGGGCGGAAGCGGAGCGACCCTGACGGCATATTTAAAGGATGACAGAAGCAGAAAGACGGATCAGGTGCTCAAGGAATGGAAACGCGATATGCAGAAATGGTCGGATTGTTCGGTCAGTCTGGAAAGCCAGAGCTCTCTGGGCAGTGGGATGTCCATGGGAAATGCGGAGGATCTCGAATATGTTCTTGTCAGCACACAGTACGATGACTTAAAGAAAGTATCGGATGAGATCGTTTCCGAGCTCCAGAAGCGCCCGGATGCGACAAACATCCACTCTTCCCTTGAAAACAGCGCTCCACTTGTAAAGATCAATGTGGATCCGGTCAAGGCGGCAGCGGAGGGACTTTCCCCGACCGCCGTTGCTTCCCAGGTATACATGATGGTCAGCGGAACGACGGCAACGACCCTGAATGTTGACGGAAATGATATCGATGTAAAGGTTGAGTACGCGGATGATGAGTACGATACGATCGATAAGCTCCAGGGAATCGTTCTTCCGACAGCGACCGGCGGATCCGTAGCCCTTATGGATATCGCGGATATCGGCTTCAAGGACAGCCCGCAGAGTATCACAAAGAGTGATAAGCAGTATCAGGTGACGATCACCGGTACGCTGACAGAGGGAGCGGACAGCACCACGAAGGATAAGATCCAGAAGGAGGTCATCGATAAGTACTTATCCGGCACGATCTCCATGCAGGAAAACACATCCACAAAGATGATGAACGAAGAGTTTGCGTCCCTGGGACAGGCGATCGCCACAGCCGTATTCCTTGTATTTATTGTAATGGCTGCACAGTTCGAGTCACCGAAGTTCTCCATCATGGTGATGACAACGATCCCGTTCGCCCTGATCGGTTCCTTCCTGTTCTTATGGTTAGTGGACTGCCCGATCAGCATGACTTCCCTGTTAGGCTTCTTAATGTTAGTCGGAACGGTAGTAAACAACGGTATTTTGTACGTCGATACGGCGAACCAGTACCGGGCAACGATGGACTTTAAGGAGGCGGTCATTGAAGCCGGTGCGACCCGTATGCGCCCGATGTTCATGACAACACTCACGACGATCGTGGCAATGATCCCGATGGCGGCGGCTTACGGAAATGCCGGTAAGACGATGCAGGGACTCGCCCTTGTGGATGTCGGTGGACTGATCGTCTCTACAGCGATGGCACTTCTTGTTCTTCCGGTCTTCTATGTGATCATGAGCGGAAAGAATCAGGATAAAAAAGAGATCATTGACGTAGATTAAAGCTTTGAACATTGAAAGCGGATCCCTGCAGAGCCTGCAAGAGACGGACGCTGCCCGGTCGGGAGGCAGTCAGACGGAATGCGGAACGCTCTGCGGGGCTTCCTGCTTTTGGAGGCGGCAGCCAGGGGATAAAAATTGCCACCGGATTGCCGTATTTAGAAAGAAAATGTAAGAGAAACGTTATTGCGTTTCTGTGATGAAATCGTTATGCTCATAGATGGAGGGAAACCTATGAGACGAAATAAATGGAAAAAGGCAGGTCTGACCGTGCTCTCAGCCGTTTTTATGGGAAGTTTTTCCCTGGCGGCAGCGGATACCGGAATTCCTGCGTTAGCTGCGACGAAGGACGTCGCGGTCACAGAATATGACGAAGCAGCGCTTGAAAAGTTTAAGGACAACACGCTGGAATACTGGGAACTCCCCGGACTCATTGAGCGCTACGATACCGATTATCAGAACCAGCTGCAGAAGTATTATTACAATCCGGGCGGATCCACGGGTCTTACGAAGGATCAGATGTCAGCGATGGCGGCGGATCTGCGCGTGGAGGCGGATGAAATGGAGCGGGATGCGAATGATGTTCAGTATGACGAGACAGTATCCCGCGATGTGTATAAAGGATATAAAGCAAATATGCATGCTCTGCGGGCATACGCGCAGCAGCTGGAGGATACCGCAAAGGGAAAGGGAGCCGGTGGTTCCTCTGCACTCCGCGGACTCCGCATCACGAGAAATGAGAAGACAAAAACCGCGAGGGAAGCAATGCGGACCTATGAGACCTTAAAGGACCAGTATGAGATCGCCCTTTTAAATCAGGAGATCGCAAAGCAGAATTACGAGGCGGCGTTAAAGAAAAAGGATCTTGGAATGATGTCGAAGGAGGATGTTCTGACCGTGGAGGACGCACTGAATTCCGCGAACGGAAGTGCTCTTCAGGCAGCGTCCGGCCTCAATACCCAGAAACAGACGCTGATCACAATGTTGGGCTGGGATTACAACGCTGATCCGGAGATCGCGAAGGTTCCGGAGCCGGATCTTTCCGTGATCGCGTCCTTTGATCCGAAGAAGGATGAGGCGAAGGCCATCGAGATGAACTACACTCTGTATGATACAAGGATGACGAGTTCCAAATCGGCGGGCGGAGCAGTCACGAAGGCAAGAAATATCAAGGATCAGGAAGATTCCGTCCGTTCTTCTCTGGATCTTATGTATAAGGACCTGAAACAGAAACAGAAAGCCTATGAGGCATCGGAAACGCTCTATGAGGCGGCAAAGGCCGATAAAGCGGCTGCTGACCGGAAGAATGAGCTGGGGATGTTGAGCCGTCAGGAATACCTTCAGGCAGAGTCTGCATGGCTTTCCAGTGAAGCATCCCACACGGCGGCGAAGCTGGACCTCACAGGAGCGATCGAAAATTATCAGTGGGCGCTTGAGGGACTTCTTGATATCGGTTCCTCATCACAGAGCTAAAGGAGAAGCAGAATGAAAAGAAATTTGACAGGACGTGTGATCCCGGCGGCACTTGCGCTTGCGCTTGCGGCAGCGCCTGTGACTTCGTTTGCAAAGACAAAGGCGGTCGAGGCGACTGGAGTCGCGGATGAGAATGGATTTGTATCCCAGCCGGGAAATGAGTACGATGATGCGACGATGAAGAAGCTCGCGGATAATGTGCTGGAATATGACGAGATCGGGAAGCTTGTTGAGGTGTACAGCCCGACGTTTAAGACGTTGAAGGAGACTTATTCCGACAAAAAGGATGCGTCCAAGGATGTTGCAAAATTGAAATCCCAGTTATCAGACAAATCGGCATCGATCCTGGATGCCGCGGATCAGATGAACGGGATGACAGACCAGATGAAGGACCTGATCGGCATGCTCCCGACGGCTCCGACGACGTATGCCCAGTTGGTTTACAATTCCGAGCTCCTGGACTATCAGGCGGAGCAGGTACTTTTAATGGGTGACAGTCTGACCCAGATCTCCCCGGAGCAGATGCATATCAAGGTGATCGATGCGAACCGTGCAGCGCTGGAGGCCGGCGCCCAGAGTGCCATGATCGGTTATAAGCAGCTGCTGCTTAATGAGGAGAGTTTAGAGAGCGGTCTTACGCTTCTGGCCGCAGTTTATCAGTCGACCCAGAATCAGGCGGCCAACGGCCTTGCGACCCAGAGCCAGGTTCTTTCCGCAAGACAGCAGCTGGAGTCTACTCAGGCGACAAAGCTGACACTGACGGCGAATGAGCAGAAGCTTCGCCAGACACTCTGCACGATGCTCGGCTGGAAGTACGACGCAGTGCCGGAGATCAGGGATGTTCCGGCGGCAGATCTTACAAGGATCGACGGAATGAACCCGGAGAAGGACAAACAGGCGGCGCAGGACAATAACTTTACGATCCGATACAACGTGCTGGACCTCGACAACAAGGACGCAGGCTCCGTCGAGTACCAGAATTTACAGCGCACGATCAAGCAGGAGAAGGAAGAAGTCTCCTCCTCCCTCGTAAATCTCTATAACGATGTTCTCCAGAAGAGGAACGAGCTCCAGACCGCAAAGGCAGCTTACGAGCTGGAAAAGACGAAGATGGAGACTGCCGAGAGAAAATGGCAGTTAGGGACCATCGGACGTCTTGAGTATATGCAGCAGCAGAACGCCTTAAAGACAAAGGAGATCGCAGTGAAAACAGGTGATCTCGCGCTGTTTCAGGCGATGGAGACCTATGACTGGGCGGTAAAAGGAAATTTAAAGCTCAGCCAGTAATCCGGGAGCGGCCAAAGAAGGCCGTCCTTTATGAAAACAGTTCGGCGATCCGGAAACGGATCTTTACAGTGGGTAGGGAAAGAGTTTCCTGCTCACTTTTTTTTGCAGACGATTCCTCATCAGACGGCGAGCGTTGTGGTCTGGAGCGCAGCAACGCTTCATAATCGTTCTCCGGGATCAGGCTTTTCAACGTCTCCTTCGATCCTTCCGGCATTGATGCATGAATGCTGTCCGTGTAGCATAGGGATGGATACAGGACGCACCAGAAGTTGTGTCCGGCACCGTTTCCGATGGTCACCCGGACGGCTTCATACATTCCGGCGGGAAATGTCATGTCCCCGTAGGTGCGCACCGGAAACCTGCAGGTCTCGATCCCCACACGTACACCGTAATCATACCCGAAACTGTGGATAAAGTCTTCTGCGGCGGCTTCCAGTGTGGAAGATTCAGAAAGAATATATGATTTCAGTTCCTCTTTTCCGGCGATCTGCTTTACGGCGGCATCGTCCCGGATCTTTTCCAGCAGAAGATCCTTTATGTAGAGCTTTAATGCCTGATCTCTGGCGGAATCGCTATTCGCGAGGACATGAAAACGCAGGATTTTCGGGGCAATATCCGCAGCCAGCGCCTCATCCCGTGCCCGGATCCCGGACATGGCGAGGAGAAAACAGATGAAAAAACATAAAATGGAGAGGGAAAATTGGTTGGTTCGATTCATGACACGCCCTTCTTTTTACTTTTATAAACATATATTTTCTGAACAGAAAATTCCTACCCGTGAAAAGTAACGTGAATTTTTCCGCTTCAGAATTGCTTTTATTTCCTATTTGTAATTATTCCCAGTTGTGCTATAATCTAAACGATAACATGAGAAAACTGCCCGTCCAGTGCCTGTACATCTGAAAACACATTCGGGTGCACAGGCGCTGACCGGGATTTTTAGAAATTTATTAGAAAAGCAGAGAGGAATCAAATCATCATGGAAAAGAAAAATATCGTTGTCCTGTTTGGCGGACAGTCATCAGAACATGTGGTATCCTGTATGTCTGTACAGAATGTGGCAGCAAACATCGATCAGGAGAAATATAACGTCATCCTTGTCGGAATCACAGAGGAGGGTCACTGGTTAAAGGTAGATTCTTTAGCTCAGATCAAGGACGATACCTGGAGAGAGGCAAAGGCGGGCGCAGTCCTGTCCCCGGACGCAAAGGAGAAATGTCTCATTGTCACAGAAAACGGAAAATTCGAGAAAGTTCCGGTTGATGTTGTATTCCCGGTCCTTCACGGACTTTACGGGGAAGACGGAACGGTTCAGGGAATCCTGGAACTTGCGAAGATCCCGTATGTCGGCTGCGGCGTTCTCGCTTCCGCAGTCTCCATGGATAAGCTTTCCACAAAGCGCATGGTAAACGGACTCGGAATCTGCCAGGCGGCATATGTTCCGGTATTGAAGGAAGAGTTAAAGGATATGGATGCTATTGTCGCAAAGATCGAGAAAGAGATCCCGTATCCGGTATTCGTAAAACCGTCAAATGCAGGTTCTTCCAGAGGCGTGACCCGCGCGGATAACAGGGAAGAGTTGATCGCAGGCTTAAAGGAAGCAGCAGCAAATGACCGCAGAATGCTTGTCGAGGAGATGATCGTCGGCCGTGAGATCGAGTGCGGCGTATTCGGTGACGGCGCTTCCACTAAGGCATCTGGAGTCGGTGAGATTCTGGCTGCGGCTGAGTTCTATGATTTTGATGCAAAGTATTACAATGCAGAGTCTAAGACGGTTGTTGATCCGGAACTTCCGAACGGAGCAACCGAGCGCGTCCGTGAGGCGGCGGTCAAGATCTTCAATGCGGTGGACGGCTACGGCTTATCCCGCGTGGATTTCTTTGTGAAGGCAGACGGAACGGTCGTATTCAATGAGATCAACACGCTTCCGGGCTTCACCGCCATCAGTATGTACCCGATGTTATGGGAGGCAAGAGGCGTAAATAAGAAGCAGCTGATCGATGATCTGATCAACCATGCTTTTAAGAGATACGAGAGATAAAACGACTGGATCATTCAGAAAGTCCAGATGTTATCAGTCACGCAGACGATTCCGGATCATGGTGAGATCTGCGAAAACAATATATCAGGGGAGTTTTATATGACAAAGGATATTCTTGTCCGTGTCCGGGGAACTCAGACGATCGGTGAGGAGGAGGACACGGTCGAGATGATCACCCCGGGGACGTATTATGAGAAGAACGGCAAGCAGTATTTCATCTACGATGAATCGCTTGACGAGACGGGGGAGCCGACCCACAATACGGTGAAGATCATGGAAAACCGGATCGAAGTGACAAAAAGGGGACTTGTGGACAGCCACATGATCTTTGAGCCGGGAAAACGGACGACGGCAAATTACCGGACTCCGATGGGACTGTTTCTGATGGGGATCACAACTTCGTTTCTCGAGATTGCGGAGGACGAGGAATCAATCCTTCTGAAGATCAAATATTCGATGGAGATGAACGGGCAGTACGCATTTGACTGCAGTACGGAGATCCTGGCATCTTCAAAAAAGGATGAGGTTCTGGGAATCGTGGTAAAAGACTAAGAATGTTACTTGTTACTTTTCACGGATGGGAATTTCCTGAAAAGAAGTTCTTTGCACATTGCGGTTTGCACAGCGGTCCAGTATTCTGGCATCGTGCCGGACCGGAAAGAAAATGGGGGTTGCAGCTATAGCGGATGGAACGGCGCGGAAGATGAGATCCGGGCTGTTCACATAATTAAATAAGAAAGGGCGCAGCTGACTAGCGATCTGTATGCTCGCAGATCCAACAGTACAGTCCGGCTGTGAGAGGATTCAAAAGAGGTATGGAGAGTTTTTTAGTCGCGGTCAACGCAGTCATCCCGTTTTTCTGTTATCTGGCTCTTGGATACACGATGAAGATCAAAGGTGTTGTATCGGAAGAATTTCTGCAGAAGCTGAACCAGATGGTTTTCCGGGTATTTTATCCGTTCATGACTTTCTACAATATCTATAAGGCGGATGCGGAATCTCTGCCGCGTCCGCTGCTGCTGATCTTTACAGGTGCCAGCATCCTGATCGTGGAGGCGATCCTGATCGTGATCGTTCCGAAGATCGTAAAGGAGAACCCGAGAAGAGGCGTTATCATTCAGGCAATCTTCCGAAGCAACTTCGTATTGTTCGGACTCCCGCTCACGATCGCAGTATTCGGAGACTCCGCGGCATCTATCGCCGCGATGATGGTAACCGTTGTCGTATCGATCTACAACACGACTTCCGTGTTTATTCTTGAGATGTTCAACGGAGAGGGAAAATCGGATATCAAAAAGACCCTGAAGGCGGTGGTGACAAACCCGTTGCTGCAGGGTGCGGTTGTCGGACTGATCTTCTTTTTCCTTGGGATCAAGCTTCCGGGAAGTCTTGTGACTCCGATCGCAGCATTTTCCAATATGACTTCCCCACTGGCGATCTATGTACTCGGCGGAACGCTGCAGTTCCGTGCGATCCGGAAGAACCTCAAGTACCTGGTTCCGACGCTTACCTGCAAGCTGTTTTTTCTTCCGGCGATCATTATTGCGATCGCATACGCATTTGGCCTTCGTGGTCTTGAGTTATTCCTTCTGATCGCAGTCTACGCGACACCGGTCGCTGCGGCTTCCTATCCGATGGCCCAGAACATGGGCGGAGACGGAGAACTCGCCGGACAGTTTGTCGTGATCAGTACGGCGGTGTCCATGTTTACATTATTCCTGTGGATCTTCTTTATGAAGTCGGTAGGACTGATCTAAGTAAATGATAAGATGTATGAAATACCCGATGAAACATGAGCTTTTTACGCTCGTGTCTCACCGGGTATTTTGCTGTCGGTATGTCTGAAAGGCAGGGGAAGGAAGAAGCCGGCAGATAGAAAAAGATCCGCCCATCGGATGGCTTGTCCAGCCATTCCGTGAGCGGATCTTTTGTTTCGTCTGTTCTTGTCGATTTAGTCTTTTTTGAAAATTCCTTTGATACGCTGACCGAGAGTTTTCTTTTTCGGAAGCGGGATCAGTCCTCCGCGCGGAACGGATTTGATCTCTGTGATGTAGAGACCGCTGATCACAACTTTGACCTCAGTCTTTAACGGGAGCTGAAGGAAAACTTTCTCATCGGCGATCATGGTCATGATCTTTGTGCCGATCTTTGCTTTTACTACCGGAACCTTCATCCGCTTTGCATACCATGGAGTCTGCTCATAAACGATCGGCGGGAGTCCGGCCTCTTTTATTTTCAACTTTTTCTTGTCGATCGCCATCAGACTTACGGTCTGTTTAGCGGCATCGATCGCGCTCTGCTGTTCTACCTGGCGTTTTTCCATTTTACGGCCGAGGAAGTAGAGCACAGCGAGGACAACGACAAGGATCAGGAGAATGACAAGAATGACATTTGCTACGATACTCCAGTTCATGTGGATACCTCCAGTGTGTTCACGTTCGCCCTGTATCACAGGGCATTACCAGTAAATTATACCATCGCAGGTATAAAAGCGCAAGCAGTTTTCAAGAAGAGGATGTGCCAACAGTAAGAAGCCCCACCTGCAAAATTAAATTCCACCCCTCTTCGCGCAGTCAGAACAGAAAATATGTGCGGCAGGGAAAGCTGAGAAAACCAAAATAAATAGAGGGAAAATTTGTGAACATCCGAAATGATACATTTACTTTAGGCACAAAACATGAAAAAGGTTGCGCATTGACGGATGCGATAGTATAATTATTGATAACTGGTTGGGATTCATATAAAAATTCAGAACAACTCGAAAATTAAATTTTGAGAGCTGCCTGATCGGAAAAGGAAAGGGCAGCGTGGACAACAGCCGGAAATCATGTACAAGAAAGGTGATATGGAGATGGGAAAACAGACAGCTTGGGAAGAAATTGATAAGAAATCCAGCGAGATCTTTACCGCCAGCGACGAGATCTGGGGCTGCGCGGAGACTGCCTTCACGGAAGAAAAGTCGATGAAGATCCTCTGCGATGTTCTGAAAGCAGAAGGTTTTACAGTTGAGACAGGTCTTGCGGACGTAAAGACAGCATTTAAGGGCACGTTTGGTTCCGGAAAACCTGTGATCGGTATCTTAGGCGAGTTCGATGCCCTGTCCGGACTGGATCAGGAAGCGGGAGCTACCGAGAAGATCGTTGTGCATGATGGCGCCAGCGGACACGGCTGCGGACATAACATGCTCGGCACAGCGTCCCTCTCCGCGGCGATCGGAATCAAAAAATATCTGGAAGAAAGCGGAAAACCGGGAACCGTGATCTATTTTGGCTGCCCGGGTGAGGAAGGCGGATCCGGAAAGGCATTTATGGCGAAAGGCGGAGTGTTCGCAAACCTTGACGCCGCGATCACATGGCATCCGGGAGATTTAACGCAGGCCGATACGGGAAGCTCCCTCGCCAACTATCAGGTAGCGTATAAATTCTATGGAAAGAGCGCCCACGCAGGCGGAGCACCGCATCTTGGACGAAGCGCCCTTGATGCGCTGGAGCTTATGAACATGGGTGTACAGTTCTTAAGAGAGCATGTGGTTCCGGAGGCGAGAATCCATTATGCGATCACAAACACCGGCGGATACTCCCCGAACGTTGTACAGCCTTACGCGGAAGTTCTGTATCTGATCCGTGCCCCGAAGAACAGTCAGGTGGAGGAAATCTATCAGCGTGTCAACAAGATCGCTGAGGGTGCTGCCCATATGACAGAGACCCGTGTGGAAATCGATTTCGTAAAGGGCTGCTCGAACCTCATGAGCAACAAGGTGATCGCGAAGGAACTCTGGGACAATCTTGTGGAGCTTGGCGCTCCGGAGTACACGGAAGAGGAGATGAAGTTTGCCAAAGCCATCAGTGAGGGCGTTGGCGACAGCCGTTTTGAGTCCTTAGAAAAGATCGCAAAGAACTGCAAGGACAAAGCAGCTAAGGCGGAAGTCCTTTCTCATAAGGGCGAGAGCATGTACCGCTTTGTCGCTCCATTCAACCCGGACGGAATCATGTCCTTCGGTTCCACGGACGTTGGTGATGTGAGCTGGAACTGCCCGACTGCCCAGGCCTACGTTGCTACATGGGCGGCTGGAACACCGGGCCACTCCTGGCAGGTCGTTTCCCAGGGCAAGAGCGGACTGGCACACAAGGGACTGATCTACGCGGCGAAGGCAATGGCAGGCGCAGCGATCGATATGTATGAGGATCCGGAGATCATCGCGAAGGCGAAAGCGGAGATGGAGGAGGAGCTGGATGGCGACACCTATCACTGCCCGATCCCGGACGGCTGCAAGCCGAGAGCGATTGGAATGAAGATGTAAAAAATTGATGGATGCGATTGAGCGTGAATAGATCTTTTCGGCGAACGTGAAAGGAATGACGCATTGTAATCGTACATAAAAAGTGGGGAGAAGTTCCGTAAAATGGAACTTCTCCCCGTTTTTTATTATGGACTTTAGTCTGTTGAGCCCATTGGAGTTTTTCGCTGATCCGAAAAATGGAGATGGGCGAAACAATAAACCACCCGCTATGCGGGTGCGCGTCGATTGTTATACAAAAAATTACCTTTCCGT
>NZ_CABFVC010000007.1:0-122027 GCF_902143525.1 Clostridium sp. Marseille-P7770 | reverse complement strand
ACTGTACCATGTGGTACTGTGCGCTTATGCGGTATTAGCAATCGTTTCCAATCGTTATCCCCCTGTATGAGGCAGGTTACCCACGCGTTACTCACCCGTCCGCCACTCGGTAAATAAGAATCCATCCAAAAACTTCAACTCATTTACCTCGTTCGACTTGCATGTGTTAGGCACGCCGCCAGCGTTCATCCTGAGCCAGGATCAAACTCTCATGTTATAAGCTTTTACTTATACGAGGTCTTTCACGAGTATTACGTAAAAGCTTAGTTCGAAGCCGAAGGTTTCGAACTTCCTCGTTGAGTTGTCCAGGTTCAAAACTTAGCTTGGCTAATTTTTAAACCGTTCTACTGTTTTGTTAGGTTTTGTTCTGAATGTTCTCATTCATGGTCTAAACCAAAAGACCATTTTTATAAGAATTTTCAGGGTTTTACATACTGTTCAGTTTTCAAGGAACTGTTTTTCGTTGTTTCTATGTCTTAGAGACAACTCGTTTATTCTATCAAATCATGTTTGATTTGTCAAGAAGTTTTTTCAACTTTTTGAAGTGATTAAGAAGTTTTCCTAATGACTGTCAATAAGTTTTGCCCTGTCGCTCAAGGCGAGTATTATAATAACAAATCCCAGGCCCAAAGTCAACTGTTTTTTCCATTTTTTTCAAAGTTTTTTCTTTTGTGCGTGCAATATCTACATTTTGTTATTACCAATTCTTATAAATACAAAATGTTGTTTTTGGATGCGTTTTTCCTCTCAGCCAGAACCCTCTTCAGGTTCTGGCCGCTTTCCCGATCATCTTCTTATCGTCCACCATCCATACAAATTCATCCCAAACAGTACGACACCTACTACAACAAAGCATCCATATATTACTCTCTCTGCTTTCGTTTTACTCTCCCTGATACAAAAAATCAGCCAGACGACCCAGAAAATATCTGCCAGAAACATCATACTGCTTCCCCTAACCATGGTCGCGAGAATGAACATGGCATTTACAAACGCCCGGCCGCGTTCTGATCTCATGAACTTTCGTATCTTCTCAGCCATCTACACCTCCCCTTCCGGTAATACCTGCAGTGCATCCTGCACCGTGATGAACACCGGATCATCAGTCCAACTGCCATTTTTGCGGTTCTGAGCTGCCGTCATGACCGGGTACTGGAGCATGATCTTCTGGTGTACATAATTGAGCCAGGAATCGATCCACCACCCAGGTTCATTATTTCCCATATTATAAGCCACATATCCGCGGCAATTCTCGCCGCGATGAGGCATGGAAAACTCGGCAAAAATGCTGCTCGATTCCCTGCTCTGATAAAACGGCCAGTTTTCTCCCGTTTCATACGTGCTGTCTTCCAGTACCGCGTACTCCGCCTGATACGATGTTCCGTTTCTGTCATAGAGAACCTGCCCAGTCAGATCACCCTGTCCGATCCATGCGCTCCCGCTCTCCCGGTAAGCAGGAAAGAGCTGCAACGCCTCTGTCCCCCGGAAACGTACAGCTTCTGTCCAACGGAAATGATGGATCACCTTCCATGTTCCTTCTTTTTCCAGTTCCACGGCAACCCCGCTGAGTCTCAGTTCCTTCTTTTCATATTCTCTCGAATACTGCGTATAGCCATCCTGTGAAACTGCAACTTCCACTCCATCATTGATCGGATAATCATTTGTCTCAGTAAGAACCCGTCTCGCATTCCGGCATTCCAAGAGATCTTCCTCCTTCAGATCATCCAGGATCGTTTCCGGAAATCCAAGGGACAAAAGATGTGTCCGGATCTCCTCGCACTCCGCATTTGTCGTCGTCTCTTTCTCTGCCCAGTTCATACGGTACGAACCCAAAAATCCATATCCGATCAAAATCCCTACAGCCGTCACAAGAACAGCAGCCCACGCGCATTTTTCATTCGGGATCCGCTCCGGATATTCTTCCAGAATATATCCGGCTTTTTCCAGGCGTGCTGCCATACGACTGGTCGCCATAAGGATCTGGATATAGTTTGCCAGAAAAATAAGTCCAATGATAAGATCATTATAATTTCCGCCAGCGATATGTGCGAGACACGCGACAAGCGCATACCAGAGGATCATATGGATCAGATTGTTTTTTTCCGCCTTTTCACCACGTTTCTTTAATTCGATGGTTAAACCGTAAAAGAAACAGATAAAAATTAGCAGCGGCAAGATTCCAACGAGAATAGAAACGATCTTCCAAGCTTCTGCTGCTTCGATTCTTTCCCTGCCGATATATGTTCCAACGATCAGAAGAAATATCGTAAGAAGCAGTTTGATCCCTGCAAGCCCATATGCACTCCGAAACCATCGGTTTTCTCTCCTTAATCTCCGCAGTCCCAGAAAGATCATCAAAATACCGATCGAAGGCAGGATATAATTTAATAGAAGAAAGTTCAGCGTGATCACACACATTCCCATCCCAACCAGGATATTCTCATACGTCTGCTGCCAGAGACTTGTCTTTTGATCCACCGGCTTATTTCTGCCGTTTTCATACTGGTCTTTTGAGAGATGTCCAGCGCTTTCCTGCGGACTCTCTTTCACATTCTGTTCCTCTGCACTCTCCCAAAACGACTCCTGCATCCAGATTTTGGTATCCATGTGATCCCTCCTTTTTATCTCAGCCGAGAAAACTCCCACCTCTTTCAGGTGGTACGTAACAGTAAATTTGTCTCGGTGGGCGTTAGGTCTCCGAACATCCGAAGTTTTTTCGTATCCACAACCGCCACAATCCAGTCCATATCATATTTCGACACGATCCAATCCTTCTATCTATAAATATACCATAACTTCTTCCGCTATCAATCCACCGCGCTCAGTTTTAAGAAAAGTGTAATCTATGTGGCAATTTTATGGCATTCTGATTACATTCCTCTTACGTTTTCTTACACTTTGTTGTATCGTATTGTATTTTCTGATATTTTCTGATACTGTGAATTTAGCGAAAAGGAATATACCTTTTTATGTGACAGGAAATTCCTCAAACTTTTCTGTTACACATGAGAATTTTGCAACAAAAGTCAAGGTCCAGAAAGGAGTTTCTATGAATTTGAATCATCTGATCATCCCTATCACCATTGCAGTCATTCTGATTCTGATCCTTGTCCTCATCGCATGTGGATACGTAAAAGCTCCGCCGGATCAGGCTTATATTATTTCCGGTCTTAAGCATGACGCAAAGATCCTTATCGGACGTTCCGGAATCCGGATCCCGTTCTTTGAACGGATGGACCGTTTGTATCTCGGACAGATGACCGTCGATATCAAGACGGAACAGTCCGTTCCAACAAACGACTTTATCAATGTCAATGTCGACGCGGTTGCCAAGGTACGAATCACCCCGTCTCAGGAAGGGATCCGTCTGGCAGCAAAAAACTTCTTAAATAAGAAGCCCGAGGATATCACCATGGATCTTCAGGATTCCCTCCAGGGAAACATGCGTGAGATCATCGGTACTCTTTCCTTAAAGGAGATCAACACTGACCGTGATTCCTTCTCCGATCAGGTTATGTTAAAGGCATCCAAGGACATGGATAAGCTGGGAATCGAGATCCTGTCCTGTAATATCCAGAATGTCACTGACGACAATGGATTGATCCGGGATCTTGGTGCCGACAATACCTCAAAGATCAAGAAAGACGCTGCGATCGCAAAAGCCCAGGCAGACCGCGATATCGCTATCGCCCAGGCAGAAGCGAACAAATCTGCCAACGATGCCCGCGTACTTGCAGAGACAGAGATCGCGGAGAAAAATAATGAGCTGGAGATCCGTAAGTCGGAGCTTCAGAAGCACTCCGACACGAAGAAAGCGGAAGCGGACGCTGCTTATGAAATCCAGAAGCAGGAACAGGAAAAAACGATTCAGACAGCTACCGTAAATGCCCAGATCGCAAAGGCGGAGCGCGAAGCAGAGCTTCGGAAGCAGGAAGTTGCCGTACAGCAACAGCAGTTAGACGCGGAAGTCAACAAGAAAGCCGATGCGGAACGCTACAAGGTCGAGCAGGAAGCGGCGGCGATGCTTGCAAAACGCCAGCGTGAAGCGGAAGCCAGAAAATATGAGTTAGAAAAAGAGGCGGAAGCCATGCGTACAAAGGCAGATGCCGCAAGATATCAGGCGGAGCAGGAAGCTGCTGGAATCCGTGCCCGCGGTGAGGCGGAGGCAGCAGCGATCCAGGCAAAGGCCGTCGCGGAGGCGGAAGGTATGGAGAAAAAAGCGGAAGCTTACGCGAAGTACAATAACGCTGCTATCGTCGAGATGTTAGTAGGCATCATGCCGCAGATGGCCGCAGAGATCGCGAAGCCGTTGTCTTCTATCGAAAAGGTCAATATCTACGGAACCAGCGGTGCCGGCGGCACAAACGGCAGTGGAGTCAGCGAGATCTCCGGAAATACAGCTGCTGTCATGCAGCAGGTTTTCGACACCATGTCCGAGGCCACCGGTGTAGATTTTAGGGACATTCTGAAGGCACAGACATATGATGCGAAGGTGAACCGGAACATTAATGTCAGCGGACTTACGATCCCAGCTGTACATAGTGAACAAAACACAGTTCCCGCAGCCGCAGGATCTGAAACCGATACTTCCGTTTTAAGTTCCGGAACGGGTGATTCAGCAATGCCTTCCACACCGGCCGCAGAAACAGTTCCGGAGAATCATACACCGTAATTACATTTTATAGTCCCGCTCTTTACTCAACTTAGTAAGTGTTGACTTACAGACTGATTCCAATCGTCATACCCATACTCCCCCTACTTTCCCCCCCGGCAGTGCCTCTCACAGGACACTGCCGGGGGCTTTTAATATAGGACGATCCACACAGCCCCCCACACAGAACCTGCTGCAAGCAGCTTGTTCGGACGCTCCATAAAATGAATGTGCCCTGGCATATTCTCGCACCCCGCGCGGTCGCTTGTGACAATCTACATCCTCGCGCGAGTGCATATCATTGGTACGTGAGTGCCTTTTTATATAACAGGGAATTCTTCGGAATTTCCTATTACTCAAAAAAAGACACCCGCTTCCGGTCATCTCTGACCAGAAACAGGTGTCTCTATAAGGGAAACATAAAAAATTGTGAAGCTGTTATTACAGCACAACACCGTCTTTAAAAATGGAGATCTCGCGGAAACCTTTCTCCTCAGCTTTTGTCTGTTTTCCGCCGGCAACCTCGATCACAAGCTGCAGAAGTCTCTTTGCAGCGTCATCGATGGTCTCGCCGTCAGCGATCGGACCAGCATCGAAGTCGATCCAGCCTTTCTTTCTCTCCGCAAGCTGGCTGTTTGTCGCCAGTTTTAAGGTCGGAGCCGGTGCACCAAACGGTGTTCCGCGTCCTGTTGTGAACAGGATCATGTGCGCTCCTGCAGCCGTCATGGCTGTTGCGGATACCAGGTCATTTCCCGGTCCGTAAAGCATGTTAAGGCCTTTTGTCACTACAGGATCACCGTAGCCGATAACGTCCATGATCGGAGCTGTACCGCCCTTCTGAACGCATCCGCAGGATTTATCCTCAAGGGTAGTGATACCGCCCTGCTTGTTACCCGGGCTCGGATTATCGTAAACCACCTCGTGATGGCTGATAAAGTAGTTCTTGAAGCCGTTGATCATGTTGACCGCTTTGTCGAATACTTCTTTATTGACACAGCGGTTCATTAAGAAACCTTCTGCGCCAAACATCTCCGGAACCTCTGTAAGCACAGTAGAACCGCCTCTGGCTGCCATCATATCGCTGAAACGTCCGACCGTCGGGTTTGCGGTGATGCCGGAAAGTCCGTCGGAGCCTCCGCACTTCATTCCGACAACAAGCTCGCTGACCGGAATCGGCTCTCTCTCAAACTGCGCCGCGTATGCGGAACATTCCTCGAGAAGCTTTCTTCCTGCCTCAAACTCGTCATCTACTTCCTGACAGGTCAGGAATTTTACGCGGTCATGGTCATAATCGCCAAGCTCTTCCAGGAACTGCTCGTGGGTCAGGTTCTCACAGCCAAGTCCTAATACGAGGACAGCGGCTGCGTTCGGATGACGGACAAGGGCTGCAAGAAGCTTTCTTGTCTGTGCATGATCTGCACCTGTCTGGCTGCAGCCGAACGGATGCGGGAATGTATAGAGTCCGTCAATGGTGCCTTTCACAAGGTCCTGATTATCGCGGACCATTTTCTTTGCGATATCATTGACACAGCCAACGGTCGGAATGATCCAGATCTCATTGCGGATCGCCGCGCGGCCGTCTTTTCTGCGGAATCCCATAAAGGTCTCCGGCTCCACTTTTTCCGGGAAGTCGAGGGACGGAGTATAGGTATACTCCATCTCTCCTTCCAGATTTGTCTTCACGTTATGGGTGTGCATCCATGCACCAGCCTCTGCGTCTGCTGTCGCGTGACCGATGGCAAAGCCGTATTTGACGATATTCTCACCGTTTTTGATCGGTTTTAATGCGATCTTGTGGCCCTGTGGGATGTCCTCAAGCGCTGTGACTGTGATGCCGCCTGCAGTCACCTCTTCACCCTTTTTGATCGGGTGAAGAGCGACTGCTACATTATCCAGTCTGGAAATCTGAATTACTTTCATATGTTAATTAAAGGCAGCTTGCAAATGCAGCCTTTGCTCCTTCCGTGCGAATCTTCTTAAGGTCAGCGACAACTTTCTCCTCAAGACCAGCGATCTTTGTGAGATCCTGATCCCACATCTTCTCGTTTGTGAGAACTGCGTTTACAAGAGCCTCTGCGGAGTCATCCTTGTGCGCATAGTAGAACTCAAGTGCCCATCTGTCATCGCTTACCGTGTACTCGTTGCCGGCCGGACGCTTGCAAACAAGACCTGCGTCTGTCAAAGCCTGAATGTCATTGCTGTAGAATGCGATATATGCAGCTAAGGACATGGTCAGGCACTCCGGAAGCTTGCCTGTCTCTTTGATGTACTCAAGGAAGGACGGCATATTTCTTGCTTTCCACTTAGATGTGGAGTTTAAGGAGATGCTCATTAACTCATGGTCAACGAACGGGTTGTTGAAACGATCCTGTACTGCGGAAGCAAACTGCATTAAGTCGTTCTTGTCAAGCGGAAGTGTCGGGATAACCTCATCGTAGAGCATCTTGTTCATGAAGCCCTTGATGACCTCGTCATGCATGCAGTCACGAACGATGTTCTCGCCTGCAAGGTAAGCGCCGAGTACGAAACCTGTGTGAGCGCCGTTTAAGATTCTAACTTTTCTCTTCTTGTACGGGCTCATATCCGGTGTTACGAATACTTTGTCGAGAAGTCCTGCTTTCTTGAATGGAAGAATGTCGTTTAACTTCTCATCGCCTTCGATGACCCAGACGCCGAATACCTCGCCGACATCGGTAAGCGGGTCAGCGTAGCCATTCTTCTGCTCAAGCTCAGCAACCTCGTTTGCGTCTTTGATGCGGCCCGGAACGATACGGTCTACTAAGGAACCGCAGAAGGTGCAGTCTTCGTTTACGTACTTCTTGAAGCCGTCCTCAAGTCCCCACTGCTCGATGTACTGGTTTACGCACTTTAAGAGCTCTTTACCGTTGTTGTCGATCAGCTCGCAGGCAAGCATGATGATGCCTTTCTTACCTGCTTTGTAACGATGATAGAGAACCTGAGTTAATTTTGCCGGGAAGCTGGACGGCGGGCAGTCATCCTGTTTGCAGGACGGATCATACTGGATACCAGCCTCTGTTGTATTGGAAACGATGATCTCAAGGTCGTCGCTTGCAGCAACTTCCATCATTTTCTCGTAATCTTCTTTTTCATACGGATTTAAGCAGCGGTTTACGCTGGAGATCACTCTCTTTGCGTCTACCTTCTGTCCGTTCTCGCTTCCGCGAAGGTACAGTGTGTAGAGACCTTCCTGCTCGTTGATCATCTTTGCAAGACCCGGAGCGATCGGCTGTACCAGACAGCATTTTCCATTCCAGCCTGCTTTCTCATTTGCAAGGTCGAACCAGTAATCTACGAAAGCACGAAGGAAGTTTCCTTCTCCGAACTGAAGAACCTTCTCCGGTGCGTCCTTTAATACATATCCATCATAACCAGATTTTTTGAGAACATCATAATTTAAGCGTTCCATAATAATTTCCTTTCTTCATATAAAAGAATTCATGGTATATAAATCAAAACTGCCAGACGGGGCATCATACCGATCCCCATCTGGCAGCAAGTTTACCCTAATAGAACAGATTTACAAGGAATGTGGTAAACGGCTCGACCCAGGTAAGGAGCATCAGGTTGATAATAAGCAGGATGTAGAACGGTACTGCTTCTTTGATGAATGCCGCGGTCTTACACTTTGTAATAGAGCAGGTTACGAACATCAGGGTTCCCATAGGCGGTGATAATGCGCCGATGGCGTTATTGAAGATGTAGATCATTGCGAACTGGATCTCGTTGATTCCGTACTGTGCAGCGATCGGCGCAAGAAGCGGAACCAGAATGATCATGGAAGCGTTACCTTCGATGAACATACCTACGATCAGTAAGAAGATGTTTACAACGATCAGGAATACATATTTGCTGTGGATGTTTGCAAGCATCCATGCTGTCAGCGCCTGCGGGATTCTCTCTTTTGTGAGGATCCAGGAGAATACGGACGCAGCGGATACGATGAGCATGATGGAAGCTGTCGTGCAGACAGTCTCCTTTAAGCCCTGGATCATATCCTTGACGTGCATCTCATGGTAGATAATTCCCAGAAATGCAGCGTAAAGAATTGCAACTGCTCCGGCCTCGGTAGCTGTGAAGATACCGATACGGATACCGCCGATGATGATGATCGGAAGGAGCAGCGGCAGAATTGCTGGTTTTAAAGCGGTCCAGAACTTGGACCAGGTTAATTTCTCTGTTGTTAAGATACCATATCCACGTTTCTTGGAGACAACGCCTACAAGGATCATCATAGAAACGCAGAGGAGACCTCCGACACCAAGACCGGAAATAAACAGCTTACCGATGGAAACATTTGCGATACATCCGTAAAGAATCATTGCGATTCCCGGCGGGATCAGCGGTGTGATCATGGAGGAAGCGGCTGTTACAACGCTGGAAAACTCCAGAGAGAAGCCCTTCTTCGTCATCTCCGGAACCATCATTTTGGACTCCATCGCTGCATCGGCGATGTTGGATCCGGAAAGTCCGCCCATAACGGTGGATAAAAGTACGTTTACCTGTGCGAGACCGCCAGGAAGACGTCCTGTTACAACCTCACAGAAATCCATGATCCTCTTTGTAACACCGGTGTAGTTCATGAAGATACCGGCACAGACGAAGAACGGGATCGCCATAAGGGAAATTTTCTCAGTACCAATGATTGCCTGCTGGGCAAAGATAACGGTATTGATTCCCGGGTTCATAACGAAATAAACCATGGAACCGCCGAGGACAGCGATGAATACCGGAACCTTAAAGAAAAGAAGGACCAGCATCACAATTGCAGATAACATTAACACATTACTCATTGCTGCTTGCTGCCTCCTTTGCCTCAGATTTTACGCCGTGGAACAGGGCGTAGAAATAGCTGATGATCATATCGAAATAGGATACGATCGCAATACCGTATACCCAGGAATACGGGATCTTTAACATACTTGTGGAACGTCCGCTCTTTACGAACACCTGGATGAAACCGATGCTCTGCATGAACAGATATCCGATTACGACTACAACTACGATGGAAATCAGGATTTCCATGATCTTCTGCATGCTCTTCGGCATCAGGTCAACGATCATCTCGATCGCAACATGGTTGCCGGAGCGGAATGCTGCGCCTGCGCCTGCAAATACGATCCAGACCATACATGAGGTCTGAACCTCCTCAAGCCATGTAAATGGTGCGTTGAAGATATATCTCCATACAACGCCAAGGAATGTCAGGACGATCAGAATCGCAAGAATAATGGAAGCAACAACGATATCAAGATTCATCAGGATCGCTGAAGCTTTATTTTCTTTCTTCTCCATAGATTTTCAGACTCCTATCAGGGAAACTGCCCCGGCGGATAAATCCGCCGGGAACAGCTACTTTATGCATTTACTGCAAAATGGATTATTCAGCACCCATAGCCTTTTTAACTGTGTCATAGAGGCCATCGCTCCAGCCAAAGTCAGCACCCATCTCATAGAACGGCTGTGCTTTCTCCTTGAATCCGGCAAGAACTTCCTCAGACGGCTCAACAACAGTTACGCCTTCGTCTTTCATCTTCTGAAGGTACTCAGCGTCAGCAGCCTGCTGAACTTCGTTGTTGTACTCACCAGCTTCTTCTGCTGTCTCAAGTAACCATGTCTGCTGCTCTTCCGGAAGGCTGTTGAACCAGTCAGCGGATACAACCCATGTTGTGAAGTTCTTTACATGTCCGTCAAGGATTAAGTATTTTGCAACCTCGTGAAGCTTTCTGCCGTACAGAGTTGCAAGCGGGTTCTCAGCACCGTCGATAGTCTTTGTCTGAAGAGCCTGATAAACATCACCAAGTGCCATACCTGTGGATGTTGCGCCAAGTACATCGAAGCCCTTGGACTGGATCTCGTTGGACGGAACACGGATCTTTAATCCCTTTAAGTCATCAACTGTGTTGACCGGAACGTTTGTAAGAGTATGTCTCTCACCGTAGATCCAGTTGGAAGCGATGATCTTTAAGCCTTTTTCTTCAAGCTTGCCGCACTGCTCTTTGTACCAGTCGGAATCAACCAGTTTCCAAACCTGATCCCAGGAATCAAACAGGAACGGTCCGAATACGATACCGAAATCCGGTACACCGTAGTCAGCGTAGAAAGCACCGTCTGCAAGTGTGCAGACATTCTCGCCGAGAAGCATGGAATCGATTAAGGAAGACTTATCGCCAAGCTGGGAATCCGGGTAGATCTCGATTGCCATCTTGCCGCCGGATTTCTCTTTGATGATCTCCTGAGCTTTCTCCCAGCCCTGTCCAACCGGCTCGGAAATGGAGTTCTCGAAAGCAACCTGGAGAACTGTCTCAGCATCGGAAGAACCGTTATCTGCTGCGGCTGCTGTTGTATCTGCTGCTGCAGCTGCTGTTGTCTCGGCTGCCTTTGTTGTCTCTGTTGTGGAAGAGCTGCTTCCGCAAGCGGTAAGTGTTGTTGCTGCCATAGCACCTGCCATGGTTAATGCCATAACTTTTTTGAGTTTCATAATGTTTCCCTCCGTTTTTGTTTTAAAAACATTTATCCGGTCCTCTGCCCGATCCCCATCTGACAGAAGACCTCGCACCCCGTTTCCCGGGGAAAGCTTCATGATTTTTGATTATTTGGAAATCTTGGAAAAATCAAATACAACCTTTAACATATCGCCCGGGTTGTGAGCAAAGTCATCGAATGCCTTTGCAGCATCATCAAATGCATATGTATTTGTGATGATCTTGTGAAGCGGTGCCTTGCCTGCGTTCACGATATCGATCAGCTCTAAGAAGTCCTTCTTTAATGCGTTTCTGGAACCGAATACATTTAATTCCTTCTTCTGAATCAGTGTGAAGTTGAAGTCAAGGTTCTTCTTGCCGACTCCGATCAGGACCATGCGGCCGCCAAAGCAGCATGCATCGATACAGTTCTGGAATGTGGACGGAAGACCAACTGCCTCGATCGTTACATCAAAGCCGTTTCCGTTTGTGATCTCAGCAACACCTTTCTCGAAGTTTTCCGGAGAATCATTTAATAAGGTTCCATCAACACCGAAGTCTTTTGCCATCTCAAGCTTACCTGCGGATACATCGGAGATGTAAACGGTAGCGCCCTTCGCTTTCGCTGCGATCGCTGCGAGAACACCGATGGTACCAGCGCCGACTACGAGGACTTTGTCTCCCTCTTTTACGTTTGCACGGCTTACACCATGGTAGCTGATGCAGAACGGCTCGATTGCTGCAAGAGTCTTTGCGTCCATTCCCTTACCGTCATATACGCGCTCGATCGGCATTGTAATGTACTCCTGGAAAGCACCGTCTCTCTGACATCCCATTGTCTGGTTGTCCATACATGCGTTTACGATACCGTGCTCGCAGGAATAGCAGTGTCCGCAGTTGAAGTACGGGTTGCATGTTACTATCATTCCCGGCTTGATGCCGTACGCGTTGTTCTCATCTGCCTCGATAACCTCAGCGGAGAACTCGTGACCCGGGATTCTCGGGTAATCAAAATATGCAAATGTTCCACGGTAGGAACCAAGATCGCTTCCGCAGATTCCACCGTAAAGGATCTTTAATAAAACTTCTCCTTCTTTTCTTACCGGCATCTCTACATCTTTAATAGAAACCTGACCCGGTGCGTCAATATACATTGCTTTCATCGTTGTTTCCTCCTTAATTTTACGATTTTTGCCTTCTGTATAATTTTCTAAAATCAAATCTGTTGTATTCTTTGTTGTATACAACAGATTATAGTACTTTTTACACCAATGTCAATAAGTGTTAAGAAATTTGCACCACTTTTGACTTTTTCAACAAAATCGAGCTTTTTGGCTTGTGCAAAACGCCAATTGACGTTTTTAGCAAAAACCGTCGACATCTGCTTGAAAACGATTTTGTTTTGTGTTAGTATGAATCTATATATTCTTTTATTGAGAAGAAAAAGACAGGAGTCCATTATGCCTAAAATTAACCTGAAAACCCTGGCGTACAATGCGATCCGTTCCAAGATCGTCACTTGTCAATATGCGCCGGGTACTTTTTTGAATGAAGAACAGCTTACCACTGAATTATCTCTAAGCCGTACCCCGGTGCGGGACGCGCTTGGACGTCTCGAACAGGAAGGTCTTCTGGAAATCCGCCCGAAATGCGGAATTCTCGTTCGTCCTCTGACATTAAATGACATTGATATGATCTTTGAAGTCCGAATGATGTATGAGCCTTATGTCCTGACCCATTACGGAGCAAATCTTTCCGTCTCCGCTTTGAATGAATTCTATGATATTTTCAAGAAATGGGATCCTAACAAAGAAATCTATCGGGACAAGGATTCCTTCTACGACCTCGATTATCGCTTCCATGCGTTGATCATGTCCGCCTGCCCGAATGAATTTATCAACAGAAGCTACGATACGATCCAGACACAGAATGAGCGTTTCCGATATATGACCGGAAATGTTTCGAATTTCCGTCTGGAGGCGACCTTCAAGGAACACATGGCAATCGTAGAACCGTGCCTGAAAGGTGACTGGGAAAAGGCAAAAGAGCAGCTCATCTACCACCTTGAACAATCAAAAGCTTCCGCGTTCCGTCTTGTTGCAAACGCCGAGACAAACAACCTCGCACACCGTATGACTCTTTAAACACTCAAAACCACAAAATCCGGATCTGGTATCTTCTGAGGAACCAGATTCGGATTTTCTTTGTTCTTTCAAAATTTGCTGTGATGACAACTGTTTTTATTGTCCGTATGTCATGTAAACAGGTTGAAATTACTTTAGTAGGATTTTATAGTCTCGTCCCGATCAGCTCCGTCAGCTCCTCCAGTGTCGCAACCGAATTGATCTCATTTCTTAATGCCGCAGAATTCGGATACCCGGCGGTATACCAGGCGACGTGCTTCCGCATCTCCCGCATTCCCGCCAACTCGCCTTTAAACTCCATCATCATCTGGCCATGGCGCAGGATCATGGCTTTCAGCTCCTCCACGGAAGGTCTCGGGAGAAGCTCGCCCGTTTCGAGATAGTGGGTGATCTGCTTAAAGATCCACGGATTTCCCTTCGCACCCCGGGCCACCATGATCCCGTCACAGCCCGTCTCCTCCACAAGGCGCTTCGCATCCTGCGGTGTAAAGACATCTCCGTTTCCGATCACCGGGATCTTCACAGCTTTTTTGACCTCGCGGATGATATTCCAGTCAGCTTTTCCAGAGTAATACTGCTCTCTCGTTCTACCATGGACAGCCACCGCCGCCACACCGGCACTCTCGGCGATCTTTGCGATCTCCACGGCGTTGATGCAGGTATCGTCAAAGCCCTTGCGGAATTTCACAGTCACCGGCTTTTTCACCGCTTTCACGAGTTTCGTAAGGATTTCCTCCACCAGCTTCGGATTTCTCATGAGGGCAGAGCCTTCACCATTCTTAACGATCTTCGGCACCGGGCAGCCCATGTTGATATCAAAAATATCGTATGGACCATCCTCCAGGCTCGCCGCGATATCCGCTACAATATCCGGATCAGAGCCAAAAAGCTGCAGGGACACGGGACGTTCCCGCTCATCCACCTTTAAGAGCTCCTGAGTATTTTTATTCTTGTAGAGGATCGCCTTCGCGCTCACCATCTCCATGCACACCAGACCTGCTCCCTGCTCCCTGCAGAGGATCCGGTACGGCATATCCGTCACGCCCGCCATCGGGGCGAGGATCACATTGTTTTCAAGTTCCACATTTCCGATTTTTAACGTCATTGAATCAAAACTCCCTCTGCGTTTACGTACCGTCCGTCCGGCGCATAAGCGTTGGTTAACATGTCTCCGTCTGGTTTCTGGAAGTAATACCAGCTGCCCTGAGAGTTGACCCATCCGTATGCCATCGTTCCGTCCGTGTTCAGGAAATAATATTTTCCTTCTTTCAAGAGCCAGCCCGTCTGCATAGCTCCTTTGCTGTTTAAATAGTACCAGTTTCCATTGACATTTTGCCAGCCGGTCTGCATGATTCCATACATATCCAGCAGATATGTCTTTCCATCTACATAGCCCCACTGACTCGAGACCGGATTTCCGTCCGGCTTATATAAGGCCCATTTCCCGTCAGCGCGCTGTCTCCAGCTGCCGCCGCGGTAGGTATTGTGGATGTAGATCGTGCTGTTTTCTGTTTTTGCGTACTGCTGTGCCGCCTCGTTTCCCGGGCCTTTCGAGTACACGTAATCTTTCTCGCTGTCAAGACCGCCGCCCGGATTGGAACCGGACGCTCCGGGACCGACATTGGAAGTCCAGCCGTTGTTGTAGGCCGGGTTGTTTTCCGGCTGCTCATGATAATATATGATATCATGATCCTCCATGCCCGGACCAATGTTGAAAGCATAGGGAGTCATTCTCGCAGCACTCAGAACTGTTATGCCGAAAAGCGCGGCGCCGACATTCTTGATAACCGCTGTCTTCATATCTTTCCACGCGTTTTTATGATTCAGACATGCTGTATTGTTTCTGATCTTATTTATTCTGTTTTTTCGATCCATTCTTCTCATACCGTGTCCTCCGATACGGGATATTTGTTTCGCTTCTACACCAGTAAAACCAACCATTAACAGTTGCCGTGGGGATTCGAAAGCAAATACAAATTTTATTCTCCCTCTTTTTCCAGCTGGTCTTCCAGCTTATCGCCGCGAAATACCACGCGGTAGAATAACTCCAGGGATTCTAAAAGTTCTTTTTTTTCTCTCTGGTACTGGCGGATCTTAAGGCCGCTGCCGATCTCATCGAAGAGATAATCCTGGTCCTCCGCTTCCACACGGAACTCGAGGTTTCCTTCCGGGGTGAATTCGAGGAAGAGGATACCGCCCACATCCTCAGTAAAGAGGACGCACATGATCTGAAGTTCCTTTTTGATGTTTTCCGGGAGAAGTTTGAATTTTTCGTTGAAGTAATATTTCTGCTGGTATGAGTTTGCGCCGCAGAGGATGATGTTTTCCTGTTTATTATTGTTTTCTGCCATGATATATGTTTGCTCCGTTTCCTGTCATATAGTGTGATTTTTATATTGTTATATTACCTGTCCAGTCTTTTTTAAGCTTAGTTGTTTCGCGAAACTTACAGGTATTTTAAAATATCAGATATCGAATCGATATGATAATCCGCCTTACTCTGGTCGAATCCGAACCGGTCATCTTTAAGGCCTGCGATCGACATTCCGGCGCGGTATGCCGCCTCGATGCCCACGGTAGAATCCTCCACAACAAAGCACTCGTCCTCACGGATTCCCAGAGTATCCGCTGTATAGTGATAGATCTCCGGATTCGGTTTGCTCTGTTTAAACTGTTTTCCGCTGACGATGAGGTCAAATTCCGGGCGCATGCCAACCTCTTCAACAATCCTGGAGATCAGCTTTGGTCCGGTCGACGATACAAGTGCGACAATATATCCCCTGCGTTTTAATTCCTGCACCGTTGTCTTCATCTCCGGGCGAAAGATCTTCCGGTAATCGATCTGGCTGTAGATATCCCGGTCCGCCCACTCTCTGATCAGCTTTTCCCAGTTTTCCCCGTTATTGACGGCCTGCTCCATGACAGTCCAGCTGTCCTGTCTGCTCCGTCCCACCATCGGGTTGATATCTTCCATTTTCACCGCCGGATTCTTCTCCTTCGCGAATTCCAGCAGATACTTCATATATACAAATTCACTGTCTACCATGACACCGTCCATATCAAAAAGGACGGCGCGGATCGGGCGTGTGATCTTCATTTATTGTTCCTCTCCTGTTACATTCCACAAATCAGATTTTCCAATTCGAAAGCTCCGTATCAAACAATTCCGCCTGTGGATCCTGCTTTTTTCAAATGTCTGCCCTTTTCTCATTTCCGGAGCAATTTTTCAACCGTTTATCTCCAACGCATGATTACCTGCAGAACCCGCCACCGGCAGTTCCCTGCAGATACATGGCACAGAAAAGAAAAAGGCGGCCTACGATCAAGCCGCCTATATTCTATCGTATTTCCCTCTATTTTGCAATAAGTCCGCGCATTTTCAGATAGTCGATCACGCACTCCACCATCTCATCGTAGGAAAGTTTTGTGGTATTGATCATCAGATCATAGTTTTCCAGATTCTCCCAGCTCTTTCCGGTATAATAACGGTAGTAATCACGGCGTTCCCGGTCGATCCGTTTGATATTCTTTAAGATATCTTCCTCCGGGAAATATCCCTTTTCACGGACCTTGTTGATCCTCTCCTCGATCTCTGCGTACACGAAGATTCGGACAAGATTTTCCGTCCCGTCGAGAACATAGTCGGCGCACCGACCGATAATAATGCAGGATTCCTCCTGCGCCAGTTTTCGGATGACCGATGACTGAAACCGGAACAGGTTGTCGGAGGAGATCAGGTCAGATCCCAGAGACGGGGTTCCGTTTTCCGGAATCAGGGAGTGGATGATCCGGTATAACAGCTTATTTCCGGCTTTTTCATCAGCAAGGTGGAAATAGCTCTCGCGGATCCCGCTCTCCTCGGAGGTCATCTTTAAGATCTCCTTATCGTAAACATGGAGCCCAAGACGCTCACCGAGACGCTTCGCCATCTCCGCTCCGCCGCTTCCGTACTGTCTTCCGACCGTGATCACAAATTTTTTATTCTCAGCCATAGATGCCTCCTTCTTCCCCTTCTGCCTTTCGGCAGTTGTACCTAAAAAAACGCGGGAATACTTTTTATTCTATCTGTATTTTAACATATCTCCGCAGGAATTTTAAGTCTTTTTTGCGATGTTTTCAGTGTTTTTCAAGTTTTAACAAGTAATGTCGGATATCCCAGCTTTCGAAGCTCCTGCTCCTGCCGCACAGCGTTTTCCATGTTCCGGAATGCCCCTGCGCGGACATAGTAAAATCCATCCTTAAAAGTCATGAACGCAGGGAATCCCTGAGCTTTCAGCCGTTCCATCTCCCTTTCCGCGTTGGTCCGCACCCGGTAGATGCCGGTCTGCACCATATAGAATCCCGGTTCCTCTACATCTGACGTCTGCTTTTCCTGCTCCGCAAACGTCCGCACGATTCCATCCGCGATCGCATCTGCGGTCTGTCTCATATTTGCATCGAAGAAATCATTGTCGTTCTCATTATCGATAAATCCAACCTCCACGAGAACCGCCGGAAGCGCCGTGTCCCTGAGGACTACGAGATTTGGCCGCTCGCTGATCCCCAGGTCTTTCCAGCCTGTCTTTGCAAGTTCCTTATTGATATTCCTCGCAAACGTCTCTGCATCGCCGCCCCTCCCGAAGATCAGACTCATCGTCCCGGAACCTGTTCCCGGCACCGGCATGGCATTCCGGTGAATGGATAAAAACAAATCTGCCGCAGACCTGTTCCCGATTTCCGCCTTCTCATATGGACTGTTGTATATATCACCGATCCTCGTGTACTCCACCCGGATTCCGCGCTGTTCCAGAGCATTTCCGATATCATAGGCCAATGCCAGCGTATCGTCTTTCTCCCGTCTGTTCCCATATACCGCTCCCGGATCACTTCCGCCATGTCCCGGATCAATAATGACACTGTTCTGCTTTGCCAAAATTATTCTCCCTTTTTCATGGATTTATGATATCATATTCATAAATTACCAGACCTGCGCCATCCATGTCTTAAAACTTTTTCTGGCAATCTCACGAAAGGATCTCATTACTATGCTAATCGTATTCAACCAGATGATAAGTCTCTTTCTCTTAATGCTCACCGGCTATCTTGCCAATCGCTTCGACGTGATCGATAAGACCTTTGAGTCGAAGGTTTCCCGTTTTATCGTCAATATCTCCCTGCCTGCAACAATCTTAAACGCGGTTACCGGATCAGACATGCCCCATGATCAGGAGATGCTGCCGATCTTTATTGCAGCGGTCTCCATCTTCCTGGTGGCCCATGTGGTCTGCCATTTTATCCAGAAGATCATCCGCTGGAATCCGACCTATGAGCTCATGCTGAACTACAGCAACCTCGGCTTCATGGGAATCCCGATCATCTCCACACTCTACGGTGGGGAATATGTGCTTCATGTATCGATCTTCATGATGACCTTCAATCTGAGCCTGTTCAGCTACGGGGTATATCTGTTATCAAGAGATGCCTCCGAAAACAGATCCATTCCTGCCGCTGCAGCTTCAGGAAAAGTACTCTCGCAGAGTCCAGATTCCGCTTCAGAATCCGGTCAAAAAACATCCGGTTTCAGTGTCAAAAAGCTGCTCTCCCCCGGAATCCTCTCTGCATTTCTCGCGATCGGCATCTATCTTCTGGATATCCGCCTCCCGCAGCATGCAGTGAGCCTCTTTTCCACCGTCGGCGCCACAACGACACCGCTCGCGATGATCGTCATCGGTTCCACGCTGGCAGGGGTAAAGTTTTCCACGGTATTTACCGACAAGGAATTATACCTTTTTTCCTTCCTGAAACTCCTGGTCCTTCCGCTGATCACGTTCTTTGTCCTGAGATTCTTCATCAAGGACCGCACGCTCTTAGCGATTTCCACGATTCTCTCCGGCTGCCCGATCGCCGGAAACGTGTCGATGCTCTGTATGGAATACAACCGGGATGTAACTCTTGTTTCAAAAGGAATCTGCATCTCCACTCTGCTTTCCATGATCTCGATCCCTGTCGTGGCAGCGCTGGTCGCAGTCCTGTAATATACGACAGCCAAAAAGACATCCGAATGAGAAATACACATGGTATCTCCCATCCGGATGTCTTTTTTTATTCTTTCGTATGTATTCCTATTCCTGTACTTGCACGCCTCTCGGACCTACGTGGGTGGCGAATACCACCTGTGTGCTGGTCTTTCCGAATTTCTGGAGCTGACCAAGGAAGCTGTCAAGCTGCATCGTACTCTCAAAAGCAACTTTCATGATCACAGAAAATTCTCCCGTCACGCTGCTGCATTCCAGAATATTTGGAATCCCTTCCGCATAGTGATAGAATTTCTGCTTATCCTCCGGAAGCACATTGAGGTTGATGAACGCAAGGATGTGATATCCGAGTTTCATCGGGTCGATCTGTGCCTGGTAGGACGTGATGATCCCATCTTTCTCCAGTTTTTCAATTCGCGCCGAAACCGCAGGGGAAGAAAGAAACGTCTTCTCCGCGATCATTTTCAGGGATGCTCTCGCATTGTGCTGCAGGATCTGCAGAATTTCGCGATCAATATGATCCATAATTCTCTCCTTTGTCCCGGTTTTCAGGTTTTTGTATTGTGTCACATGTCCGGAACTTCTTCTCTATATACAGATAACCGCCCAGCGGCTCCGCGTTGCTGCGGTATATGACCACCGTTCAATTACTGGGTTCGTGTTTTATCCGCGCTTACCGTGCGCGTCTTTGCAGGCACGAGCGTACTCAGATCTCTCCGTGAAATACTTCCGTTGCCGGTCCTGTCATAAATACCGTGTCTTTTTCTCTGTCCCAGCGGATCAGAAGATCGCCGCCGAGCAGAGTCACGCGGACTTCGTCATCGGTAAGACCATTTAAGATGCACGCGACCACAGTCGCACATGCACCTGTTCCGCATGCCAGAGTCTCTCCGGAGCCGCGCTCCCAGACACGCATATTGACATGTCCGCGGTCCACAACCTCCACAAATTCTGTATTGGTGCGGTCCGGGAATCTCTCATGACTCTCAAAGGCCGGACCGATCTTTTCGATCTCCAGATCCTTGATCCCGTCCATAAATACTACCGCATGCGGATTTCCCATGGAAACGCCGGTAAAGCGGTACTCTTTTCCGTCGACCGTGATCGGTTCTCCGATTTCAGACGTCGGAACCGGACGTCCCATATCCACCGTCACAAGTTCCACCTTTCCATCCTTTACTTTCATGGACAGGTGCTTGATCCCGGACGGAGTCTCCACGTCGATCTCCGGTTTATCTACGATCCCGTGATCATAGGCATATTTTCCTACACAGCGGATCCCGTTTCCGCACATGGCACCACGGGATCCGTCCAGATTATACATATCCATCTGGCAGTCCGCTACATCTGACGGTTTGATCAGGATCAGACCATCTGAACCGATCCCGAAGTGACGGTCGCTGACCATCTTTGCCGTCTCACAGGGATCTTCCACTGTCTCTTCAAAACAGTTTACATATACATAATCATTTCCGATGCCCTGCATCTTTGTGAATTTCATATCTTATTCTCCTATGTGCTCCATACCCTGCGCGAGGATCGTCTGGATGTGACCGTCCGCAAGAGAGTAGAGAACACTCTTTCCTTCCCTGCGGAACTTGACAAGGCGCATCTGTTTCAGGATCCGAAGCTGGTGGGAGATCGCGGACTGTCCCATTCCGAGAAGACTTGCGATGTCACACACACATAACTCCGACTGGCTGAGCGCATACAGGATCCTGATCCTCGTGGAATCTCCGAAGATCCGGAAAAATTCCGCAAGATTCTGGAGTTCCTCGCCTTCCGGCATCACGTCCATCACCTGTTTTACCACCTTGTCGTGGACATGAATAAACTCACAGTGCGGGGCGATCTTTTCGTCCTCTCTGATACTCATGTTCCTGCTCCTTTACTGCTGCCGCCCGCATCCCGCAGCCGGCAGTCATCTCCCGCAGTGATCAGCGCACGAGAAGTTTGCTCACCTCGTACTGCTCCTCCGGGATGTCTTTCTTCATATTTAACGCTTCCTGGATATCGAAATCTACAAATTTTCCGTCTTTGTAGGCAACGATCCGGTTGCTCTTTCCTTCCGCGAGAAGCTCCGCCGCGCGGGCTCCCATGATCGATGCGTACACACGGTCCTTACAGGTCGGGGTTCCGCCTCTCTGGATATGTCCGATGATCGTAGCTCTCGTCTCAATCCCGGTTGCCGCTTCGATCCTTCTCGCCATGGAAGTGGAGTGTCCGATTCCCTCAGCGTTGATGATAATGTGGTGTTTTTTGCCGCGCTTTCTGTTCTCGATGATCCGGTTGATCAGGTACTGCTCGTTTCCGTCATAGCGCTCCGGAAGAAGAATATCCTCCGCACCGTTTGCAATACCGCACCAGAGAGCGATATATCCGGCATTTCTTCCCATAACCTCGATGATACTGCATCGTTCATGGGATGTGGATGTATCACGGACTTTATCGATCGCTTCCATCGCCGTATTCACCGCGGTGTCGAAACCGATCGTATAGTCGGTACAGGCAATATCGAGGTCGATCGTTCCCGGAAGACCGATGGTGTTGATCCCGAGGGCGGAAAGCTTTCCGGCACCGCGGAAGGAACCGTCTCCTCCGATCACGACGATCCCGTCAATTCCATGTTTTCTGCAGACTTCGGCGCCGCGCTTCTGACCTTCCTCGGTCGTGAATTCCTCACAGCGGGCCGTGTAGAGGATCGTACCGCCGCGGTTGATCGTATCCGCAACGCTCACACTGTCCATATCTACAATTTCTTCCTGAAGGAGTCCGGCGTAACCACGCATGATCCCCTTTACCTTCAGTCCTTTATTGATAGCGGTTCTTACAACCGCACGAATTGCCGCGTTCATTCCAGGGGCATCGCCGCCGCTGGTCAATACTCCGATCGTTCTGACTTCTTTCTTTGCCATACTGGTTTTCCTCCAAAAAAGATTCTGTCGATCATTCGCCATATACGTACATATTTTAATACACTTTCCCCTTCTTTTCAATGACCTTTTGCACAACCTTGACATTTTTTTCACCAAGAATCCGGTACAGGCGGCCGAGGAGATCCGGCCCTGCAAGAACTGCCCAGTTTTCGGAAAGTCTCCGCATCTTCCGCTCTTCCTTCAGATACATGATCACTCTGTCTTTTCCATCGGAATCCCGGAGCGCCGCCATGACATCATCGATATGGCTCTCGTAGAATGCCTGGTTCTCAAACTGGAGCCAGAGTTCATTCGGGATGTCCGTAAACGGGATCACTTCCTCGCAGATGAGCTTTCCGACCGGATCGTCGCCGATGGATGCCCGGCCGCGGACAAATACCTTGTTTTCCTCGGTAAATGACGGACGGTTCTTCTCGTAGATCTTCGGAAACACGAGGACTTCCACTGTGCCCACAAGATCCTCGATCGTGATGAATGCCATGAGCTGGTTTGTCTTTGTAGTCTTTACCTTTTTTGACGTGATCATTCCGCCGATGACCACATTGGAATTATCCTCCACAACGGTCTTTCCATCCTCGTCAACGACAAAATCGGAGGTTTTTGCCGTCACATTTTTCTCCCAGAGTTCCCGGTACTCTTCCATCGGATGGCCGCTGACATAGATGCCGATCGTCTCTTTTTCGAAGGCTAACAGCGTCTGCTTGTCGTACTCTCCCACGTTCGGGAATGTGATCTGGAAATTGTCCTTTTCTTCCTCCGCAGCGAGATCAAAGAAGCTCAGCTGACCTTCCATGACCGTCTTTTTCTCCCTGGCTTTGCTCTCCAGCAGGTCGCCTGAGACGATGAGCTTCTGTTTTCTCGTTCCCGGAAGCGTATCCAGCGCACCCGATTTTATGAAGCTCTCAAGTGTTCTCTTATTGACTTCCTTGTTCGACATTCTCGACACAAAATCGTCAAGACTCTTAAAAAGTCCTCCATTCTCACGCTCGGCAATGATCACGTCCACAACGGCGCGCCCCACGCTCTTGATCGCGGAGAGGCCATAGCGGATGCCGTTCCCCGATACGGAGAACCCGCTGTATCCCTCGTTGATATCCGGCGGCAGGATCGGAATTCCCATGTTCCGGCAGGCAAGGATATACTCGGAGACCTTCGTCGTGTTGTCCATCACGGAGGTCATGAGCGCTGCCATAAATTCCTTCGGATAGTAGAATTTCAAAAATGCCGTCTGATAAGCGACCACCGCGTAAGCTGCTGCATGGGACTTATTGAAGGCGTATTTCGCGAAGTCCGTCATGTCATCGTAGATCTGGTTCGCGGTCTTCTCATCGATGCCGTTCGCGATACAGCCCTTTACGCCCTCCTCGGCGTTTCCGTAGACGAAGTTCTGGCGCTCCTTCGCCATGACTGCCGCTTTTTTCTTCGACATGGCACGGCGCACAAGGTCACTTCGACCGAGCGTATATCCGGCCAGGTCCCTTACGATCTGCATAACCTGCTCCTGGTAGACGATACAGCCGTAGGTCGGCTTTAAGATCGGCTCCAGCTGCGGGCAGGTGTAGGTGATGGATGCCGGGTCATTTTTTCCCTTTAAATACTTCGGGATGAAATCCATTGGGCCCGGACGGTAGAGGGAGATTCCGGCGATGATATCTTCCAGTGTTGTCGGCTTCAGTTCCTTCATGAAGGTCTTGAAGCCGCCGCTTTCCAGCTGGAACACGCCCTCGTTCTTTCCGGTCCCGAGAGAATCCATGACTTTTTTATCATCATAATCGATGTGTTCCAGATCAAGTTTCACACCATAGTCTTTCTCGATCATCTTCACAGCATCCTGGATCACGGTGAGCGTGCGCAGTCCCAGGAAGTCCATCTTTAAAAGTCCCAGTTCTTCCAGCGTCGTCATTGTAAACTGGGTCACGATCGTTCCGTCGGCGCCTCGCGATAACGGGACGTACTCATCGATGGAGGTCCTTGAGATCACGACGCCAGCCGCGTGCATCGAGGTGTGGCGCGGGAGTCCTTCCAGCCGCTTACTCATATCGATGAGCTTTTTCACCTGCTCATCCGACTCATAGAGCGCTTTCAGCTCCGGATTCTTCTGCAGCGCCAGATCGAGCGTGATGTTGAGCTCTGCCGGCACCATCTTCGACACCTGGTCACACAGGCTGTACGGAAGGTCCATGACACGGCCCACATCGCGGATCACACCGCGGGCCGCCAGGGTACCGAAGGTCACGATCTGAGCCACCTGGTCTTTTCCGTACTTTTCCACGACATAGTCGATGACTTCCTGACGGCGCTCGTAGCAGAAATCCACGTCGATATCAGGCATGGAGACTCGTTCCGGGTTTAAGAAACGTTCAAAGAGAAGCTGGTAGCGGATCGGATCGATGTCCGTGATCTTTAAGCAGTATGCCACGATACTTCCCGCCGCGGAACCTCGTCCCGGTCCCACCGCGATCCCGTGGGATTTCGCGAAGTTGATGAAGTCCCACACGATCAGGAAGTAGTCCACATATCCCATGCTCTTGATGGTTCCGAGTTCATAGTCGAGGCGGGCTCGGAGTGTCCCGTCATCATCCGGGTAGCGCAGTGCAAATCCTTCATCGCAGAGGTGGTTTAAATAGCCCCAGGAATCGTATCCATCCGGCACATCAAACCGCGGCAGTTTTGTGACGCCGAACTCGATCTCCACGTTGCAGCGTTCCGCGATCTTATGGGTGTTCTCGATCGCTTCCGGGGCATACGGGAAGAGCTGTCGCATCTCCTCCTCGGATTTTACATAGTACTGTCCGCCCTCGTAGCGCATACGGTTCTCATCGGAGACTTTCTTTCCCGTCTGGATGCAGAGCAGGATGTCGTGGGCCTCCCAGTCATCGGCGTTGATATAGTGGCAGTCGTTTGTCGCCACTAACGGGATGTTCAGTTCTTTTGAGAGGCGCATGATCCCCTGGTTGACCTGGCGCTGCAGCGGGATACCGTGGTCCTGGAGTTCCAGGAAATAGTTTCCCTCACCGAAAATCTCCAGGTGACGTTTTGCCGCCTCCTTCGCCTCCTCGTAAAGTCCTTTTTCCAGATATCTCGGAACTTCACCGGCCAGGCAGGCGCTCAGCGCGATGATCCCTTCGTGATACTCCCGCATGACCTCCTCATCAATCCGCGGTTTGTAGTAGAAGCCGTCCACAAAGCCTTTGGAGACGATCTTCATCAGGTTCTGGTAACCGGTATTGTTTTCCGCGAGAAGGACCAGATGGTAATACCGGTCCTCACCGTGAACGGTCTCCCGGTCAAATCTCGATCCGGGGGAGACGTACACCTCGCAGCCGATGATCGGTTTGATCCCCGCCGCGCGGGCCGCACGGTAAAAATCGATCACACCGTACATGACACCGTGATCAGTGATCGCCATGCTGTCCATGCCGAGTTCCTTCGCCCGGGCCGCCAGCTCTCCGATTTTACTGGATCCGTCCAGAAGACTGTACTCTGTATGGACGTGCAAGTGTGTAAATGCCATCTGTCTCCTCCGTTTCTTTCTCATTTATCAGAAAAAGACCGCCGCCCCGAAAGGCGGCAGTCCCGTTGTTTGGATATATCTCTTCATTGACATGCATCTTCTTGTCCGCCTTTCAAGCGTACAAGAAGCACGGACGTCGTCCGTATACTGGTTTGTAACAAAAAACTCTTATGCAAGCAATCTTGCAACGCGTTTTTTATTACAAACCAGTGCATGTCCTGACTTATTCCTTAGTTATTACTCAGATATTTTTCAATATCGTTTACTGCTTTTTCTTCGTCCACTCCGTCCGCTGTCACGATCACCTGCTCGCCGACCGGAAGATCAAGGGTCATCATGCCCATAATGCTCTTCGCATTGATCTTTTTGTTATCGCTCTGGACGTAGATCGTGCTCTCGTAGCTGCTCGCAAGCTGTACTAACATTGCGATCGGACGAGCCTCCAGACCAGAAGCAAGTTCAATGGTCACCGTACGTTTTATCATAATAATCCTCCTCAATTGCACAAAAGAATGGAAGTAACCAATTTCCATTCAGCTATCTGTCCCCTGGTCCCGCAGTTTTTCCGCCATCTCACCAAGCTTTCTCAGGCGGTGATTGACACCGGATTTTCCAACCGGCGGTTCCAGGTCTTCGCCCAGTTCCTTCAGTGTCGCCTCAGGTTTCAGAAGTCTTGCCCGCGCGATCTGCGCAAGACCATCCGGGAGACTTTCAAATCCCACCGTGTCGCGGATAAATTCGATATCCTCGATCTGTTTCACGGCAGCAGACACTGTCTTGTTAATATTTGCCGTCTCGCAGTTGACCTGGCGGTTTACATTTCCGCGCATTTCTTTTAAAATGCGGATGTTCTCCAGCTCCATCAGTGACAGATGGGCTTCCATCACATTCAGGATATCTACGATCTGGCTTCCCTCTTTAATATATACCACATAGTAGCGTTTGCGGATGACAATTTTTGCATCGATATCAAACGTCGCCATAATGGACTGGATCTGGCGCGCTTTGGGCTCTGTCGCGCAGACGATCTCAAAATGGTAAAACTTCTCCGGATCACTGATCGATCCTGATGCGAGAAAAGCGCCGCGCAAAAATGCCCTGCGGCAGCAGGGGTTCTGGACGACCACATTTCCCACCACAGAAAGATTCTCCCCAATCTCTCCGTCTTCCGATAGAAGTTTTGTGGCTTTCAATACACGGAGCGCGTCCTCATGCTGTTTGACACAGACTGAATAGATCCTGTTTTTCCCAAGATGCGCGTTCCTCCGTATAGAAATGTCAGTTTCTATATTAAATGTTTTTCTCAATAATGTAAAGCACTTTCTGGCAACCGTCACATTTTCTGTATGGATCTTGATGCTGTAATGATCGTCTCCGGAGATCTGGATCCGACCGCAAAGACTTAAGATCGCCGCGATCTCAGCGATCTGGCAGTGCCTTGCTGCGCTCATATGCCTGGAAAGTTCTTCCTTGATCCTGGAAGAGAAAGACATGACTACTTTCCTCCATCCTTCCCCGCGTCTCTGTGTTCCAGCCGGATCTCATACCGCCCGGACTCCGTCAGACGCTTAAATACTTCTCCTGCGATCGTCACCGAACGATGACGTCCGCCGGTGCACCCGATCGCGATCACAAGCTGCGTTTTTCCTTCCTGTTCATACTTCGGGATCACAAATTCCAGAAGGTCATTCAGTTTCTTCAGGAATTCTTCCCCGGTACCGCCCTGCATCACATAGTCCTGCACCGCTTTTTCTGTTCCCGTGTGAAACCGCAGTTCTTCCACATAGTAAGGATTCGGGAGGAACCGCACATCAAACACGAGGTCCGCGTCCGCCGGGATCCCGTATTTGAAGCCGAAGCTCAGGACCGTGATAAACATGCTGCTGTGTCCGTCGTTTCCCCGGTAAAGATTCTCCAGCTCATGGCGCAGCTCCTTTGTCAGAAGTCTGCTGGTGTCGATGACCTGGTCGGCCTCTTTTTTCAGGAAAGCGAGTTTTTCCCGCTCCAGCTCGATCCCTTTTTCCACGCGCCCCGTCCTTGAGAGCGGATGGCTCCGTCTCGTCTCCTTAAAACGCTTGATCAGGACTTCATCGGAGGAGTCCAGAAACAGGATCGAGAACGGATATTTGTTCTCTCTCCATTTCCGGATGATCGTCTCAAGATACGGCAGTTCCTCACCGCTGCGCACGTCTACCCCGAGGGCGATATCCTGTTTTTCGCTCTGTCCGTTCATGACCAGCTCCGCGAATTTTTCGATCAAAAGGACCGGCAGGTTGTCGGCACAGTAAAAGCCCATGTCTTCCAGTGTTTTTAATGCCGTTGTCTTTCCGGCTCCCGACATTCCGGTCACGATTACAAGTCTCAACGAGATCTTCCTCCCTGTATTCTTAGAAAGCTGCTGTACACAGAATCTGCGAACGCAACTATATCCCGCAGGATTTTCCATTCGGAAAACTCCTACCCGTAAACTCTCCTAGAAATCCCCTAATAATTTTACTTCCATCTCCAGATCCACGCCGGAATTTTCCTTCACCCGTCGTTTCACCTCATTGCAGAGTTCCAGGATATCCGCCGCCGTTCCATGATCCTTATTGATCACGAAACCTGCGTGTTTTTCGGAAACTGCTGCGCCTCCGACAGAAAATCCCTTCAATCCGGCATCCTCGATCAGCTTTCCGGCAAAATATCCCTCCGGCCGCTTAAAGGTGCTTCCGGCACTCGGATACTCTAACGGCTGTTTTTCTTTTCGCTTTGCCGCGAGTTCTTCCATCTTTGCCCGGATCGCGCCCGGATCCCCCGTTGTCAGGCTAAACGCTGCGCGCACTGTGAAGAGCCCACGGCGCTCCAGCGCACTCGTTCTGTATCCGAGCTCCAGCTCCTCATTCTTCAGCCGCTTTACCGTCCCGTCCCGGTCCATCACGTCCGCCCACAGGAGCACGTTCTTCATCTCGGAACCGTATGCGCCCGCGTTCATCATGACTGCGCCGCCGACGGTCCCGGGAATGCCCGCTGCAAATTCCAGACCGGTAAGCTTCTCTCTCGCCGCCGTGTTCGCAAGCTTTGAGAGCATCACACCGGCTCCGGCGATGATACTGTTTTCGTTTTTCTGAACTTCCAGCTCCGTAAGCCGCTCCGTGCTGATGATCGTGCCTCGAAAACCTTTATCTCCCACGAGAAGGTTGCTCCCGTTTCCGACCATGTACCACGGCTTTCCGGACGCTTTACAGTCCAGGACTGCCTCGCGGAGTTCTTCCTCTGATTCCGGAATCATGAACCGGTCTGCCGGGCCACCGACGCGGAACGATGTGTGCCGCGCCATCGGCTCATTTGTTCTGATTTCCATGAATGTTTCTCCTTCTTATATAATTCCACCTGCACTTTTATCCAGAGCAGGCTGTACGATCATTCGCTGCGTTTCGCGATGTTCGCCTGCACGCGGTTGTAGAGTTCCTGGGCCGCATTGTATCCCATCTTTTTCTGACGGTAGTTGACCGCTGCGGACTCTACGATGACTGCCAGGTTACGTCCCGGACGGACCGGAATGTTGTGGCAGATCACTTTATTTCCAAGGAATTCCGTGTACTGGTCTTCAAGACCGAGGCGGTCATATTCCTTATTCTTATCCCACTCTTCGAGTTTGATGACCATGTCGATGGACTGGGTGTCCTTGACGCTCTCGACGCCAAACAGGGTCTTTACATCGATGATGCCGATCCCGCGCACCTCGATCAGGTATCTTGTGATATCCGGGGCAGAGCCGACAAGTGTTTCATCGCTGACCTTGCGGATCTCCACCACATCGTCGCTGACGAGACGGTGACCTCGTTTGATCAGCTCCAGAGCCGCCTCACTCTTACCGATCCCGCTCTCACCTGTGATCAGGACGCCTTCGCCGAATACATCGACAAGGACTCCGTGGATACTGATGCACGGAGCAAGCTTTGCCTTTAACCAGCGGATGACCTCCGCCATCGTGTCGGATGTCGGTTTCGAGGAGAGAAGACATGGAACACCGTAGTGGCTGCAGAGTTCTGTAACCTCCGGCTCCGGAATCTGATTTCTGCAAAATACGAGGCACGGGATCTTGCTGGAGATCAGCTTGTCATACATCGCAATCCTGCGCTCTCTGGAAAGTCCGGAGAGATATGCGATCTCCACATTTCCGATCATCTGCACGCGCTCGTTGTCAAAATGCGCGTAAAATCCGGTGAGCTGAAGCGCCGGACGATTGACATCCGGGTGGGAAACGACGATCTTTTCGGAATCCAGCTCCGGTGTCAGGTTTTTGAAATCCATTTTTTCTATTAATTCGGCTATGGTAACTCCGTACATGATGAAGTTCTCCTTTCTGTATCTGTCTGCTGACATACATAACCTGCGATTGTTCTTTTTGTTCCTGTTTTAACTCCAAACCGGCAGTCCCGCAGAGTCTGACGGCTTCGCATCGTGCTGACTTTGAACACTTCTCTCCAGTCTTTTTCTCTCTGCGCACAGTTATCTTCATCCTATCATATCACAGGCAGAATGTCACGAAATTGTTACTTCTCACGGGTAGGAATTTTCTGCACTGAAAATTCCGTATGATACAGTTTTGGGGGCACGAAATTTTCATCTACTCTGAGATCTGAGGCATACGGTCTTTTTCACGGAAATACGTATACACACTCTCCGCCGCGCGCTTATTCATTCCCTCTGTACTCTCAAGTTCCTCCAGGGAGGCGTCCCGCACCGCTTCCAGTGACTTAAATCTCCGCATCAGCGCCTTTCTTCTCGCCGGACCGATTCCTTCAATATCATCCAGGATCGAATGGACCTGTGCTTTGCTTCGCAGACTCCTGTGATATTCGATCGCAAACCGGTGGGCCTCATCCTGGATCCTCGTCACAAGCTTGAATCCCTCGGAATGGCGGTCGATTGGGATCTCCACATTATTATAATAGAGACCTCTCGTCCGGTGGTTGTCGTCCTTTACCATGCCGCAGACCGGGATATCGAGCCGCAGCTCATCGAGGACCTTCAGTGCGATATTCACCTGTCCGCGTCCGCCGTCCATGAGGATCAGATCCGGGAATCTCGTAAAGCTTCCGAATCTTCCGTCCAGTGCTTCCTCTCCGTCTTCCCGGTTCTTCCTTTCTTCTTCCAGCTCCTCCATCCCGTGGGTAAACCGGCGCGTCAGGACCTCCTCCATGGACGCGTAATCGTTCGGGCCCTGGACCGTCCTGATCTTAAATTTCCGGTAGTCATTCCTCTTCGGTCTTCCATCCTCAAACACCACCATGGAGCCGACCGACTCAAACCCGCTGATGTTGGAGATATCGTAGGCCTCCATCCGGCGGACTTTTCCAAGTCCCAGCCACTCGCCCACCTGGTTCATGGCGCCGATGGTCCGGAGCTCCTCCCGCTTGATCTTATCTTTATCCTGATCGAGCACAAGCTTCGCGTTCTTCTCCGCAAGCTCCACCAGGCGCTCTTTCTGCCCTTTTTTCGGGACCAGGAATTTTACTGCCTGTCCGCGGCGCTTCGTGAGCCATTCCGCGATCAGGTCCATCTCCGGGAACTTTTCCTGAACCCAGATCTCTCTCGGGATAAACGGAGTTCCCGCGTAGAACTGCTTTACGAAGCTTCCGATGATCTGATAATTATTGTCCGCCGTAGACGCGGAGACACGGAAATGTTCCCGTCCGATCATCTTTCCGTCGCGGACAAAAAATACCTGGACCACCGCATCCGCCTCATCCCGCGCCATGGCGATCACATCGCGGTCCTCCATGCTCTGGCTCGTGATCTTCTGCTTCTGGGCAACCTGCTTCACACTGTTTAAGAGTTCCCGGTACTCGATGGCCTGCTCATACTCCATCGCATCGGAGGACGCCATCATCTTCTCCTCCAGCATCGTCAAGACCGGCGTATATTTTCCGTCCAGGAACTCGATGACCTCGGAGACGGACTTTTTATATTCTGCCTCGGAGATATAGCCCTGGCAGGGTGCCGAGCACTGTTTAATGTGGTAATTCAGACACGGGCGGTCCTTTCCAATATCTTTCGGAAGGTTCCTGCTGCATGTCCGGATCTTCCAGAGCTTGTGGATCAGATCGATCGTGTCCTTTACCGCCCCGGCGCTGGTGTACGGTCCGAAATACCGGCATTTGTCCTTCTTCATCGTTCTGGAGAACAGGACTCTCGGGAACGGCTCGTCCGTCGTGACCTTGATATAAGGATACGTCTTGTCATCCTTTAACATCGTATTATAACGAGGTCTGTGTTCCTTGATCAGGTTGCACTCCAGAACGAGTGCCTCCAGCTCCGAATCTGTGATGATGTACTCAAACCGGGCGATCCTCGAGACCATCTTTTCGATCTTCGCAGTCTTGTTGCGGCTGCTCTGGAAGTACTGGCGCACACGGTTCTTTAAGCTGATCGCTTTTCCTACATATATGATCTCATCGTGCTTATCATGCATGAGATAAACTCCCGGCGATGCTGGGAGTTTTTTCAGCTCTTCTTCTATATTAAAGGTCGGGCGCTCATAAGAATTTTCCTTTTCTGTCAACGTAATCTCTCCCCGTCAAACTTTCTGATCATCGCCAGATGGCGCTTGATGAACATGATCTGAGACAAGATATCATCACAGCCCGCCGGCGGATTGATGTCCAGGACCAGACAGATATCATCGAGTTCCTTCCGGGTCGCATGCGCGGAAAGCTTCGTCAGACATTCCAGCATCCGGTCGTAATTCTTCTCGTCCATCGCATCAAAGAAGTCCAGAAGGTCCTGGCTGACCGTCGGTTCTTCCTCCGGCGCCTGTCCGGCTGTCATCTGCACGTTCCCGCTTTCGCTGGCCGCTGCTGACTGTTTCGCTGCCGGATTTTTTGCGTCCTGATCAATGGTTTTCGCATCATTTTTTTCCGGCTGGGCATTTTCAAGAGCTGATTTCGTTCCGGACTGACCCGCATCTTTCGGTTTCACGAGACGTACTCTCTCAAACCTGTATTTCTGCGCCGCATCCGGGTATTTCTCCCGGTCGACCTCCTCCAAAAACATCGATAACGGGCGCACCCACACCTTGAAATCCCCGTACAGAGCCTGGTAGACGACCATCTCCTCTCCGGTCTCCGAATGAGTTGCGACCGCAACGATCTGGTATAACTTATTTTTAAAGTGCCGGTAGAATTCTCCCGGCACTGGTGTTTTACGAATCTGTTCCATTTTTTTCTCCATTCTGCCGGGTCCGGCCGCCCCTTTCAGGACGGTGTCTCCTTTGGCATAAGGTTCTATGACTTTACTCTTATACTTTTCTTTTCTATTGCTGCGCGGTTTCTGCCGCGGACTCAGCCTCAGAAGTCCCGTCTGCATCTTCAGCCGCTGTCTCGCCTTCTTCAGAAGTTTCTGTCGAAACTTCCGCCGCAGCCGCGCTGCTTCCGTCCGTAGAAAGTCCCTCTAAGTGGTATTTATTCGCAGCGCTCCACAGCATCCATTCCTCATATCCGGCATCCTGCACCGCGCGGACTTCCTCTGCGACCTCAGCGGCCCCGTAGGTGATATAATTGCCCTCTCCGAGGTATGTCGCCGTAAAGTCCTGAAGCCACGGGCGCACAATTGCCTGGCGGCTCTCATGGTTATCAGCTCTCGACGCGTCCAGCAGGACTTTTCCGGACTTCTGGAGCGCTCCGAAGATCGTCTTATAAGGTTCCATATCCGGATGCTCCAGCCCGAAGTTTCCGGAGCTGTAGTGGGACGGATAGATCATCGGACAGATATAATCGAGGATCTTCGCCATCTCCGTATAATCCTGGCCGACAGCGCTGGAATCCACTCCGCTCCCGATGATCGTGCCGAACACATCCGCCGACACGAAAAGTCCCTGGGATGCGAGATTTTCATATAAATAATTGGCACACTCCAGGATCGTATCCGTCTTGGAACGTCCCCGGATCACCGCATCATCGTAGACGACCTGTCCGGCCGATGCCTCATTCGGGAATCTCAGATAATCGAACTGGACCTCATCAAAGCCAAGTTCCTTCGCCTCATTCCCAACTTCCAGAAGATAATCCCAGACTTCGTGGCGGTACGGATCCACCCAGGCCATCCCCTGGCGATCCCGGTACAGACTTCCGTCCGGCAGTGTCAGACTCCACTCCGGCTTCTTCTCCGCAAGGTAAGAATCCCGGAAAGCCGCAACTCTCGCGATCACATAGAGATCCCGTTCCTTCAGGCCTTCGATCAGGCTTTTCATATCACGGACGTAAGGAATGCTGGCACCGATCTCATTCACGGTCACAGCGCTCACCGGGCATGTGATCCTCCCCTGGTCCTCCTTAAAGTCGATGACCACCGCGTTGATCCCAGCCGCCAGGGCGCCGTCCAGAACTCCGTTTAAGACTTCCTCATTTCCGGCCACAGGACCTGTGATGTAGATGCCGCGGACTTTCTTCGCCTCACGCCCGGGAAGCGCCGGGTTCGAGGAATCCACGATCCGCACGGAGATTGTTTTGTTCTTATCTTCTCCGGCATCCTCGATCACCAGGACACCGCTGGTCTCCTGCGCACGTTCCGCTTCCGCTGTTGTCTCTGCCGCCTCTGTCTCCTCCGCTGCCGGTCTTCCGCATGCTGATAACAGCAGGATCCCCGCCATGGAGAACGCAAATAGCATTTTTTTCATATTTGTCCTTCCTGTTCTTCTCCCATAGTTACCATCATCATAGCATAAGTATATGGATTTTGAAAAGAAAAATTAAAAAACTACTGTTCAAAATGATGTTTTTGGTGGATAATAGATAGACGGGTACGATAAAACAATATGAAACCGATCCAGACGTCCACCCCATGACGGCTTTGTCCGCCCGGATGTCTTTCAGGAATGCCCTGAACCGGATCTTTCATTTATCATGATTAAGAGGAGAAGAGAACAAATGATTAAGCAGGGTTTCGACAACGATAAATACCTCGCCATGCAGTCTGACCATATCCGTGAGAGAATCAGCAAATTCGGCGATAAATTATATCTGGAGTTCGGCGGCAAGCTGTATGATGATTACCATGCATCCCGCGTGCTTCCGGGTTTTGAACCGGACAGCAAACTCCGCATGCTGATGCAGCTCGCTGACCAGGCGGAGATCGTCATCGCGATCAACGCCGCTGATATCACAAAGAACAAAGTGCGCTACGATCTGGGCATTACATACGACCTCGACGTGCTGCGCCTGATCCGAGTATTCACCGACCGCGGACTCTATGTCAGCAGCGTCGTGATCACCCGCTACGTTGACACACCGGCGATCCAGCAGTTCAAACACAAACTGGAAAAGCTCGGTCTTAAGGTTTACCGCCACTACGAGATTGACGGCTACCCGAGCAATATCCCGCTCATCGTCAGCGATGAAGGGTACGGAAAGAACGATTATGTCGAGACAACACGTCCGCTCGTCGTTGTCACAGCTCCGGGACCGGGAAGCGGAAAGATGGCAACCTGCCTTTCCCAGCTCTACCATGAAAACAAACGCGGCGTAAAGGCCGGATACGCAAAATTCGAGACTTTCCCGATCTGGAACCTCCCGTTAAAGCATCCGGTAAACTTAGCTTACGAGGCCGCTACCGCTGACTTAAACGACGTAAACATGATCGATCCGTTCCATCTGGAAGCTTACGGAAAGACTACCGTCAACTACAACCGTGACGTTGAGATCTATCCAGTGCTGAGCGCGATCTTTGAAGGGATCTTCGGCGAATGCCCGTACAAGTCCCCGACCGATATGGGCGTCAACATGGCCGGACTCTGCATCTTTGATGATGATGCGTGCCGGGAAGCTTCCTGCCAGGAGATCATCCGCCGCTACTACCAGGCGCTTGAAAAAGTCGTAAAAGACGATTCCTGCCAGAACGAAGCATACAAGATCGAGCTCATCATGAAGCAGGCAAAGATCTCCCCGAATGACCGCCCGGTTGTTCCGGCTGCCATCGAACTTGCGAAGGAAACCGGCGCTCCGGCAGTTGCAATGGAGCTTCCGAACGGAAAGATCGTTCTCGGAAAGACAAAGGAACTCCTCGGTGCTTCCGCAGCTGTTCTCTTAAACGCTGTGAAAGAACTCGGCGGGATCGACCACTCCATCGACCTGATCTCCCCGGAGTCCATCGCTCCGATCCAGGAGTTAAAGGTCCGCTATCTCGGCAGCGTCAACCCGAGACTGCACACTGACGAGGTGCTGATCGCACTCTCCACCTGTGCCGCTACTGATGACAACGCCCGGATCGCGTTAGAGCAGCTCCCGAAACTCCGCGGCTGCCAGGTCCACACGACCGTTATGCTCTCCAATGTTGATAAAAATATCTTTAAGAAACTCGGCATCGATGTTACATGCGAGCCGGTTCAGGAAGATAAGAAGATCGGGTAAAAGAATTACATTCCAATGATAAATCCATTGTTCCGGGGGACGAGCATCCGCACAGACCATTTATCACATTCATAAATTACATCTGAGATGCGCTTGCAGCTACTCCCACAAAAAGCTTATCTGGCTGAGACAAAATCCGCCATTCCGCCATGAAATTAGTTTTCATGACGGAATGACGGATTTTTTACTCTTTCTCCTTACTTCGCAGCCTGGCACTTCTCATACGCAAACAATGCCGCACCGAGTGCTCCGCAGAGCTGCGCCTCATCGCAGATATAGAGTTTCGCGCCGAGTTTCTCCTCCAGTGCCTCAACGATTCCCTGGTTCTGCGCAACGCCGCCGGTCATCATGTACTCGCCAGGATTGTTCTGTCCGAGGCGGGCTGCCAGCGCACCGACCTTGGACGCAACGGACACATTCAGACCGTGAATGATATCTGCCACATCTTTATTCTGTGCAACGAGCGATACGACCTCCGACTCCGCGAACACGGTACACATGCTGGAGATTACCACGTTATTCTTCCATTTCAGACCTCTCGTGCTCATCTCCTCCAGGGAAAGTCCCAGTGTTCTCGCCATCATCTCCAGGAAACGTCCCGTTCCGGCCGCACATTTATCGTTCATCAGGAAGTTCTTGACCGCGCCGTTCTCATCGATGCTGATCGCCTTGATGTCCTGTCCGCCGATGTCGATGACAGTGCGGACATTCGGATTCAGATAATGGGCGCCTTTCGCATGGCAGGTGATCTCCGTGATGCTGTCGTCACCACTGTCGATGTAGGCACGTCCGTATCCTGTCGTATCAATGCGGACGATCTCTTCCTTTTTAATTCCCGCTTTCTCCACGGCCAGCTCCAGGCTCTTCTCCGCGCTCATGGTCGCTCCGCCGCCGGTCGGGATGATCATCGTGGACTTGATCTTTCCGTCCTGATCCAGGATCACAACATCGGTACTTGTAGATCCGCTGTCAATTCCCGCTACATAATAAACTCCTGATGCCATCTTCTCTCTTGCCTCCTCGCTGATTCCTTTTCCCGGGTCCATGTCCTCCGAACCTTCGATCGTCTCCGAGAATGCCTGGATCCTCGTCAGAAGCTGTCCGGCACTCTGGCTCGTAAAGTCCGTCTCGATCTTCAAAAGCGGGACTTTGATGTTTTTCTTGATGCTCGCGTACTCAAATCCATAGTAATCGCAGAATTTGATCGTGTGATAAATGATCCCCTTTAAATTCGGGTCCAGATAGAGAGCTGTTCTCCTTGAACTCTGGTTCATGCGGAAGCACGGCATCTGCCCCAAAAGTCCGTCCGCATAGGCGAGGAACATCGCGTCCTCATCCATCTTTTCCAGTTCCTCCGGAGTCACTGTCAACCGTCTTCCTCCGGTACAGGTGAGGTTATCCACATCCATCCGGATGTTTTCCCGGATCATGTCTTCCAGGACACCGCTGACACGCACGCCGAGAACGCCAATATATGGTTTCGTCTCTGTGCGAAGTTTCGCGAAAGAATGGAAAAATGCAGCTTTATCAAATGTTTTCCCGGAATACTTCTCATACGCCTCTTTCAGGCGGCGGATCGCTGCCGCAAACTTTTCCTTCTCGCACTCATTGTCGTCATGCGGGAGATCCAGCATATACAGAAATTTGCATTTTCCTGTGCTCGCAACGATATCGTACACGCGGCGCATGGAGTCACAGCAGTTCACCATGACAAGCTCATCCGCTTTTCCCTGCAGAACTGCCTGGATCACGGATTTTCCGAATCCGCAGAGATTTGCATGGGCGATCTGGTCCGACATCTCGAAGTTCTCCGGCATCTCCTCCAGGACCGCGCATGTTTCCCCGAAGCCCGCAAACAGCTCGATCGGGGTGTATTTACAGACATAATGTATCATGAAATTTTCTCCTTTTTGTAATCAATTCGTTTTTTGCAAGTCAAAGGATGTTCGCAATCCTCTTTCGCTGCTTGTCTGATCTTGTCAAATGTGTGTTTCATTCAGAATCGATTACTCACTTTTCGCCTTCTCCAGCATTTCAATGAATGCCTGAAGTCTCGTTGAAACCTGACCGTCGCTGGTGTTGGCCGGATTGCATCCGTCCCCGTCGAGGATCATGGTCGGCAGTCCGTCTTTCTCCAGGGAGCTCTTGATCAGGCTCGACGCGCCGATCGTTCCCTTGCATCCCCAGTGGGCAAACAGGACCGCGCCGTCCACATCCGTCTCCCTTGCGAGGTTCTTTGCGGCCTCGATCCTCTGGTTCACATTCCCGTTATAGATGCAGTTTACCATCTTCTCCGCCATCGCCTCGTACGGATCCTCATGATGCATCTCCTGGAATCCATCGGCGATGAAATCGCAGGCGCGGATGTGCATCTTCTGATTGTAGTTGAATACTTCCTTCACCGGCTCCTGCAAAAACGGCATGATGTGCATCCAGAGAACATGGAGTCCTTCGCCCTTCGGGGCTTTCTTCACATCCTCAAGGAGAAGTTTCGTGTATTTCACTGCCTCTTCCGATCCGGCCATCAGATGGCACATGAAGAGTGCATACAATTCATTCGTCAGGGATGTGACAGGATCGTGGTCCTTTCTCAGGGCAAGCTGCGCCCGATAGTTTTCAGATGCCTTCCTGCTGTTCGCGACCGCCTTTGCGACTGCTTCCTCTGTGATCTTCTTTCCTGTCACTTCCTCCAGGAATCCCTTCAGCTTTCTCAGCTGGTCCGCAACATATTTTACGGAGTCCTCATTTTTCTCATACGGAACATCGATATAAAAGCCCTCGCATCCGAAGTTATCTTTCAGATACGGAAATGTCATCATATTGCCGTCACACGCAAGGTTCGTGTAGACCGTGCATTTCGGTTTCGGAAGAAGTCCGCTGAGCGCCGCTCCGAGGAACACCCTATGGTACGAGCACATGGTCTCCGGGAATCCCTCTTCCTCCGTTCTTCTCAAAAATGCCTGCTCGCATTTCGTTCCGGCGATAAAGCAGGACAGCGCCTCCACCGAGTACGGGGTAAGGCCTGCTGCCGTCACGAGCTCGCCCGGGACAAAAATGCTGACCATCGCCGCCTGCTCCGGTTTTGCAAGCGCTTCAATGATGTTCTTCATGACAATCTTCGCCACATACTGTCCGGATTCCGGCAGTGCGCGGTCCGGGAAAAGCTGCAGCTTTTTCTCCTGCATGCGGTAACCGGTGAGGAGGAGTCGCCGTGCTTTCTCCGGATCCTTCATGGCCTCTGTTCCCACGATATTTCCGAATTTGTCTACGATATTCATTGTAGTTCACTTCCTTTGATGTCTTGTTGTTCGGGTCCTGAATCTTACCCGCTGTCTTTTATCTGATGAACTGCATTTTGCAGAACATTCATAATCCGCTCACTTTGCGTAACTGTTACCATTTTGTTAATAAAAATGGCTGCTTATTCATGTTTTATCGAGGCTGGGAATTCAGGGATCCGGCATCTGTAAACAGATATCGGATCCCCGGATTTTGAGCCCTGATCTATTATAGTCATTTTTTTCGAAAAGTAAAGATTTTCGAACGAATGGGGACTGCATGAGGTCCATGTAACAGGATGTAACAGGATTTTCAGAAAAAGGATTGATTTTTTTCAGTGATATACTTAGAATAAAAAGCGAAGCTGTTTCGGTTCCTCTGTGTGGAACGCGAGGCAGCTATATTCATGTGAAAAAGAATTTTATTTTTACCTTCAGGAGAACCCCATTATGAATCAGAAAACAAAATATACACTCCGCACCTGCCTCGGCGCAGCCTTCGCAGCACTGCTCATCAACCCGTTGGCCTCCTATGCAGGAACATGGTCCAATCAGGGAGGGCCGAACCAGTGGAAATACGATCTAGGAGACGGCTCCTACGCCGCAGACGGCTGGTACTGGATCGATTCCGACCAGGACGGCATGGAAGAATGCTACTACTTTGATAAAAAAGGCCAGCTGCTGGCCGGAACAAGAACTCCGGACGGCTTCCAGGTCGATTCCGATGGCCGCTGGACTGTAAACGGCATGGTGAAACAGCGGGAGACTCCGCCGGAGGACCTTACGACCGGGATTCATGAGACGGCTGACGGTCTGATCTACCGGAATGAAAGCGGTGAGCTCACGAAAAATGGCTGGCAGAATGCAAACAACAACTGGTACTACTTTGATTCCGACGGATATGCCGTCAAGGGCTGGCAGTATATCGATGGATACAAATTTTATTTTGACGAAACTTCCTGCTCACTGATCCAGGATCTTGAAGGAATTCTCGCCGCACCGTCCTTCCGGATCACTGTTGACCGTTCCCGCTGCCAGGTTACCGTATATGCACCGGATGGAGACAACGGTTACATTATCCCGTACCGCACCTTTATCTGCTCCCCGGGAAAATCGAGCACTCCGACTCCGGTCGGAACCTTTAAACTCACGAACAAGTACCTCTGGCATGCTCTGGTAGAATCCACTTACGGACAGTACTGCTCAAGACTCGGAAATACCAGCATTCTTTTCCACAGCGTTCCTGGAAAGACCACCAGCATCTATAATATTCCGGCAGAGGAATACAACAAGCTCGGGGAACCTGCCTCCCACGGCTGCATCCGCATGACCGTAGCTGACTGCAAATGGATCTACGATCACTGCGCATCCGGAACAGTCGTCACCGTTGGCGACAACCTCGCCGCCCCGTTTGAGCGCCCGGCGGCAGAAAAGATTCCGGCTGAGCAGAACTGGGATCCGACGGATCCGGAGGTTGAGAAGTAAGGGAGGGAAAACAAGAACCTGGCAGCCGCCAGGTTCTTTCTCGATTATATGTTTATATGAGGATCCCATTGCAGTGGTCGATCTCATGCTGAATGATCTGCGCTGTCCATTCGGAATATTTTCCATGCCTCTTGACAAAATTCTGATCCAGGTAATCCACCTCGATCTCCTGGTACCTCGTGCACGATCTCACACCGCTCAGCGAAAGACATCCCTCTTCCGTTTCGTACGGTCCGCTCTTCCTTGTGATCACCGGATTGATCATTGCAAACTGAAACGGTCCCACTGCCACAACAATAATATTCTTCTTCACCCCAATCATATTCGCCGCCATCCCGACACACCGGTCCAGATTCGCCCGCAGGGTGTCTAAAAGGTCTGTCACCACCTGCTTATCGGCTTCGGTCGCGTCCACAGACTTCTGCCTGAGGAACATGGGGTCATGAATGATCTTTTTTACCATATGTTTTTCCTTTCTTATTACGATTCACGATTAGCTGTTCCGCAGAGTCTGATCTACATACTAACAGCTGGCTACACTATACCATCCTTTATCGTTTTCCATATCGAGTACACCATTCTGCCTCTCATCGAGTTACAGTACATGGTCACTCCTTTCCCATGCACCACAACAGGATTTTGCAGATGAAAACCCGTTTCAATAACTAATCCAAAAACTTTAATAATCCCTCACACCCGGCCGTCACATCCCGCCAGGTATCATCAAAATTCCCCGTATACCACGGGTCCGCCACATCCGGCACCTTGTCCAGGTTCCGCTTTCCTGCTTTAAGCTCCTTCCAGCCATCTCCGGCAAATTCCAGCATCTTATAGATCTTCTTCTCCGGATCACCGCCCGCGATCTGTGTTATATTCCGGATATTTGCCTGATCCATCCCGATCAGATAATCGAATTTCCGGTAATCCTCCCTCTCCATACATCTCGCAGTCTTCCCCGCGCAGGAGATGCCTGCCGCTGCCAGCTTCTTTCTTGTTCCGGGATGTACCGGGTTTCCGGTCTCCTCATAGGAGGTCGCCGCGGATTCGATATAAAATTCAGCGGAAAGGTTGTGTTTTGCTACGAGGTCTTTAAAGTAGAACTCGGCGAGTGGGCTTCGGCAGATGTTGCCGAGGCAGATGAATAATACTTTTATCATAGTTTTGTTTCTCCTTGTTTTACCCCGGAATGTCCTGTTTTGCAAGGGATTTCGGGGATTATGGTGATATGGTCTGAAATTACAGATTGTGGCAAATCAGAGCAAGATTGAGCAAGTTGTTACTACCTGTTGCTTTCTTTGAATTTCCGAAACACTGTTTCAGGAACCCATGTCTTAACTAATAATATATTTTGTACCCTTGCCTTTTCCTTCCACTGTGATCACACCTTTTTGACACATTTCTTTCAGTAGCTTTGTTGTCTTTGATTTACCAAAAGGTACATACGGTGCAACTTCTCTGATCGGCTTCAGCATCGTCTTGCTCAAAAGCTTATAAACTACAATTTCATCTTCTGTCAGATCAGCATTTTTTTCAAATATCGGAAGCACAATTTTTATAGCATTTTCCGAAACTTCAAAATCCGGTTTTATCAAAGCTTCCGCATAGAGTTGTTTTATTCTTGTAATTCCCGTTCCAAATATCTCTACGAATCCTAATCTATAAAATACATTGGCAAGATTTCTATTTCTTAAAACAGAAAGCTTTCCAGACAGATATTCTTCCTCTGTGATTCCGGACGGTAATCCACCAGGAGAAACAATATCGATTCGATCATCAAACATCGAAACTCTGATTTGTGAATCCACATCCCATACTCTATGAATCAGAGCATCGGCGATTGCTTCTCGAAAAGCAGCTTCCGGTATTTTCTCCATTTTCTTTCGATCAGCACCTTGTATTACTTCGTATTGATAATAGTCTCTGAATACCTCGATTGCCTTTTCATATACCTCTAAAACCGATATATTATCAAAGGTTGATCTCTTTTGAATGATACTGATGTTTTCTCCGAATTTGACAATATCAATTCCGGGGAAATGATTTTTATCTGCCAAAAGTCCGGCCGCATTATTGAATCCATTTACATCGTCATATAAGTTCAATGTTTTCAGCGTATCCTTATCAAAATTTTCAATCCGGACAGTTTCTTTCAGTTTACGATGTAAAATTTCAAAGGACAGTTCCTGATCTTTGCAAGTCAATTCTTCAAATCGAATGTTTTTTCCATCCAGTACCAGCCTTGAAAACTCCAGAGTGTCTACTTCTATCGTTGCTGTATCATTCCGCTTGTAGGCTTTCGATTTATATAGATACGGCTTCTGAAGTCCACTTTTCACAGTAAGTTTTATCGTCTGGTCATTATTCTGTATTTCAAGCGTATAGTCCGGCTGCGGTGTAATGCTGTCATTGATTTTATTTTCAATATCCAGACAAGCTTGCTTGACATCCGGCAAACCTTTTATATTTCCATCATCATCTACACCAAAAAGAATGGTTCCGCCATCATAATTTGAAAAGGCACTGACTGTTTTTAAAAATGTGTTCGTAATCGTTTCCTTGAACTCCAATATTCTTGTTTCACGCATATCAATCGCCTCCATTTTGCTCTTATTGAATATATTATATGCAGAAATACGCAAAAAAGCAATCGTATTTTTTTACGATTGCTTTTTTGAATGTTTTTATCAAAATAAAAATGGCGAAGTGCTTATCGTAACACTCCGCCGAAAGCCTAACCGGTTTGAGCAAAAAATGCTTGGTTAGGTCTGCTTTACTATTTTATGCAGCTCTGCTTCATTTATACACTTAGATGTGCTTTCCAATCCGCCGGAAAATTCATTGCTGTAAGACTGACTACACCAATATTATTTTGAATCAGCTTATCAAAAGCATCAACAAATACTGTCCACTCCTCATCGGATGAACGCAGATACTTCATTGCCAGTAGGATTTGATACAAACCGTTATGTGCTGGCGGTGGTGTGACCTTATCTGCATCCAGAATTTCCGGTGTCGTATGTATTGTGCGATTGTAAATTCTGGAATTATGAGCGCACATATTACGCAATACTGAAACGCCCTGTATCCATGAAGCAAGCATTTTCTGTGATGGATTTACCAAATTCCCTTTTTTCGATTTATACTGGTAATTAGTGGCCAATATAGAATACGAACTTCCCGTACCTGTTTTCAAATTCTTAATTATCTTCGATAGCGTACCAAATGAAAGAACTTCAACAGCTGCCCATACAGGCACCTCTCCATCATGATTGTCAAAATTATGTTTGATAAACACATCATTAGAGCGAGCAATTTCTGACGCTACAGCAGACATATTCTGCCAATACAGTTTTTTCTCTTTAAAAATCGATGAATCCTGCAAAACAAGTGGCTCTCCGTGTATTAGTAACGCTTCCACCAATCGTACTCTCAAAGCCACTTCAATCTTGGAAATCATTGAAAAAATCAAAGCAGATAATTCCTGATCAAATTGATACAACTTTAAAATATCTTCAAACTTTGTTCCTGGAACATACTTCTTTGTAGCATTATCATATAAGTGGAACGAGTATCCACGCAAACGATAAAATCCAACGGACTTTAATGACTTTTCTACGTCCGCACGAGAAGTAATTACCATTCCTGCATCAATATATGATTGTACCTGCTGTGCTATTGTTAAAATTTGTTTTGGATATTGATACATAAAGCACCCCATAAATGAAAAAGTCCCACCGGGTTGCGCATGAAAAATCAGAGGCGTGGTGGGTTCTGTTACTATCATTATACAGCTTTTATTGTGGCTGTCAAGATTCCTTTTCGAAAAAAGAATACAAGCTTCCACTATTTCTTGCAGTACGTACCTGTTGCACGGAGTGTAACAGGTACGTACTGCATTGTCAATTATCTATAAATCAATTCGTTCAACACAGTTTCCTCTGCATGATTATGTTTCGATTGCAGGCATTTTACACATAGCTTTTATACTATTGGCTTGTGCTGCCATTTCGCTTGCCATTCTTGCTGTAATCGCAAATTTCCCCCATCCTGTTTTTATTTCTCAAAAACTATGATACAATCATTAAAAATAGCCGACAAAATCCAAGGAGGAAATTAACGTGGAGAAAAAACGGATTCGGGACTTCGGAATTGTACCCGGAAGAGTGAAAACAGGAAAAAGAAATGCGATTACGGATGTGCCTGGTGTACTGGTAGGACACTGTACTGTGAACACGGAAGAAAATCATACCGGTGTGACCGTGATCGTCCCTGGACCGGATAATGCATTTGCAAATCACTATACGGCAGCAGCCTATGTCCACAATGGCTTTGGGAAAAGTGCCGGTCTGGTACAGGTAGAAGAGCTTGGGACTCTTGAAACACCGATTGCCCTTACAAATACGTTAAATGTCGGAAAGGTTTGGGATGCACTTGCCGGTATCGTGATCGAACAGTGCCAGAACGATGGGCTGGAACCCATGAGCATCAATCCGGTCGTTGGTGAGTGTAATGACTGCCGGATCAACCAGATTCAGAAACGTGCAGTTGGTGAAAAAGAAGTGCGGCAGGCTTTTGAGACTGCTGCCGAGGAGTTCGAAGAGGGGGATGTCGGTGCCGGTGCCGGTACCATCTGCTACGGCATGAAGGGTGGAATCGGATCTTCATCCCGCGTGATCTGTATTGGTGAAAAGGAATACACCATCGGCGTTCTGGTTCAGTCAAACTTTGGTGCAACCGAAGACTTTGTACTGAACGGAGAGGCTGTTGGTCCAAAAATTCTGGAATGGAAGCAAGAAAAGAATGATATGGCTGCATCCGAAGAAGATAAAGGTTCGATCATGAGCATTCTGGCTACCGATCTCCCATTGACAAGCCGTCAGCTCAAACGGATTCTGAAAAGAACAGGGGTTGGCATCGCACGAACCGGCGGTTATACGGGACATGGAAGCGGAGAAGTCATGATCGGCTTTACAACCGCAAATCGTATCCCGTCCGGTCGCGAGGAGGAACTTCTCCAGTTATCAGCAATCCCGGAGCATGTGATCAACCGGGCTTTTCTCGCTGCAGCGGAAGCCGAACAGGAAGCGATCCTAAATTCCATGACGGCTGCAAAACAGACACGCGGAAGAGAGGGAGAGTTGTATTACAGCCTTGCAGAATATCTTAACGACAGGGAAGTATAAACCTCAAAATAGACTTGAAGCACCATTTCCGGCATATCACCGGTTCTGGTGCTTCTTTCTTTTGACATGCTTTGCATAAGAAAGCTATCTATGCTTCCAACATCTTGTCTCCATTTCGTGCACCTCCGTTACCAGTATCATAACAGAAAACCGATACTACGGAAAGCAACGCGCTGTTTCCTACTCCTCAGCCTCCATATCAAACAGTTCCAGCACACACGCCCTTTTCGCCTGTGTACTGGAACTGGATTTTGCCGATGCTTCGCATCCTGAATCGGAAAAATCTGCTGCCGCGACAGTATCATACGGAATTTTCAGTGCAGAAAATCCCTACCCTTCAAAATCCATATCAAACATACTTATCTGTTCCATCTTGAAGTCCGATAATACCATCCTTTTGGGATCATCGCCTTTCACGTGGGTCACGTCAACTCTCTGCACTCCATTTCGGATGCTGGATTCGATGAGTTTCAGTACATAGATGTTGTCAAACCGGTTATAGATGGAATCGCCTCCGAGACCGGAAAGGCAGATCAGCTGCGTATTCGTCTTTTTCGCCATCTCGATCAGCGGTTTCAGAAGATGTTCCGCGTTTGTCTGCGCAAACGGGTTGTCCATGATTAGGACCTTTCCTTCCTCGCCGGAATTAAAGATGTCGGTCTCATCCCGCCTCATATAGCTTAAGAGACAGGTCAGGATCACAAATGCGGACAGGAAACCTTCGCCGCCGGAGTTTGCCGATACCTCGGACCAGGAGATCGCAACCTCCCGTTCCGCCTCGATTTTATACAACCGGATCTTCACATTCTGGATTCCTACGATGTCATCATACAGCTTTTTCGTCGTGATCACCCGTCCCAGGAACTCCGTCAGATTTTCATTCTTCTCGATCGTCTCGATTCCCATTTTCACCACATGTTCAAAATAATCATGCAGCTTCAGGCGGAAATGCTCTTTTTCCGTCTCCCAGTCCGGTACCTGGATTCGCAGCATTTTGAGACTTCTGCCGCGCACAGAGATCGTAGAATTTTTGTCAATCATGCCGATATTCACATTGATCTGCTCAATGTATTCCAGGAACATCATTTCCAGATTTTTCTGCTCATCATCGATATGCGCAAGGTCGATCTTCAGTTTTTCCAGCTGATTTTCGTATGCCTGGCGGTTCAGCTCAAACTGGCGGGACAGATTCTGCGGACTGGCAGTCTGCGAGAGCAGGCTGTCAAACGTTTTCCTGAAATAATCATCCGCGTACTCTTTACCGGACGCAATCTCGCGGATCATTTCTGACATGCTGAGTCTGCATTGATCCAGAGCTTTGGAAATCTCCGCCATTTTTCTGCGAATCTCTTTCTGATACGTTTTAACAGCCTCGATCTCCGCATTTCGGATATCCGGAATCTGTGCCTGGATGGCCGTCAAGGCATCCTCTTGCCCCTCTTCTGTCTGCGTGAGCATTTCAGCTTCCGGAAGCATCTCATCCTCATATTCCGCTACAACCGCAACCTGTGCAGACAGCTGGATATTTCTCTCCTGAAGACGCGACTGCTTCTGCAGCTCTGTCCTGAGATCATATTCTTGTAAATTCCAGCGTTCTTCAAAGTTTATGTCTGTAATCGTCTTTCGATCGACCGGCTGATCAAATCCCGTTTCCTTTTTCAGGTTTTTCATATTGGTCTCGATCTGATGTTTCAAAACACCCAGTTGTTCTCCCAGACTGACATTCTTTTCAACTGCCTGATTCAGCTCTTTTTCTGTCTGCTTTTTCTGACGTTTCCAGCTGTCATACTGTTCTTCCGGGCAGATCAGTTCCCGGTACTCCTCCTCCGGAATCCGGCTGTCCTCATTTTTCTTTTGAATATCTTTCTTTTTCCCCTGGATTCTTCCGATCCAGTCATTCTGCGCTTTTCGAAGTTCATCGACACTATCCGATATTTCTTTCGTCAGTGCATAATATCTCGCTTCCAGTTCTGCCGGATCCGCAGATTCCTGACCGGTACGTTCATGATTTCCGGCTGTTTCAGCAAAAGTTTCAAATTTTTCTTTTTGTTTCTGCACACGGTCGATCTGCTCCGAAATTTCCTTCACCAGCGCCCGGAGTCCAATCTCCTGTTCCTGAAGCTCTATCATTCTGATCTTAAGAGCACTTTCTTTCGCCGTCAATTCTGTATTTTCTTTGTTCAGGCGTTCCAGACTCGTCCGCTCTGTCTCGTACTGCTCATATTTTTTGCAGAGAATATCAAACTGGTGCTTCTCCCTGTTCAGCTTATCGATCTGCCGTTCCACCGTCTCCGCAAGCTTTTTCGTCTCTTCTTTTTCTTCATCCAGTCTGCCCTGCTCCCGCCGGATCTCCTGGAGACGTTCTTTCACTGATTCACTCTCTTTTTTCTGATCCGTAATCTCTTTTTCTGTCTGCTGATACAAAGTGGTACTGAACGTCTGACTTTCAATTGTACTCCTGTAGTTTCGGTAAGTTTCCAGGTCCGATTCCTTGTCCCCGATTGACTTTTTCAGACTTTCAATCTTCCTCCTGATCGTCTCCAGAATCTTTTCCAGCTCCTCCCGATCAAGAAGATGTGTATTGAACATGACATAAAAATGCACATTTCCATAGACTGCAAATCTCGCATCCACAGATTGCCGCTCCTGTTCCAGTTCGTCTTTTATGATGATCGGGATCGGAAAGCTCGTATACAGTTTCTCCTCATTCTTTCTGAACCGTTCAAAATCCGCCCGCTCCATCACAACAGAATACGGAATAAACGGATTTTTCTTTACAAGCTCCACATTCTCTGCCGCCGTCCGTCCGTTTTTCGTGAACCATTCCATTCCGTATACCGGGTCGATTCCGTTCTGTTCCAGGTAGATCCTGATATTTTCCGGAAGCTCTGTCGTTTTTCCTTCCTTCAGCTGCCGGAACTGTTTCTCCTGAGCAGCTTTTTTCTGGATCAGACTGTCTCTTTCCATGTCCAGCTCTTTCATCTTTCCGTCCAGCTGATCCAGAATCAGATTTTTCTGATCCATATGGGCTTCATCCATGCCGACATACTTCATGATTCTCAGGCGTTCATTCTTCTGTTTCTCCAGATCCAGAAGTTTCTTAGAAAGACTGTCCAGCTGATGTGCGAGATCGTTGGCTCTTAAATTTCCATCCACTATTTCCCGGGAAAGTCTTTTTTGTGTCTGTTCCTGCTCGAGAAGTTTTCCGGCATATTTTGCCGATTCATTTTTCTTTTCCTGAAGCCCTGCTTCCATTTCTTTCCGAAAAATCTCCAGTGCACCATCCACATAAAGACCTACGATATTTCGTCTCAGATCTGCACTGAATTCTCTGTTAAAGGTGTCTTCCACCTCATCAAAGCTTTTCACTCTTGAAGTCAATGCACCGATATCTACGCCTAATTTTCGGATCTTCTGCTCATTTTCACCGAATTCCTTCTCTACTTCCTTTTTCGTATTTTCAGTCTCGACACGATTTTCTTCTTCCCGCTTCTTCTGTTTCTCCAGCTTCTCTGCCTTCCCGGAATACAGCGCATACAGCTGACTTCCGATCTTTCCGATCTCATCCTTTGATTCTTCCGTCTTCTGTAAAAGCACCTGCAGCTTTGCATCTACCTCGGCCTTCTGACGTTCAAAATCCTTTAATTCCTGATAGAGCTTATGAAGATCATACCGGTCGATCTCCCGTGTCAACTGATTTTTCCGATAGGTCAGCTCTGTGATCGCCGTCTCCTGCTGTGTTCTCTTCGCAAGGAGTGCTGTCTTCCGGTCCTCATCAATGTAAATTCCATATGAGAGCTTCTCATAAACGATCCGTCTCTGTTCCCTTTTGATCTGGTCTATTTTCTCCTGTCCGGCAGCAATTTCCGTCTCCAGCCGCTTCAATTCTCTCTGCAGCGCCTTCACATAAAGGATCATCTCTGTTCTGAGAGCCGCTGCATCATGATCTTTCTGAACATAATCATCGATCTGGACTTTCAATGGCTTCGTGTCCTCAAAATACCGTTCAATGATCCCTTTTCGCTGAATTTTCGACTGATTACTCTTGTATTGTTCAATAAACTGGAACGCAAGTTTCCGGAACTCATCCGTCTTATTCTTTTCCTGGTTTAATTTATCTTCAATAGGGCGAAGGAACCAGTTTTCCACCAGATTCTTCTCATCTTTGGCATTCTGGAAAAGCTCTGAAAGTCCCGACTCCTTCTGGTTTACCTTTCGGATGATGCTCTCCCATTCTTTATTGTTGACCTGATACTCGCGAAGTTTATTAAAATACTGGCCTCTTCCATAGGAGCTGGTCATGTCATACAGCCGAAAGTTTCTCGACTCACTTTTACTGATCTCCTCCAACAGGTTTTTGCATTCAGAAAATCCCCTCAGGATCTTTTTGCTACCTTCCTGTCTGATGACCGGAAGATTCTCAATATCATAGCTGCAGGCTTTTGAATAATTGCCGGTAAAAGTGTACATTTCCAGCTCTTCCGCGTCATTGTCTTCCCGCTGGCTTTTCCTGACCATCATACCTGCCAGGAAACGATCGGCTTTATTATCCAGGATCCATTCTGTCATGATAAATGTCGGCCGGTTCGTCGTAAAATAGCTCTTAAACGGCCGGTCTCCGAAATCACGATATGAGCGGTTGACAAAAAGGCTCACAATCATCTGTACCAGCACGCTTTTTCCTCCGCCGTTTCTCAGGGAGATGAGTGTGTTCTGACCATTGAAGTCAAACATCTCGTCATCAATTTTGATGGTGTTATTGTTATAGTTCAGGTTTAAAATACGGATCCTCGCTATCTTACTCATATGTTTCCCCCAATGCCTCCATGATCCTTGCATAGTTTTCTTTATTCAGGATCTTATACTCCATCACGTTGTCCAGCTTTGCCGTCGTCTTGATCATCTCATCTTCCCGGACGAAAACGATCAACCCTTGCCGATCGAGAAACTCACAGATAATGCTCACATAGCCTTCCTTTGTATACTTTGACCGACTTCCCGTTTCCGCGCTTTTTAAGGACTCATAGGCCTCGCTCATACTCTTGTAATCCAGGACATTTTCATACATTTCCGTGTAAAGATTTGTTCCATCCTGTTCCCGCTCCTGTTCAAGCGCAAGTCCAGCTTTCAGACGCTCTGATACAAGATTCTGCAGCTCCCCGAGTTTTAAAAATTCCCTGGATTTACTGGTACTTCCCTGTCCGTCATAAAATTCCACCAACAGCGTCAGGATTACAAACTGTGCCAGATAATAATCCCGGTCTGTAGCATTCGGTTTACATAATTCTTTTTTCAGGTCTGCCTTCGTAAAACCGAGGTATTTATTGTCGATATCCGGCATCAGATAGATCGTCGTCCCGTACCGCTCGATTCTGCAGTCTGCAATTTCCGCCTGATTTTTCACGAGATTCATGACCTCTTCATGTTCCACATACGCGCGGTACAGATCATTGACTCCCGCATCCAGGTCACTCAGTGCCCCGTGGCACAGAAGATAATAAAATATTTTCTGGCTGTATGTGATCATCTCTGCTTCGTATGCCATCTTCTATCTCTCCTCATACCGGAATCCCACGTTGGAACATCTGAAATTTCTTCTGTTTCCGTTTTCATCCATTACATTCTTAAAGTACACATGCGCACTGTCTTCCATCGGGAAAATAAACATCTTTCCGATTTTCCGGAATTCCCGGTCTTCCATCAGACCAAGTAACATCTCATTCAGTACAAACCCATCTGACGCATCCATGAGATAATCCGATTGTTCATTTTGAAGTGCTCCGATATCGATTGTGCCCGCTGTCAGGAATTCGATGATCACCTCGCGAAAAATCTCTGCAGTCGGAAGAAGCTGTGTCCGTTCTTCTTCTGTACACACCGTATTTAAGATTTCCAGCGTCATTTCTTTATATTTGAGAAGCTGTTCCAGGATTCCCTTCACACAGCCCTCATATTTTTTCATCCGTTCTTTCCTGCGCTCTTCTTTCTCCCGGTTGTACTCCTCTTCATCAAAATCCAGCTCCACGGTCTCGTCTTCCACATCCGCTTTTTTTAACTTTTTCTGATATTCCAGCATTTTCTCCGGATTAAAGATCTTCCCCACCCGTCCGGTAAATAACGGACTAAAAATTTTATCAACATTTTTCAGGAGCGAGACATCTTTTAATACCTTATCATACACATCGCTCCGGAACGGAAACCGCTGGACCAGTGTCATGTTCGAGTAATTTTCCAGCTCTTCATCATATAATTTCTTCAGATCAAAATGCTGACCGAGGATTCTCTGGTGTTCATCCAGAGTCTGCGTCAGATATCTTCCGATCACACGAAGATTGTTCAGGTTGCCCTTTTCTTTTTCCGTGAATGTTTCCGCATTCATTTGTTTTTCTTCAAATTCTTCAATTTTCTCGTCGATAAACTGCCTGTGAAGATTGAATTTTTCTCTTGTCTCGACTACAGTGTTGATGTTGTCCTCCACCAGCTGCCCATATTCTTCTACTGAATAAGCCAACGCATTTCTCCGGACCGACAGGATTGCCTCCTCGATCTTCTGGCTCTGTTTTCTAAGCTGACTGAAGATATTTTTGATATCTTCCACAGCCCTGTTATAATCTGCCTTTTCCAGATGCAGCTTAAAGAGCATTTCATGGACCGAAAGTTTCAGATTATTTTCCATTTCCATCGTGGAGAGCATCATATTGTAACCCTCGTCCGTCAGGTAATAGGATGTTCTTCTGACGCCACTCTCCAGATACACGACCTTGTTGTCGATATAACGGATGTTGATTTCCTTATATGTCCGTTTTTCATAGTCAAAAGCCTTAAAATACATGGAAGAACCGCTGTTTCCAAGGATATCCTCCACCATAAATCTCGCAAAGTCCCGACTCTGCTCAAAGCTCAACTTTTTCGCATGGTACTCGTAACTGATGTCCTCCACGAACGCCGCAATATCGTCCATCGTGCAGTTTTCTTCCCGCAAAGAATACTCCATGATAAAAAGCAGCAGTGTAAACAACATATTCATCTGCTCATCCCGCGTCTCTATGCCGTAATCCTTCCACTGCTGCTTTCCAAAGCTGTTGCTGCAGAGCAACGCATACCTCCCGACAAATTTCATTCGCTGCTCAAAATTCTTTAAAAAATCTTTCTCGATCATCTTTTATCACCAGTTTTGTTCATTTATCATAACCTTTCCGTATCTCTTCTGTCGGTTGGCTACCAGTCATGCTCATTTAGAATTTCCTGTGGAATATATTTTCCTGCTGACAGGATTTCATGGATCTGTCTCCTTCTCTCCTCATCAAACACATCCAGAAATACCGTTCCAATATTCGAATTCTGCTTTTCCTTCATGTCAGGAAGAGTTGAAAAACCGATCTGAAGCGCCTTATCCAGCATCGCCTCGTATGCTTTCCGGAAAAGTTGGATCATTCCGGCACTGCCATTTCCCTGCCTGTCCCATTGGTACTCTTTCTGCTCCAGAAGATGTTCATAGATCAGAATCCCCTCATAATCAAGATCTCCGAAATAGAACAATTCATTATCCCCAAGGAAATAGGATTCTGCCCCATTCACATAATCCGCAAACGTCTTCCAGATTCCTTTTCCTGCCCCGTAGATCACAGTACCAAACTGTTTTCCAAGGATCCGGTCATGCCCCGCATTCATACAGCGCCGGATATCAAAAAATGTGTCTTTATTCTCCACGATCAGAATGTTCTGAGGGGTCTGTTTGGACCGGGAATAATAAGAAAGCGGCTCAGAAGTCTCATAAAATGCCAGCTGTTCCCGACTGATCCCAATTTTCCTGCAAAATTCGAGACCGCCCTCTCTCTGGAAAAACTTTTCCCGACGGAAGATCTCGAAGCTCCGCTCATTCATCGTCTCCTCGGTATCAAGCAGTTTGGAATGATCTTTCAGATAATCACTCAGAATCTGCAGTTTCTCCTTGTCCGTCTCATAGCATTCCGGATGGTTCCTGTAATAGGAAGTATTGATCAGAGGATGATACTTATACTTCAGTTCCTCATAGATATCCGTATAATCCGGTTTGTCTTCATATTTCCAGAAGCTGAGCGGAAGCGCCGGTCTCCGGCCGTTGCTCTTCGCATTTTTCATCGGAACAAGCTCGTCTCTCCTGATCAGCTCCATCACATATGTATAGAATTTCTGATAGTCTTCCGACTCCGGATACTCATTGAGCAGGTCCTGCAGGTATACTTTGTGTTTCTTCATTCAGAGATTCCTTTGCATTTTTCTTTCCATATTTTCTGAATCCATCACCATCTGCCCGATCGGGTTATCCGCAGATTCGCAGGATCCTATGGATATTTTTCCATTGGCACTCAGTCGTCTGCTTCGCCATTCCTCTTTTTTATACAATCCGTTACTGCCTCCTGAAAGAGCAGCACTTCCACAACACCGACAAGAATCGCAGCCGCCTTTAAAAGACGCTTTCCGTTTTTGTCATCTTCCAGGCCCTCCGACAACTTTAAGAGCAACGCCAGCATCCCAATATTTCCCACTCTCTGCAGATGCCGGTTCATGGATCGCATTTCAAAATAAATATCCCTGCATGTTTTGTCTTTTTCCATTTCATAGTCCTCCTATTTTCCATATGTTTGACTTTCTGTACCTCTTTGAGACACAGTATATCACATTAGGTGTCCTATAATTTGGTCTTGCATATCGAAAGCACAAAAATTTATCAGATTTCTTTCTCCATCCACTTCTCAATCTTCCCCACAACTCCAAGATCCGCCGGCAGCCAATCCACGCTGTATGGCTGCCCTGCAGCATTCTTCTCTAGTCCCTACAACTGATCATACTTCGCAGACTTCCCCCGCGCCTTTTCCACCGGATACTTTTTCTCATTCATCCCCATTTTCATATTCACGATCTCATCTGCATCCAGCCCCAGCTTGTCTAAAAGGTTCTGTGAGTAGACGATCACATCTGCCAGCTCTTCTTTCACATGCTGAAGATCATACTCCTCATCACTCCACTGAAAGCATTCCAGAAGTTCTGCTGCCTCAATGACAATAGATTTTGCCAGATTGGCAGCAGAATGGAACTGGTCCCAGTCGCGGTCATCGGTGAATTTTCGGATCCTGTCTATGGTTTCCTGTCTCATTGTATTGCTCCTCTATTTTCGATTGTGCACGCAGCTCCCTTAATCCTCCAGCCTCGGTCCGATCTCCTTCGGGATCGGGCATTCGTAGATGCCGTTTGTCTCGGCCAGCCATTCGTCGTGGGCTTTCTTTAAGATTTCCGGGCTTTCCATGGTCTTTAAGGCAGCCAATGCTATAGCCTCACCCGCATTTAACATTGCCTTGTGGGCGATCTCCGTGTTGCCGTGTGCGGTCATCTGCCAGGTGTGGGCGGCAGTGCCGAGAGTCGCTGTCGCCGTGGTACACATCGCCGTTGGGATCACATAGCTGGCATCGCCGACGTCGGTGGACCCCGCCTGGACCTTTCCAGTCCATACAAGCGGAGAGATCCGGGTGTGGAGCGGGCGGGCTTCGATCTCATCCAGATGATCTGCACCGAAGAGTTTCCGCAGGGACGCTCGCTTTGCCTCCAGTTCCTCCGGCGTCGCGGTCTCATGGAAGAATCTGGATGCCAGCGCAAAATCCGCCTCATCGTAAGCCGGAGCGCCGATCTCCTCCATGGACTCATGAAGAACTTCCGAGAGTACATGGTTCGGGATGTAATCGGAAAGACCTGCATAGAGCTCATATGTCATCTCAGTCCCTGTCATCTTTGCGGCGCCTTCTGCCACATCAACCACACGCCTGTAGATTTCCTTTACCTGCCAGGACTTTGGCGCGCGGATGAAATAGTGGACGCGGCTGTGTCCCTGGACAACATTCGGGGCGATTCCTCCGACATCACGGTACGCGTAGTGGATCCTCGCGTCAGAGATGATATGTTCCCGAAGATAATTGACGCCGACGCTCATGAGTTCCGCCGCATCCAGCGCAGATCTCCCGAGTTCCGGAGCTGCCGCTGCATGGGAGGTCACACCTTTGAAGTTAAAGAAGACGCTGACATTCGCCAGAGTGGACTCCGACCAGATTTCGTTCTTATCGCCCGGATGCCAGGTGAACGCCGCATCCACGCCGTCAAAGATTCCCTCTCTTGCCATGATCGCCTTGCCGTCGCCTTTTTCCTCGCTCGGGCATCCAAAAAGGACCACGCTTCCCGCTTCCGGATGCTCCTCAAGATACGCTTTCACTGCAAGCGCTGCCGCCATGGCTCCCGCACCGAGCAGGTTGTGGCCGCAGCCATGTCCGTCCGGGTTCTCCCCTTCGGCTTTCTTTCTCATCGTGCAGCCGCCTTCCTGGGACAGCTCCGGAAGAGCGTCATATTCCGCTAAAAATCCGATCACCGGCTTTTCTGTTCCATATGTAGCTTTAAATGCCGTCGGCATGCCGCCGACTCCCATTTCCACCTGGAATCCTTCTTTTTTCAGAACATCCTCGTAGAGTTTTGCGGTCTTAAATTCATGAAAGCCTGTCTCCGCATAATCAAAAATTTTGTCACTCACCTCGACGATCAGGTCTTTTTTGTCCGCAACTGCTTTTAAAACAAATTCTTTTTTATCCATCGCTTCTGTCCGGGATCCGGATCTTCCTTTCATTGTTTTTTGTCTGACTGCTCTTCACGAGCAAAAATTTTTCAAGTCGTATTTCCATCTGTTGCAGCGGTAGCAGCAGACTTTACTGCTGACTTTCCACATCTCTCCTGTTTGACAGATTCATTGTTTTCGTATAGACTTAATTATACTATTTTTATGATTTTTTTACAACAAAGGAGCTATCTCCAAATGAACCTTCAAAACATGCAATATCTCCTCGAGATCTCCGACTCCGGCTCTCTGTCGGCGGCCGCAAAGCGGCTGTCTGTGACCCAGCCGTACCTGAGTAAAGTTCTCCGTGAGACAGAAAAAGAATACGGGATCACGATCTTTACCCGCGGAAAAACAGGGATCATCCCGACGGAATCCGGACGTCTGTTTCTCGATATGAGCCGGGATCTCCTTGAACATGCAGAGCAGTTCCGCCAGACATTCCGGGAGCACCTGGACTCCTGCCGTCTTCGGATTGCTGCAGACTGCTGTTTTCCCGAGAATGATGCCCTGAGTAAGACGATCCATGCCTTTTCTGATCAGCACGATCGGACATTCCGCCTTTTTTACCGCGAGCTGGCAGGACACGAAGTCATCCGGGAACTCGATGCCGGACATGCAGATATCGGTTTCATCGTGTATCCGGAATCCCAAACCGAAAAGGTACAGGAGCTTCTGGCTCTTCACAGTCTGGAAGAACAGATCCTGTTTCACTCTCCCCTTCAGCTTTTCTGCCGGAATGCCCATCCGGTTCTGAAGGATCCAAATGCACTGACTCCGGAGCTTTTCGATCAATACAGTTTTGTTCTGCATTCCGCCGAAGCGGCATCCCAGATTTCTGCAGAAAGCAGCATTCTGAACGGAATCCAGTCTCTTATCCGTCAGGATCAGCTCTCCGGGATTACCTATGTGAACAGCCGTGCTTCTTTTTACAGCATCGTCGAGCAGACGGATTCGATCGGGATCGGCATTGCTCCGCTTCATGACCGTGAAAATCCCCCTGAGATCACCGCGCTCCCGGTTCCGGAGTGGTTGTGGCCCGAGAGCAGGCACGATCGTGAGCTTGTTGCTTCCTGCATCTTCCGCAATCGTGTACGCCTCTCCCCGGCAGCCCAGATGTACCTTGCTGAACTCTCCCGCCTGTAAAGGAAACAAAGCCTGGCACCTTCGCGTACCGGGTGCAGTCGTTTGCGATAAAAAAGCTCCCGAAAAGAACCACATCATATCTATAACATGCGGTTCCCATCCGGGAGCTTTTCCTTTCTGCCCAAGTCTCACTGCTTTTCACAGCCAGATCCTCAGGCACTCGATCTTAATTGTTTCGCAGCATCTTCCCTGCGCTTATCCCCACACTATGGGATCTTACATCATCTTATCCACCATGCCCATCAGCTCATCACCGACGGCTTTGGACTTCGCCTCAGCATCATCAAGGGAGGTTCCCTTAACGCCATAGTAGAATTTGATCTTCGGCTCAGTTCCGGACGGACGGATGCAGAGCCATGCGCCGTCGTTCATATCGTAGTAGAGAACATTGGACTCCGGAAGACCTGTCTCCTTTACTTCGCCTGTTGCGACATCTGTGATCGTGTTCTTCTTGTAGTCACGGACAGAAGTTACCTCGTAACCGCCAAGTGCCTTCGGCGGGTTCTTGCGGAAGTTCTCCATAATTTCCTGGATCTTTGCGAGTCCATCAATGCCCTTTAAGCCGATGGATTTTACGGTATCCTTATAGTAACCGTACTTCTCGTACATGGCGACCATCGCATCCCATAAGGTCATTCCTTTTTCCTTATAGTAAGCAGCAGCCTCACAGAGGGCAGCTGTTGCGGAGATCGCGTCCTTATCACGGGCATATGTGCCGATCAGGCAACCGTAGCTCTCCTCCATTCCGAACATATAGGTGCCCTTACCGGTTGTCTCTTCTTTTAAGATCTGCTGACCGATATACTTGAAGCCGGTCAGAACCTCGACAAGCTTGCAGCCATAGTGTTTCGCAACGGCGTCAACCAGATTTGTGGTAACGATGGACTTTACGACCTCGCCGTCAGATGGGATCTTTCCTGCTGCCTGTTTCTGGCTTAACACATAGTCACATAACAGGGAGCCGGACATATTTCCGGTAAGCGGGATATATTCACCAGACTTTGTATCTTTTACATAAACACCGAGACGGTCTGCATCCGGGTCCGTTGCAAGAACAAGGTCCGCGTTCTTCTCTTTTGCAAGCTTTAATCCGAGTTCAAATGCCTCGGCAGCTTCCGGGTTCGGATAGCTGACAGTCGGGAAATCTCCGTTCGGAAGTTCCTGCTCCGGAACCACATAGACATTCTCGAAGCCGATCTCCTTCATCACGCGGCGGGCCGGGATATTTCCGGTTCCGTGAAGCGGTGTGTAGACGATCGTGATGTCCTTCTGCATGCGGTTGATCGCTTCCTGGTTGACTACCTGGGCTTTTACCTGGGCGATATATCTGTCATCGATCTCTTTTCCGATCACCTGGAATTTTCCGCTCTTTAACGCCTCTTCCTCGGTCGTCGTTTTCACGGTGGAGAGATCCTCGATCGCAAGAACTTCGGCTGTCACACCTTTGTCGTGCGGCGGTGTAAACTGCGCGCCGTCCTCCCAGTATACTTTGTATCCATTATATTCCGGCGGGTTATGGCTCGCGGTGATGTTGATGCCGGCGATGCAGCCTAACTCACGGACTGCGAAGGACAGCTCCGGTGTTGGACGCAGGGATTCAAATTTATACGCCTTGATGCCGTTAGCTGCCAGAGTCATTGCCGCCTCCATGGCAAATTCCGGAGACATATGACGGGAGTCAAACGCGATCGCAACGCCCTTGTCTGCTCCGCCCTGTTTGATAATATAGTTGGCAAGTCCCTGGGTCGCACGGCGCACCGTATAGATATTCATACGATTGATCCCTGCTCCGATGATTCCGCGAAGTCCTGCGGTACCAAACTCCAGGTCCATATAGAAACGTTCTTTGATCTCGTTTTCATCGTTCGCAATTGCGCGAAGCTCTTCTTTCGTCTTTTCGTCAAAGTACGGATTGGCAAGCCATTCCTGGTAGATCTTCATGTAATCCTTCATGTTTTGACTCCCCTCATGCATTATTTTCTTTTGGCAGAAACGGTAATTTCTGCCGCCTGCAATATAAATTTATTATATTACATCTTGGACGAAAAATAAAGTTGTTTCCGATCCGAAATGTGAAGGATCGGATCATGCATTCAGAATAAAATATATTTTTTTCTGATATGATCCATATCCATTCAATATCATAACTCTCAATAATCTACTTGTTTCATACCGAAAAAACTCCTATAATGAACATATATGGTATCGTTCATGTTTTACCGAAAATATTATATATAGTGAGGGATTACATATGGAAAATTTTAAAAGTAAATTTGTGACTGCAGAAGCTGCCGTTGCGGCTGCTGTAAAAGACGGTGACTGGGTCGACTATGGATTCGGCGGCGGATATCCGGAGCTTCTTGACAAGGCGCTCGCCGCAAGAAAAGGTCATTTAAAAGATGTGAAAGTCCGCGGCGGTCTTGTGATCCGCCCGCGCATCGAGGTCGTTGAGGCTGATCCGGAGCAGGAGAGCTTCTCCTACTACAGCTGGCATATCGGCGACTATGAGCGCAAGCTTCAGACCCGCGGTCTCGTAAAATTCATGCCTGTAGTACTCCGCCTTCTCCCGACGCTCTACCGCCAGCGCTATATCCGGACAGATGTTGCCTTCGTCCCGGTATCTGCTCCGGATGAAAACGGCTACTGTGGTCTCGGCATCTCAAACTTCGCATGGAGAACCATGTTTGAGAGTGCAAGAACTGTGATCTTTGAGATCAATGAGCATTATCCAAAGCTTCAGGGTGTGGACGGTTCCCACCGTGTCCATCTCTCTGAGGCGGATTATATCGTAGAGGGCGCTCATGAGCCGCTTCCGGTAAGAACCTACAAGGCTCCGTCTGAGACAGATATCCAGATCGCAAAGCTCGTCGTAAACGAGATTCCGGACGGCGCGGTTCTCTCTCTCGGCGTCGGCGGCGTTCCGTTCACTGTCGCGAACATGTTGGCGGAATCCGATCTCAAGGATCTCGGCTGCCACACCGGTACGATCAGCGATGCCTACTTAAATCTCTGGAAAGCCGGAAAGCTCACAAATGCAAAGAAAGAATTTGACACCGGTCTCTCCACCTGGAACCTCGCGATGGGCTCCCAGGAGTTCTATGACTGGATCGTGGAAAATCCGAAGCTTTTCCACCCGGCTGATCTTGACTATGTCCATGATCCGCAGCGCATCGGAACCATGAAGAACGTCATCAGCATCAACGGCGGTGTACAGCTTGACCTGATGGGACAGGAGAATGCCGAGTCCGCGGGAACCCGCCAGCTCTCCGGCATCGGCGGTCAGATGGACTTCCTTGAGGGCGCTTATCGTTCCGTCGGAGGAAAAGGCTACATCTGCATCAACTCCGCGAGAAAGGCAAAGGACGGCACCTTAAAATCCAACATCGTTCCGTTCATCCCGGGCGGCTCCACCGTATCCGCTCCGCGTACCATGATCCAGAGCGTTGCGACCGAGTACGGCATTGCAGACCTCTCCGGAAAGACCTTAAGAGAGCGCGCCGAAGCCATGATCGCGATCGCGCACCCGGATTTCAGGGATGAGCTGGAGCAGTATGCGAAAGAGGCGTTTCACTAAGAAATAAAAATTTCATGTTGAAAAAAATCTGCGGCAGAATCCGATGATATTCCACTCACCAGATTTCTGCCGCTCACCATGATCATGTCTATTCTCCTTCTTAACAAAAATTCCCGCGATGTGAAAAAGAATACCTTTTTTCAGTATATCCTAAAACTTCTCATCCTGCACAAGATGTCAAAATCCTGCATGAGTTGTACTTTCAGAACAGGAAAACTTTGTTATAATGGATCATATAGAAACGAGAGGAGAATGTTGAGTATGAACAACTCATTCTGGTCCCTTGTCATGCGGTATTTTCTGGAGTTTTTTTCCATGGTGCCCTGCGCGGTTCTCTGCTTTCTTCCGGTCCAGGACCGGCTTCGCAGAAAACCGCTGAACCTTTTTCTCACTGGTATCCCGCTCTCGCTCCTCTGGGCTTTCGCCGGAGGCCTCGTCTGCACAGACTTCGGGATTTCCATGGACTTCTGGATCCTGCCGTCCTTTATCCTGTTTGCAGTATTCTTCCATCGGGTCTGTGATCTTGCCCTCTGGAAGCCGTTCAGTATCCTGCTCTCCGTCTGCGCGGTCTTCTCCTGCATCACAAACCTGACGCTCTTCGCGGATGCCCTCATTGACCGGACGAACACCTCCGGTCTGTTCACGCTTCCGGGTTCGGGGATCCACCTGTTGCTCTCCGTTCTCATCGTGGCCATCGTATGGTATCCGGCAACCCATGCCGCAAAATGGCTGGTGGACGATATCGAAATGGCGAAGACCTGGTATATATTCTGGGTATTCCCGGCGGCATTCTTTCTGCTGAACCGCCTGATTCGTCCGCGCTACTATGAGACGCTCTACACGAACCGGGTCATGAAGTTTTACCCGATTTTAATTCTGGCGCTCCTGACATTCCTCCTGCTCTTCTATTTTATGTTCTACCTGATGGCATCGGAGATGAACCAGAACACGAGACTTTTGAGGGAAAATGAGCTTTTGCAGCTCCAGAGCGCCCAGTACCGCAATCTCCAGCGCTCCATCGACGAGACACGGATCGCCCGCCATGACCTCCGTCAGCATCTCACGGTTCTCTCAGGATACGCAGCGAACAAAGATCTTAACGCGATCTCAGACTATCTCGCGTCCTTCCGGAAACATATGATGCCGGAATGGCTGCCTGCTTACTGTGAAAATCAGGCCGTCAACACGATCCTTGGCTACTACGCGCAGATTGCAGAAAAAGCCGGAACTGCTCTGGAGATCCAGGCACAGATGGAAAAGAAAATACCGGTCCCGGAGCCGGAATTCTGCGTCCTTTTGGGAAATTTACTGGAAAACGCGGTGGACGCATGTCGGGAAAACGATGAAAGCGGCGCTATTAAGGTCCACATCCGCCAGACCGGCACCTCCCTCATAGCCATCACAGTGGACAATCCTTGCCGGAAGCCGCCAGTTCTTGAAGGAAAGCGTTTTCTCTCCACAAAGCACAGTGGCCCCGGCATAGGCACCCAGTCTATCCGTCTCATCGCTGAACGGCACCGTGGAGATGCACGGTTTGAATGGAAGAACGGGATGTTCTACGCATCGGTGATCTTAATTCCGTCTGCGGAGTCATGATAGAAATAATAAAATGTTTCCGGGCAATTTCGATTGCAGAAAAAGGAGGTTCTAACATCATGATTGCAGTTGCGTCTTTAATCATCCTGATCTGCGGCATGTCCGTCCCGATCAGCGTCGTCAATACCTGCGGTGTCATCGTCGGAACCAACGGCGTCGTCATCAGTCCGCTGTCCACGGTCGGCGGCATCTGTGTCGGCTGCGCGCCGGAGTCTGTTGATAAGGACAAGCTTTACAACCAGCTGCTGCTTGCGGCTGTCAGCTTTATTGTGATGAGCGTTGTGCTTTCCTTTATCGGAGTTTTCCGGATCTTTGGTTAAGGCTTCCGCGTTCCGTTTTACGTATTATCCGTATAAACATGAAGATCCGCAGGTTCCCATTTTCAGGATCCTGCGGATCTTTTTTGTTCATGTCTTATTTTTCTTTTGTTTCAAGTCCATCCCATGCACCGTCTTTGTCGACATAATATCCATCCGGTGTCATGATTTCTCTGTACATGGAGCCAAGCGGCACAGCTCCGGATGTCTTTGACAAATAGTACCATTTTCCATTGATGAACTGCCATCCTGTGAGCATAGTTCCGCTCGCCGGATCGAGATAGTACCAATGCTGGTCTGACTCATCGTAATGCCAGCCTTTCTTCATTCCGGTATTCTCGTCGATCAGATACCACTTTCCGCTGGCGTTATCCTGCGCCCATCCGCTCTTCAGATAGCCGTCAGAACCGAAGGCCCACCATTTTCCGTCTTTCTGGATCCAGCCCAGCTTTTCACCGTTCTGATCACTGGTCTTTTCTCCTGCCGGATAGGTGCCGTCCCTGAATTCGAACCACCAGCCCTTTTCATCGCGTTTCCAGGTTCCCTGTGCATCGTTTTCGGAAGAGCTGCTGTTAGAAACATTCTTTCCGAAGTTCGTTGCCGCCGGGTTCTTTGTGCTGCCGGAACCGCCGGAATTGTCGGAATTGTCGGATCCGCTGCTTGCTCTGCGGACTGCGTGAAGTGTTCCGTTCTCAAAAAAGATCTCGTAATTTCCAGATGTCAGACCGGACGGCTGTATCGCGTAATCACCCGCCGCGCTGTCTGGCGCATATTCACAGGTAAACTGCAGGCTGCCGTTCAGCACATCCGCGGTATCTGTTCCTGCAAATCCTTCATAGAGGACTGTGTACTCCGGAATCGCATCTCCGACTGTGACATTCTGATCCACTGCTTTTACGCTGAGCGGAGCTTTTTTGATCTCAAAGGAGAATGTCTGGCTTCCAGCCTCGTAGTTCTTTCCGGCTTCCGTATGAACTTCCACCGTGTAGATTCCGGCATTCATCGGCGCTTCCGTTAAGATCTCACTGCCCTTTTTGATCGTCACGGTCATGTTTCCATCGCTGTCCGTCCATACCTCCGGCGCGGTGTTCTTCGCGTCATAGGCGCGGTTTAACTCAGCCAGATTCCGAAGCTCGAAGTTCGGTTTCGCCTGAACTACAGTCAATCTGCCCGGCAGATATGTGATCTTATAATTTCCGTTTTCAGCGGTAAGTCCCGACGGAATGATCTCGTACTCAGCCACATCGCTGCCGGCCGCATAATCGCACTCGTAGGAGAGTGTTCCGCCGAGGACTTCTGTGTTTTCTCCGTTTACGAAACCTTCGAACGTGCTGCTGTATACCGGCGGTTCGTCCTTATAGGTCACGTTTTTGGACTCTGCCGTCACAGTGAGCTGTGCCGGGGTGATCGCAACGGTTGCGGAGCCGCTTATAGTGTCAAAGTTTTTCTTTGTCACCGTGTAGTAGACGGTATAGCTGCCTGTGTTCTTGTATACAGGGCTTTCTGTGAGCGTGCAGTTATCTTCGGACTCACCATAAAGGATCTTACCGTTTTCAGCTTTTCCGGTAAGGGTGATTTTAATTCCGTGAGAGTGCCCGTCGTAGATTCCTGTATATCCGGCTGCGTCGACGCCTGTGATCGAGGCATTTTTGATCTTGATTTCAAAGCTGCCGGATACGGAATCATGATTTGCTGCAGACGCAGTGTAATATACCGTATAGATGCCGGCGTCGGTGAAGGCAGGAGCATTTTTTAATGCCTGCGTTTCGTCCGCGGCCTGTTCTGCGGTGAGGCCGTAGCGGAAGGTGATAGCCGTGCCACCGATCGTACTTCCCGTTGCCGCGACTTCCGGCTGCTGTTCCTTTCCAATGTAGATCAATTCCATCAGCTGCCGTACAGAAACGTTCTGAATTTTGGCATTTTCGATCTTTGCACCGCTGCAGGAGACATTGGAAAGCTCACTCGTTGTAAGTTCATAGCGATCCTCAAATTTGGAATCCAACGCAATGTCTGTAACATTCACAGTGTTTGTTCCAGCGTCCTTGGATATCCATGTGAAGGTTCCCTTTGCCTCTAATGCCGCCGCATCCTCTGAGAGGATCGGGTTTCCGTCAGTGGAGCTGAGCGTGAGCGTTCCCTCTGCATCTGTATTGCCGTCATAGATCTTTGATTTAACCGCACTTACAGAAGGAACAAGCTTTGCTTTGGATACCTCAAATTCAACCGAATCACTTGTTGCCTCATTGTAGTTTTGGCTCTGGTTTACGATTGCCTTTACATACCATTTTCCAGGTTTGTTCGTATTTTTCCACTCTTCAAATGTACCATTAGGATCCTGGCTGTAAACAAATTTGACCGGGTTACCATCTGCTATGTATTCATTTGTACTATCAATGTTTTTCAGTGATGCGTTCGGACTCGGAGTCTCACCATATCGAATATTATCACAGGTAACATCCACACTGGTATACTGTGCGCGAGAGACATTTATCTCAGACAGAAGTACTGGATCTGTCTGTGCCTTAATATTTTCGCCTTCCGTGCAGGTGATTCCAATATAATAGATACTCTGACCATTCTCGGCTGCTTCCGGCACATCATAATGGCCAAAGATATTTCGTGAAACAACTTCTGTCAAATTTTTGTCTTTATAAAACTCAAATTCTATTTTTCCGTAACCGGTAATGATTGTATTACTGCCTGCGGTACTGTACTCAGTTTTTATAATCGGACTTAATGTTTCATTATCGTCCTCACCATACTTAATACTTGACTTTGTGATAAACCACTTCGGATTAAAATCTGCTTTTTCGATTGTAATATCATCAATCCATAATTGTTCAGCACGCTTAATACCTGGATATTCTGAATTGGTGGACACATATACCCCATATGTTCCCGCCCAATGCGGCTGAACGAACTCATCAGTGTACACCTCGCCTTTTTTCTTTTTGTATTGAGCAACACCACCATCAATTCCAAATAATCCTGTATTCTCCGATTTCGGTATTACTTCCACACTATGTACAGTGCCGTCATATGTAAATTTTTTATCACCTACAATCTGAAAATCAGCTGCCGTCAGAACACGGGCTTTTGTGGTGAATGTTACTGCACAGCTATCAGAAACATCCATATTGGAATTTTCTGCGACTAAATAATAGGTATATTTCTTCAGCGGATCGAGGCCTGTGAGTGGAATTGAAAATGTACCATCTTTCTCTACTTTAACCGGCGTGAAATCACTCTGTTTTTCTCTACTTTTGGCTGCGTTTCTGAGTTCTTCACCTGTATATATCTGGTAGCCAGATTTATTTGTGTAATATACAGTTGTTCCGGCTGTATTTCCTTTTATGATAGCTGATTCCTTAGTAATATCTTCTTCGGATACTGACGCATCGATAGAAACACTATAACCTGCGTAAAGTTCAATTTCAGAGACCATGCTCATTGGATACAGTTCTCCATTAACAAGTTCATTAACCTTTTTTGTAACATCTGCCGCAGTGCCATTCCTGTTTGAATTTTCTTTATATCTCCATACCTTATAATCTTCGCCATCCGGTAAACTGATATTGCCTAAGTAGCTCCGATTGCCATCATTGAGATTCAGAAGATATTCCTCGTAAAATGGATTATTTTCATCTTTTCCAGTATAATACTTCACATGAACTGTATAAAGATTCGGTGCGCTGAATGCATAAATCTCAGTGGTTGTTGGATCTGCAGAGACCGGATTTGCATTATAAACTACGCAGATTGGATTAGATCCGCCAGTCAGCTCAATATGTTTGATGAGATTCTGATAATTTGAGGTCGATGCCTTAAAAAGCTTCACATACGACTCTTTGGTATTGGCATCCAGCGGAGAGCTGATCAGAATCTTTTTATCTCCTGTTACCGCTGCCTTTGTAAAATCGATTTCATTTTTCGAATATGCACTTTCGATCTGCACAGATGTGAACGGGAAGTTTCCTTCAACCGTAAATTTTGCAGTCCCGCTGACACTATTTACTTCTCCCGCCATATAAATATCTGGCTGATTTTCGCCACCTTTGATTGTTCCGCCTGACAAGTTGATTTCATTAAGGTGAGCGTGTCTTAAACCATTCACTCCGCCTGTAATCGTTCCACCTTCCATCGTGAACGTTGCATGGTCTTTCTTTAGCCCGCTACTTCTATATATATACACAGCCGTATTATTATCTGATTTGATTTCACCGCCCTTAATTGTTACTGATACACCACCTATTGCCTGGATTGCATAACGATCACCTCCAGACGCTGATTTATCCCAAATTTTTGTGTTTTCACCCTCTACTGTAAGGTTAGCAGCATCCACTACAATTACAGCATCTTTTGCATCTTCCTTCCCAGTGATCTGTCCATCCGTAATATGGATCTCACTGTTAGTTCGTCCATAAAATCCACTGCAGTTAATCTCTGACTGCAAGGTTCCGCTTCCTGTTACATTAACTTTTCCAGTAATTGCACCCTTTAAAGTCGTTGTCTTATTTTCATCCGCACTTCCAGTATCAATCGTTATGTCTTCATCAATTGGTGTTTCTATACTTCCTATTGTAATCTCTGGACCTGTAGTACCTGTATTTACTGAAACAATATCGTTTAAAATATCGGATACCTTCTGATTTTGAGCAGAATATGTAACTGTTCCTTCATACTCTCCTTCGTCTGTTATTACCTTATAATAGACATTATAGCTTGTTCCATCCGGAGACAATGTAATATCCGCGCGTTTAATCGCCCCAGATTTAAGCGGACTTGCAGGTGCATTTTCATCAACAAAGCGAATATAATTACCTACTGCTTTCAGAATATAATTTGTATACTTATCTGCACTACCATTACCATTATCATACGCATTAACAACCTTTAATTTTATTTTATTACACAAATATTCAATATTGGTTTTCGATCCCTTAATCCAGTTAGACACAGGATTCACTACCATAGTTGCATCACTTGGAACTACTAAAAAATTTTCTCCAATGCTTTGTACATTTTCCGCATTGATAACTGGATATGTCGAAGCCCCTCCGTAATAAATAGAACCACTTGTTGTTCCTGATGCGGATACATCAATATTTCCAGCTAAAGTCAGCTGCGTATTTTTTATCATATAAATTGCAAAAGCTTTTCCTTTTGTATTTTCTGCGAAAACACTTCCTCCGCTGATAGAGACCTCTTCACATTCTTTAATTGCAGCAATCGTACTCATATCATCTTTTATATTGTTGAGTTTTCCCCCATATATATCTATATCTTTTATATGTGCCAGTTGTCCATTCCATGTACCGCCTTTTATTTCAACACGACCCTTTCTGTTTCCAAAGACATTTCCATTAATTGTGCCTTCTTTTAGAGAAATCACATCATTTTCATACATAAAAAAGCCATCTTCAGACTCAACAGTACCGTCATTTTGTTCAAAAATAACTGTAGAATTCTTAGCATTCGACGACCTAAGAATAACGTACGAACTTGTTGTTATATCAGCCTCATTGTGTATAATAAATGTGTCATTTGAGCCAATAATAAATGCTTCAGCTGCACTCGTATATTTGCCTTTCAAAGTCAACTCACAGCCTTTCGTAAGTTTCGGCGCTCCGCTACTAATATTGACATTATCAAAATTAATATTTATGTTCGTATCTGTACCGGAACTCAAAATCTTGTCGAACACTTCTGTCAGACTATTTATATCCCCCACGTCTTCTGTCAGACTTCCACCGACAACCTTAAACTTCCCTTCTGTTGTCTGGCTGATCGTATACGTTCCTTCCGTAACCGGCTCCGCATTCATCGCACGCTTAGCCATTTTCCTCTTCGTCTCCGGGGTCTCTTTCCCATTTGATGCTGTCGCGGTCTCCTTCTCAAGGTCGGACTCGGTCGTCTCGTTTGAATCCACAGTTGTATCCCGCTTCTCGTCCGCATTGGACGCGCTGGCTGTCTCGGCCTCGATTTTTTTATTCTCTTCTTCCAGATTTTCTTCCAGCGCAGGGATCGTCTCTGCTGTCGCCATAATTCCCATATCGCCATGATTGACCAGAAGGACCGCAATCAGGACTGCTGCGGACATACGTTCATACCATTTTCTCTTTCTCATATTCATTTCCCCCTTTATGACAGGTTTTTTTCGGATTATACTTGCAAAATTTCAGACCATTCCACGGTTCATAGTTGGTTTTATTATACGGCTTTGCTGTTCCACCCGCAATTCTTTCTGCACAAGATGTCAAATTTCCGCATAAGATGTCGAAATCAGGAATGATTCTCAGGAAATAACTCCCGTTTTTTTCATGTATAAACTGGCCTGTTTTCGTGAATCATTTTTCTATGAAAACAAATTGCGGAGGTTCTTATCATGGCAGGATATAAGGTTGAAATCTGCGGGGTAAATACTTCTAAACTCCCGCTTCTGACGAATGAGGAAAAAACCGACCTTTTCAGACGGATCCAGAATGGAGATACGGACGCAAGAGAAACATATATTAAGGGAAATCTGAGACTTGTCCTGAGTGTGATCCAGCGATTTTCGAGCAGCAGTGAGAACGTGGATGACCTGTTCCAGATCGGGTGCATCGGTCTGATCAAAGCAATCGACAATTTCGATCTGTCGCAGAATGTAAAATTTTCCACGTATGCGGTTCCAATGATACTCGGCGAGGTAAGACGATACCTCAGGGACAACAATTCCATCCGGGTCAGCCGCTCGCTCCGGGATACCGCCTACAAAGCGTTGTCAGCAAGAGAACTTCTCACAAAGAAAAATTTACGGGAACCGACGATCATGGAGATCGCCGATGAGGTCGGGATCAGCAAAGAAGAGATCACTTACGCAATGGACGCGATCCAGAGCCCTGTGAGCCTCTATGAACCTGTCTACACCGACGGCGGCGACCCGCTCTGCGTCATGGACCAGATCAGTGATAAAAAAAACAGGGAGGAAAACTGGGTCGAACAGCTCTCGCTGAGCGAGGCGATGAAACATCTTCCGACCAGAGAACGCCACATTATCGATATGCGCTTTTTTGAGGGGAAAACCCAGACCGAAGTTGCCTGCGAGATCGGGATCAGCCAGGCGCAGGTGTCGAGACTTGAGAAGAATGCGCTGAAGTCTATGAGAAATTATCTGTGTTGAAATTCAGTTGGTATCATCTTTTTGCTTACCAGGAAGTAAAGTGTACGCGGAGGTCCCGCCGCGCGTGGAATATACCCTGACCGACCTCGGCTGCAGCCTGAAACCGATCATGGATGCCATGTGGACGTGGGGTGAGCAGTATCAGGAACAGGTCCGGAAGTGTCAGGATGCCTAAACAAGTGAAAAAACGCTTCTGAGAAGATTCCAACATGAGAATCTCCCTCAGAAGCGTTTTTTGCAATCTTCGCCTTTATTTCGCAGTCTCCCCGTATCTTGTCAGAAGTTCCATGTAAAAATCGATGCTGTCCGCCAACTCTTCTACTCCCGTAAACTCATTGGCTGCATGGACATGGTGGTCTTCTCTCGCATAGATTGTGGAAAAACGATAAACGCGGTCACTCATATCATAGACGAAGCGCGCATCCGTTCCTCCGAGCATCATCTCCGGACACGGGATCACATCCCCATAGATCTTACCGCCGATCTCGACAAGCAGATCCTTCATTGCGCCGTCATACAGAGATGTCGGTGACGCATCGCTGCCCTTCAGTACACGAACCTCCACCTCATCCGGCACGATCTCTTCCAGATGTTTCTTTACGCTCTCAACCGTATCTCCTTCAAGGACACGGCTGTTCACAACAGCAGTCACCTTTGCAGGAAGAATATTCGCCTGGGCAGATCCGGAAAGCATCGTCGGAACAACCGTCGTGTGGAACATGGCATCCAGCGCCGGATCCTTTTTCAGATACGGAACCAGCTTTTCCAGATTCTCATCCGGGTTCTTTAACAGCTCCGCAAGTTCCGGATTCTCCTTCGCCATGTACGAGGCAAGAACTTCGAACCGGCGTCGGATCGTATCAGTTACACGGTACGGCATCGGATGTTCCTGGATCGCGATCAGTGCCTTCGCGATCATGGTCGTTGCGAAATTCTCACCCGGACGGCTGGAATGACCGCCCTTTGCTGTGTAGGAAAGTTCAAAATCGACGTAACCTTTTTCGCAGAGCCCGATCGTGCAGAGTGCCTTGTCATCGATCCCGTAGTCGCTTCCCGGGCGGACTCCGCCGCCTTCATCGAGAACAGCACCGAAGCGGATTCCGGTCCCTCTGAGGGTCTCCGCAGGGATCTTTCCGCCTGCGACCTCTTCCATATATCCGTAAGAAAGATACAGATCATAATCCGGCTCATAGCCTTTTTCCAGAAGTGCCTCAACAGCCTCCAGCTGCCCGATCAGATTGCTCTTACAGTCGCTGGAACCGCGTCCCCAGATCTTTCCATCTGCAATAGTTCCGGAATACGGCGGATATGTCCACTTTTCAGGGTCACCTTCCGGGACAACGTCCTGATGTGCCATAAGGAGAAGTGGAGCCGCTCCTGATTTCCCGGTTCCTTTCCAGTGGAAAAGAAGTCCTGCCTGATCCGTATGTTCCAGTGTCAGGTGTTTATGTACCAGCGGATATGTCTCCTGTAAATACTCATGAAATGCGTCAAATTTTGTATAATCTGTCAGTGAATTGTCTGCGTTGGATACCGTCGCAAAGCGCACCGCTCCTGCGAGATGCTCCGCACTGACCATTGGATCAATCGTGTGTTTTTCCATGTGTCTCTCCTCCTTTTGCTGTCATTCGGGCTGTATGATGTTTCATGCAGCAGCCTGCTGTGTCTGTCAGCATTTATGCTGATCCGGGCTGTTTTCTTCACATCCCGCCGCTTTATTCTGCCTTTTTCTCCGCTTTCTCACTCATCGCTTTCGAATTTACGATCACGCGAAGGTGGGAACCTTCTCCACATTTGCCCTTTTCATCGTTCACTTCGATGTCAAACCAGAGTTTTCTTCTCTCGATGCTGCGGAGTTTTGCAGTTGCTGTCACTTTCATACCGACCGGTGTCGGTGCAAGGTGGCGGCAGCGGATCTCCGCGCCGACGGTTGTCTGTCCTTCTTCAAGGTAAGACTTTGCGAGTTCCAGAGCCGCATCCTCCATCAGAGCTACCATATTCGGGGTGGAAAGGATCTTCGAACCGGCGCTGCCGATACGCTTTGCAGTCATATCATCAGTGACTGTCCATGTCAGGCTGTAGGTCGGAGCGTATAAATCTTCCTTATCCGCTAAGATCGCTGCAACTGCTGTGCATGCCGGGCAGTCACAGTACTTTGCGCCTTCTGACTTGATCTTTTTCGCGTGATCCTCAATCCCGGCTGCCTTCTCTGCACCGAAGACCTTCAGTCCGTCCTCAGATCCTGCGAATTTGATCAGCCCGTCGATCGGGATGATATCTGCCTCGATCTCAGCGATCAGTTTCTCTGCAGCCTCGTCCCGCTTCTCGGTATTGACTGCCTCCAGCCAGTTATTTCCTGCTTCTTTTGCCTCCGCACAGCAGGACGGCGAATTTACAAGCGCTTTTACTTTTTCGATCATTGTATCTGTCTTGCTCATCATTCTTTCCTCCGTTCGTTTTTAACTGTAAACCAGTCATGCCTTGAAATCAGCAATTCTGTTCCCATTTTATCGCAGACCTTATATAAATTCAATTATATTTTTTTCATTTTCAGAATTTTCTTCATGAGTAAAAAAAACTTTCGCAATTATTCAACAGAATATAAGCGAATGTAGCCTGGCAGATCCATATCATTCATCTGGCTGGCTGCATGCCTGAAGAAGATGTTCATGCTCGTACTTCTCTTTCGTCGCAAGTCCGCCGCGAATATGGCGCTCCGCCTTGTTGATATCAAGAACGACCCTAGCCCGAGCTGCAAGATCAGGATCGATATGGAGCAGACGATCGGCAACGTCCTTGTGCACCGTACTTTTACTGATTCCAAACCTTTTCGCTGTCTGTCTCACCGTCGCATTCTCATCAATAATATAGTTCGCGATCTGAATCGCCCGCTCTTCAATATATTCCTTCATAGGGGTTGCCCCTCGATGATATTTTTACCATCTTATTACAGGAGATGAAAATTTATACGCGCGGATGTGTATCATTCCCCGGAATTTCCTGTTTCGAAAAAAACAAATGTGCAGACCCGAGAACTTTCCGTAAAGAACTCAGATCTGCACATACCTTTTCCGTCTGTATTATTCTTACTTCGTAACTGTTCAGTGCCTCACAGTTACGAGCAAAAATCCAGTCCAAATCGGCTTTGCCGATAGGATTTTTGCTCTTCTTACTTCACAACGATCTGGCAGCTTCTCATAGTCTCCAGAGCCGCCTCATGTCTTTCCCTCGTAACGCCTGCCGCACATGCGGAATCCACAAAGACCGGTGTCTCCGGAAGGAACGCTTTGATCAGGAGCGCGTTTGAAACCACACAGATATCCGTGCAGAGTCCCACAAGCTCGATGGACTCGATCGGTGTCTTCTTATTTCTCTCAAGAAGATCTTCCGCCAGCTCCGGACATCCGAAGGTGATCTTCTCGTAAGTCGCTGCGTCACGCTCTATGGCGATCTTCTCAAGCTCCGGGATCAGGTCCCAGCCGTCTGTCCCCTTAATACAGTGAGGAACCGGAAGAAAATGTCCCTCCTGAGTATCCATATAGTTCTCGAAATGTGTGTCCTTCGTAAAGATCACTTCCCCGTCAAACGTTTCCGCCTTTTTGACAACAGCCGGAACGATTGCCTCCGCATCCTTACTGCCGAGACTTCCATTCACAAAATCCTTCTGCATGTCCACAACGATCAAAATTTTTTCTGCCATAACTCCCTTTCCTTTCTCCGAATCCGGATCTATCTGATTCTGAGGATACCCCAGATCACCCGGCATGTCAAGCCATTTTCTCCCGACGATCCCCTGATCAAAAAATGCTTTCCGGGCATTCTCCCAAAAAGCATTTTCTTTCTTCCAATCTACTATTATGGAGATTTCTCACGGTTCACTGATTCTCCTGGCTGCCACCACAAACCGACCATCCTTCGTGTGATAACTGCATGTGGACAACATCAGGATCTGCTCCCCGTATTCCGGGATGATCCCCGTTTCATAGTCAGAATTTTCCTGAAGCCATGTGATCAGCTTCCCGTATTCCTCCTCTGAAAGATCCCCTCCGGACCGGTAATAGCGGAATCCTTCCTCATCTTCGTAGAGGACTCTGCTCTCCGCAGCTGCAAACACCTCATACTCCCGCACTTCACCATCCACAAAAAACTCAATGACCGGATGTTCCGTCTGCCATTTCTCCGACTTGTAGTCATCCAGGGTCCCAAACATGGAACCATTTTTCATGTTGTGTCCATACACGATCATACAGGTGCTGTCCTTATCCGACAACTGCCCAAGGAACGGGGTTCCACCCGACGAGCGGGATCCGTCAAACGCTCTATGCAGGTAATATTCCGGATCGGATGCTCTGCTCATTACCGGATAATCGATCCGCGTTCCCGGGATTTTCAGCCATCCGACATAGTCCGGGTTCTGCTCCGCCAGAGACGCATAACCGGCGGCCTCCCTCAGGAGTTCCTGTTTTTCTTCTGCCTCCGCCGCATTTTCCACTTCTGTCGTGTGATCATCCACCGGATCCACGATGGAGTCCTTCTGTTCCGCAGTCTCCATATAGTCAGAAGCGGCTTCACTCAGTTTCCTGAATGCCGCCGCCTCCTTTCGTGCCTCGAAGATATCACGACCTGCCATATAGGAGGAGAAACAGAAGATCCCGCCGAAAATAAGGACTCCGATCCGATACCACAACGGATTTTTCTTTCTTTTCATTTCTTAGCTCCCCATGTTCTGATCCACCTGCAGTCCTGGATATCCACGGTCCTGCAGACTCCTCACTCTTGTTCTTTTTTCCTGGTCATAAAGAGGATTCCCGCAGCCGAGATCCCCATCATCAGGAACCAGAAATTCCGGTATGTTTCATCTCCCGTCTTTGGAGCATCCGGATCCGGTCTTCTTAATTTCTTCAAAACTGTAGCTGTCACGAAAGTTCTTTTTCGATCTTCTTTATAACAAATAAATAAGAAATTCCTGTAAATAAAGCTGCTGCGATCCATGCCGCCGGATCTGCGAAGCACGCCAGCGGATAACTCAGAAGCCGGATCGCCGCCATTGAGACCAGCAGTCTCGCGATCAGTTCCGACACACCGCCCATCATCGGAAGAAATCCGTAACCGCAGCCCTGCATAATGTTGCGGAAAATAAAGATCGTGCAGAGCGGCAGGAAAAAGACCGCCGTCATGTAGCAGTATGTTTTTGCCCACGGCATCATAGCCCCAAGGTCTACATCTCCTGTAAAGAAGAGCCCGAGACACGGCTTTAAGAGTGCGCACATCAGTGCCGCTGCGGCAACGGAGTAGACAAATTCCGCGAGGAGCGCAGATCGCACGCCTGACTTGATCCGCTTGACATCTCCGCTTCCATAATTCTGACCACCGTAGGTCGCCATCGTCTGTCCCATGGCAATCATGCCCTGGATCACAAGACTCTGGAGCTTCGCCGCAGCCGTATAGGCCGCAACCGCCACGGAGCCGAAGAGGTTGATGGCGGACTGCATGATCATAGTCCCCGATGCAGTGATCGCGAACTGGAACGCCATCGGGATCCCGGCCGCAAGCTGGTTTCTCGTGTCATTTCCGTGGATCTTCCAGTGTTCCCTATCAGGCTTTAAGGATGGAACCTTAACCCAGATATATCCCACGCAGAGCACCGCCGAGATCGCCTGGGACAGATTCGTCGCCCAGGCAGCCCCCGCTACGCCCATACCGCCTCGGATGATAAAAAGCAGATCCAGTCCCACGTTCAGACAGGCGGAAAATATCAGGAAAAACAGCGGGACCTGACTGTTTCCGACCGCACGCAGGTACGAAGAAAACAGGTTATAGAAAATATTCGCCGTAAGTCCAATGCTGATCCCCATAATATAGGTATAGGCATCACGAAAAATATCTGCCGGTGTGTTCATCAGATGGAGCAGCGGATTCATAATGCACACGCAGAACACCGTCATGATGATCGCTGCGATCACAGACAGGAGAATTCCGTTTGCCACACTGCGTTTCACGCCTCTGGCATCATTGGCACCATATCTCTGCGCAGTCAGGATCGAGAATCCTGCCGTGATCCCCTGTGCAAATCCCGTTGTCAGGAACATGATCGTTCCGGTTGAGCCGACCGCCGCCAGCGCTCCCGCGCCGACATATCTGCCCACGATGATCGTGTCCGCCATATTGTAAAGCTGCTGGAAAACATTTCCGATGACCAGCGGGATCGTAAACCGCAGGATCACCGGCAATGGTCTTCCCTTTGTCATATCAAGCTGCATGGTTGTTGGTCCTTTCCTCTTAATCATAGTTACATTTCCGGTTTTATCTGATACTATTTCCGCCAGATCATGCCTACTCATACAGTGGGAAATTTCTGCAGGCGACAGTCGCCAAGTTCTCGCGTAAGCGCGGACTTTGGCTCGTTGTTCGCGTAAAAAGAATATGCCTGGCTCTGTGAAAGCCAGGCATGGAACCTGTATTTTCCGCCTCCGGTCGATTCACCGGCGGTGTTTTGCCCAGGTCACTATTCTGATTTCTTATCGTTCTTTTTTTCATGGTCACGCCCGATCATTCTCAGAATAAAATCGACAGTACCGTCAATTCCATAGCTTGCGCTGTTGATACAGAGATCGTAGTTGTTCGCGTTTCCCCAGCTTCTACCGGTATAGAAATTGTAATAATGCGCGTGTTTTTTGTCAAGTTTTTTCAGGAAATGACGCGCTTTTTTCCGGTCTAATCCGGCGTTTACCTCGATCGCGCGGTGAATTCTCTGCTCGATCGGTGCGGTGATATAGATGCTGATGTGCGGGATCCCGTTATTGGTAAGGATCGCATCGGCACAGCGGCCCATGATAATAAAGTCTTCCTTTTTCGCCATATCACAGATCAGGTCGCTCTGGTTGAAGAAGACGGCATCCTGACGGCTCAGGCCGTGGTAACGGCTGAAATATTTGATATGATCCTTCAGGGACATATGGGTCACTGCCTCAAACTCGCTCGCCGGACTCTGCTGCAGTTCCTCAGAGACGTGGGCATATCCCGCCGCGTCACGGATCGTCTTATCTTTCTCCGCATCGAGACGTTTTAATACTGCCTCGAAAATATCAGCATCGTAATAGTTAATATGAAGCTTATCCGCAAGCTTGAAACCGACATCGATTCCACCGCTTCCGTATGTCCAGCTGATACAGATGATCAGGTGGTCGTCGTTGGAGAAACGGTTCGCTACGTTGAAGCTGTTTAACTTCGCGAGAATCGGATCAATCACATCGCCGCTGGCAAAGCTTGTCGGAAGACTCATGACCTCATTGAGGATGCGGTTGTACTCGGTCATACACATCGCGCGTTCTTCCTTATCCTCGATGGTGCGGGCCATGTTCGCGATCAGTCCAAGCTCACTGCGGACTAAATGTCCCTGCGGTCTTGTTGTGAGGAGCTCGGTGAGTTCGTTTACACAGCGCTCTCTGTCACGGTTGAAAACACGTCCCAGGGAGGAACCAAGATGGACATAGACCTCCGCGTCCAGATCGTAGATATGTTCTGCCAGTTCTTTGATTTCTTCTTTCGTTGCAGCCATATTTCCTCCCCCTTCCTATAAAAAGAATACCAGCATATCCACAAGGAATACCGGAATAAGAATTCCAAAGGACCAGATCAGATATCCGAAGAACGAAGGCATCCGGATACCGTTCTCATCCGCAATGGATTTGACCATAAAGTTCGGTGCGTTGCCGATATAGGTATTTGCACCCATAAATACGGCACCGCAGGAGATCGCTTCCAGCATCTTGACCGGAACGGTTCCGAGAGCCGTCACCATTCCCTGTGACAATCCCAGAGCACCTGCTGTTGTCAAGAATACCAGGTAGGTCGGCGTATTGTCGAGGAAGCTGGATAACAGGCCGGTCGCCCAGAACATCTCAAACGGTTCTGTGATTCCAAGCTCCGCTCCGTTTGCCTTTAAGATCATAAGAGCCGGCTGCATTGTAATGAAGATACCGACGAAGAGAACTGCAACCTCATGGATCGCGCCCCAGGTAAAGTGGTTCTCACGACGGATCGATCCATCCGTCGTCTTAAAGGACAGGAATGCGGATACAAGAATGATCACGCACTCGATGATCGCCGGATAGGATAATGTAACTTCTCCAAATACATGGATTCCGAGGACATTTCCTGCGGCATCCTGAAACATCGGCATGGACGGCAGTGTACCGCTTAAGATAACGGCGATCACGATCATAATGATAAAGATCAGGTTGTGTCCGCCGCGGATCTTCACCTCAGTACCCGGTTTACTGATATCCGGTTTTAATCCTGCCGCGATATCTTTTCTGTATGCCTTCATATCAAAATGATAGAAGATAAACAGAAGAACCACCATATTAAAGAGCAGGATCGGTAAAAGCTTTAAGCTCCAGAAGAACGGAACGCCCCGCATGAAGCCCATGAGCAGAGGCGGGTCACCGATTGGAGTCAGGCAGCCGCCCATATTGGAAACCATAAAGATAAAGAAGATCACGATGTGGCGTCTTCTCTTTCTCCACGCGTTCATCTTGATGATCGGACGGATCATCAGCATACTGGCACCGGTGGTACCGATCCAGCTGGATAACAGGGTTCCGAGCGCCAGAAGTCCCACATTGATCCTCGGGGAACCAGCGAGATCACCTGACAGGGTGATATTACCGGACACACAGAACAATCCGAAAAGAAGGACGATGAATGTCAGGTAGTCGTTTATGATACATTCCAGTGTCGTCTCCGCCGCCTTCGGCACACCGTACTTCACGGCAAACGGGATCAGGAACAGCAGGGACCAGAACACGACCGCGTGCGGCTGGTGCGCCTCCCACCACTCTGCTTTCACAAGCGGAAGAACCGCGATGCAGAGCAGGAGTCCTGCAAATGGAATACAAAGCCATAACGGCGTCTGTGCTGCCGCCCCGGCAGCCTCTGATTCTGCCGCAAGCGCTGTAACTGAAGTCTGGTTTAAGACCGCCAGAAGTCCTGCGCAGAATGCAAATAATTTCTTCATGGGTAAACCTCCATGTAATCAGCTTTTATGAGCCATTACTCTTTTTTTTCGCTCAACACGGCTACTGATTATAACAACTTTCCCGCACAAATACAAGTATGATTCTTCCAAATAATTGCCAAATTTCCGCTCAGAAAATCAGCACTTTTGCCAAAATGGAATATATTTCGTATTGTGAAATTTCAGACAATGGGATTTTATCTCATTTGTTTTACGACGTTAAAGCATTGGTCTGGCAGACCGCCGCATTCCGTTATTCTGCGCCATGTACTGCTTTTTTTCTTGGTTTTTCACGCCCTGCGAGAACGCCATAAGCGGTCTTCTATAAAGTAAAAAAGCAGCACGGTCATATGATTGATGAATGATCAGATGCCGAAGCTACTTTTGTTTTATTAAATATATGTGTTTTATGAATTTTATGTGTTTTTACTACACTAAGAAAAATTCTGTGACGAATACCACCGCACAGCAGATCACCGCAACGGACAGGAGACTTCTTCCGCACCACGCCGCGATGATTCCGATGACCAGCGCCAGCGCCGCCGACACCGTACTGTTTGTGGCGGAGAGGATCGCCGGGAACGTCATAACAGCTAACGTCACATATGGGACGTAATATAAGAATGACTGGATAAACTGATTTTTGATCGGTTTCCGGATCAATGTGAGCGGCAGGACACGGATCAGGTAAGAGACCCCCGCCATCACCGCAATATAGAGATAAATATTCTTTTCCATGTTTTTTATGTATTTCCTCTTAATTTAACGATACAGTTTTCGTAAATACTTCTTTTTCTTTGCAAGTAGAGCTGCTTTCTGCAAACCTCAGATTTTCATATATACTTTCTTTAAAATATTTTCTGTGTCTGCTTTTCCTCTTACAGCCTTCTACCATATATACAGTTAAGCTCCCTGTTTTGTTGCGTCTGCAGAAGAGTTATTTTTTTCCATCTGCTCTGCTTCGGCTTTTTCCGTCTCACTGTCTTCCGCCGGATGCGGGAAAAGAATTGCTGCTGCAGATGAGAGCACAACGGTCAGAATGATCGTTCTCGTGCCGCTGGAGATCGATGAGATCCCCGGCAGATTCTCAGCAAGATAGCTCGCCGCAAAGCTGATGGCGATAAGCCCCGCAAGGATCCGGCTCTTTCGCGCCGGCGGAATGATGATTGCCAGGAACATTCCATAAAGTGCCACACTGAAGGCGCTCACGAGACGCCACGGCATCAGGTTTCCTGCCAGTGCTCCAAGTGCTGTTCCTACTGCCCAGCCCGGAAGTGCCAGGGCGATTGCTCCGTACATATACCATGGATTCAGGTATCCCGGTCTTGCGATCGTAATTCCAAACAGCTCATCGGTAATGTCAAAGGCCATAAGAAGCCTGTGGAAAAACGGCATGTCCGGATCCATTCTCTGGCTCATAGCACAGCTCATCAGTAAATATCTCGCATTCGCGATCAGTGTCACGATCGCCATCTCAATATACGCTGCCCCCGCGGCGATCATCGTAAAGCCCGCGTATTCCCCTGCGGACGCGTTGCAGAGTGCGCTTGTGATCATTCCCTGAATCGGTGTCATCCCGACATTCCGCGCCACGATTCCCAGTGAAAAAGATACCGCAAAATACCCGAGCGCGATCGGCACCCCGTCCCGGGCTCCATCCCGGAATGCCCGCCGGTTTCCAACACTGGCGATTGAAAACTTGTTGTTCCCCATAATATTCCTCCCTAAAACAGAAACGGCAGACATCCCGGTCCTGTTTATGCGCTGCCATTCCGCGTAAATTAGCGGCACCCAGGAATTTTCATCCAGAGCTGCCGCTTTTCATTATTCTGACATCATTGTCTATACGGGCATGAAAGAAGCCCAAACATGGTTACTGTTTACGCCTTGCGCAGTGACCAAACATGTACAGTATACTCTTCTTCTTTACATTCGTAAAGCCACTGTTTATAATAATTACAGAAGTTTTGCGGTTGGTTACTGTTCACGCCTTGCGCAAACAGTAACTGATTTTGCCGATGCTTCGCATTCCAAATCGGCAAAATCCACTACCACCACTGTATTGTACGGAATTTTCAGTTCAGAAAATTCCTACCCGTGTACAGTAACACGGTTGTTCCTATCCCGCGAGGATACGCAGTGACTCTGATAGGATTTGTCAGCATCGCTGACCAGAATCACGCGCCAGTTCTCTCGGATGTTCGACTTGAATTACAGGGCAGTACTTTGTATACATTTTTCAGTCTTCTGCCGTATGCATAAGATTAATATTATTTATATAAGGAAGGAAATCAATCCATGTCATTCATAAAAAAAGAACCAGTCCTTTCCGCGGCAGCGGTTCTGGCGGTCCTCTCCATGTTTTTTGTCGCTCCGTCACCGGAGTATCTTTCTTACATTGACTTCCGCACTCTGGCCCTCCTCTTCTCCCTGATGACGGTGGTCGCAGGGCTGAAGGAGATCGGTCTGTTCCGTTATCTCGGATCATCCCTGCTCGCCGGAATGCATTCCACACGCCAGCTTGCCTTCACCCTGACAGCGCTCTGCTTTTTCTCCAGCATGCTGATCACAAACGATGTGTCCCTGATCACCTTCGTTCCGTTTTCCATACTGATCCTCAATATGGCTGGACTTCCGGAGCTCATGATCCCCGTGATCGTCCTTCAGACCATCGCCGCGAACCTCGGCAGTATGGCAACCCCCATCGGGAATCCGCAGAACCTGTATCTCTACTCTTCCTTTGGCCTCTCTGCCGGAGAGCTTGTGGGATACATGCTGCCGTTAACGGTACTCTCTGCCCTGCTGCTTGTAGCTGCCGTTTTTCTGATGAAAAATAAAGCCATCACCCTCAGCCGGACCTCCCTTCACCAGGACGGCTGCCCCACGAAGAGTTCTCTGATCTTCTACCTGGCACTCTTTCTTGTCTGTCTGGGCTGCGTCGTTCGGATCTATTCCTGGCCGGTCATGTTTTTCATCATCCTGACCGCTGTTCTCATAAAAGACCGCTCGCTGTTTATCCGGGTCGACTACTTTCTGCTCCTGACATTCGTCTGCTTCTTTATCTTTATCGGCAATATGGAACGGATCCCTGCGATCTCCGGACTTCTCACAAAGCTGATCTCCGGTCATGAATTTCCGGCAGGTATTCTCTTGAGCCAGTGCATCAGCAATGTCCCCGCGGCGATCCTGCTCTCCGGCTTTACCGACGCGGTACGTCCTCTGCTTTTTGGCGTGAATGTCGGCGGTCTCGGAACCCTGATCGCATCCATGGCAAGCGTGATCTCCTACCGGGCCTACGCTGAAATTCCGGAAGCAAAGTCTGGAACGTACATGATGGTATTTACCCTGTACAATCTCGTATTTCTCATAATTTTGTGCGCGGCGGGGTGGGCACTGATCTCTCTCTAAAGCAAGTGTGCAGACGGCTGAAGCGTTACGTCTGCAATGCAATTTCATATTGTGGTATAAAATATAATATTTTTTCGCTTCGTGATATTGTTCAGGATTTTTTGATTCTGGACAATATTTTTTTGCAAATTTTACGTTAAAACCGGTTTCAAGGGCTTGACATTCTGTGTGAAATTCCATATAATGAAATCAGTTCCACAATATGGTATATTGAGAGAGTAAATAGGGGAGGAGATAATCTATGGCAGACTTGATCTACGAAGTACACAACCACCTTGCACGCATCACACTGAATCGTCCGAAACAGCTCAACTGTTTCAGCGAGGAGATGATCCGTCTCTGGACAGAAGCACTGGAAGATGTCCGTGACAACGATGATGTATATGCGCTTCTGCTTTCCGGAAACGGAAAAGCGTTCTGCGCAGGCGGTGACGTCAAGGCAATGGCAGCCGGTGACGGATTCTTCGAAAGTCATGAAGATATCTCCTCCACAGCCCTCGCAAGAAAGAATTCACTCTGGAAGGGAATCCAAAGAATTCCGCTTCTTTTAGAAGAAATCGATAAACCGGTGGTTGCCAAGATCCATGGTGCCGCAGTCGGTGCCGGTCTTGACATGGCTCTCATGTGCGATGTGCGGATCGCCGGGGAGAATGCTTCCATGTCGGAAAGCTATTTTAATGCCGGAATTGTACCTGGTGACGGCGGAGCATATTTCCTGCCCCGTCTCGTCGGCCGGGACAAAGCTTTAGACCTGTTCTGGACAGCCCGGACCTTAAAGGGAAAAGAAGCCGCGGATATGGGACTCGTTACCCACTGCGTCCCGGATGCAGAGCTTGACGCATTTGTGGAGCAGTATATGGAAAAGCTTCTGGCAGCGCCGCAGCAGGCTATGCGCCTCACAAAACGCGCAGTCGTACAGGGTGAGCAGAGTTCTCTGCGCGCCTCCTTAGATCTCATCTCCTCTTTCATGGGAATCGTCACCGAACTCGACGACTACCGTCAGAGGACCAGCGCCCTCGTTGCGAAAATGCAGCGGAAAGCGCAGTAAAACAGCCCATCAACAATCCTTAATTTCAGATAGAAACCCATCACACAAAAAGCGGCTCGTCCCATTGCGGGAAGAACCGCTTTTTGTATTTATGTATTAACTACTTCTCTTCTCCATGATACTTCTCTGTATGTTTCGTATTGACTGCCTCGCAGATCCTCTTTAAACCTTCCTCAAGAGTTGCGCGTGGGCATGCAAGGTTCAGGCGGATAAATCCATCTGAATGCTGTACAAACATATTTCCGCCTTCGAGAAGAACGCCTGCCTTGTATGCAAAGAACAGCGGAAGAACTTCATCCGGTTCAAAATATTTGCTGAGATCTACCCAGGCAAGATACGTTGCCTCAGAAATACGGAAGGTTGCTTTTGGAAGATGCTCTTTTAAGTATTCCTGCGTAAATTCAAAGTTTCCATCAAGATAAGCACGTAACTCCTGAAGCCATGCATCTCCGCCCTCGTATGCGGCCTGGGCAGCTGCAATGCTCAATGGGTTATCAAAGTTATAATGTTTGGAAAGCCAAATGTTTTTTAATCCCTCATCACGGATCATGACATTGGAGATCATGAGACCTGCAAGGTTGAATGTCTTACTCGGCGCCATGCATGTTACAAGCTTTTTATAGTCCGGCATAACCTTTCCCAGCGGAATATGCTTCTGATCAAGCCGGAGCAGATCACAGTGGATCTCATCAGAAATCACCCACATATCGTTCTTTTCAATGATCTCACCGATTTTCTTTAACTCCTCTTCCTTCCATACACGTCCACTTGGGTTGTGAGGATTGCAGAGGATAAAGAGCGTTGTTTTCTCATCTGCCGCTTTCTTTTCAAGATCCTCATAGTCAATGGTATAGTATCCATCTGTGTTGATCAGATCGGAGCAAACAGACTCGCGGTGGCTGGCATCTGCCGCATATTTAAAATATGCATAGGATGGGGTCAGGAAAAGGACCTTTTCATCCGGTTTGCAGATATACTCAACCATCTCAAACAGAGCCGGGATAATACCGTTGGACATTACCAGTTCTTTGCGGTCGAATGTCCAGTCGTATTTGCTCTTGCACCATGCCGCGAATGCGTCATAATAGCTCTTCTCAAAAACTCTTGTGTAACCGAAAATACGCTTTTCCAGTCTCTTTTTAATTCCGTCGATGACAACATCCGGTGTGGCAAACTCCATATCCGCCACCCACATACGAATAAACTCTTCATCCTGATACGGAAATTTCATTGTCTCATCCGCATGGAAGATATAGTCACGGAAACCATCCGTGTTCATTGCATTCGTATGACGTCTGTCAATGATCTCATCAAAATTATACATATCGTTTTCCTCGCAATTTCATTATTTTTACTGTAATGATTCCTATTTATCTACTGGATCATTACAGCCTGTCTGATCTTTTTATAATCTTCAAACTCACTGTCTGAGCAGTAGATCATGTGACCCGGGCTTACTTCGTGGTAAGATGGTCTGTTCTCATCACTGTAATTGTGAATCGATGGGTCATAATGGATTTTTACCCTTTTCTTCTCCTTGATCGGATCCGGTTCCGGGATCGCTGATAAAAGTGACCGTGTATACGGATGCCGCGGGCAACGGAACAGCTCATCCGCATCTGCCATCTCTACAAGCTTTCCAAAGTACATAACTCCGATCCGGTCGTGGGAAAATATCATCCAGATCATACCAATACAGACTCCTGTGATCATATGGAAATGTATCGTTTTCATGGAAAGCTTTGTCATTCGTTTTCTCCTTTCCTCTTGTCGTTTTTTGCACAAAAAAAGGGGATGCTGATCTCTTTTTGTGCAATATGCTTTGCTATGAACACATTGTACCAATCAGCATCCCCTCTGTCAAAACGCCTATTGTTTCCTCAGAGTGGATTTTTTATATTTATTTTTGAATGAAAATAAACTTTTTTGACCAATCCTCCAAAATTATATCCTTCTCACCAAAAAATCCCCTGATTCTTTTTAGAATATGATTTTTAGGAAACCTGCCAGTTACATTTTTCATACTATCCGGCATTGTTTTTTCCGTCAGGTGATCGCCATCATATTGTAAAGTTTCATCACCCGGATGTCCTCTTTTGATATTTTTAAAGAGGATAAAAGTGCATCATCCTCTTTCAGTTTTTCTTTTGAGAACAGCATCTTTGCTGCGATCGGCATCATAGGTCTGGATGAAAACCCATTAAACAGTCCCCATTTTGTATCTGAATCAAGATATGACGCCAGTAACTGGGCGCTTGCCTTCTCCATCGGAGAGTCCTGATTTACAAGGTGGATATTAGTAACTGCGTTATAATGTTCCATGTATCCCCAGTATGTATTTTCACATTTCTGGTAGTGCGCGTAATCCTTAAAATTCATATACATCATAACTTTATCACGGTTTCTTTCGTCTTTTGAGAGAAGGTCAAATACACAGCGTATTAACTGATTGCTCCTTCCATCAAATATATATCCATAAAAACGGTTTCTTCCCCGAAAGAATGCCGGACAAAACTCGTTCTGCATTTCCTTTCGTTCAAATGATCGCTGTGAGAGAAGCTGCTCTACATGGACACCGATCGCGTCCGCGATCTCGTAGAGCGTTTCAATGTCCACGGCAATCTCTCCTTTTTCATATTTCGAGATCGTTGATTTACTTTTGCAGATCTTTTCCGAAAGTTCGTCCTGCGTAAGATTCTTCGCTTTTCTGTAGTTTCTTATAAGTCCTCCGATCTCCCGGTTTAATTCCGACATTGTCTTCCCTTCCTTTCCCGTAATAGTACCGCCAGCGGTCCCTGCTCTTCATCTCTTTCTGTGTTATTGCAAGTGTCGTTAAAATCCAGATTTTGATAAAATATGACTGTTTTCTTTCCTTTTCCCTTTATTTTAGCACAATACTACTTTAAATTCTATTCCAAATGTAAAATTCATGACCGGACAGCGGTCCATACGTCATAAGGCTAATCACTCATTTAAAAAACTGTCAATCCTGACGAGCCAACAAGTCCCCCCTTGTTGGCTCATTTTTTTATTATTCAAATCTGCCAAACTCTTCATTGTCACACTCCAAAAACCGTTATATAATAAATACAGCGCCAAAGCACGCACAATTTTCTTATTATCAATTTCTCAGGAGGATTGACCCATGAACGCCAAGACCATTGTGTTAAATGCAAAAAAAATGAACTTCGACGGAAATCTCGACTTTTCCGTTCTCTCTTCCGATGTGACCGTCTACGATGATACTACCCCGGAACAGCTTTTAGAGCGCATTGAGGGAGCTGATATTATCGTCACTAAGGAGATGCCGGTAAACGGTGACCTGATCCGCAAATTCCCGGCTTCCGTGAAGCTGATCTGCGAGGCCGGTACCGGATACAACAATCTGGATCTCGATGCCGCAAGGGAGATGGGGATCACCGTCTGCAATATCCCGGCATACAGCTCTGAGCGCGTAGCCCACACAGCAGTCATGATGATCTTAAATTTAAGCTCCACCATGCAGGTCCAGATGAAGATGCTGGCAAACGGAAACCATGATAACTTTACGAAAAATCTTCAGGTTCCGCACGTTGAGGTAAACGGAAAGACTTTAGGAATCATCGGCGCCGGACATATCGGAAAGACTGTTATGAAGATTGCGAAAGCTCTCGATATGAATATTCTCGTGTATACAAGAACACCGAGAGCCGACGAGGACGGCATCCGCTATGTAGATCTTGAGACAGTCTTAAAGAACAGTGACTATGTTTCCCTGCACTGCCCGTTAACTCCGCAGACAAAGCATATGATCAATAAAGAGACTCTTGCGCTCATGAAGCCGACCGCCTTCCTGATCAACACTTCCCGCGGTGCTCTCATCGATGAACCGGCTCTGATCGAAGCGCTTGAAAAGCACCAGATCGCAGGCGCAGGCCTTGACGTTCAGGAAACTGAGCCGCCGAAAGCCGACAACCCGCTCTACACCCTCGACAACGTGATCCTCACCCCGCATATGGGCTGGAAAGGGCTCGAGACAAGACAGCGTCTCGTTTCCATCCTTGCCGAAAATGTAAAGGGATTCCTTGAGGGAACACCGGTGAATGTAGTTTCATAACTCAAATATAAGGAACTTTTCATCTTTTAAGATGATATAGTTCCTTTTTTTGTTACTGTTTGCGCAAAGCATGAATCGTAACCGTTTTTTAACTACTGTACAGAAAGAATCCTTGAAATATTCTCGCAATTCATGTATGATGGAACTATGATTTGAAAAGAGGAGGAATTCCAATGATTTGTATCAAGAACGGAACACTTCACACAGCGGTATCAAAGGAAACTTTTATCGCTGACATCCTGATCGACGGCGGGAAGATCGTGAAGATCGGAAAAGGTCTCTCTGCTGACGGCGCTGAGGTTATCGACGCTACCGGACTCCATGTTTATCCGGGATTTGTTGAGGCTCACTGCCATATCGGTCTTGACGGCTACGGAATCGGCTACGAGGGACATGACTACAATGAACTGAATGACCCGGTAACGCCACAGGTACAGGCGATCGACGGAATCAACCCGTTTGACCCGTGTATGGAAATGGCCGCGAAAGCCGGCGTTACCTGCTTCGCAACCGGCCCAGGCAGCTCCAACTCCATTGGCGGAACCTTCGCTGCCATCAAACCGGTTGGAACCCGTGTTGACAATATGATCGTTAAATTCCCGGTCGCTATGAAATGCGCTTTCGGTGAAAACCCGAAACGCTGCTACCAGAAACAGGGAATCTCCAGCCGTATGACAAATGCCGCAAAGATCCGCGAGGCTTTAAATAAAGCGAAGGTTTACAAGGCAAAAATCGAGGCTGCCGGTGATGACGCCTCCAAGCTTCCGGCTTACGACCAGAAATCCGAAGCTCTGATCCCGGTATTAAATCATGAGATCCCGTTAAAAGCCCATGCCCATCAGGCAAACGATATCTTCACTGCGATCCGCATCGCGAAAGAGTTCGGTGTCGGCCTGACTCTGGAGCACGTGACAGAGGGCCATATGATCGTGGATGAACTCGCGAAGGAAAATCTCCCGCTCGCGGTAGGTCCGACCTTTGGACATGCCTCCAAATTTGAGCTCCAGAATAAGACCTGGGAGACACCGGGCATTCTCGCAAAAGCCGGATGTCATGTTTCCATCATCACGGACGCTCCGGTAACTCCGCTCCACTACCTGCCACTCTGCGCTGGTCTCGCAATCAAAGCCGGTATGGACGAGTATGACGCGCTCCGCGCCGTAACCATCAATCCGGCCGAGCACATCGGTATCGCTGACCGTGTCGGTTCCCTTGAAGAGGGAAAAGACGCCGATGTTGTCATTGTTGACGGCTGTCCGTTTGATGTGACAGGTGTGATCCAGCACGTTTTGATCAATGGTAAAGAAGTTTAATGAGACTGCCTTTCATTGATTATTTCTCTGAATTTTTAGGTTCATAAATGATAAAAACTCCCTCTCTGCGCGTTTATCCCATAAACTGCAAAGAGGGAGTTTTCTCACTTCACCTGGCTGTTCTCTTATTTATTATTTTGTCTTTCCGTCCCAGCTGCCATCTTCCGTCACAAAATACTCATCCGGCGTTTTTCTTCCGATAAACATCATCCCTCTTGTTCCATCAGAAACCGGATTGAAGAAATACCATCTTTCATTGATGAGTACCCAGCCAGTCTGCATTCCGGAATTTTCGTCCATATAGAACCAGCCCCTATAACCGGCATCATAGAAAAGTCCAACACGCAGATATCCCTGCTCATTAAATGCATACCAGCTTCCGTTGATCAGTTCCCACTGATGCTCAACCGTCTGCATATTATCGTGCTCTCCCACGATCATCTTTCCTGCCGCATAACTGCCATCGCTGTATCTCAGCCACCAGCCATTCTTATCCTTCATCCAATGGCTGTGTCCATCGTTTACCGCTTTGTTCGCAGCGCCCGGGATAATTCCCTTTACAGGATCAATATATCCCTTTTTACTGTCACGGCTGATATCCGGCTTTCTTTCACTGATCTCCGGTTTGGAATAGTCTGAACTGGATGAACCAGTTCCACTTCCTGGTCTTGAGCCATTGTTTTCTCCGGAATTTCCACCATCTCCAGGCTTTGTGCCGTTATCTTCTCCAGCATTTCCGCCATCTCCAGGCTTTGTGCCGTTGTCTCCTCCAGTATTCCCGCCATCTCCGGGCTTCTCCGGTCCGTCCACAGGCGGCTTTTCTGCCAGTTTCGGAGTTCTTCCGGAAACCTCCGCCGCAGGTCCCGCATTTTCTGTCTCCGTCTCCTTCAGACGGATCCATCCGTGATACAGGGTATCCGGCTGGCAGTCATCTTTCCGGTTGTTGTCTGACCAGGTGGTACCGTCAAAACTGTACTCTGCGCCCTCAACAGCCCCGATCTCAGCTGTGAATGTTTTTTCATCACCATTCAGCTGGAACGTAATCGTTCCCGCAATCGGATGCTGCTCATTCTTGTCATTCAGAGAGATTACGACCTGAATATCCGGTATCTCATAGTTTTCCGTAAGAACGCCACTGACCCGGATCACTGCTGATGCTCCGATCTGTGATCTGTCATTCTTCTTCAGCGCGAATTTTAACTGCGTCCCCTCTACGGCAATTTTCTCTTCCAGGATGCCGGACTCATCAGATATAATATCGGCATTTCCGCCAGAAATCTCTCCACAGTCTTCCGAGAATCCGGAAAGAACGATCTCCTGCTCTCCGCTTATTCCATAGCTGTACGCCTCAGAGATCTCCGGAACAGAGGGCGCTTCGGCTTTTTTGATGCTCTGTCCATCAAGAATGAACTTTCCTGCTTGATCCAAAACGTAATTCTTTGCATTTTCCGTATCGGATAAGGAAACCTCTACAAAAGCTTTTTTATCTGTTCCCGCATTTGCATCTTCAAATTCTGCTGCTGCAGAATAATCCTTTGACTCCAGAGTATCTCCGTTTGCAAGACCGCCAAAGCTTACTGATCTCACATTCACGTCAGTTCTTCCGTCATAGATTTTTTCCTCCAGTACAATGCCCGCCACAATCACCGTTTTGGGAATAATATTCCAGGAAGAAATATTCTCTCCTTTCTGTGAGTCATCCTCATAAAAAGCTTTTACAAGATAACTTCCCACTGTTTTCGGTGCTTCCGTACTCCATGTATTTCCACCATCCACACTGTACGTGTAAGCCCATGTCTCATCTCCATCCATATTTCCCGCAAATGTTCCCTCCGGAACTGGTGAGCTGCCATATTCCACATCAGGTACCGTCACAGATATCTGCTTATCCACGATCGTTTTGTCTGCCACTGTCACCGTTTTTGTCTCGGAAGTTTCAATATATCTGCCATCAACAGCAGCTGTTTTCGCCGTGATCGTGATGATCGTCCCGACAGCGGTCCCAATAGGGATCTGGATCTCATTTCCTGAAGCAGTCTGCTCAGCTCCATCCCCGATCTGATAAGAAATTCGGATCTCCGGTACATCCTCAAGTGCAGGAGAAAACGCATTTTTCGCTTTTGCCGAAACAGTTATCCGCTTTCCTGCAACCTGCGTCTCCCGGTCAAGCTCCATAGTGAGATCTGGTTTTGCCGCCGAAACAGTAACCGAAACTTCTTTTTCAGTCGCTCCCGTGTAGTTTTTCGTATCCTCCGGGGTAAATACTACTGCGCAGGATGTATCTGGATAAAGTACAGAATCTGGATCCTTAAAGCTCCATTTTCCATCCACGATCATCCGCTTCTGCCCTAATATATAATTTGGATTGATCACCTTTCCTCCAGAGATCACCGCATCTTTCAGGGACTGTCCATACTGAATATTTACCGCAGGATTCTCCTCGACTTTCGGAGTTGCCGGTAAAACTTTAATCTTAACTTCATGGTAGATCGTCTCATACGTATCGCGGTACTCTGGCTTTGGCGTAAAGTGGCACAGAGCTTCATCTGTTCCCACTTCCGGCCATGCGACATCAAAACCAAAGTCTCCAGGTATATCTCCAGATTTTCCGCCCTGCAGTCCGGCACTTGATGCCTGTTGACCATAATGGATCTCCCTTATAGCTTCCGGCCATTTTACAATCTGTGGATTACGTTTTTTTACAGCCACTGAGATCTGTCCACTCTTGACCCGGAATCCGTTTCCGTAATATTCCGCATAGATCTCATGTGTTCCCAACGGGAGAAGTTCTTTTTCGATCTTAAACGATGTTTCGCCTCCCGTTGATGTGATCGGACTTCCCACCGCGGCTTTATCTACATAAAACCGGATCTGTCCACTCATTCCTTCCGGAACCGTCATCACAGCCGAAACAGAATCTCCAACTTCAATTTCTTCTGAAGTAACCGCAAGACCTGTCTGGATCTGTTTCACTGTTACCACGGCGGATGCAGTTTTATTATATGACCTTAAGCCCGCTGTCACGCTGAGCGTTTCCGTTTTCTCATCCGCACCCACCGTCAGGATTCCCAGAGAACTGATCTTTGTATCGCTGCTGGTATTTCCGGATACCCGCCAGTCCACCGTCGGATCTTTTGCTTCTTGAACATCTGCGGTAAACTGTTTTGAACTTCCTGGATACATTACCTCCGTCTCCGGCGTCAGTGAGATCGAAGCGGCCTCTCCGCTCTCATCGGCCTGGAAATAAATGACCGCGCAGCGTCCCATCCTTGTGGTCTTCTGATTGATCGCCTGCGCTGTAACCTTCTCATCTGCGGAACTCAGTCCGTGCATGATCAGCGCTTTCTCATCAATAAAAAACTCCACATCAGCATTTTTTGAGCCTGTCCCGACACCGCTGGTCGTATTTTCGCCAGAGCTCCTGCTTCCTCCCCTTGCGTCTGTCCTTCCGCCGGTGATCGTTATCCTGCTCTTCGCCCAGCTATTATATCCGATTCCGATGCCGGCAGAGCCCTGGCCTCCGACAGCCTTTACGGTTCCGCCGGAAATATTGATATTGACATTTCCGCCTGCCCGGCTTGCGCTTCCGATGCCGGCACCTCCCCAGCCGCCGTCAGCTTCCACGGTACCTCCTTCGATCGAAATGGAGAAATTTGTTTTTTGTTCACGCGCGTCTTTGCCGATTCCTGCCGCTTCATATTCACCTTTAGCGATAACTGTTCCGCCTTTTACAGTAATGGAACCGCCTCTGATTCCGGCATGATTGATCTCGCCAGACTTATTTCCTTCTGCACGCAGTGTTCCCGCAGAGCTTCCATCGCCCTGAATGCTCGTGATCGTGAGATAAGAATTGTCCTGCACATACACACAGTTCGATTCTTTGGAACACATGGAATTTTCCCCATCCAGAATCAACGTCACATTTGCTTCATTCCTGATACTGAGCGCATAGTTTCCATTCACTTTTACGCTATGGAGCGTAATTGCAGGTTTTCCGCCCTGAACCGTGATCTGATTTCCAGTCGTCTCAATGCCCTCTTTCAGGGAAATCTCGTATTTTCCGCTGCCCGTTATGGTCAGTGTTTCGTTCTCATATTTATAATCTGTTCCCAGGGTTCCGCCGCTCACGATGAAGTCACCGGTGAGTCCTTCGCCCTTATACTGGGCTGTGACCACAGCATCTTCTGATCCGATCGTGAATTTTGTCGTGCTGCTGTAGCAGTTTTCAAAGGTTCCTGAGCCAGAATCCAGCGTCCATGATGAAAATTCTGATCCCGCCGGTAGAAATGCCGTGATCTCGATTATATCCCCAGTTCTATAAGCTCCGCTTCCAGTTCCATTATTTACTGTGAGGCTGTGCCCGGAAACATAGACCGCCTTTACGGACAGTCTGCTGTTTACTTTAAGCTGTGCCGTTTTCTGACTGGCCGTTCCGTTTAAGAATTCTCCGTTTCCGTTCGTGATCTCCCAGTGATCGAAACATAATTTTTCCGAAGATTTATCTTTCGCTGTGATCGTGACAGTGCTGCCCGGCGCATAGTTTTCCTGTCCCGGGGTGATGGTTCCGTCAGCAACTGTAACAGAATATCCACCTGTATAGTTCGCCTTGATCTCTGTATCCACATCGGACATCGTAAATGTTGTTCCGGAAGCCACCGGATCCGCAAACGTTCCGCTTCCATTTTCAACCGTCCATCCTGCAAAATACAAGGTTCCTCCGGCTCCATCCGTGATCTCGGCACTCGCACTGACCGGCACTTTCTCACCTTCCGCAAATTCGGACTCTGTTGAGGTGATCGTTCCTCCCGTAACAGTAAGCTTATGCGGTGTTCCAAACTTTACACGCATATACTTCTCTGACACGGGCTCATATTTTCCTTCCCCGCGCAGCCCGAGAGCCGCACTTCCCGGAGCTGAATTTCCTGTATACAGTGTCGCTGTTTTTCCATTTTCAGGCGCTATCGTGATAGGACTCTGACAGATTTTTCCTGTGTCTCCGGACACCGTCGCTGTGACATTTCCTCCTGTGATCCGGATATTCGGTTCCGAATTAACATAAAAGTCTGTCGATCCAATACAATAACCGCCCCCGCTCTTGATCAGGTTTACATTTCCACCGGAAATGACCAGGTTATCTGCACTCCCCGTACTTGTGCTGCTGGCAGCACCAGCTCCCAGACAGGTTCCATCTCCATTTGACCGCAGGGTCAGATCACCGCCGGAGATCGTAATATTTTTGCCTACCGGCACAGAATTTACATAGCAGCTGCCACCGATCGCCGCAGACCCGGAGCCGGCTGTGGCATCCAGACTTCCGCTTCCTGTTATCTCCAGCGGAGTCCCATGATTGTCGATCGCCGCCGCAAGCTCAGCGCCCTTAAGAATATTTCTATCTTCCAGCTTTAAGGTCACCTTTTCAAGTCCTGCATCGATATCAATTGCAGGAACCTTCGGTGCCTTCGGATAAATATTGAGCTGTTTCAAAGTAACGGTACAGCTGCTCTTGATCTCAATAAATTCACTTGTCGCTGTCCCAGAATCATTCATTGTAACTGTATATGGACCAGTTCCGGCGATCTCAACTCTTCCGCTTCCAGAATAGGTAACACCTTCTTCCGGAGTAACGGTAAGCCTCCCATTTCGTGTCTGTTCTCCATAGCTGATCTTCACACGTCTTCCCGGATACTTGATGGTCTGCTCATTTCCAATATTGACCGTGTATGTTTTGGTTGGATCAACTCCAAGAAATTCTGCCGTTGCTTTTTGGGTCTCTCCGGCCCTGAGTGTAAAAATGTTATTTTTTCCTCCGACCGTATCCGGACCAATTGCAGCAGTCGTCACAGTATTATTATCCTTACCGCCCCACGCATCAATCTCACCGCCGGAGATCTCTATCGATCCTGATGTTCCATTCGATCCGCCGCCGATTCCGGAACCGACAGATGCCGCCGCATAGATCGAACCACCAGTGATCACGATCCTGCTGCCGCCAGTTCCATCTGCGCCGGACCCGATTCCGGCTCCACTGTGTGATACCGTTGAATTTTCTGGCTCGTTTTCTGTCAATCTCATTCCGGAACAAGCTGCCACCGTTCCGCTTTCGATCGTGATCTTGCCATGTCCCTCTCCGCTGTTTCCACCGATTCCCGCTCCATAAGCGCACGCAAACGCATACAGGACATCCTTATCAGATCCTGCCCGGATCGTCAGGCTGCTTCCTTCCGGCACATGGATCGCCGCGCCGGAATTGCTGACTGTATACAGGTTATTCTTTCCGGAGAGAACCAGCGTCACATCCGCTCCCTCTTCAAGTTCAATACAGGACATTTTAACTGTATTCGCATTTGCGGTTTTAATTGACACACCCTTTAAAGTGATCGTCGCAGAAACATCCTTCTTCACCGTGATCACATGATCCGTTATATGGGCCGTTCCAGTCGTCTTTTCATATGTGCCGCTGATCGTGTAATCGCCGTCCCGATCAATGATCACTTCCCCATTCTTCAGATCATACTCCGCTGCGACACTCAATGTCCTGAGAAGCGCATTGGAGTCCGATGCCTTAAGCTTCGATAATTCATCTTTTTTCGCCCTCTGCGGTTTTCTCACCGTGTCTGACTGTGTCGCTTTCTCCTTCACTGCATCACTCGCCGTATATACTTCAAAATCAGTATCCGGCCGAATCATAGCTGATTCCGCATAGACTGGTGATATGATCGTGGAGCCCACCATCACTGCCGTCAATAATCCTGCCATCCATCTTCTAAAATTATATCTCATGCGATCCGCCTCCCTCTTATCTTCACGCCTCTGTCACCAGATTATCATTAAAAAACAAGGCGTGTCAATCAGTTCGACACAAGATGTCAAAATTCTGCACAAAATGCAAAAGAAAAGACCAGGAACATCTCTGCCCCTGGTCTTTCTGAAAATTCTTTATCTTTACCCTGAATTCACATCAGTCATTCTCAAATACCGGCTCGGTCGGCTCACCGTAATCTTCCGTGGAGCTTGCTGCCTCGTCATTGATATGCGTCAGGATTCCGCTGGAATTCACTTTATATTTGTTTCCATCGCGATCCTTAACCGTCGTATTCTTAGAGATACGTCCGGAGCTGTTTACCACATACGTCTGATAACCGCCGTTTCCATTCGGGATACTGATCAGAGCATAACGGCTGGAGCTGTCTGCCTGCTGAAGTTTTCCCATATAATAAAGATATCCGTTCTTCACGCCGTTTGTTCCGCGGCCTGCGTAGGTCCCTTCATTAAAATAAAACGTGGTCTTGTTTCCGTCACCTTCCTCGACGGTCATTTTTCCCTTAACGGAGGTTCTGGAGGATTTATCAAAGTAGTAGGAAGTATACTCATTGGTCGATCCGATCCGTACCTTCTTTAATCCTTTGACCGGATTTCCTTTCTGGTCGAAGAGATATGTCTTTCCATTGATGCGGACGAAATCGCTCGTGGACGCTTTTCCGTCCTCCGGTCCGGTCTTTGGCTCACCGTTTTTATCAAAATAATACCATACCACCGGCTCATCCACATTGTCCTGAAGCTGTTCCGGCGGGTTTAAGGAAAGCCAGCCGGGGATCGCCGCGCCGACCGTAGCGTTCTGGATCCCGCTCTCCGCGAAATATCTCCAATCCGCGATCGAATTCTTACTCGAATTTTCCGGATCACCGTCTAAATACACCCAGCCGGTGCGCATCCGTCCGTCTGCGTCAAAGCAGTAGTATTTTCCATCGATCTTTGTTACCTTATAATCTCCGCCGTCATCGCTGGTCGACGGGCTCTGCTTCTTTCCGCTTGCGGAAAAATAGAACCAGTACTTTCCATCATCGCTTTCCGTTCCGTAAAGGCTGCTGTCCTCATCCTTCGGCTCCAGATATCTCCATCCTGTCACCATCGCTCCGCTGGAGCTTAAATAGTAATCCCCATCTTCGGTCCAGCCGGTCTGCATGATTCCGTCAGCGTCAAAGTAATAACTTTTTCCATCGATCTTCTTCCAGGTGTCCTTTGTGACTTTTCCACTGGCCCCGAAGTAGAACCAGTAGGTCTGACTGTCTCTGCTGTACGGGGACACGATCTGCATCCACTTATCCGCCACCATGATCCCGTTGGAATCCACATAGTAATCGTTGTCGGCCCAGCTGTTGACCGCCATTTCACCGCTGTTGTTTAAATATCTCCAGAGATTGTCCGCGCCCTTTTTCCACTCATTCGTCACGCGGTTTCCATTTTTATCAAGATACGTCCATATATTATTGGAAAGCGCCCAGCCTTCCGCTGCGTAGGCGTTCATCGTCAGACATCCGAAAGTCAGGACCGCCGCTGCTGCCAGTATTCTTAACCCTTTTTTCTTCACTCGCTCCGTCTCCTTCCTGTACCCCAAAAGGCGCATAACTATCGCCAACATCCATTCCGGATCAGCTTCGCCGATGGGATTTCTGCCTTCCGGCCGTATTTTTCATTTCGCAATACATCTGATTTTATTTTACCAGTAACTCCCTGATTATTCAACAGAAAATACCTGTCAATTCTCTTAAGTCCCCACCACAGTTCTGCCGCATTCCCGCCACAGAAAGACACATTTTCCGTTCATGTTCCCCATATTTCCGCCAACATCCCGCATTCCATCCCCACTCCTATTTGACAGTATCCCCCGAATCTATTATACTGGTATATCATAGGCATTTTATGCCCCTGATCCGTTTTTACGCAAAAAAAGTCTAAAGAAAGAGATGGAATACAATTATGTGGATAGCAGATGGATGGAAGGACTATGAAGTCATCGACTGTTCCGGCGGTGAAAAGCTGGAGCGTTGGGGAAAATATATTCTGGTCCGTCCGGATCCCCAGGTTATCTGGGATACCGATAAAAAGGCACCACAGTGGAGAAAGATGAACGGCCACTACCACAGAAGCTCAAAAGGCGGCGGCGAGTGGGAATTCTTCAGTCTCCCGGAGCAGTGGAGCATCAACTACAAAGGCCTGACCTTCCAGTTAAAGCCCTTCAGTTTTAAGCATACCGGTCTTTTCCCGGAACAGGCGGCAAACTGGGACTGGTTTGGCGAAAAGATCAAAAACGCGGGACGCCCGGTCAAAGTCTTAAACCTCTTCGCCTACACCGGCGGAGCGACACTGGCAGCCGCGAAAGCCGGAGCTTCCGTGACCCACGTTGACGCCTCCAAGGGCATGGTCGCCTGGGCAAAGGAGAATGCGAAGTCCAGCGGCCTTGAGGACGCGCCGATCCGCTGGATCGTGGATGACTGCGTAAAATTTGTAGAGCGTGAGATCCGCCGCGGAAACCACTATGACGCGATCATCATGGACCCGCCCTCCTACGGAAGAGGCCCAAAGGGTGAGATCTGGAAGATCGAGGACGCGATCTACCCGTTAGTAAAGCTGTGTGCAAAGCTCCTCTCCGACAAGCCGTTATTCTACCTGATCAACTCCTACACCACCGGTCTCGCCCCGGCCGTGCTGACTTATATGCTCGGAACAGCCGTTGTTCCGCAGTTCGGCGGAACTGTAAGCTCCGAGGAGATCGGACTTCCGGTTACAAGTTCCAAACTTGTACTCCCGTGCGGCGCTTCCGGACGCTGGGAAGCGTAATTAATTGAAAGGACCGGTAAACATATGAAGATCATCATTGTCGGCTGCGGAAAAGTCGGCGTGAGCCTTGCGGAGCGCTTAAGCGCCGAGGGCCACGATCTCGTTATGGTCGATATGAATCCGCAGAAAGTGGAACATCTTTCCAACCAGTTTGACGCCCTGGGAATCGTTGGAAACGGCGCCAGCTTCAATATCCAGCAGGAGGCTGGAGTGGAAAGCGCGGACCTCTTTATCGCTGTCACCGGCGAGGACGAATTAAACCTCCTCTGCTGCCTGATGGCGAAGAAGACCGGACACTGTGACACCATCGCCCGCGTAAGAAATCCGCTCTATAATAAGGAGATCCGTTTCATTCAGGAAAAGCTCGGACTCTCCATGATCATCAACCCGGAGCTGACGGCGGCCAGAGAGATCTTAAAGCTCTTAAAATTCCCGTCCGCCATCAAGATCGATACCTTCGCAAAGGGACGTGTCGAGCTTCTCCGCTTCCGCTTAAAGCCGGAGATCGGGTTCGGCGGAAAAACTGTCATGGATATCATGCGACAGTTAAAATGCGATGTCCTGATCTGTGCCGTTGAGCGCGGATCCGAGGTCGTGATCCCGAACGGAAGCTTTGTCCTTCAGGATACGGATATCCTCTCTATCGTGGGATCTCTTGAAAATACAGCCCAGTTTTTTGAAAAGATCGGTCTCCGCTCAAAATCCGTAAAAAATTCCCTGATCATCGGCGGCGGCACCATCGCCCACTATCTGGCCCAGGACCTCTTAAAGATCGGGTTCCGTGTCCGGATCATCGAGCAGCGGAAAGAGCGCTGCGATTACTTAAGCGAGGTGATCCCAGGCGCTGACATCATAAACGGGGACGGAAGTGATCGGGATCTTCTTCTGGAAGAAGGCCTGACCTACGCTGATTCCCTTGTGGCCCTCACCGGACTTGACGAGGAGAATATCTTCCTCGCCCTCTACGGAAAGCTCCACTCCAACGCAAAGCTCATCGCGAAGGTCAATAAGATCGCCTTCGATGACGTGATCGACAGCTTCGGTATCGACAGCATCATCTACCCGAAGTACCTGACGGCAGACTATATCTTACAGTACGTCCGCGCCCGCCAGAACACCATCGGCTGCAACGTGGAAACGCTGTATAAGATCCTGGACGGCCGTGCCGAGGCACTGGAATTCTCCATCAAAGAGGAATCCGCTGTCACGAATGTGCCGCTCATGGACTTAAACTTAAAGGATAACCTTCTGATCTGCTGCATCAACCGCAACGGTCAGATCCTTACCCCCCGCGGTCAGAATATGATCATGGTCGGGGACACCGTAATTCTCGTGACCACAAACCGCGGTCTCGGTGATATCCGGGATATCTTAAAATCATAAAGGAGCGATTCCATGAATTATTCGATGATCTTTTATATTATCGGCTGGATTCTGGACGTGGAGGCGGCGCTTCTCGTGCCGTCCCTGGCAGTCTCCCTGATCTACCATGAAAGCTGCGCGCTGGCATTCTTCATCACGATCATCCTCTGCCTGATCCCAGGTGTGATCCTTGTCCGCAAGCAGCCGAAAAACAAGGTATTCTACGCTAGGGAAGGTTCCGTGACGGTTGCCTTAAGCTGGATCGTCATGAGTATCATGGGTTCCATCCCGTTCCTCTTAAGCGGATCCATCACAAATCCGGTGGATGCCCTGTTTGAGACTGTGTCCGGATTTACGACGACCGGTGCCAGTATTCTTCCCGCCGTGGAACCGCTTCAGCACGGCATCCTGTTCTGGAGGAGCTTTACACACTGGATCGGCGGTATGGGAGTTCTCGTGTTCCTTCTCTGCCTGCTTCCGCTTACCGGAAGCGGCTATCATATGAACCTCATGAAAGCAGAGAGCCCGGGCCCCTCTGTCACAAAGCTGGTTCCGAAGGTGCAGTCCACCGCAAAGATCCTCTATGGACTCTATCTGTTCCTGACGGTTATGGAGTTTGTTCTCCTGCTTGTGGGACAGATGCCGGTGTTTGATTCCCTGTGTACCGTTTTCGGCACCGCGGGAACCGGAGGTTTCGGTATCAAGAATGACAGCTTCGGAAGCTATTCCACCTACCTGCAGGGCGTAGTTACCGTGTTTATGATCCTTTTTGGCATCAACTTTAACGTGTACTTCCTCTTCTATATGAAAAAGCCGAAGGAAGCACTGCGCTGCGAGGAGGCGCGATGGTACCTCGGGATCATTGCCGCGTCGATCCTTGTCATCACGTTTTTCGTCCGGGATTTCTTCGACAGCCTGTTCCTCGCGTTCCACCATGTCGCGTTTCAGGTTGCTTCCATCATCACGACCACCGGCTTCGCCACCGTGGATTTTAACCTCTGGCCAACGATCCCGAAAACGATCCTGGTGCTCTTAATGTTTATCGGTGCCTGCGCGGGAAGTACCGGCGGCGGCATTAAGGTGTCCCGTGTCGTGCTGTTATTCCGGTCCCTGACAAAAGAGCTCTCCCAGAGTCTCCATCCGAATCAGGTCCGCAAGATCCATTTTGAGGGACGCGCGGTGGATCATGTGGTCCTCCGCTCCGTAAATGTCTTCATGGCGGCATACATCCTGATCTTCGCTATTTCCGTGCTGCTCATCGGCATCGACAACTTCGATCTTGTGACAAACTTTACCGCCGTCGCGGCGACCTTAAACAACATCGGACCGGGATTGGAACTTGTAGGCCCGGCCCAGAACTTCGGGCTCTTCTCCAACTTCTCCAAGCTTGTCCTGACCTTTGATATGCTTGCCGGACGTCTGGAGCTCTTCCCGCTGCTGCTGCTTTTCTATCGGGGTACGTGGAAGAGATTCTAATTAAATAAACATTTCCGATAATAGATGTAATTTTGACACTTTGATTGATCCGTGTTGAAAAATTTGTTTGACAAAATAAAAAGTGGATATCCCAGAGTCACATCATGGACTCTGGATATCCACTTTTCTTTTTATTTTTCTGCATTTTTTCCACCGGACAGAGGACAAGGGGGCGTCGCCCTTCCCTATAATATTATCTTAGCCGGGAAAACTCTCACCTCTTTCAGGTAGTGAGTAACAACAAACTCGTCTCAGTGGGAATCAGGTCCGACTGAGCTAAACGCTCCGCGAGAATGCACAGTCGTCCCTATTGTATCACCCAAGTGCCACGTCCAGCATCATCATCAATGCAAATCCAACCGCAAACCCGATGGTCCCGATATTCGAGTGCTCTCCCTCCGCGGTCTCCGGGATCAGTTCCTCCACGACCACGTACATCATGGCACCTGCAGCGAAGGCGAGAAGATACGGCAGGACCGGAGCGAGGACCCTGTATAGCAGCACAGTCAAAAGCGCTGCGACAGGCTCTACAACACCGGAAAGCGTTCCATACAGAAATGCCCGGTTGCTGCTCATTCCCTCACCCTTGAGCGGCAGGGAAATGATCGCGCCCTCCGGGAAGTTCTGGATCGCGATCCCGACGGACAGGGCAAACGCACCGGCTAAAGTGATCCCGCTGTTTGCCGTAAGAAGGCCCGCGAACATGACACCGACCGCCATTCCTTCCGGAATATTATGAAGGGTCACCGCAAGGACAAGCATCGTATTTTTTTTTAACGTGCAGGACGGACCTTCCGGTTCATCGCACCCGATGTGAAGATGAGGCACATGCCCGTCAAGGAACAGCAGGAACAGGATGCCGCAGAAGAATCCGGTCACCGCAGGCAGAAACGCCAGACGTCCCAGATCCGCGGAAAGATTCATGGACGGGATCAGAAGTGACCACACGGATGCCGCCACCATGACACCGGACGCAAAGCCCAGAAGACCTTTTTCCACATTCTGACGGATTCCATTCTTCATAAAATATACGCACGCAGCCCCAAGTGTCGTCCCCGCAAACGGGATCATGATCCCAAGAATAATATTTCCGATATTTTCCATCGTTTTTGTCTCCTTTGATCCGCGAAGGCCGTCCGGACCCCGGCGCGGCTCTCGCAATCTTCCTTCTATAAGCTATGCGGTTTCCAACTGAAAAGATCCAGGTCACGAAGCGATGTCCGCCTCTGACCTGGATCTTTTATAGAGTTTCTATGGAATAATGAAGTAATACTGCCAAAATTATGCTGCTACAGAGCGGCGGGATGCCTTTTTCTGGTTCTTATAAGGATCCGGACGGAACAGCATATAGAGGAATCCGAGAAGAACAACAACAGCTGCTGCTGTGCCGATTCCGAATGAACCACCTTCCATAAGAAGTCCGAACTGGTAGAACATCAGTGCTACACAGTAAGCGAATACGTTCTGGAAGATGATTGCAAACCAGAACCACTTTCTGGACTGCATCTGCTGGGCCATTGTGGAAATAGCCGCCAGACACGGGGAGTTTAACAGGTTGAATACAAGGAAGGAGAAGGCTGCTGCCATTGTCGGGAACCAGTCTCTGATCGCGGCTGCGACAACGTCTGTCTCCTCGGAGAGATCCTCGCTGACATTAGCAAGGACACCCATTGTGGAAACGATACCCTCTTTTGCGGAGAATCCGGAGATCGCCGCTGCAACGCACTGCCATTTGCCCCATCCGAGAGGAGTGAAGATCCATGCAAGAGCGCTTCCGAGGATTGCCATCAGGCAGTTCTCTGTATCTTCTACCATGCCGAAGGAACCATTCTCGAATCCGAAGGTGGAGAGGATCCACATGATCACGCAGGCAAGGAACAGGATCGTTCCGGCTTTCTTAATGAAGCCCCACAGACGCTCCCAGGTGTGCATGAGAACGGTCTTTGCAGACGGGATGTGGTATGCCGGTAACTCCATAACAAACGGAGCAGCCTCGCCGGAGAACGGTTTTGTCTTCTTTAACATGATTGCTGCTACAAGGACGCAGGCGATACCTAACGCGTACATTAAGAATGCTGTATTTCCCGCATCGGAGTAATCTCCGGATGTCCAGCCGACCATGATGCCGCCTAAAAGAGCGATGACCGGAAGCTTCGCGCCGCACGGAATAAATGTGGCTGTCATAATGGTAAGACGTCTGTCGTTATCGTTTTCGATGGTCTTGGAAGCCATGATACCCGGGATACCGCAGCCGGATGCGATAAGGAGCGGAATGAAGCTCTTACCGGAAAGTCCGAAGTGACGGAATACACGGTCCATGACGAATGCGATACGTACCATGTATCCGCAGTCCTCAAGGATGGAAAGCATTAAGAATAAGAGTGCCATCTGCGGCAGGAATCCGAATACGGCGAAGAGTCCGCCGAGGATGCCGTCTACAACAAGACTCTGGATGAAGTCGCTTGCGCCTGCTGCCGCGAGTGCCGCGCCTGCCCATTCCTGAATGCCGCCGCCGAATGTATCATTCGCCCAGTCTGTACCCATGGTTCCGAGTGTGCTTACGCAGATATAGTAAACGAACCACATCACTGCCGCGAAGATCGGGATACCTAAAATACGGTTTGTGACGATCTTATCGATCTTATCGGATGTGGAGAGCTTCTTGCCGGATTTCTTAACGGCCTTGTCGATCACGCTTCCGATGTATGTATAACGCTCGTCTGTGATGATGCTCTCTGTATCGTCATCGGTCTCTTTCTCAAGACGGGTCACCTCTGTGTTGACCGCTGCCATAGCGGATGCCGGAAGATGTAACTGCTCGATGACCTTGCTGTCCTTCTCAAGAAGCTTGATCGCGAACCATCTCTTCTGGTCTGCGTCCACAGCGTCACCGACAGCCTCCTCAACCTTCTCAATCGCGTTTTCTACGCTTCCGGAGAAGATGCCGGCCGGGTTTTTCCACTCATTCTTCTTTGCTGCCTCGATCGCCTTCTCGACAACCTCCTTAAGGCCTGTGCCCTTTAATGCGGAGGTTTCAACGACTTCACAGCCGAAAATCTCGGAAAGCTTCTTCACATCGATCTTATCCCCGCTCTTTGCAAGCAGGTCAGCCATGTTTAACGCGATTACAACCGGAATACCGATCTCGAGGATCTGGGTCGTCAGATATAAGTTTCTCTCAATGTTTGTTGCGTCTACCAGATTGATGATCGCCTGCGGTTTCTCGTGAACGAGATAATCACGGCTTACAACTTCCTCCAGTGTGTATGGAGAAAGGGAGTAAACACCCGGAAGGTCTGTGATGATGATCTCTTCACCGCTCTTTGAAGATTTTAATTTACCTTCTTTTTTCTCTACTGTTACACCCGGCCAGTTTCCGACGTACTGGTTCGCGCCTGTGAGGGCATTGAACATGGTCGTCTTACCACAGTTCGGGTTGCCGGCTAATGCGATTTTAATAGCCATTTTTCATCCTCCTATTTTCCTGCACTTGTGTTGTCACTGTCCACACTCCGCGGGGACAGCAACCGTGTTTTGCCAATGTTTTGCATACACATCAGGTAAAACATTTATCCCGTCATCAGACTGTAACGACTTCGACACTTTCCGCATCGTCTCTTCTCAAAGACAGTTCATATCCACGGACCGTGATCTCGACCGGATCACCGAGCGGCGCTACTTTACGAACGTAGATCTCGCTGTTTTTGGTAATGCCCATGTCCATGATTCTGCGGCGGAATGCGCCCTCTCCGTTGATCTTTACAACTTTAACCGTTGTATGTACCGGAACTTCACGTAATGTCATGTCTTCTCCTTTCTATCCTTGTGAACCGCTCCTGCGGTCCGGATCCATTCCCCCTGCCTTTTGTGAATTTTTTCCAAAAGTTTCCGATTAGTTGATGCTAATTAGTGCATACTAACCTTTGAGGAAAAAGCAAAGTGGGAAATCTCCCACTTGAACTTTCATCATCCATAACTGCCCATTCTTCCCGGTCTGCACTTCCTTGCTGGATAATGCAAACTGCTGAACAGTTACTGTCCTTTTTCACAGCTACTGCACCATAACGTGCTTTGCCATCTCCTTGTTGATCGCGACTCTGGAATCCTTGATGTTTACGATCAGGTTTCCGTTGAGTTCAGAGATCACTGTCACTGCCGCTCCGTCCACGAAGCCAAGATTCGCGAGGAATCTCTTTGTATCCTCCGCTCCGCCGACACGCTGGATCATACCGGTCTCACCGGCACGTAAAAATGTCATTGGCATCATGTTTCCTCCTCTTTACACTCCCATCCGCTCAGGCTTTGTGAGCTTTCGGAGCTGTATCGTAATGGACACTGCCGCATCCGCTGCACCCGGAGCAGGAACCGCAGCAACCTCCGCAGGAACCGCTCTTCTTCTGTTTCCGGATGCTCTTTATCACACCGATCACGGCCATGGCAACCAGCAACAAAACAATTACATCTGTAAGCATTTCTATCACCTCTCACCAAACCATTTGTGGGAACAGTCGTATTGATAACGAATATCAATTTCAAATGAATTATATGACTTCATACACCACTTGTCAACTGGTATTTAATAATTTTTTAAGATTTTACTGGATGGTTTTACTTGCTTTCCAAAGACTTTCCATTTAGAATGATAGTATATCTGCGCCCATATTTCTGTCTTGTCTGAATTTATTTTTTATATCTTCAAAATTCGCCAACAATTAAGATATATAAAGGCCAGATAATTTTATTTTTTGACCTTTTGTGACTCTTTTAAAAGCCAGTACCTTTCCGGTATTTTACCGTTCTCGTTCTGGCAGATTTCGAAAGCGCCACAGCAATATTATTATCAGGAGGTTTCTAACATGAATAACATAAGAAAGCTTACAGATTCTCTCTTCTGGGTCGGCGTCAACGACCGCCGCATCGCTCTCTTTGAAAATGTTTATCCGGTTCCTACAGGAATGTCCTATAACTCTTACGTTCTTCTTGACGAGAAGACAGCACTCTTCGATACCGTGGACGCGTCCTTCACCCATGATTTTCTCGAAAATGTGACCGCTGCCTTAAAGGGCCGCACTCTGGACTATCTGATCGTAAACCACATGGAGCCGGACCACTGTGCGTCCATCGCCGATGTGATCGCCGTTTACCCGGAGGCAAAGATCGTATGCACCGCAAAGGCTGTGGGAATGATGAAACAGTTCTTTGATTTTGATGTGGACAGCCGCGCGATTCTGGTAAAAGAGGGAGATACCATCTCTCTCGGCTCCCATGAGCTTACCTTCGTGATGGCCCCGATGGTGCACTGGCCGGAGGTCATGGTTACCTATGAAAAGACAGAAAAGATCCTGTTCTCCGCTGATGCCTTCGGTTCCTTCGGCGCTGTCGACGGAAATATCTTTGCTGACGAGATCGACGATAAGGTTGCCTGGCTCTCTGAGGCGAGACGTTATTATACAAATATCGTTGGAAAATTCGGCATGTCCGTACAGGGTCTCTTAAAGAAGGCTGCCGGGCTCGAGATCCGGATGATCTGCCCGCTCCACAGCGTGATCTGGAGAGAAGATCTCCCATGGCTCATCGATAAATACCTCAAATGGAGCTCCTATACGCCGGAAGAGAAATCTGTAACGATCGCCTACGGATCTGTTTACGGTCATACGGAAAAAGCTGCCGATATCCTTGCCGGAAAGCTTGCCGACCGCGGCATCCGCCATATTTCCGTCTTTGACGTTTCCAAGACCCATCCGTCCTACATCATTGCAGACGCGTTCCGTACCTCCGCGATTGTCTTTGCATCCATCACCTACAATGGCGGTATCTTCTGCAATATGGACACACTGCTCCACCAGCTTGCAGCCCACGGTCTTACAAACCGTACCGCTGCCCTGATCCAGAACGGAACCTGGGCGGCAACCACCTCAAAACAGATGGGGGAAATCCTCGGTACAATGAAAAATATCCATGTGCTCGAGTCAGATGTGACCATTAAATCTGCCCTGAAAGACAATCAGGAGGCTGAGCTTGACGCACTTGCAGACGCAATTGCCGCATCATTACAGTAAGTGGAGGAAATGCCAATGAAATATGCAATCGTTTATTCCAGTAAGACCGGAAATACCGCAGCACTTGCAGATCGTCTCCATGATATCCTTCCGCATGAGCACTGTGTTTATTTCGGTGATACGTCCCATTACTCCCCGGATCTTGGAGCGGACCTTATCTTCGCCGGCTTCTGGACCGATAAAGGAAGCTGCGATGACAGGACGCGTGTTTTCTTAAAGAACCTTCAGAATACAAAGATCGCTCTTTTCGGCACAGCCGGATATGCAGCTCCTGATTACATCCACTCGATCTTAAAACAGGCAGAGGCAAATATTCCCGTAAACAACACCGTTCTGACAGGCTTCGTCTGCCAGGGGAAAATGCAGCCGGCAGTCGCAGATAAATTTGCCGCAATGCTCGAAAAGGACCCGGAGGACGCAAAGGGAAAGCTTCTTCGCGATACGTACCAGGAAGGTCTCTCCCATCCGAACGAAGAGGACTTCGCAAACTTTAAAAAGTGGGCTGAAGGCTTTATCCACTAATTGATCGTCATATAAAACGCACTGCATGGATTCCGTATGGCGGTTAAACTCAAGTCGAAACGTCCGTGAGACTTTACGCATGATTCTGGTCAGCGAAGCTGACATATTCCTATCAGAATCACGAAATGCCGGATGATCGGTCTTCCCGATCACCCGGCATTTTTTCATACTCAAACCTTGCTCCAATCAGTCTTTCACTCTCGGCAGCATTCTTCCGCCGTATCCGATTGCAAAGATCTCACCATTCTCATTTTCAAAAAATCTAACGTAGCCATCCTTATCCGGATTTCGCACAATCCCTAAAAATTCCTGCACCGGCACAAATCGAAGAAGCGTCTCTCCCTCTTTGACTGCCAGATTTCCATCTTTTTCAAAGATCGTGATATTGTTATCTTCATCTGAACGGAAGGTGCCGCACATCGCCTTTCTCTTTTCCGCATCCCACTCCGTCTCCTGATAAACGGACCGGTCCTCGATCGGATTCCTTCCATGGTACATCCGCATTGCTGCATCCGCGATCGTGCTTACCGGTACACCTGATGTGTTGCACAGTACCATAACACCCACTCCGGCATCATACGACCAGGATAAATTCGATGAAACTCCCGGCAGGCTTCCGCCATGCTCCATAACCGTCAGGTCATCCAGCTTCTTCTGCGCAAGGCCAAAGCAATAATGGCTATCCGGGCGATAATCGATTCTTGGGCGGCACATCGTCCGGACACCCTCCTGGGAGAGGATCCTTGTTCCATCGATCCCCTTTCCATAATTCAGATACATACAGATGTATTTTTTCATGTCTGCAAGCGTAGATTTCAGGGAACCGGCTCCTCCGAGGGAAAATGCATTGTCGTGGTAATCTCTGCCGGAGATCACAACCCCTTTTTGCATTTTGTAGAGAATTGCCGCGTTCGCATCCGCTGCCGGTCTTACATACTCTCCGCTGCTCCGCTCCATATGAAGAGGCTCAAGAATATGTTTTTTCACATATTCCGCAAAGCTATTCTCCCCGCCGACACGACGCACGATCTCCGACAAAAGTCCAAAGCCATCATTGCAATAGCTCATGTAGTTTCCCGGATCTCCGATCAGACCGCCGTTTTCCTTTGTCTGGGCATCCAGCAGCTCAGCGACTGCCTTTGTTCCTTCCAATGCGATCTTCTCACAGAACGCAAAATCCCCTGTCTCATTCTCATCCAGTCCTGCCTTCTGCGCGATCTCATTGATGATTGTGCGGTGCATCGGATAAAAGCCCGCTGTGTGACATAAAAAGTGCCATACCTTTATCGGTTTCTGATTGCGGTTTATAAATTCCGGAATATATTTGCTCACCGGATCATCCAGATCTACTTTTCCGGCTTCGACTAGCTGCATGATCGATAAAGCCACAAAGGATTTCGTGACGGACGCTAATCCGAAGATCGTATCCTCATCGATCGGCAGTTTTTTCTCCTGATCCCGGTATCCAAAAAACTTTTCATACTGCGTCTTTCCATTTCGGTCAACGATCGTAACCGCGATTCCCACTGCGTTGGAACGTTCCTGTATTCTGGATACAAGTTCCTCAAAAAGAAATCTTGACGCATTTGTGATTTTGTTCATAGGTACTCCTCTCCTTTACGCTGCGCGCACCTGGTGATCTGATTCTCACACAGGTGCGCAGTCTTCATATTGATTATATCGATTCTGATCGATTTATTCAAGTTCTTCCCTGTCCCGATCAATTTCGCTCAGGATTTTACTCTTTCTCTCTTCCATATCCGCTCACCTTCTATCTTCTTTAAAGTCTGATCGTTCCTACGCCGTCTTTAATTTCCATCTCAGTTCCATAAGGTTTTGAAAGCTCTGCCAGGTATGACAGTACGTTCTCATCACCGGTCAACACCGGAACTCCTTTTTGCGGCCTTTTTTCTGTCATTCCAAGAGAAATCGGATACAGTTTGATTTCTGTTAAATGTCCATCTTCCATGGTCCAGCCTGCCATCACGGATAGCCAGATCTCCGGAAGTACTCCGTATCCGGCTGTGCCATTTTTACTACGGGCATCCATATAAGCACCAACCTTGGTATCCAGCGGCATTTTTTTATTTATGTATGCATCGTAAGGCTGCTTTTCCACAGTTTCTGTCTCAAAGAGGAAATTTCCCAGACTGTAGAAGATAGGCGCTCCGTGATAGATCTCAATTCCACGAAGTTCATGCGGTCCGTGTCCGATTACCGCATCAGCTCCCGCATCCACACATCTTCTTGAAAATGTCTCAAGGAACATGGATGGAACCGTTGTGTCCTCCCCATCCGTCTCGTGCCCATGAAAGCTTACAAGAACGATATCTGCCTGTTTTTTTGCCTCAATGATCTCCTTCTCGACACGTTCCATATCAGCCGGGAATGGAACGCTCTCGATCCAGTCTTTTTCATCCAGAACAAATTTGTATGTTCCAAAGGGCAGTGTTCCGGAAGCCGGCGGATTCTTATATCCGTTTTTTACAGACTGCTCCATCGTTGCGTTGATCTTTGTAAGCGCCGCCAGTTCTTCTGCTTTCTTATAATTCTCTTCCGTGACATGGTAAATCGTTTCATAACGAAGAGGATTTAATCCAGGTCTTCCGATCAATTCCGCGCTCTGTCCACCAGCCATTCCTGACTCATGGAAGCTTGAAGAGACCGCAATCATTGCGACACGTCCGTTTTTCGTCTCCAGATAGCATGGTTTTGATGCCTCGGAAAGATTTTTTCCTGTTCCGGCAAAGATCATGTCTCTCTCTTCGAGATTCCGGATGGTCGCAAGAACGCCTCCATGACTGTAGTCACAGGAATGATTATTTGCCGTATTAAACAGATTAAAACCAAACGATCTCATATCATCAAGGGTTCTTGGATCTGCCATTGCCCAGGTTCCTCCGGAAAATGCTGCCGGATATCCTTCCTCATTGTGGAATGTCATCTCCAGATTCGAAAATTTCACATCATACTGACTGATCACGTCTCTGACCTGCTCAAATCCTTCATAACCGCCTTCCGGAAATCTTCTTGTGATAAACGCATCTCCTGTAGCGATCAGTGTCATTTTCTTCATAATCTATTTTCCCTCCACAACAGAATTAGTCTCCCCGTCGATTCCTGCTGCCATCATCAATACCATAAATGCCTGCTGAACTGCCTTATATGAGTCGGTGATCGGAAACTTTTCATGGACACTATGATTCATTACATTTTTTCTATTTTCATCCGGTGCAAACGCGCGTCCAAGACAGATCGATGGAATTCCTTTCGAAACCGCTACGTTCGCATTTGTGCAGCCGCCTTTATGGAATACCGGTTCAATATCCAGAGACTTCAAACCAAGCCACGCTGATTCTACCAGTGGTGTATGGGAATCCTGAGTTCCGCCCGGAACCTGACTGATCAGTTTTTTATCCCAGGTGATCTCATCTTTTCCCCATTTTTCTGTTTCTTCCCGGCATGCTTCTTCGATCGCATCAAAGATTTTTGTGCGAAGCTTTGCAAGCTCCTCCGGTGAATTTGACCTGAAATTAAATTTGATGGTTGCCTGCGATGCGATCGCATGCACTCCGGCCGCAGTTCCACCGTGGAAATTGGAGACACAGAAGCTTGTCTTCGGATCTGATGGAACTGTAAAATCAGCGATCTTCGCAACTGCTCTGGCTGCTGCATGGATCGGCTGTGCCATCTCACCAAACGCTCCAAACGCATGACCGCCGATACCATAAAAGTTGACCTCGTAGGTCTCTCCGCTCGTCGCCTCGAAGATCAGTGCGCTCATGTCATTGTTATCAATTGTAAGTGAAATATCAATGTCATCATTATCATTCAGGAAATCCTTCATTCCGCCGAGGCCGCCCATACCTTCCTCACGGGTAGTTGCCACAAATATAATGTCTCCGAATGTCTTGATCTCGTTCTTATTCAATGCTCTTAAAAGTCCCAACAGCATTGCCAGTGCTCTCGTATCATCACCGATTCCCGGTGCGTAGAGGAATCCGTCTCTCTCCTCTACACCATGTACCGTTCCAAACGGAAAGACTGTATCCAGATGTCCCTCGATCAATACTTTCGGCCCTTTGCCGCTTCCTCTTCGAAGGCCAACGACATTTCCACCGCGGTCGATGTGAACATTTTCAAGGCCAAGCGCTTTAAATTTTTCCATCATGACCGCAGCTCGTTTTTCTTCCTCTCCCGTCGGAGCCTCTATGAGAACCAGTTCTTTCTGCTCTTCAATCGTATTCCTCTCGTCTTCCTGTATAAATTTCATAGCTTCCTTTACACACGGAATACTCATTGTATATTCAAACTGTTTTTTTACCCGCTCTGATACCTGATACATGCTTCATCCTCCATTTGTGATCAATAACTACTGGTAACAAAAATGATATAAACACGACAAAAGCGCTCCTTTTTAAGAAGGTCTCTCAGACCTTCACCATAGATGCATATGGCTGATTCTTAAAAAGGTGCGCTTTCTTTTATAGGCCAATTATATAATAATTATATATATTGTTCAAATATTATTCATGAATGACTTATATTCTCATTTCGAATGAATTTGGCACAGTTTTATTTATTCTTCTTTGATACTATTAAAATATTTTTCCGTGTATTTACAGAATTTCTCCAATTCTTCTGTCATTTTCAGATCTTTCTGCAGGATCAGATACAGGGATCGTTTGAATTCGTTGTTATCGATCGGCCGATAACAGACATTTTCAAAATCTCTCTCACTTCTCAGGTGATCTCTCCAGGAATACCTTGGCCAGATAGTAATCCCTAACCCCTCCTGTACCATACGTCGCAAAATATCAACGGTATCACATTCAAATGCAATATCCGGAATGATCCCTTCTTTTTCGAATATTGCATCTGAAATCGTCCGGATACTTCCTCCGCTTCTCAGCATAACAAATTTTTCATTCCTGATATCCGATAACTTGACTTTTTCCAGATTTTTCAGCCACGAATCTTTATGAAATGCAAGACACAATGGCTCTTCCATCAACTTTACCGCATTACTGAACACATACTGCGGCAGTGTACTTCGAATACAGACATCCCATTGGGTTGCCTCTCTGCGATCTAATACTCGAAAAAATACATCCGGATTTTCCTCCCGAAATTCACGAATTAATTCCGGCACAAGCTGTCCTGCGGTCAGAACATTCAAACGGATCATTTTCTTCTTCTGTCTATTACGGAATTCCAACGGAAGCCGTTCTATTTCCTCAAGCAAAGGAACCACCCTTTCCTGCAATAAATACCCATCATGGGTAAGCACACAGGATCTTCCGTTTTTCCGAAGCAGTTCTGTTTTTAATTCGCGCTCCAGTGATTGGATCGCCTTACTGATGGAAGGTTGGGATACATTCAATTCCTGCGCCGCCATCGTGATATTTTCATATTTCGCCGCATATGCAAAATATCGAAGCTGATATATTTCCATCTTTGCCACTCCCCCATTTTTAATGCATGATGTAACTGTTCAGTGCCTCACAGTTACGGGCAAAAATCCCATACTTTGCTAAAACAAGCGCAGCAGGTGCAAAAGCCTGCTGCGCACAATACAGGATACAGATTCTACCCCACCATCTGCACTAATATTCCTCCAAGCGTCAGCATCAGCGCTCCGCAGGATCTTGTAACGATCTGCGCAAATGGCAGAAGCTCCATTCTATGAGCACTGCTCAAAACAGCCACATTGCCGGAACCGCCCATATTTGTTGTACACATCCCCGCTGCGATGGCAGATTCCAGTGGGAAAAAGCCGACAAGCTTTCCAAGAACTGACGCCGTAAGCGTAATAATCCCCACGATGAGTACCACCGTGATCAGATATAACGGTGTCAGAGTTTTTAAAATTGTATTCAGATCGATCAGCGTAAAACCGATCCCCGCAAGTGCCGCCGCCGTCCAGCTCTTAATGGCAAACTGCCCCCACTCTCTTGCCGCATCCTCCAGCTCTTCGGACATGATGCCGGTTCCCTTTACGAGCACGACCGCAATGATCATCCACGCATACGTAGGAATCACAGGAACAAATCTGTGTAAGATCGCGCCAAGCTGATAAAAGGCGAACGCAATGATCATCCCGGTGCATAAAGACGCAAATGTCGGCTTCAATGGCGGTGTTTTTTTCACCGTTTTTCCATCATTCACCAATACACCGTTTCCGGTCGTCTCCGGGTGTTTTTTTCCGAAATTGTTTAAAAGACCGCCAAAAATAATCGCTACACAGTTTCCAAGCACCGTGGCCGGTGCCATCTTTGTCAGCACATCTGCTGCTTCCACGCCGAGCGCCTGGGAGTACATGGCAGAAAGAGGAACTGTACCCGCTGTCATTCCGCCGCTGGTCATAGGCACTCCGATATAGAGGATCCCGCCCCAGAAACCTTCCCCAAGGATGATCCCCATAATTCCTGAAAGCAGAATTCCCATAGAAAGAGAGATCACCGCCACCGGCAGAAGCTTCACGGTAGCCCTGAGCAGAAGATTCCGGTCGATATTAAAGAGACTGCCGCAGATCAGCGCCGCGATATAAAAGATCAAGAAGCCACTGTCATTGACAAAATAATCGAGCGTCTCAAGCGTCTGCTCAGGAATCAGTCCGCCTGCCGTGAGGATCGCAGAACCGAGAATACAGATCACAGATCCTCCGAGATACGTCTTCACCACCGGCACGTTATTTCCAATTGCATTTAAGCCCTCACCGAATACCATCAGCACTAAAAACGCCGGGACCAGACTCTTCGGGACACAGCCCGTAAACATGCATGCCGCCGTCAGTGCCAGAATGAGGACATACAATGGCAGCGGAAACCCCGCCACTTTAAAATCCTTCATACTCAACCTCTCTCTGTCTTCTTTAAAAACTCCGGATCGCATCGCTTCCATCATCTACCGTCTTCTCCAGACGCTTGATGATCACATCATATCCCGCTTTGTCATTCACCTGCACATGTACCCGGTCGCCGACCTTATGCCCCAGAAGTGCCCTTCCGAGCGGGGACTCGGAACTGATCAGTCCCTTTAAGGAATTTCCGCGGATCGTCGTAACGATCTTATAGGTCTCTGTCTCATCGTCATCCTCAAAATACACGTCCACCGTGTTGTAGAGACCGACCTCATCGTCTTTCGACTCATCCGATACCACCTTCGCCGTCCGGATCATTCTCTCCAGATATCGGATCCGGCTTTCATTCTTGTTCTTGTCCTTCTTCGCTGCATAATATTCAAAATTTTCACTTAAGTCGCCCTGGGCTCTCGCCTCTTTTACTGCCTCGATCGCCTCTTTCCGGACCACAAGTTTCCGGTATTCGATCTCCTCTTCCATCTTCTTTATATCATTTTTTGTTAACTCATCATACATAGTTCTTCCACTTCTTTCCTGAAATTCTTTTAACACTATCTTATCTCATTCCTGCCTTAAAAACAACCCCTGAGGAACCCGGCCCTTGCAAATATACCGGCAGTCTTACCCTGTGCGCATCCTTGGCACGTTCATGCCTTTTGTGTAACAGAGAATTCCCCGGAATTTCCTGTTACATAAAAAGAGCCGGTCCACAGTAAGACCAGCCCTTTTATATGGGTAAACAAAAACAGGTAAACCTTATTGAATTTTATGCATTTAACCCCACAGATGATTCTGCCAGGCAAATTTGATCACAGTGAGGATCACTACGACTAACATTACCGGTTTGATGATCTTCTCACCCTTCCTGATCGCCAGATTGACGCCGACGAGGTTTCCTGCAATGGCACAGAGTGCTGCCGGACACGCGATCTCGTAAGCGACATTTCCCGTTTTCACATAGCTTACAAGGGCGATGGCGTTCGTAAGTACGATAAGGACCTTACCGTTACCGGACGCGCATCTCGCATCATAATGCATGATCATCGTAAATGCGATGATCGCTACGGTACCGATCCCCGGTCCGAAAAGACTGTTGTAAAATCCCATAATCACGCCGACGATCAGGGCCTGAACAACCGTTTTTTTTGAGATCTCGCTTCTCATGATCACGTTTCTCGCGTCAGTCTTTCTGAGAACCATAATGAGGGCGATCACCGGAAGTGCCACCGTGATGGCCTTCTGGATGCTCTCCTCCGGAAGGAGAAAGATGATCTTTGTTCCGATCCATGCCCCCGTCATCGCCGTGATGGCTGAGACCAGTGCGATCCTCAGATCGACCATGTTGTTTTTAAAATACTTGATCGCCGAGACCAGGTTTCCAAGACCTGCCTGCAGCTTATTACAGCCGTAAGCCGAGCGGACCGGCAATCCAATCATTAAGTATGTCGGCAACGCGATCAATCCTCCGCCTCCGCCTATGGAATCAATGATACCCGAAATAAAGAAGATCGGGCAGATGATAAGCAATGTTTTTAAATAACTCATTTCCTTCTCCCTTTTTGCACAGCTCACGTTCTTTCATCATCTCCGGGAAACTGTCTCCACTGTGCTGCTGTTTGTATTTGCTGTTATTTTGATCCGTCAAAAGCTCTCTTCCCGGCACATAAATCCTTTTATTCGTTACTGTTCACGCCTTGCGCAAACAGTAACTGATTTTGCCGATGCTTCGCATTCCGAATCGGCAAAATCCACTACCACCACTGTATTGTACGGAATTTTCAGTTCAGAAAATTCCTACCCGTGTACAGTAATTTTTATTCCCTCCCTTGATCATCTTGAATATACCATGGATCTCATATATAATCAAATTTATAATATTGATATTTTTCATTAAATATATTTATGTGCAAAAGGAGTCCCCCACATGTTCCAATCCAAAGACTACATTTACGAGATCTACCGCTGCGGAAGTTTTTCCGCCGCGGCAAGAAACCTCTATATCACCCAGCCCGCAATCAGCATTGCAGTAAAAAAAGAAGAGCAGGAGTTAGGCCAGCCCATCTTTGAGCGTTCTTCCTCCCGTCTTCTTTTAACTGACGCCGGCCGCGCCTACATCGATGCCGTGGAAAAGCTCCACCGCATTGAAGAGGATCTGAAGGTCTACTGCAACGACCTCTCGAACCTCAAAACAGGTGCTCTGAGGATCGGCGCCTCCAGCTTCTTCCTCTCCAGCATCGTTCTCCCGGTCGTTGCCGAATACAGCTGCCGCTATCCCGGAATCTCTCTGGACGTTCAGGAAGCGCCATCTCTCGAATTACAAAAGCGTCTCGCGAATGAGGCGCTCGATATCCTTGTGGATCCGGTGGACCAGCAGGGTGACACCTTCAACTCTGTTATCCTCTTTGAAGACCACTTTCTCCTCGCTGTCCCAGATGCTCCAAATTTCTTTGCCTCTATGGGAATAAAAAAAGACCTTCTTCCTGCGGCATTCACCGCCGATGAGATCCGCCGCGGTGTTCATTTAGATCCGGCTGCGCCTTCCGTCCCCCTCTCTTCCTTCGCAAAGGCTCCGTTCCTGCTGCTACGCCCGGAGACCATTGCCTACGAGCGCGCCGTGAAGCTCTGTTCTCAAAATGGCTTTGCCCCAAATATCCGTCTGCAGTTAGATCAGCTCGCCACCGCCTACCGCTCCTGCGGTGCCGGTCTCGGCGTCACACTCCTGTCTGACACCGTTGTCCGCATGTCTGACCACGATGAACCCGTCATTTTTTACAAGCTGGACTCTGATGATGTAAGCCGTGACATCGCTGTTATGTGGAAGAAAAAGAGATATGTATCAAAGGCTATGGAAGAATTTACGAAGCTGGCGGTGGAGATGTTTTCTGGTTAAATACTGATAACGTCCTCAAGCGTCCGTATATATTCTTTAAATTCCCCTTTGTTTATATAGTTTTCCAAATTTAGCCATTCATTCAATCATCTATAAAATTAAAATCCATTTTCATCCAGTTTTAACACTGTCTGATACAGAACATCCGCTCCCATATCGATATGTTCCGGTTTTGTATATTCGTCGCCCTGATGGCTGATGCCCTTGACACTCGGGACAAAGATCATACCGATCGGAACTCCTTCGTGGGCCATCGCATTTGCGTCATGACCTGCGCCGCTGGGCATGATGACATGGCTGATTTCCTTTTCCGTGCAGACATCATCGATCAGTTTGATCAATCTCGGATCACACGGTGTGGAATATTTGGCACTGGTATTTACAAATTCAAACTCACAGTTCGGAATCTCTTTTGCGAGTGCCTGAATATCTGCATAGAACTGATCTGTTACAGCCTTGTCCATATGACGCATCTCAAAGTTCGCCACAGCCTGTCCCGGAATTACATTTTCCTGTCCGGGTGATACAGAGATCTTTCCGACCGTAAATACAAGCGTGTCGTTCAGTTCTCTTGCCCGCTCTTCTGCTGCCACGATCAGCTTTGCCATTCCGACAAGCGCATCTTTTCTGTTAGCCATCATCGTTGTGCCCGCATGGTTGCTCATGCCTTTTGCCGTTACCTTATAGTCGATGATGCTGACGATTCCGCTGACAACGCCCACATCGATTCCCGTATGATCGAGTTTATCGCCCTGTTCGATATGATATTCCAGATAACACTCATACTTGCTGATATCTCTCTTGGCTGCTTTTGCTTTTTCCGGACTGCAGCCAAACTTTGCTAATTTTTCCGCATATCCGGGAATGTCCGGATCGAGCATCCCTGTCACGCATCTGCTTCCAAATGTGCCGCCAAGAATACTGGACTCTTCCATATTAAAGCCCCAGATTTCCAATGGATGGCGCAGGGTACGTCCTTCTTCCTTTAAGCGGGCTGCAACTTCCAGCGCACCGGTCACACCCAGCATTCCATCATAAACTCCGCCCTGCATAACTGTATCCATGTGAGAACCGAGCACAATGGATTTTGCTTTCGGGTCACTCCCCTGCAATACACCATGAAGATTTCCCACCGGGTCAGTCTCCACCTGCATTCCCAGCTCCTGCATGCGTCCTTTTAAAAACTCAAGTGCCTGGAAATATTTTTCTGAAAATCCCAGCCGTGTGATCGAACCATCTTCATTCCGCCCAATATTGCCCGCCTGTTGAAGCAATTCGTTTAATCTGCTCATATTTGTAAGTTACCTCCACTAAATTTTTCACATGTCGTCCTCAGATTTCTACTGACGAAACACGGAAGTATCTCTTATCAGCCAATTCCCCCAAGCAGTGCCCCCGCCACAAGAGCGATAAAAGCCGCCGGGACCAGCACAAATTTCCCCAACGGGATAAACCAGCCACCGATCGGTTTATTAGTTCCTTTATTGACCGCGGTAAGCGCAAAGTCCTCTCCGGCAACCCAGAAGAACATGATCGCCGCCAGCATTGCACCAAGCGGGCAAATATAGATCGACACTGCATCCATCCAGCCGGAGACGATTCCCTGGATCATGAGCGCGATCGCGCCTCCGAACACGGCGATCACGATCACGGCATTTCTTCTGTTTAACCCCAAACGCTCCTGCATCATTTCCACCGGTGCCTCATAAAGGTTGACCAGAGAGCTTAAACCGGCAAACAGGACGCAGATATAAAATACCAGCTCCACGATCCGTCCGCCCGGCATTCCGTTAAATACGTTTAAAAGATAGATAAACATGAGCCCCGGTCCGCCGGAAGAAAGCTCTGCCCCGCCGGCTGCCATTCCCGGAATGATCACGAGAGCCGCAAGCAGCGCCGCCAGAGTATCGAAAACCGCTACATTTTTCGCGGAACTCACCACATTTTCCTCGTCACTCAGATAGGAGCCGTAGATAACGGTTCCGTTTCCGGCGATGGACAGGGAGAAAAATGCCTGTCCGAAGGCATAGATCCACAATCTCGGATTCAACAGCCCCTGTGGATTCAATGTAAAAATATACCGGTATCCATGTCCGGAACCCGGCAGCGTGAAAATGTAGGCGCCAAGTCCCAGAAACAATACAAACAGCAGGGGCATCATGACCTTATTCGCTTTTTCGATCCCGCCTGCGATTCCATAAGCCATGATCACGCCCGTCACGATCATAGCGACCACCTGCCAAAGGTTGTTTCCGAAGGACGATGCCGTTCCATCGAAGAGTCCTCCGATTGCGTCCATATCCTGTCCCATCCGGAACAGCCCGCCTGTGATCGCAAGGAACGCGTATTTAAAAATCCATCCTACGACCACCGTATATCCGATCGCCAGTGCCAGAGAGCCAAGAACCGGAAGCACGCCGATCACCTCACCCGTCCGCTTATTTCCGGTGCGGATCTCCGTGCATTTGCCAAATGCCCTGATCGGTCCGCTCTTTGCCGCGCGTCCAAGTGCCATTTCCTCGATCACTCCGGTAGAAGCGATAAGAATGACAAACAGAACATATGGAAGCAGGAACGTCATTCCACCCCATTCTGAAACCATATATGGGAATCTCCAGATATTCCCCATACCGACTGCTGACCCAATGCAGGCCAGCACAAATCCTGTCCGGCTCTTAAAGCCATCCCTATGTTTTCCCATACGCTTACAACTGCCTTAGAACAGCTATGCCCCTTTCTCATGATTCATGTTAAAAGTTTCTTTTTTATTTTAAAAGCTTCTCCAGTTCTATGATCGTTAACGGCTGCGCAAACAGATATCCTTGATACATCCCCGGATCCGCCTCACGGATAAACCGAAAAATTCCTTCGCTTTCGATTCCCTCTACACAAACCGATACGCCAAGTGTCTTTGCACAATTAATGATCGACTGGACCATGATCTGATCGGCAGGCTGCACCAGAATATTTCGGATAAAGCTTTGATCGATCTTGATGCAGTCAAAATCCAGAGTTTTCATCAGATTGAAAGAGGAATATCCGCTTCCAAAATCATCTGCCGAAATCCCAACTCCATATTTGTGAAATTCCGCAATATGCCATTTCAGGATCTGTTGATCCAGCGCCTGGCAATGCTCCGTCAATTCCAGGATCAGATTGGAGGCAGGAAAATGTTCTTCCTCCAGAATATCACACACATCCTGCATGAACTTTTCCTGTGCAAACTGCCGCCAGGAGACATTGACACTCACCTTGAAATCCCATGAAAATCGATAGTGACTTTCCGGATCCGTCTCAAATATATTCTTCATGTCTGTTTTTTCTTTAATCAGCTCGTAAGCAATGATCCAACCTTCCTGCGTGTCATTAACAGAATTGGATTTATGCCATCAACCAGCATTTCCGAACATATTTTATCATACCATGCAATCTTATGTTTTACAAGTATTTGAAATTGTTGCGACGACCGGAGCGGAGCGTAGACATTCGAACCGTTCAAACCCGGCAGGGCTCGAACACTCAAGAAACCTGCTGTCCACTTGATGATCCTTTCATTTTAGTTACTTATCCACACTTCATCTGCATCGCAAACTCTTTTTCCACAAAAAAAGAGGATACCCACACTGGATATCCTCAAAAAGCGAGCACGAGACGGGATTCGAACCCGCGACCCTCGCCTTGGCAAGGCGATACTCCACCACTGAGCCACTCGTGCATAGGTAACATACCTTCAAAACCACATATTGAACTTCATCAACCTTTGAATCTTCACTTGACCTTCCTGGATAAGCCCTCGACCGATTAGTAACAGTCAGCTCCATGCATTACTGCACTTCCACCTCTGCCCT
>NZ_CABFVC010000006.1:0-140078 GCF_902143525.1 Clostridium sp. Marseille-P7770 | reverse complement strand
TAAAATTGACGATGGAATAAATGTTTCATAAACATAAATATCCGCCACATCAGATCAGATATGGCAGATACATTTAGAAATTAATTTTAAATATTTTGCTTGTCTACTTGACAAGGGGCAGATCATTTGCTTTGAAAGAAAGGATGATATTATGGCATTAAAGAAAAAAAGCATTTTGCTGATTATGGCATTTCTGATTGGATGCTTCGTATGTGCCTGTGGAAAAGAAGATAGTATTGTGGATGAATCTCTTGTGGAAGATACGGAAGATGTATCTTCCACGGAGGAGATAAAAAGTGCCGAGGAAGAGGCTGCAGAACAATGGGAAAAGGGCTACGACCTTCCGTTAGATGAACAGGAAAGGGAAGAAGCTGAGACTGACTGTAAAAAGCAGATGGAACTTTATCTTGACATTTATGAAACTGCAGATAAAGGGATAGCATCTAATGTTGCTTTGGATGATCAAACAGTTTTGGAAATGCAGAGGAAGCTAAAGGATGCAGGATGTCCGGTTACAACAATGGTAACATATTCTAACATGGAGAATTATGAAAGTGTTGACAGTTTTCTGAAAGAATGTATGGAAGGGAAAAGTGGTTCTGCAGTAATTTATGAAGTCCACAACGATGGTGGATTGGGCAGAATGAAATTCATTTTTGATGGAACAGATATGTATGTTGTAAGTGCAAAAGGAATCTGGAATGCTGATAATAAGCCGGGGATTTCATACATTTCCTATACAAGACTAAAAGAGTGGAAATATACAGATAAGGGATGGTTCTGCTACGAGTTGTGTGTGCCGGAGCCACCGGAGGTCAGTGAAATTGTGGATGGAAGCAGCGTGATTAGAATAAAACCTATGACAGAGGAACAGCGAGAGATGTCTGAGCGCCTCGTCTTGGGACTTGGATATCAGGGACAGAACCTTTTGTGTTCCAACTGGAATACGGAAAATATGAGTGAATTGGATTATAACGGAATGTTTGAATATCTGTATGGAATGAAATATGGAGAAAAGTTCAATTCCGAAGATTATCCAAATGGTATTCCAAAAGAAGAATTCGAAAGTCTGATTATGGAATATCTTCCGATAACAGCGGAGCAGATACGAGAGTACGCAGTATTTGACGAGGAAAACCACACATATGATTGGGCTCGATTAGGATGTGGAAATTATGCACCTACTTTCTTTGGAACTTCTTTGCCAGAGGTCACGGATATCAAAGAAAATGATGATGAGACAGTCACGTTAACGGTGGAGGCGGTTTGTGATATGGTTATTTGCGATGATGCAGTCATAACCCATGAACTTACGGTAAGGTTTGCAGAGGATGGCAGTTTTCAGTATTTGGGGAATAAAATCCTAAATGACGGAATTATGCAGATACCCGATTATCAATACCGAATTAAAGAATGATTTGATAATAGTTGTGTTTTGTGGTAATCTTACAGATGTAAGAAAAGGAAGGAGGACACATGAAGAAATTAAAACTAGTTGGAATATTGGCAGCAGTTGTATTAATAGGCGGTGTGATTTCAATTCCGCTTATAAATAACCACACTGCTTATAAAGTGGAAAAGAAATTATGTGAAACACCACTGCCAGAGAAAACGGAATTGATAGAGTCAATATCACGGGCAGGGAAGCTGACAGGTAACGGAAATGGAATGCAGTATTTCGGAGCAATTCTAATTCGAAGTGACTTGTCTTTGGAAGAATTGGATGCTTACTATTCAAGGTACAGAAGTAATGAGTGGGAATGTTTGGTGAAAATTCAGGAAGGGCAGTCCATTGAGGGGATTGATCACGGGACACTACAATTTGCGGAAGAAATAAAGGACAGGGGTTATTACATTGTATATTCTTGGGGAAGTGAAAATTCTCTATTGGATGAATTGGATATACGTGGACACTAAAAACGAGATGGAGACAAATTATGAAGAAAATTTCTAATATATGTGGTTTTATTGGAATTGCTATATATGCGGTGCTGATGATTCGCATTTCAAATCTATGTCAATACGGTGGGACGAAAGTGGACTTGATTCCAATATTGATTTTGGGTGTTGTTCTTATAGCAACAATCATTTTTGGAATTGTTAGCAGTAGAAAAGAAGAAAAAATTGAAAAAGGTAAACTGTTCTGGGGAAAATGTATTGTAGTTGTTGCCCTGACCATTTTGTTTGGAGGCAGGATTATTTATTCGGCAATCCCTTATAATGGTGCATTGTCATGGAAGATTGACGAATGGCGTAACCAAAAGAAAATTGAACTTACTCATACCAACTTCTTTGAGACAGGTGTAGAAGGAATCTTGGAAGACATTGAGACAGAGTTGGATTTACCGGATGAACTTTATGTTCAAAATAAGTTCCAGCTTTCCTTTGACAAAGATGGTGAAATTCAGAGTATTTATACTTATATGTATGGAAGATATGAAAATGGAGACGAAAATACATTCCTTATTGACTATGATGTGGATGCAGATTCAAAAATGACTGTGTGTATTAATGGAGTTGCGAGCAAATCTTACGATGATGACATGAGATTACAGCCGATGCTTGAAATTTTGAAAAACGCTGATTACAAAACAAGAGTAAATAACTGGGCTGTGGAAGGATATGCAGACGATTATGAAATTCTCTATTATGGCAAGCGGGAATTTAACACAATGGAAGGATTTGTATATCTTCAAGGTGATGTGGATGGTGACGGAGTGGACAACACAGACAATGCCATTTATTCGGAACTGAATGGTGGAGCTGTTTATGGATATGAAGTCTCGCTTCATATTCCAAGTGAATCTGAGGTGACTCCGGTACGTTATTTTATGGAACCGGAAGTGATTCCGTTAGAAACTATCATCGACAGGGAGGAAGAGCAGACTATTGATGATGCTAAAGAAACAGAATCCTGGTATGTAGATAATTCCAACGGTTCTGTATATTACTGGTTGTCTGAGAATAAAGAAATTGGATGGAGATTAGTAGTTACTGATGCGGCAGCAGGAAGCCGTTATTATGAATTGGAAAAGTCATCAGATGGTGGTGAAACATGGAATGTGATAAATGCCAATCCGTTTAACAACAAGATTGGCGTGGCACTGGGAATAGAATTTTACGATGAAAATCTTGGTGTGATTGGTATGACAGGCGCTTCACAGGATGCCTCAACTTTATATGTGACATCAGATGGCGGAGTTACTTTTACACAGATGGAATTTCCAATGGAAGAGGTTACGGAACTGCCGGATATTGCTGATGAACTAGGATACACAATCGCAGATTATGATTACGCAGAGATGCCACAAGTATCCGATGGACAATGGACTGTAATCATCAAGGCAGAATACAGCAGTTACGGAGGCTTGAGATTTACATCTAACGACAATGGAAAGACATGGATGTATGAGGGATTAAGTACAGGCGAAGGTGATTTACAATAAGAAATAAAAGATACGAATAGTGTTAAAACACAAAAAATCGGGTAAAAGATTGTACGACTGACTATGACCTTTACCCGATTTTATTATGTTTTATTTCCAGATATTCATGTCTGACAAGATAGACATGGTTATTTCAGTTGCGTTGCCTCCGGTAGCATCGCTGTCTGCACTAATGTTGGTGGCAAAAAAGTATGTATTATCTGCAGTTTCGATATAACCGATGAACCATCCGTTTACATCCTGTCCATTAACACGGCCAGTTCCGGTTTTTCCGTAGAATGTTCCGGCATCGGAAGCTGAAAGGCAGATGGCATCTTTTACTGCATTGATATTTTCAGGGGCGAAGCCGAAACTGTTATTCTGCAGCTTGGTTAAAAGTTCGACCTGTTCTATTGGAGAGATTTCCAAGGAGGATTCCATCCAATAAGAGGAGAAATCGCCACTCATGTTTTCGTTACCATATCCGATTTCTTGAACATAGCTGTAAACGTCAGAGGTTCCAAGCTGTTCGTCTACTGCTTGAAAATACCAATTCACAGAGGAGTTCATTGCAGACTGTAAGGTCTGATCTGCGTTCCATGCTTCAAATGGATAGGTTTCTCCATTCCATGCAATGAACGAATTTTCTGGTGTAATGACGCCTTCTTCCAATCCGAACAAAGCATCGTATATCTTGTAGGTGGAGTTTGGAGCAACCCGTAAGGTGGCATGCTCCATGTCATGTATACTCCATGCATCGTTTTCCAAATCGTATAAAACAAAGCTGCCTTCGTATTCTCTGAAGTATGTGGAGAGGTCTACATAGGAAATATTCTCAGAAGAGGAATCCCATTGGTAGTGGCTTCCATCTGCTGCGTATGTAGAAATAAAAGGTGCGAATCCAAGGAGAAGGACAGCAGTCAACATGAATGCAGTCATACCTTTTACTCTTTTTATAAATGTCGGCTTCTCATAAGATGCAATGTTGATAATTCTCCGTTTCATCTGCTTCATGTTTCCACCAAGACCGGCGGCAAACGGAAATGGAGTAAGTGAAATCTTTTCCGCAAAATTGATCAGTGTATTACCATAATCTGCATAATCATCCTCCTCAAGCATCTTTAAAACAGAGGTGTCACAGGCAACCTCTCTGTCATTACGCATTTCTTTCAGAGCATACCAGACAAGAGGATTGAACCAATATATTACTCCGGCAAAGTTCATTAGATAGTTGGCAATAGCATCTTTGTGCTTATAGTGCTGTAGCTCGTGTAACAGCATGTATCGCATGTCCGATTCGTTATAATCTGAGATGAGATGAATCGGCAGATAAATACAAGGTTTCAAAAGCCCCACAATAATCGGAGATTTCAAAAATGCAGTACTGTAAACATGGATATTTCTGTTAATTCCCATTTCTTTCATACATCGATGATATAGTTTTCGGACTTCCGGGTTCTGAAGGGGAAGTGCAGATTTTTTCAAGTTCTGTAAGCGGATAGAGGACTTGATTACCAATATAATCATTGCAAGGATGCCTACAAGCCATATTCCAAATAGTATGTATCCGATGCTGGATGGAGTCTCACTATTTACCGAAAGGGCAAAGTCATTCATCCAGTCTGCATTTCCGGCTGGATTGATCCCAACAGCTTCTCCTATGGCGGTTCTGGTGCCAGAAGTAGGAGAACTTTTCAGGCTACTGAGCCACGAGAGGATTTGCGGAAACCCAATTAAACGGAACGGTATAAAAGGAACTACCAACAATCCAAGTAGCAGGAACCATAGATTATACTGCATCCGGCTGGATAGGTTGACTTTGAATATCCGCTTGGCTATCAAAAGAATTCCGATGATACCGCTGATAAATACATTGCATATTAAAAAGCGTATCATAAAATCAGCCATGTTAATTACCTCCTTTTTTTGACCTCTTGGAAAGAAGAGAGCGGAGAGTGTCTATTTCCGTTTCGGACAGTCTGTCATTTTCTATATATGCAGACAGCATGGCAGTGATGTCTCCATCGTAGTATCGTTCTAGAAAAGAGTTACTTTCCTGACCGATGTATTCACTTTCTTTCACAACTGGAGTGTAAACAAACACCCGACTTTGTTTTTCATAAGTCAGAACGCCCTTGTTCACTAGACGTTTAATTAGAGTTTGTATTGTTTTTGGACTCCAGTTCGTAGTCTGTAATAATTTATCAGTTATTTCATTGGTGCTGATCGGCGCATGTTTCCATACGATTTTCATAACTTCAAATTCAGCTTCAGAAATCTGTGGTAAATCGCTCATTTCAAATCCCTCCTTAAATCTTACGGCTGTAATAAAAATATTATAGATGTTATTTGTGTAGTTGTCAATTTAAGAGAAAATAGATTGACTTGAAATCTTACTTATGTAATAATTCAAATATTACATAAGTAAGAATTTAAAAAAGGAGTGGAATCAGGATGATTGAAATTGTAAATAAAGTGCTTTGAAAATAAGAAAACCAATAGAGTCACAAGGAGTCTATTGGCATTCTTACAGAGTTGGATGGTCTTGCTTGTGCAGCAGATCAAGCAGATAACGAACCATAGGCAATAAATCCGCAGCCTCCTGTTCCGTGCAGTCATTCAGCAGGGTCAGGAGTTTTTGGAGATTTGGCTGTTGGTTTGCGTTGGCTGGGTAGAAAATCTTATCGGCGGGTATCTTCAGATATGTAATCAAAGGATACAGCTTATCATATTTGGGGTTACCACGTCCGGCTTCAATATTTAGTATGGTGCGGGTATCCATATTAAGAGTTTCAGCCAGCTTTTCTTGTGAAAGTCCGAGTTCGGTACGGGCTTCACGCACTGCAATGGCAAGAATTTGTTTTATGTCATGCATTATAATTCACCTCGATAGTAGTTTACAATACCTATTAAAACGAGTGAATTGCAATAGAATACAGTGTAGATATGGAGTGTAATACATGGATGTAAAGTATGTGAAAATACATAGAAAAAGAATAGTGAAAAGTTTTGAGATAGCAGCATATTACACACTAAGGTGTATCGCAAAGAAGTATAAAACTTCAACGCGATACACCTTTTTTGTGGGGAAATCAGAGCGTTGTAAAGTCTTTTTCCGGTTTGCGGTTTGTGGTCTGTTCCTGTCCCGGAGTCCGGTCAAGATACTGGTTCAGATTATCCAGTTTTCGGTTGAGAGCCTGTATGTCTTTTTCAGCAGATTTATAGGTTTTCTGCAAGGCTTCTTTCTTGGCATACAGAGCATTGTAATCATTACGAAACTTATCAATATCAAAATGTTTTAAGCTGATTCCAAAGCGTTTCAGCATATTTTCTGCACCGTCATGGAGCAGGAGTTCTGTTTCATGGTGGCGGAGATAAGCGTCAGGGTCTTTCGATTTCCGGTAACGGATGTGATAGATATGATTGCTCTGATATTGTTCAGCGTATTTCAATATCTGTCCTAAATCCTTTAGCTGACGTTCTGTTTCCACAAGACTGTTCCGTGCGGTTTTTGCAAGAACAGACTTACTTTCAATCTGTTTTTCAAGCTCGATGATAGAACCTGCTTTACTGTAACTGCTGGCAGCGATTTTGAGATTTTCAATCGCTGCCCAATGCTGCAGACCGGGGCTTTGCGTGAACTTTTCTTCCGAGGTGTCAATGAGCGTTCGGGAAGAATAATCCTTGATAAGAGGTTTTTTTCGGGCAGGGAATGGGACACGTTTTTGTGTCTGTGCTAAAGCCTTTGTTTCTACCCGTTCCTTAATCCGTTCTTTGGTGTATTCTGCACCCAAAGACTTTAAGCTGCCACGGACAAAATGCTCCCGGTCAAGGGGGCGGAAGGAAATGTACTTTAAGGCGTTTTCTCCAATGGTTTCGCCTTTGATTTCATAACCTTTTGCCCGTATCAGCTCCATGCACTGTTCATATGTATCAGCGTTTTGAATTGCTTCATCAATGTCCTGCTTGAGCTTGATTTTCCACGAGGTGCCATTTCTGCCGGATGTCCATTCTTTATAACTTTTACCACGCTGGTTTGTGGGAGAAATGACGGATAACTGATGCTTGGAACACAGCTCATCATTCAGGCGGCGAATGTGGTAGTAGGTCTGTTTACAGTCATGATATTTTTCGTGATTCACATTATCTGCGGCACAGAAAATGATGTGGTTGTGAACGTGACCTTTATCAATATGAGTGGAAACGATATAAGAAAATTTCCCCTCTAACAGCTTGTCGGCAAGCTCCACACCGATCTGATGTGCTTCCTTATAAGATACCTCTCCCGGAGCGAAAGCCTGTATCAGATGAAAGGCTTTGTTGGGGTCTGCCTGATTTGTTTTTGACAGAGCAAATTTGAAGTCAAAGGCAGCGGTTTCAGGACTGCATCCGAAGGAAGAAATGAGACTACTTTCATCTGTTTTTTGGGAATTACAGATATAGTTTACTGCCTTATGGACGGTTGCCTGGATAGCATGGATTTTTGTGATTGCCATACCTGTTTCATCAGCTCCTTTACTTCGTTTACATCGGCTTTATAGACATTGCCAGTAGCATTCATCCGCTTGGCAATCTGGTTCAGATTATTGCCGATACGGGCGAGCGTGGTGTTGTATTCCCGCAGGTGTTCGTAGTTTACATCGTAGACATAGCCATACAAAATCAGATGCCGAATAAATGCGGATTTGCTCTTCATGCCGGAGGCTTTCCATTTCTGATCTAAGATGTATTGCTCGTCATCGCTGAGATAGATTTTAAGTTCATTTTGTCTTTCTCGGTTTGCCATTGCAGTATCAGTCCTTTCCTTATTTGTATAAAAGATTTTCAAATATGCCGTAGCCGGCGGTTGTTTTTTGCTTTTAGGGGGACAGGGGGATATGCCCCATGCAAGCCAATTTCTGCAAGTTTTCACTTGGTAGAAATTTGCGGAAATGGTGCCTGTGAGGGAACACAGGCAGTGCTTGCTATTCTTCTGCAAATTACCCGTAGGGAATTTGCGTGTTGCGTGAGTATAGGCGAGCGGTTTGCAACACAGTAGGGCGTTACCGCCCTTGTTATGGATAGCGTTGATAATTCGACTTTGCAGTTGGGCAGAAGCAATAAAAAAACTGCCACGGTTCATAAGGGCATTGATTGCCCGTAAAAACTCCATAGCAGTTTGTGTGACTTTTTATGATTTTTGATTCTATCCATAATGATTTTATCAATGGGAAAGGGGAAAGTCAATGGCTGGAGAGAGATAAAAGATTTACAGAGAAATTTAGGGGAATAAGCAAAGATACTGCATATTCTGCATTTAAAATTAGAATTGGAAAACCAGAAGAGAGGGGGTGAAGCATGAATACCGTACATCGTAGAACGGAAATAATCAATATTCTTATTATCAGACGACATACAACAGCGAATGAATTGGCACAGGAATTTGGCGTTTCCATTCGCACGATACAGTATGATATTCAGGCTTTAACTCCGGTTTATCCGATTTATACAAAACAGGGAGAGAACGGAGGAATTTTTATAAGAGAGGATTACAAGCCTTATGCCAATTCGCTGACACCTATGGAAGTAGCTGCCTTGCATGAATTATATGATTGGACGGAGGGCATACATAAAAAAGTTTTATTTCAAGTCCTAAGAAAATATGGACCGGATAAATTACAACTTTGATCTTGTCATTCTGATAAAGCACATAATTTTTACAGAACCGTTCATAGCAGACGGAAGTGTGCTTATGTGCTTTTTAGGCTGACAATTTCAGCTTTGATTTTATCCAAAATGCAGACGATGTCTGCGATTGTACCTTGACAATTTCATAAACCAATGCGTACAGGACGTGTGGAATATGTGGAGCCGCTTTGAGGATACGCCATAAGACACCTGCTTTTGCCTTTGGCAGAGGTGGATACGAAGGAATATTGAAAGCAGATATTGAAGTTAAGGTGTGGAGCGAGAAATATCCGGCATAAATGTGTAGCAGTTACACGGAGGCGTTGATACATATTTTTGATAATGATACTTCCGGCTTAGTCCGGTCAGATAAGATGACGGTGCGATACCGATGTGGGTAGTGTAATGAGCTGCTACCTGTACGGATTTTTTAATATCTTCCAATAAAAGCATATTTGTTTGTTAAGTATGTTTTTATTGGCAGATATGCCATAACCATAGCAAGAGAAAAAGAACACACTTTGAAAAGGTAGGTGGAAGAATGCAGGCAAAAGTGAACACAAAAAATTTTATAAGGTATGACGAGGGTGCGGAGAGGTATTCTATGAGTAAACACAGCTTTATGAAATTGGCACAGGATGCTCGTGCTGTTTATAAAATTAACCGTATCACATTGGTAAACGTGAAGATTTTTGAGGAGTATTTGGAATCTTTTCGGGCGTAGACATGATAAGAAAGAGGAAAACGAATTATTGTATATCAAAAAGTATTTGACTTTTTGATATACAAGTAGTAAAATGAAGTCAGGTTATGAAAGGCAGGTGTTGACGGATGGCAAGAATGGGTAGACCTAAGTTAGAAAATCCGAGAAGTGAAGGTGTATTCATCCGTCTTACAAAAGATGAGCATACAGATATAACAGAGTATGCCAGCTCTCATGATCTGACCATAACACAGACGCTTGTTCAAGGATTTAGAAAGCTGCAAGAGCAGGATAATACCGAGAATGAGTAATGGCATTTGTGACCTCTTTCTTATATTGAGAGGAAGGTGGTACATAATGTCAATGTCGAGAAAAGATTCAAAAGGCAGAGTATTAAGGAAAGGCGAAAGTCAGAGGAAAAACGACGGAAGGTATATCTACCAGTACACCGATTCGACAGGTAAAAGGCGGGTCGTTTATTCAAATGACCTGTTGGAGTTAAGGGAAAAGGAAAAAGAACTTGTTCGCAATCAGTTGGACGGTCTTGAAAGCTATTGCAGTGGAAAGACAACTTTGAACTATGCATTTGACAGGTATATTTCAACGAAGTATGATTTGAAAGAACACACACGGGTAAATTATAAGTATATGTATAACCGTTTTGTCAGAGATACTTTTGGAAAAAGAATCATCAATGATATAAAGTATTCTGATGTGAAATTCTTTTATTGTTCGTTGATGAACATATTGGGGTTACAGGCGAATACATTGGATAATATTCATACGATTCTGCACCCAACCTTTCAGATGGCAGTTAGGGACAATGTGATACGCAATAATCCGGCAAGCGGTGTAATGGCAGAAATCAAAAAGGCGAATGGAAAGAATAAGGGCATAAGACACGCACTTACATTGGAACAGCAGAGAGCATTTTTGAACTATGTATCGAACAGTCCTGTGTATTGCCATTGGTTGCCACTGTTTACAGCACTTTTTGGAACGGGATGTCGCATAGGAGAAATGATAGGGCTGCGTTGGGAAGATTTGGATTATGAGAATAAAACCATTAGTATAAACCATGCGGCTATCTATCGAGTAATGGAGAATGGAAAGAGTGAATTTCATATTTCTTCGCCAAAGACAGAAGCCGGGATTCGTACTATTCCGATGATGCAGGCTGTAGAACAGGCATTTAAGGATGAATACGAAGCACAGAAAGAAACCGGTTTTAATGTGCAAGTGGTTGATGGTATGAGTGGGTTTATCTTTTGCAATAAAGACGGAATTATCCATAAACCCAGCGTAATCAACAGTGCAATCAAAAGAATTTACGAAGCCTACAATGCCGAAGAAATTATTAAGGCAAAACGGGAGAGCAGACGCCCGGTATTGATTCCTCATTTTTCGTGTCATCATATCCGACACACATTTTGCACCAGATTTTGTGAAAATGAAAGAAATCTGAAAGTGATTCAAAGTATTATGGGTCATGCAAATATTGAAACAACGATGGATATTTATGCGGAAGCAACAGATGTGAAGAAAAAGGAAGCAATTAAAGCTCTGGAAAATAATAGTGATATATTTTAGGAAGAAGTCCTTGCAAGGGGACGATTTCCAAGACAAACCTGACATCAAAAAAGTCAGAATACATCAAAATGACATTAGTTTGTTGGATTTTGGTGGACAAATATGGACTGGCGATATATAATGAAAATCGTGTAAAAAAGCGTTTATCAACTTATTTGGACTGTGGTGGATTAGCTTCGGTTATATTCCCGACAATGAAATCCTTAGACACAAAGAAGTCTGAGAAACCGGTCGTTAAGACATCCGAGAACGCAGCTCCGGAAGTCATCGACTTCTCCAAAGTTGTGATCGAGCCGATGTTCGCTGATTATGTTGATTTCGAGACATTCAGCAAGTGCGATTTCCGCGCTGTTAAGGTAAAAGCCTGCGAAGCAGTCAAGAAGAGCAAAAAGCTCCTTCAGTTCACACTCGATGACGGAACCGGCACAGACCGCACGATCTTAAGCGGTATCCATGCTTTCTACGAGCCGGAAGAGCTTATCGGAAAGACCCTGATCGCGATCACAAACCTTCCGCCGAGAGCCATGATGGGAATCGATTCCTGCGGTATGCTGCTTAGTGCAATCCATACTGAAGAGGGCGAGGAGAAGTTAAACCTTCTCATGGTTGATAACCATATCCCGGCTGGTGCGAAGCTGTACTAATTAAAAGAAATATTCGGATAACAAAAGAAGTGGGCAGTTCCTGTTGGGGCTGTCCACTTCGTTGTTTTATAATTCTTATTATTCTAAATCCATATTGGTCAGTTGCCTGATCTAATCACGCCTGTTATAAATAACAGCCGTCACCTGGACTCTGCGATTTTCATCAGCTGGTTTCCAATTTCTTTTCTTAATTTATTTTGTGATCTGGAACGACCGGTTGATCGGGGAGGCAAGGTAATTGCCGCCGAGAACGACTACGGTCATCGTGTAACGCCCCGGCTCAGTCGGCGGGGTTGTTGTGCTGGAGTATGCTCTCCATTTGCTTGTAAATCCGGAGTAGAGCACGCTGACGCTGGACTGGTCGTCAACTCTCTCCCCGCCGATCTCGAGATGTGCGCCAAAATCAGCACCCGCCGCTTCCGCTGCGGAGATCTTTTTGCCGATACTCTGGTTCCATACAAGTTTTGCCTTGTCAGCTTTCAGGACAAGAGCGCCGGCACCGACACCCGTATTGTAGTTCTTGTTGTCGGTGACTGCTGTCACGCTGTAAATTCCGGCGTGATTCGGGGCACCAATGCTGATCCGAAGATTATCAGCGATGGATGGAAGCTTATTGATCACCTTGATGACCTGTTCCAAAGCGCCGGTATCCACACCGATCTTCTCAAGCACATCGATCACTTCACTGGTATTTAAAAGCTTTCTAAGCTCACCAACTGTGATTCCGTTCTGCAGCATTTCTGTCAGGGTTGGCTGATTTAAGCTTTCCAGCGCCTTATCGACGATCTTGATGACGGTGCTGTTGGAGGTATACTGTTCCGGAAGCTCCAGATAAACGCCTGTAGTCACATTGCTGGTGATTCCGGCATAGATGATATACAGGTTGAAATGATCTTCAGGATCCGTGGAGACAAGCTCTCTGCCCTTCACAGCCTCGCTCACATATCTGCTGGCGCTGTTGACGCTGACCTTCACATTTGCTTTGTTGATGGTCACGCTGCCCTCAGCTTCTTCACTTGCGCGATACTCCGAATTTCCCTTGAAAGTTACTTTGATCTTCTGCACGCCTGCGCCGATCTGCGGGAAGCTTCCGAGAACCTTTCCGCCGAGCTCATAGTTTTTTCCTTCAAACGGAACATCGTCCCTGATTCCTTCTCCGTTCAGGAATTTGTCAGCAAAGCTGTCACCGAGCTCGCTGCTCAAACCGTCCAGAAGAGAAAGTCTCGCATTGTAGGAAAACGTGAAATCGTCAACAGACAGTGTGTCCCGCTCCGGAAGCTCGGAATTTTCCCAGTCGATCACATTGTCAAGAACCGCCTGTTTTACTGCTTCTACATCCTTATTGTATGTGAAGGAGGTTTCGCTCTTTAATACGACTTTACTGTTGATCCGGTTGTCCGTCACTGTTACTGATACCGTCACGCTGCCCGGCGCATAGTCCCTGCTTCCGCCCCAGGAAATACGGATCTTCCAGCTTCCCGGACCGAATTTCTTTGTTACAAGTGACTCATCATCGAGCGGTTTGAAATTTTCAATGAGCCCGGAAGGATCTGCATTGTACTTCACCGCGAACTCATCAAAATCCACTTCCGGATCTGTGGACTCCACTACAGCCTCGTAGATCGCTTTTGCTGTTGCAGCATAATCGATATTCTGATCATGATCAAAAACAAGCCCTGCCTCGTAAGGAGCCTCTTTCAGGTTGAACTTCATCTGCTCCCGTTCCGTCATGATCACGTCTGTCTCTTTTTCAAAACCGGAATACTCCTCATCGCCGTCCCATGAAATACGGATCCTCTGTTTTCCTGCCGGGATTGCCGGATAGGTCAGGAGATTCACCTTTTCCCCGTCCAGTGCGACCCAGTCCTTTCCAATATTTCCCACAGCGCCTGACTCAGCTGTAGCGTAGTACTGGATCGTCACATCGTCACAGGTAATAAACTCCGCATTGGAAGCTGAAAAAACTCTTGTGAAGATTTCTTTTTTCGTCTCTTCGGCATTAAAGATTCCGTCCTCGTCATATCTCAGCGGAATTTCCTGATTCCGGAGCAGTTCGAAATCCACGGTATGTTTTGCTGCTTTTCTGATTTTGCATTTTTTCTCTCCTGTGCGTACCCGATATTCACCATCCGCATTGTCTGACAGCGCCGGATGGATATAGGTGTGAGTCACGAAGTATTTTTTTGTTGTGCTTTCAAATCCGCCTACTGATCCCCATGCGGTATTTTTCAGCAGACCACCGTCTTCCTTTCCAACACACTCATACTCCCATTCCAGCGTATCTTCGCTGTCCGGGAGAAGCGTTTCTGTCAGGATCTGATTCACAGTCTCCGTCTCTGTTCCAGCCGGAATATATACCTCCACAGTTTCAGCGCCGAATGCTGTCAGGCAGAATGCCTGCAGCAGAACAAAAAGTGCCAGTAACGCAATCATGATTGGATGAAGCGTTTTCTTTTTCATATTCGTATCCTCATGTTTCTCTTTAATTGTTTCTCTTTCATTATTTTTCTTTACTTCTCTTTTTCATCACAAGACCTGCCGCCAGAAGGATCGCGCCTGCGGAGAGCAGGATTCCTACCGGCCACCATATCTGTCCTGTCTGGGGAAGCTTCTTTTCGTTCTCCACGTTTGTCTCCGTGGATGTCTCTGTTTCACTCTCTGCCGTGCTCTCCTCCACCCTGGTTTCCGGCTGTGTCTCCGCATCTGTGATCGTCACCGTCTCGTCAGCCACTGTTGTGATCGTCGGCTTTTTATCCGGGGTCGGATCCCAGTCATCATCATCACTGTCATCGTGATAACGGGTCGGAGAAGTCGGATTCGACGGATCCGTCGGATTTGTGGGTTCGGTCGGATTCGTCGGTTCCGTTGGTTTTGTCGGGTTTTCCGGTTCTTCAATATCACACTTGATATCTGCTTCCGCCGCGGCACCGCCCGCTTCCACGAGAACCGGTGCCGGAATGTAGGTCTTGCCGCCAACGGTCATCGGATCCCCCGTCACAAGGTAGAGAGCCTCTCCATCCGGAAGATTCCGAAAAACCACATGCTTTCCGCTTCCCGTTCCGGTCCGGTAAGGCTGGATCCCCTGCGCCTTTACAAAATTTGCCAGAGTGATCGCAGCCTCTCTGGAACCACCCCCAGAAACATCCGCACCGGATGCCTGAAATTTCTCATTCAGCACATAGACACCCGCCTGTTTTTCTGCAACCCGATAGAGATATACCGTCATTCCGGTCTGTTCTGTTTTTATGTTCAGACTGCCCCGCTGTGCCGCGTAAGACGGATTTTGAAATATCACCATCCATACCGCAAGCACGGCAAAAATAAAGCCCAGGATCTTATTCTTTTTCCGAATTCCTGTCATCTTGGATTCCTTCCTTCTACATCGATTTCTGTATCTGATCTACATGCTTCTTTTTCTCTTCCATGCTGCTGCCGCTGTGCCCATAAACAGGAGTCCCAGACCCGTGAACATTCCCCGTCCCATTCCGCCTGTGGACGGAACCTTCTTATCGAGGACATCACCTTCCACGGAGTCATGTTCTCCATCGTTGACCCAGGCTTCGTTAAACAGCTCGTCCCCCTGGATCGCGTCGTCTGTCACGACCGCTTCATAGGTCACTGTAATCGGATTTTCATCCGTCAGATCTTCATAATCGATGATTCCGGTATTAAAGAGGTTTACAAGATCAACCGCAACCCGGAATGCGTTGGAACCACTGGCTGTTACCGTGTAATACCCGGAAGGAACTTCTTTTCCAGCCCTGCCCGCGGTCACACGGAGCGTACCGTCAATAAATTTCAGATACCGGTTCATCTCATCGTGGAAGACCATGGTCTCCACAACCGAATCCGGGATTGCATATTTTTCATCTGCAGAAAGGGACTGTGCAGAAATCTCATTGTCGTAGTTGTCCCCGCTTACGCTTCTCGCTCTTCTTGCACCGGATGCACTGTACACGCGGACTGTCTCCGCACCGGACGCACTGTGTACGCGGACTGTTCCCGCGCCGGACGCACTGTGTACGCGGATTTTGCGAATCTCCCTTGCAGAGTTTGCCGGTGAGGCGTTGGATGCCGTTACAACATAGCGTGCAAGCAGCTTAGGAAGACTGGAGGTCAGTGTAAACTCGATCCTCTTTCCCTGACTTACGGTTCCGATTTCATCCTCGCCGTCTGCCTTTTTATCGATCAGATAACTTGTCGTCTCGTAGATATCCGCACCATGAGCCGCCTTGATCTGGAATCCCTTCTCATATTCGCCGGAAGCTACCGAAACGATATGACGATTTTCCGGAAGATTATCGTCTGCGTTCCATCTTGAGCCCTCTGTATCGTCATACCAGCCGTCGATGCGGTGATTACAGTCATCGAGATTCCAACCGGTTCCGACTGCACAGAAGGTCAGCTTCCGCCCTGCGGTGTTGTAAATATCGTCAGCACCTTTGGCTGCGTGGTTGTTGTAGAGGATCACGCCGTCCGAAAGCTCTGCGGTTCCGTTTTCCCCGTTATAGAGGCCGCCGCCGTAGGTGGCTGCGTGGTTGTTACAGATGCGGACGCCGGGGCCGATCTTCAAGGTTCCCTCATTGAAGATTCCTGCTCCGGTTGAACCCGTTTGATTTTCACAAACGCTGCCTGCATTTAAAGTCAGCTCTCCCACGTTACGGATTCCGCGATCATGATTCCCTTCAACCTTAAGCGTTGCTCCATTCTCAACAAACAGCTTATACGTATTTAAAATCCCGTTTGATCTATTTTCACAGGCCGATACAATTGCCCCTGCTTTGACTTCAACATCGCCGTACCAATAATCGCTGCCGCTATATACCTGAAGGCCTCTTTTCCCATTTCCGTCGAGACTGATCTCAGCTCCTCCCTCAATGGTTCCTTTTCCTCCGACATTCAGCCCATTTCCGGTATTCTTACAGGAAGTCAGTTTTGAAGTGCTGTCTACAAACAGCTCTTTAACAAAAGTTCCCCAGGCGCTACCAATATTCTGATTCGTTGTCACATCAGAATGATCCGTTACGCTCAGTTTTCCGTAATAGCAGCCAATTCCACCACCGTAGTTCGGATTTCCACAGCCCGTAATATCGATATGTGAATATTTTTCTACCGTCACGTCGACCGGATTGACCGTCATTCCGTGCCAGTCACAATCAGTGATATTGAGTCTGGAATGATCTGAAATTTTAATACTCCGGTTTGGCATATCCTCATACTCTGAATTGTCTGCGAAAATACCACTTGCCCGGAATCCTTTATAGCCGGATATCGTCATGACTGTACCATTTACAAGGTATAAATTACTTTTCTGATACAAATACATTCCGCTTCCACTGCCGCCATTCGCACTATTCTGTGTCCATGTCACATGATCCAAGGTGAGATCTGTATTCGAGATCAGATTCGCAGTGCCGCCACCTCCACCCGGATTATCATTCGCGGTAATATCCAATACGCAGTTTTTAAATGTCAGCCGACTGGTATTCCAACTTTTAGCTGCAGCATCATAAGTTCCTTCTGTGTGGATTCCCTTTCCTTCCATCTTGATCGTCTTCGGATCCGACGTGCCGCATTGGATCGTCACATCTTTTCCTGCACCGATCACAAGTCCGTCTGTAAGACTTACATTTTCCTCAAGATCGATCACTACCGGCGACTCTCCCGCGGAATTGATCGCATCCTGAAGATTGTTGAACTCCTGTGTTCCTACCTTCGCCACAGCCGCCAACGAAGAAAATGCCATGGCAGCCGTCATCGCAGCGGCGGCTGCGGTGACGGTCATGAAACTTTTCCATGATTTTTTCATGTCTCTACCTCGTTCTCATAACTAGCAACAATCCGAAAAGTCTGAATTACTGTTCTTTTTTCTTTTTCTTACCTGTCACGATCACAGCACCTGCTGCAGCTCCCATCAGGGCGATTCCTGCTGCTGTGAAGGCTTTTGTTCCAATTCCACCGGTGGACGGAACATCCGGATCGATAACCGGGCCGTCAACGATATCCTCTTCGCTGTCGTTGACCCATGCACGGTTCTCCACCTTGTCTCCATCAATGGCTTTGTCAGAGACAGCTGCGTCATAGGAAACAATAATCGGCTCTGCATTCTTTAACTCATCATATGTAATATATCCGTCATTGAATGCTGCGATCAGAGCGATACTTACCCGGAATGTCTCATCGCCTTTTCCAGTTTCCACCTTGTAATAGTCTTCTGGAAGTACACTTCCATCATTTCCGACTGTAACTTTCAGGGTTTCTCTATCAAATTCCAGATTTTTGCTCATCTTGTCATGGAAGATCATACGCTCGGAGAACTTCTCCGGAATATACAATCTCTCTGCATCAGAATCGGAACGTACTACAAATCCGGCCAGTCTTGCCGGAAGATGGGATTCCAGAGTAAAGCTTATATTATCGCCCGGTTTTACGCCCTTGATCTCATCCTCACCGTCTGCCTTTTTATCGATATCCGGTCTGCTCTCCTTATCGTCCGCATCAAGTCCATGCGCAGCTTTAATCTGCAGCATACCGGTCTTACTTCCGCTGTTTACAAGAACAATATGGTGCTCACTTTCACCGCCATCGGCATTCCAGCGGCTTCCTTCTGCATCATCATACCAGCCGTCGATCACGTGATTACAATCGTCCAGGATCCACTCTTTGTTGGTGTCTCCGAATTTCAGTGTCGCGTTTTCTCCGTTGTAGATATCGTCGGCACCTTTTCCGGCATGGTTATTGTAAAGAATAACCGATGAGCCGAGACGCATGGTACCGATATTGTAGATACCTCCGCCGTATTCGGCACCAATCTTCTTCTCATTCTGTATTCCCGTTCCGTTGTTGATAATCGTTGCGGAACCGATCGTCAGATCGCAGGCTGCCTGTTTTGTATAGATTCCGGAACCGGCATTGTTCATGATCGTCACATCTGCGCCCTTCTCGATCGTGCTTTTATATGTTCCATTTCCCTGAAATACGATTCCGCCACTGTTGGCTGCGGATAAAGGTTTCACCCCGTTTCCTTCCACATCCAGCTTGCATGTCTTATCCACATTCAGCACTCTGGTCCAGATACCGCTGTACCCGTTGTTTGTTGCTGTTAAGGAGGATTGATTGCTCATATCGATCCGCCATGCGGAAATTCCCCAGGTACCGCTTCCATCAAACAAAACTTCCGATCCATTTTTTATCGTATAGTATGTACCGTTTGATCCGTTTCCATGGCTGTTTAACACCTGAACTTTACTGTTATCGATCGTGGCATAAAATGTTCCCGTAAAACCTGAGCGGTTATTATCCGAGATGTAGGTCGAATTTTCGAGGTTCACATTATAGCCTCCGTCACCGCCATCCCACTCCAGGGCATCCTGCGGATAATTTCGGATCTCCAGCGTGGAATTCTTCAGATTCAGCTTATTATTCGAGCAGAAATAGATCGCATGAGTGTTTGCAGCGACACCTTCGCCATCCATTACCATCTCTGCATTCTCCAGATGCAGCTCTGCATTCTTCGATGCGCAGACCGTCTGCCAATTCCACTCTGCCGTATATGGTGTCGATCCGATTCTTTTCAGTTCCACAGCGCAGTTCTTAAAAGTCAGCTTTTTGCCCCAAAGTGCAATTCCTTTGTCTTTAAATATAAGATTCTTCTTATCCGTACCACCATCTACCGTCAAGTTCTTGCTCAGATTAAGCCCACTCGTCGTCTCATCCGTATCAAGAACAATCACCGATCCATCTGCTGCCGCAGCCACTGCCTCATCAAACGTAGGATAGGTAGTCCCGTCAATATGTACCTGCGCAAATGCCGAAACCGACATTCCCGCCGTCATCGCAGTCGCCGCCAGACAGACCATGAAAACCTTGTTCATTTTCTTTTTCATTTTCGACCCCTCCATGTCAATTTATGTCGAAAAAAGCGCCGTTTTCACTTTTTTGTGAACCGGCGCATTTTTTCCATCATTCTTCCGGTTCTGTTACCCGGTGTCCGCGGACAAGGAGCCTGTGGGTATTTACCCCATACGGAGTACAGGTATAAAGCGTCACAAGGTCTTTTCCGTTCTGGATATAAAGTTCTTCCGTCTCTTCCGGGAGTGTTACGAGGATCTGATCCACCTCATACGTGAATGTCTCGTTTAAGACATCCAGAGTGAACCGATCTCCCACTTCCAGTTTGTCCAGGTCGGTGAACAGTTTCGCCTTCACAAGACCGTTATGGGCGGCCAGCACACAATGGGTATTTTCACCGCCCACCGGCAGGCTTGTCCCATACCAGAAACCGGCGCCCGACTGAAGCGCCCGCTCTTCCGTTCCGTGATAAATGGGAATGTGGACCCCGATCTTCGGAATGTCCACATATCCCATCATCCCTGTTCCCCATGGATCCAGAAGGTGGTCAAGCTCCTCCCGTTCCTCTGCGGGAACCAGAAACTGTTCCTCTTTCTTTGCAAGTCTTTCATTGTACTCTCGGGCCGCCTGGATCATTCCTTCGCAGTCGATCCCCTGAAACCGGTCATACGCCGCAATCGCCTTGTTGAACTGATACTGATAGTACCAGTCACAGATATGCGGGTACAGGAAAATTCCCAGTCCCAGGAGAAATATGACTGCTATGAGGATCCCGCGCCCGGTGAGCCATGAAGGTTTCCTGCCGGAATTACCGGATCCATGCTCCATTTGCATCTACCTGATATCCATCCGGTGTTGTGGTGTTCGCAAGCATTGCGCCAAGTGTTCCCTTGTCGGATGCTGTGTTGAAGTAATACCACTTGCCGTCGATCTCATGCCAGCCGGTGTACATGCGTCCTCTTGTGTTGTCGTACTGAGTATGGAGATAATACCAGTTGTTGTTCCGATATAACCAGCCGTCTTCCATCCAGCCGTCTACATCAAAGTAGTACCAGTCGGAGCGGCCGTTCCATGTGAGGTATACCCACTCATCATGCGGGAATGTACCGTCATCATAGCAGAACCACCAGCCGTTTAATCTCCATGTTCCTGTCGCGTCGCGGTAGCCGCCCTTTGCCTGAATTGCCGCGTCTGTGTAATATTCCGGACGGTCAAAGTCGATGGCAAATCCGTAGGTGTAGAAGCCGTAGATCGTATCACCGATCTTTAAGTACTCGTTGGACGGAAGTCTTCCGTTGTCCTCCGTGAACTCGCCGCCCTCTAAGATCCAGCGTCCGGACTTACCGGCTGCGTTTGTGGCTTTGCCTCTTGTGGAGGTGCCATAGTCATAATCGCTGTCATCACTGTCACTGCCGCTTGATCTCCACCTGTAGGTGATCGTGAAGGTCGTTCCATCTTTTCCTACAACATATCCAACCGGGAATTTATCCCAGGTCTGATCGCTGTAACTGCTGCTCTTGCCCTTGGATGCAGGAATATCCGCAAGCGTAAGCTTCGTTCCAACCTCAAAGGTCTTTGTGAGTTCTGTCTGACCGTTCTCTGTAAATGTTCCGTTTACTACAACGAACTTGATATCGGTGTACTGCTTCTCCGGTGTTTTCTCGCATTTTGCTTTGAAGGTAATATTGATATCCTTATCTGCGCACCACTTTGCTTCGTCAGCGTCGTAATAGAGTTTTACTCTCGCCCCATCGTCACCTGCATTCGTATGGTTTCCATCATTAAATGCCTTGATGTACTTATCAGCGTTTACCGTTACAACACCTTCATCATCAACATCTTTGTCCTTTGAGAAATGGAAGCTGCCATCAATAAGACCAAAGGTCTCTTCCGCATGATCTGCGTCTGTCGTACAGATCACGGTGATTGCATTTCCGAATAGCTTCTTTAAGTCTTCTTTTGTCGGTCCTTTCGGGGATTCTGGCTTCTTCTCGGAACACTTTACGGTGAAGCTGACTTCCGCATTGTCATTGACAAGTTTCCAGCCAGCACCTGTATGGTCAAAAACAAGCTTTGCCGTATTCTTTCCCTGTACAGCATGTTCTCCATACTGTGAGTTGTACTCTTTTACATACTTATCTGCCTTTACAGTGATAACTGCCGTTCTGCCATTTGTCTCGACATCATAGCTGTCAGCAATAAGCGTATAATTTTCATTCTGGTGTGCATTGCTGCCGGTATGGACAAGCGCAACTTCAATGAGATCTTTCAGTTCATCCTCTGTCGGTCCATCCGGATCTTCGCTGCCTGCGCAGGAAATTTTGATTGTTTCGATTGAATCTGGAGCTGTCCACTTTTCTCCGTCCCATACCATATCGAAGGAAACATCGTTGGCCTTGGTAGCTATATGATTTCCGCCTTCTCCGACATCAAAAAGGCCTGCATAATATGCGCCCATTACCTTGACATGGCTGGCATAATTGCCATATGTTGAGTCGTATTTCACATCACCAACGATCACACGACCCTCGTCAATCTCTTCATCGAGAATATAATAATTTCTCTCTAATACACTGTGGGATGCATTGGTGTTTGTACAAATTACTGTGACATACGGAAGCTCCGCAGATACTGGTTTCTCCGGTACTTTCACCTCATCAGCTGCAAACCATGCCCAGAAGTTGATCGTCTCTCCACCTTTTACACCAGTCTGCTCTGTAAACGGGTCGATTTCATTTACAGAATTATTCTTTGTCCACTTTGTAAAATGATATCCTTTGTCACAGCTTACCGTCACGTTATCCTTAGACGGAGTCACTGTTGTCTGTCCTTCATCTAATGTGTATACCTGAACAATACCGCTTCCTGTTACCCAGTCTCCGCGGTCCTTACTTCCGAATTTTACAAGAACCTGCTCGGTATCCGGGGTACCATCTCCGCCTGTTTCACTGTTGTTTCCAGTATTCCAGGAATCACGATAGTAATAGATATCAATTGTCGTGTCTTCAGTGAATCTTGCAGTGTCTGGATTATAATCTACGGTCTTTCCGCCAGTCGTAACCGTTGTGCTGCGATATAAATATGTGTCACCTCGCCACGGAAGATCCTGTGTATAACCGGAGATTGCATCCTTTATAGAAGCATCTTTTCCTGCTGTCAGGTCTTTAATCGATACATTATCTGTATGATCAGGAGCAATATAGTGCTGGTTCACAGAGTAAGTAATATTGTTTTCCTCAGATGAACCATCTTTTTCCCAGATTGCGCTCAGATGAACCTGATGATTGGAATCTGCCGCGTAACCAACCGGTACACGATGGACCAATTTGTCCTCACCAAGCTGCCATCCTTTGAAAACATATCCAGACTTTTCTGGTGCATTACTACCGTCAAGGATTTCAATCATATCTCCGTCATTCATCCCTGATCGTGTCAGCATGCTACGATCTGTATTCAGCGTATAAGTTTCCTGCGCTTCATACTCTTCACTCCAGGTTCCACCATTTGCATCATATATGACACTGTAGATTGCCTGATTCGGCTTCTCTTTGGACACCTGAACATTAACAATATAGTTAATTGCCTCTGTCGGTGTCGGAATTCCTTCAGGGTTACTGGATACTACATAATATGTCGTATCACCAACGAGAATTGTTTCCGGAATTTCTGTAATCTTCTTAAAAGAAACATTTCCACCGGTAAAACCAATCCAGTCATTGTCTGTCTTTACAACCTTTCCAGTATCCTGATCCTTGTACTGAACCGTAAGTTTTGCTCCGGTAATGGATGGTTTCGGGAACTCTACTGTATGATTCTCTGATCCTGCCGTATAGCTCAGTACTGCGTCTCCATTAAGATTCACACTGCCAGCATTCGATGTATCTTTAACCTTCACATGATAAGTAAGACTGACCCCGTTTTCATCCAGTCCATTCGGATCATTCCAGGTAATCTCGTTCTTTGCAGAGTCATAATTAGCTGCAGCTCCACTGCCTCTAACTGTAATGTCACCGACCAGTTCAACATTACTTCCCAACGGGTCCGTAATTCCGGTCTTGATCTTCTGGCTGATCTTATTTAACGCCACATTCAGAGAATCCTCATCTGTCGCGTTAAAATTATAGTCAGATCCGTTTGCAAGACTCTTGAAGCCTTCGCTACTGAACGTGAAACCTACTGTATAGACTTTGCCGTTGTTGGTGGCTGATTGGAAATTCTCTAATTCTTTTTTAGGATAATATGGTTTGCTCTCATAACAAAACAAAGTATGTTTATGAAAATCTAACAGACTATTATAATATTCTTCCTTCCCGCAAGACAAGACATCTTTTCGATCATCTGTTTCACCATCTGCAACGATAATCAATATCTGGTCCGTATCTTTAGTGTCTCCGCTAAATTTTCCTAATGCATAATTGACCCCAGATGTTAACTCTGTGCCTCCAGTAATTTTTGTATGATCGCTATACGGAATTTCTGCTACACTCTCGCCCGTATCGCTGCTGAAATAGGTATAATTATATGTAATTCCATCGCTACCAAGGTTATCAGTCATCAGTTTTATCGCATTGGTAGCAATCTGCCAACGACTTTTCGTTTTCGAGGGATCGGCTTTAATTTTTGTACAGTGTGCATCATCCCCGCCAAAATGGTAATGTCCAATTTCTTTCGGATCCGTTTCTGTACACCAGCTCATCGACCCTGACGCATCCAGTAAAAATACAACATGTGTCTTTTTTGTTTCTACTTTCTCTTTAGCCTTTGCTGAGAGGGTAATCGTATAATCATTCGTGTCAGCATTATATACAGCTGTCTTATTAAGCTCAATATCCGGGTTTGCTTCTGTTGACGGCAATCCATCAAAGTTATATTTCTTTGCAGCCGGTGTCAGCGTACCAGATGGTTCACCTGACACATCCGCCAACGACACTCCCGGCACAGACCCAACAACCATGCAGGCCGTCATGAGTGCTGCCAGAACACGTTTTTTCATTCCGCGCTTCTTCATCTCTCTTTTCCTCCTTTTTCCGAATCGTGGATCGTAACTGTATCTCTGTCGAACAGTTACTGTAAGTCAATATTTCAATTGCTGCACACAGGATTCTTCTGTCTCTGTATGCTCACAAAGCTCCTCCTTTCCCCCTTGTTCCTTTAAATTTATAAAAATCACTCCCTAAACTGCATTCTATGCAGCAGAGCTGCCCGGTATTCCTGCGTTTGGAAGTGTTTTTATCAGTATTGTGATCCCCCTGCATTCTCAGGAATTTTCTTCGCGGTATTTCGCTAAAAATGGATCATATAACCGTTTTTCCGCGTCCAGCCGCGCCTGAACTGCCTCCTCATAGGTTGCGAAGCTGCCAAGATTGTAGGACTTTCCCTGAAAGCCAATGGAGGCTCTCCATCGGTTGTTTTCTCTTCTGTATACTCCGCGATGACCGGAAGTATTATTGGAAAATGTCTTTCTGCACGCGATCCGCTCCACACAGGTTCCGTCCGTAAAATGGATGGCTTTCTTCATATTTACCTTTCTCTGTGCTTCCTGAAGACAGCCGCAGCTTCTTGTGACCCCGGAGCGGAGATTCTCTTTACGGCAGATGCATTGTTTTCCACAGTCACACTGACAAAGCCAGTAGTCACTCATCCTGCCCGGACGATCCGTGCGATCACCTTCGGACGATCCGCTTTGCTCCACCGTGCCATCACGTTTTTCTGTCAGCCCCGCTGCCGGTCCCAAAACCACAAGCCTGCCGTACCGCTGTCCGGTGAGATCGAGGCGTTTTTCCTGAAGGCGGATCCGTCTTCTGCATCCACAGCTCTTCGTATGTCCGTTTTTCAGATGTGAATCTTCCACGGTGCACGTATTCCCGCAGTCGCACCGACACCGCCAATAGGTTTTCGGTTTCCCCGGAATCTTCACTTTTTCAATTACCACGAGACTTCCGTATCGTTCTCCGATCATACATTTTTTCATTCAAAAAAGCCGTCCATGACATAATGTGTATTATGTCATAACGAATCCCCCTTGTATTCATATATATACATAAAAATAATATCACGAAAAGCCTTTGTTTTCAATGGATATTCCGGGATTTTTGCTTTTTTGCGTTTTTTTAACATGATTTTCAAAAAAACATACGGTCCTGGAAGCGGGTTTGCAGATCGGTTCACTTTTCTAAATTAACTTTAGGAAGCGTAAAAAGCATGTAAATTTCATGTAAGAACGATGCAGAATCATCTAAGATAAGCCGTTCATGACATAATACACATTATGTCGCAGACGGATCCTTTATTTTCCCATTCATTCCGTGTTGCCTTTCTTTCCTTCCGATATTCCCTCTTCCCTTTGGACCAGTCCCAGCTCTAAATCCTTCGCGCAGGCCTCCTCGCTCGTGATCATCGTATACCGTCTCGTTGTCTCGATACTGCTGTGCCCAAGATAATCTGCCAGCCGTGCGAGGTCGTGTTCCTTTTCGTAAAAGCATCTCGCGAAGAGATGTCTCAGATTATGCGGGAACACTTTGCTTGCTGCCACCTTTGCCTTCTCGCAGAGACTTTTCATCTCCGTCCATATATTTCTCCGGTCCAGCGGTCTTCCGTTCCTTGAGCGGAAAATACTTCCTTCCTTGATCTTGTGCTTTCGGCAGTAGTCCTTCAGGATGATCAGAAGGGATCTTGGAATCAGGATGATCCGCACTTTTCCTTTAAAATCGATCCGTATCTTTCGCTCCTCCAGAGTCTCCGCTGTCAGATATTTTAATTCCCCGATCCGCATCCCCGTTCCCGCGATGGTCTGAAGGATGCAGAACAGACGCCCGCGATTCTCCCGGTTCGCGGTCATAAGAAGCCTCTGGTACTCTTCGCGCGTTAGTTCCCTCTCCTCCTCTCGAAAGATCCGTCTCTGTGTTCTGCATACACGCACCCGGAGATCGTCCCGGCCGATCCAGCTCAGATATCCATTCACCGCGATCAGCATGGAATTTACGCTGGACGTCCGGTATTTTTCTACGAGAAGCTTTTTATACTCCAAGATGATCTCCTTGCTCAGCTCCCGTTCCCCTGAAAATATCAGGAAATTCCGCACATCCCTCAGATACTTTTCGATCGTATTTTTACTTTTCTCGCATTCTGTTAAATATTGCCCATAATGTTCCAGATCATACTTCATGAACGATTCTTCTCCTGTTCTGTCAGGCTCTCTTTACCTGACATGTTTCATAATATGATGCTTTTCATTATTTCTCATTATGGCATATTTTTCAGAAAATTACTCGTATAATCTGCCTGTAAAAGCCATTTAATTCCAAAATTCCAGAAATTCCTGTATTTCCGACGAAATTCGACTTTTTCTCCAGGCAAGAAGGACCTCTGTTGTAAAATCAGCATCACAGACCTCACATGCTTTCAGCTTATCAGAAAGTTCCAGCATCGAAGTCGGCAGGATCGCGATCCCCATTCCCCGTTCCGCCATCGTGATCGCGGTCCTTGCATCTTCACAGGCAAGGTAGATATCGCAGACAAGTCCCGCCTCCTCAAACTTCGAGGCGATATATTTCTGAAACCGGTGGGACAGGATCAGGGGCTGTTCCGAGAGCTCCTGCAGATGGAGCGATGTGCGTCCTTTTAAAAGAGGAAACTCCGGAACTGCCATGGCGAGAAGGCGTTCCTCAGCCAGAGTTTTCGTCTCACAGCCCCTTAACGTAATTGGCGTGCGCAGGGTCGTGAGATCAAGGATCCGGTTCTCAAGCTGATCCCTCATCGTGAATGTGGATCCCTCGTGGATATCAAAATGGATATTGGGATGGCTTTTTGCAAAACGCATCAGGTAATGGGACATCATGGACACGGTGGACGGAGTCATTCCGATATGGATCGTCGCCGCCTGACTTGATTTTATGACCTCCCGCTTCGTTACCTCCGAGAGCATCAGAATCTTTCCCGCCTGTTCGTAGAGCGTTTTTCCCGCCTCCGTCAGTGTGATATGCTTCATACCGCGGATAAAAAGCGGTACCTGAAGTTCCTCCTCCAGCATTTTCATCTGGTAGCTTAGCGGCGGCTGTGTCATATGAAGCTCCCGCGCCGCACCGCTGATGGTTCCGGCGTCAACGATGGCCCGGAAGTATTCTAACTGTCTGATCTCCATAATCTCTCCTTCTGACCGGCGATCTGCAGACCTCCACTCTCACAACGGTGCGAATTGTGGGATCCGGATCCCGGATCGTAAACATCATAGTCTGAATGTAAAGAATCTTCTTGTATTATATAATATTTATTGTATTTCTATACAAAAACAATAATTTACATATATTATAGGGGATGCTATACTTGAAACGCAAGAAAAAATTTAGAAAGGATCAAATCCTTATAGGAAAGCTACCATGCATATGAAACGTATTGATTTTGAAAACGGAACCATAACGGGCAATATTCTCGGAGCCGCGCTCCCCATGCTGGTTGCCCAGATCTTAAACCTTCTATATAATATCGTGGACCGCATCTACATCGCGCGGATCCCGGAGATCGGAACAGCCGCTCTCGGCGCGGTCGGCTTATGTTTTCCGATCATTGTCATCATCACAGCCTTCAGCAACCTCTTTGGGACCGGCGGTGCGCCGCTCTTCTCGATCTTTCGCGGGAAGAAGGACCCTGACACAGCAAGGCGCATTATGAACACTTCTTTTACGATGCTCTGTGTCTGCGCTATGATCCTGATGGCGGTCGGCTTTCTCTTCGCCCGCCCGATCCTGATCCTCTTCGGCGCTTCCGCTGAGGCTATCATTTACGCTTATCCGTATATGATGCTCTATCTGATCGGAACCCTGCCGTCGATGATCGCAGTCGGAATGAACCCGTTTATCAACGCCCAGGGCTACTCCAGCATCGGCATGTTATCCGTCGCAATCGGTGCCGGAACGAACCTTGTGCTTGATCCGCTCTTTATTTTTGCCCTCGGACTCGGCGTCCGCGGCGCGGCCATCGCCACCGTGATCTCCCAGTGCCTGTCTGCCGCCTTCGTCCTGTTTTTCCTCACGAAAAAATCCGAGTTGAAGCTGCGGTTCCTTCATAAGAATGAGATCCCGGAATGTACCGGACACGCGAAAAATATCCTCAGCCTCGGTGCAGCCGGATTTATCATGCAGCTCACCAACAGTCTCGTAACGATCTGCTGCAACAATATTCTTTCCGTCACCGGCGGTGATATCTATATCTCCGTCATGACCATCATCTCCAGTGTGCGCCAGCTTGTTGAGACTCCGATCCACGCCATGGTAGAGGGAACCTCCCCGATCCTGAGCTACAACTACGGTGCCCGCAGACCGGGACGCGTGCGGAAATCCATTCTGATCATGAGTCTCCTTGTTTTCGGTTACACGGCCGTCATGTGGAGCATGATCATCCTCATCCCGGAAACGCTGATCCGTATTTTCAGCTCGGACGCGGCGCTGATTCAGGATGCAGTTCCGGCGCTGAACATGTATTTTGCAGCTTTTATCTTTATGGACCTCCAGTACATCGGTCAGGCGGTATTTAAATCCCTGAACAAGAAGGTCTTTGCAATCTTCTTCTCCCTGCTCCGCAAGGTATTCATCGTTGTACCGCTGACCTACTTTCTCCCCTACGCCATGCATATGGGAACCGACGGCGTATTCCTCGCCGAGCCGGTTTCCAATGTCATCGGCGGAACCGCCTGCATTCTCACGATGCTGATCACGGTCTTGCCTGAGCTGAAACGGATCGAGTTTGAGAACCGCAGGGCGGCATAAAGGCTTAAAGCGTTTTTTGCAAAAAAATAGAAGCTCTCCTCTGAGCTTCTATTTTTTTCTGATCTTCGCCACAAAGAATCCCTCAAAGAGGTCATCCGGTCCCACGAGGAGCGTCCCCGGCATCGCATTCGGAAGTAATGGAAGTTCCTTCGTCCACTCTTCCCCGATCGGTACAAGTTCTCCGCCTGAACTCTTTAACACGCGCTTTAAGAGACCTTCATTCTCCTCTTTTAAGATTGAGCACGTTGAGTAGACCATCTCATGGCCGGATTTTAACAGCTTCAGCGCCTTTTTTAACAGTTCTTCCTGGGTTCTCGCGGATCTTTCCACAAGTTCCTTTGAGATTTTTGTCCGGCAGACACCGTCCCGCACTTCTACGGTTCCGCTTCCGCTGCAGGGCGCGTCCAAAAGGATCCGGTCGAAGGAAAAGAAATCGTCAAGCTTTCTTGCGTCCTCCACCATCACGTAGGTTCCGGATGCCCCCTGCTTTTCCAGATTGTATTTTAACTTTTCTGACCGCGCCTTATTCTTCTCACAGGCCGTGATCTGCGCCTGATTTCCCGTCATCGCCGCCATCTGGGTCGTCTTTCCGCCCGGGGCGGCAGCCATATCGAGGACGGTCTCTCCCGCCTTTGGACCGAGAAACAGCGGCGGCAGCATGGAGGAAAGGCTCTGGAGATAGATTCCGCCTTCCTGATAGATCGGAAGTTCCTGGATCTCCGGCTCCCTTGCGTCCTCGATGATCATCGCATCCTCATACCATGATACATTTTTAAACGCGATCCCTGCACCGGTAAGTGCCTGTTCTACCGTGTTCCGGTCCGCCTTTAGGGGATTGACCCGGAGTGTCACCGGGCGTCTCGCCTGATATCCCGCGAGGATCTTCGCGAAAATTTCCTCTCCATACTGTTTTTTCAACATCTCTTCCAGAAATCCCGGAATCATCTGCTCCATAACCTGCTCCTTATCGATCTTTTCTTATCTCTTATCACAATTCACAAAAATATGTAACGATTCAGTACCTTCACAGTTACGCGCAGACCTGCTGAACAGTTACCTTTCTGCACTTTAACACTTAAAGTTAAAGATATTGAGTCCTGTCTCCTCGTCTTTTACGCGATCCACAACTCCGTCGATCACCGTGATCACCATCTCACAGGTCGCTCCGATGATGCCGCGGCTTAAATGTCCGCCGTACACATTGCCCTTCGCATCGGCTGCCGCCGCGTGGATGTGGCTGTAATACTTTCCGTCCATCGTGTTGATGGTTCCTGTAAAGGAGACGATCTCAAACATTCCCTCGAAATCATTCCCCATAAACTGACGTTTTTCCAGATCATAAATTCCTACGGTCATGGAAGAAAATGTACCTAATGCGCTGACGCTCGCGAGCTTCACATCCTCGAGCATCGCGATGCGTTTCATCTTCTCCAGAACATCCTCACCCTGATCGATCCTTGCTACGATCGTATTTCCAAATCTGCGGTATTCCATCGTTACCTCCTTTTATGCACACCTGCACCGCCCTGCCTGCAAGCCTTCGCCCGCTGCAGGATTGTGTTTTCCTGTGTGCAAAACACAACATTCATTTTTATGGTCTGTCGTAACTGTTCAGTACCTCACAGTTACGGTCTGTCTTCTATTATAAGACAAATTTTGTATACACGCAACACTCACAGAGCTTATAGCTTTTATCGAATCCCACGATCGTTACTGTTTACGCCTTGCGCAAATAGTAACTGATTTTGCCGATGCTTCGCATTCCGAATCGGCAAAATCCACTATCACCACTAACCATACCCTGCGCTTTTACACTCTCTTATAATCCGGTGCCACCGCGCACCCGATTCCCATTCCGCCCGGTCCGATATGGCAGGATACGCCGAGGGACAGATTATCGTAGAGAAGCGGAACACCAGGAAATGCTTCCTTGATCTCATCGACCCATGCCGCATTCTCCTCGTCTGTCCCGCTGGAGGATGCCAGCAGGTGGAGGGCACCGTCATTTAACGCGTCCTGAAAATTATCCCGGATCTCTGCCTGCATGGCCTCGATGGCCGCCTTCTTTGCTTTTACGATCCCGTGACATTTCTTAAAGGAGTCCAGTTTTCCTGTCTGAAGCTTCAGGATCGGCTTGATATTAAACACAGATCCCAATGCCGCTGCCGCCGGTGTCACTCTTCCGCCTTTCTTTAAGCACTCCAGCGTCTGGAGCGCGATATAGATCATCATCCGGTCTCCCGCCCTTTCAAGGAGATCACGGATCTGTTCCGCCTCATATCCCTTTTCGATCATATCCAACGTATCTAATACCATCTGGTGGAGCGGAGCCGCAACCTGTCCGTCATCTACAACGAGAACACGCCCCTCATACGCTTCATCCTTCGCCAACATCATCGCTGTCTCGTAGGAACCGCTGAGACCGCTGCTGATCGGTAAATAGAGGATCTTCTCAAACTGCTCCAGCGCCTTATCCCAGATTTCCATCACCGCAGTCGGGGATGGTTGGGACGTCGTAATATCCGCTCCGGCCGCCAGCTTCTCAAAAAACATTTCCCTGGACAGGGTCACGCTCTCGTAATAGCACTCCCCATCGATGTAAAACGGCATCGGCAGGACAAAAATCCCAAGTTTTTCCGCCTCTTCCTGGCTGATGCTGCTGTGACTGTCTGTTACGATTCCAATCTTCTTCATATAGGTATTTCCTCTTTCATTCTCTGATCCGACGCAGCCGGATTCCTGTAAAATCAAATCATTTTTGTCTAAAATATTTTGAACATCTAAATATCGTAACATTTTCATTCTTTCCAGTCAATAGGGTGGACACAAAAAATGACAGATTGTCACTATTGTAAATTGTAATTAAAAACTTAGAATTTTGTAGCTGATTATACGGTTGCAAAGGGGTTTAATAAAATCCACCAAAAGCCTTGAAAATAAAGGATTTATCGCAATGTGCCCGTCATATCCCTTTATACGATTTCACAACATTTTATGCTTCCCTCGACCACTCATAAGGGAAAAAACTTCCCAAAGAAGAAAGCAAGCCTATCGGCATTTGGGGACAGCGACACAAGGCATATCTGAAAGAACACAGAATAGTCACCTACATCACAATGCTGATGGAGGGCAAACTGAACAGCTACCTTGCCGATATTGACAAACAGGCTCAGAAGATGTATCTCCGTTTGATTGACGAGATGGCAGACAAGCAAGGCGTGACGGAGCAGATAAAAGCAGAAAATCCTATGGAATGGATAGGAAGGATGGGAAATATCCAAAACTGCGCAAGAGAGGTTGTCAACAGCGAGCTGATTTACGTATAGCATAGGAACAGGGCGAAGATACAATAAAAAGTATTTTCGCCCTGCCCGATGTTATTGAGTTAAAACTTTGGCTTTGGAAGATATATTCTTTTTGGTGGGTAGCATGAGGAGAGGAAAGTATTCGATTGACTTTCATTCCTCATGCTCATTCTTCCTACGAGGTAAAGCAAGTAAAACTGACATGAAAATAATCATTGCAAAAGCTATGTAATCAGAAAATACAAGGTCAGTTTTCAACCATACCGTAGTTATCAAAGTGGCACATACTGGCTCGGAGCAAGCAAGTAAACTGGCGGTAACACCGCCTACATCGCTTACGCCTTGTAGGTAGAGCGTAAAGGCAGCAGCAGTTCCAAACAGAATGATAATGCCTACATATATCCAGCCCGTTGTATCCATTTTAGGGAAAAACGACCATGATTTAGTGAGTACGCAAAGAGCGATACCACCTATCAACATTCCAAATCCAGTAATCGGGATACTGCCGTATTTCTGAATTAGTGCTTTTGGTATCATTGTATATAGCATCAAACTAACCGCTGCTCCTAAGCCCCAGAGCAAAGCAAGTGGGGACAATGCGAGGGCATGAAGATTACCACGGGTACTAAGCAGAAATACACCACCTACCGCAAGAACTAATGCCATCCACTCACGCCCTGTTGGTAAGCGCATAAGTTGCACACAGGTTACTGCCATGATAAGAGCTTGACCAAGATATTGCAGGGCTGTGGCAGTAGCTGAGTTGGAATAATAAATTGCTTTCATATAAGTCAACTGTACGGTCATTAGTCCGATCACAGCAAATAGCACCAGACGAAAGGCGGCTGTACGGTCTGTCCATACTGCTTTAATCGGCATATGTTTGAGCAGCCCAAAGGCAAGGAGAATGACACCAGCGCAGATCATGCGTGCGGTGGTAAGCCATTCACTGCTTATCTCATAGTTAGCAAATAGGTACTGCCCGATTGTACCGGAATATCCCCATAAGATACCTCCGGATAGAGCACAAAGGATGCCTCGTGTTTGTGTGTTCATATGTCTCACCTCGTTAAGTTCTTTCTTGTGTTTATTATAATATTGCGGTAAAATAAAAATGTATATCAGTATTTATGCAAATATTATTAATATTTTGAGGTCTTATGAAAGCAAAAGAATTAGATTTGACTGCTGTTGGTAAAGAGCAAATGATTCCAGCCTTTCCCGGTATGCCGTTCACCTGTTATACAAATATCTTTAGTGCAGATACCTATGATTATATTGATTGGCATTGGCATAGCGAAATTCAGTATTGCATTGTCTTAAAGGGTAGTGTGCTGTTCCGTGTGGGCGAACATTCCTATTCTGTAGAAAGTGGACAGGGGATTCTTATTCCTGCTGGTTTGGCACATATGTCCCGTCCTACTTCTTCTCAGCCTTCGGGTTATTTTTGCTTGGATATAGATTTGAACAAACTTCTATTTTCCGTGCCGGGACTGAGCGACAAAGAAAAAGACAGTGGAACGGCGGGACAAACAATGCTTCTGTACCAGCAACAAGACAGAGAACTTCTGCACTCAATCAATTCCCTGCGGGAGAAATACCAAATGCCACAGGAAGATAGCGCCCTATTGTTGTATAGCGAACTGTTTCGTCTTTGGCATATAACAATGCGGCGTATGATTGGCCCGACACTTGAAAATGCAGAGCGACAACACAATGAGCGACTAATTAAAATCTTGTCTTTTATTCAGCAACACTATATGGAAAAAATTTCATTAGAGCAGGTAGCACAGCAAGTCCATTTGAGCAGTAGCGAGTGTTGCAGATTTTTTAAGCAGACTTTGGGACAAACAATTTTTGAATATTTACAACAATACCGTATTCAAAAAAGCAAGGAACTTTTAAGGCAGTCGCAAATGACGATTGCAGAGATTGCATATGCTGTAGGTTTTAATAGCCAAAGTTACTTTACTTCTATTTTTCGGAAAGAAACCGGGATTACACCAACAGAGTACAGCTGGAGAGGATTTTGAAAATTCCTCTTAGAATGGCTATGTAGGTTTCTCTATAAAATTATTTAGGGCGGTTAAGCATTCTTGGACTTAACCGCCTTGTCTGCCGTAAAGCGAAACAGGCGGCGGCTGTCAACGGCGGACGTAGCCCGTTCATCTTGACTGTTGACTGCTGCTGCCTGTTTTGCTATCTGCCCTATCCCACGGAGGAATGACGGTGGGATAGAGTTTTTCTATGTAATCACCGCTGCTTGTGTCGGCGGTGTGGTAATGCCGAAATTATCTGTCTCTGTCTTGAGACTTCTTTCTTGGCTTGCGTTCCTGTCTGCCCTGTGCCTGCAACTGCCTGAGCCTGTCTCGGACACTTTCTTTTTCGGGCGTTTTTGCGAGCTTGCCTTTTTCCTTGACCTGCTGTTCCCATTTGGCAAGGTCATGGTTGTACTGCTCCACAACACCCTCCATTTGCGGAAGGTAGTCATAAGCACCTGCACATCGGGATAACCGTCCGCTTTCAGAATACCGGACAGCTCGTCAAGCATTTTGGAGATTTTCTGCTCCACCTGCTGTATCTTGCTTTCCAACTCCTTTATTTTTGTCGTTACTATAACACCCCCTACGATATAACTACTTCGCGGCTCGATTTTTCGGTTTGGAAAAGGATGAAAAACCTTGCCATAAACCTGCACCCCTTGATATACGGGGCTTTTCCGGTTTGTCGTAATTATACCGTAAGGGCACACCTACACGAGCAATCTGCTCTCAGGCGGTGCAAAGCCAACGGATGTGCAGGAACTTCTCGGACACTCGGATGTAACTACCACAATGAATATCTACGCTCACGCCACAAGGGAGGCGAAGCGTACTTCCGCAAGACTGCTTGATAAGGTGGTCGAGGAAGCATAAGGATAAAAAATTTCCCTTGGTTTCGCCCTTAAGGGAAAAAACAAAGGAAATTACACAAAAAACGAGCATTGAACAAGCAAAAAGCCTTGATATATCAATGATTTTTGAGATTTTAAGCTTTTAAATTGTAAATTGTAAACAAGTGAAAACACGCTTCGCGAGTTTCCCCTTGTTATCGCGACAGTCGCCAAGGTCTCGCGCAAGCGCGGACTTTGGCTCGTTGTTCGCGTAAATAAAAGGCGCTGTGTCACATCCTATTTTCCATGACACAGCGCTCAAAATTTTACCTGTTATTTCCCTTGCAGTTTTATGTAAACTGCATATTCATACAGCCGGCAATCTCTTCCTGCATGTATGATACTTATTTGTAGTTGACGATCTTTCCGAAATCAGCCTTTAAGGATGCGCCGCCTACAAGTCCGCCGTCGATATCCGGCTGTGCGAACAGTTCTGCCGCATTGCCTGCGTTTACAGATCCGCCGTACTGGATGCGGATTGCTTCCTTCGTTGCTTCATCGTAGATCTCACCGATGCACGCACGGATCGCGCCGCAGACTTCCTCGGCCTGTTCTGTCGTTGCTGTCTTTCCGGTTCCGATCGCCCAGATCGGCTCATAAGCGATCACAGCAGTCTTTGCCTGGTCTGCTGTCACGTTCTGGAATGCGATCTTGACCTGCTTGCGGATCCAGTCCAGAGTGATTCCCTGCTCTCTCTGGGTAAGAGTCTCACCGCAGCAGATGATCGGGGTCAATCCATGCTCGAATGCCTTTAAGACTTTCTTATTGACGGTCTCATCTGTCTCTGCAAAGTACTCTCTTCTCTCGGAATGTCCGATAATGACGTATTTCACGCCGGCATCTGTCAGCATATTCGGGGAGATCTCGCCTGTATATGCGCCTTTCTCCTCGAAATACATATTCTCCGCGCCAACCTCGATGTTCGTTCCCTCGCATGCCTTTACGACAGGAATGATGTCGATAGCCGGTACGCAGAATACAACGTCCGCTTCCTCCGTCTTAACAAGCGGCTTTAATGTCTCAACGAGTGCCACTGCCTCGGACGGAGTCATGTTCATTTTCCAGTTTCCAGCGATAATTTTCTTTCTTGCCATGATTATCTACCCCCATATATACCAATATTTATCTTCAAGATCCATATCCAGGATTCTCTCTGAACGATAACATTCAAAAACTACATCTGCAGTTTTCCATACTATGACAAAATCCGGGACGGGATCACCGCCCCGGATCTGAAATCTCGGACACTATAATATTTACAGCCAGGGAAGTAACTGCGTACATTTGCTCCCCACCGTGCATCTTCTTGTTTTTATTTCATAAAAACAAGAAGCCGGGGGCGTGCCCCCTATACCGGAACAGACCTGAAAGGGCTTGTGCAAGCGAGCTTGCAGCGCCCTTCCACGCCTGTTCCGGCGCACGGTGTACTGGTTTCATTCATTTATTTATCGTCAGCTGCTGCAACGCCCGGGAGTTCTTTTCCTTCCAGGAACTCTAAGGATGCGCCGCCGCCTGTGGAGATGTGGCTCATCTTGTCACCGAAGCCGAGCTGGTTGACAGCTGCTGCGGAGTCACCGCCGCCGATGATCGTTGTCGCATCTGTCTCAGCGAGTGCTTTTGCCACTGCGATCGTACCAGCAGCAAGTGTCGGGTTCTCGAATACGCCCATCGGTCCGTTCCATACAACGGTCTTTGCGTTCTTCACTGCGTCCGCGTAGATCTTGCAGGTCTCAGGTCCGATGTCAACACCCTCTTTGTCAGCCGGGATCGCATCTACGGAAACATACTCAACCTCGACCGGAGCATCGATCGGGTTCGGGAACTCAGAGACAACCGTCGTATCAACCGGAAGAAGAAGCTTCTTGCCAAGCTTTGCTGCCTTATCCATCATCTCTTTGCAGTAATCGATCTTTGTATCGTCAACTAAGGACTTACCGATCTCCTTGCCCTGTGCCTTTAAGAAGGTGTAAGCCATACCGCCGCCGATGATAAGAGTATCGCACTTCTCAAGGAGGTTGGAGATTACATTTAACTTATCAGCAACTTTCGCGCCGCCGAGGATCGCAACGAACGGGCGAACCGGATTTTCAACCGCATTTCCGAGGAACGCGATCTCTTTCTCCATCAGGTAGCCGACTACGTTGGAGCCGCCCTTTGCGGAGATGAATTTTGTAACGCCAGCTACAGAAGCATGTGCTCTGTGGGAGGAACCGAATGCGTCGCATACATAATCGTCTGCGAGGTCAGCCAGCTCTTTGCTGAACTGTTCGCCGTTCTTTGTCTCCTCAGCTCCGCGGAAACGGGTATTCTGAAGAAGAACGACATCTCCCTCTTTCATTGCGTTCACAGCCTTTGTTGCAGCTTCGCCGGTTACGTTGTAATCGGATACGAAAACAACTTCTTTTCCGAGTTTCTCAGAAAGGCTCTTTGCAACCGGAGCAAGGGATTCTCCCTCGTTCGGGCCATTTTTTACTTTTCCAAGGTGGGAGCAAAGAATCACTTTGCCGCCATCGTTGATCAGCTTCTGGATTGTCGGAAGAGCCGCGTTGATACGTGTCTCGTCTGTGATCTTACCGTCCTTTAACGGTACGTTGAAATCGCAGCGGACCAGCACTCTCTTTCCCTTTACGTTGATATCATCAACTGTTTTCTTATTTAAAGACATGTTGGAATTCCTCCTTTTTATAAATCGAAAAAAAGGGTCCGGTCCTCATCAGACCGGACCCTTTGCTGAGTCTATTTTCTTCGATAACTGCTCGAAATTAAGCGTTTAACAGTTTTCCGAAGTGCTTGATGGTACGAACCATCTGGCTTGTGTAGGAGTTCTCGTTGTCGTACCAGGATACAACCTGAACCTCAGATGTGTTCTCGTCGATCGGAAGAACCATTGTCTGTGTTGCATCGAAGAGAGAACCGTATCTCATACCAACGATATCGCTGGAAACGATCTCATCTGTGTTGTAACCGAAGGACTCGTTGGAAGCTGCCTTCATTGCTGCGTTGATAGATTCCTTTGTCGGCTGGCCCTTAACAACAGCTGTTAAGATTGTTGTGGAACCTGTCGGTGTAGGAACACGCTGTGCGGAACCGATGAGCTTGCCGTTTAATTCCGGAATTACAAGACCGATTGCCTTTGCAGCACCTGTGCTGTTCGGAACGATGTTGATCGCTGCAGCACGGCTTCTTCTCTTGTCGCCCTTTCTCTGCGGTCCGTCAAGTGTCATCTGGTCGCCTGTGTAAGCGTGAATTGTGCACATGATACCGGACTGGATCGGGTAAGCATCGTTTAATGCTTTTGCCATCGGAGCAAGGCAGTTTGTTGTACAGGAAGCAGCGGAGATGATGTGGTCATCTTTGCTTAATGTCTCATGGTTTACATTGTAAACGATTGTCGGAAGATCATTTCCTGCCGGAGCGGAGATGATAACGTGCTTAGCACCAGCATCGATATGAGCCTGTGCTTTTGCTTTGGATGTGTAGAAGCCTGTGCACTCAAGAACAACGTCTACACCGATCTCGCCCCACGGAAGCTCTGCTGCGTTTGCTTTCGCGTAGATCTTGATCTCTTTGCCATCAACTGTGATGAAATCTTCACCGTAAGATACGGTATCTGCAAGAGCGTATCTGCCCTGTGTGGAGTCATATTTTAAAAGGTGTGCGAGCATCTCCGGAGAGGTTAAGTCGTTGATCGCAACGATCTCGAATCCCTCTGCGCCAAACATCTGTCTGAATGCAAGACGGCCAATACGGCCAAAACCATTAATCGCAACTTTAACTGCCATTTTTCTTTTCCTCCTAGAAAATGATGTGATTGTTCACGTTGAACAGTCATGGATTGTTAAATAATAATCAACCTTAAGGTTATTGTACCCAATTCCTATAGAAATAGCAAGTCCTTTTTGAAATCTTTTCCTAAATAAAACCGTCCCAAAGCCGCCTAACCTTCCCTCATCATCCCACCATCCTCCAGCCCGCCTGTAAGGCTTCAAACAAAATCGCCCCCTCCCGGACTCTTCTCTTCTTCCCTCTCAGAAAAAATTGCTTTGCCTGCCAGCAAACCCTTTTCTTAATCCCGCCAATTCCCCAACCAGCCGGTGAGAGTTCGACTGGATGTGCCTGATCCCGGGAGCTGGCTTCCTCTTGGCTCGCGGGAGAATGCGTTAGGAAACAGACGGCACTTGTCTGAGCGCAGCGAGTTGTGCCGTCTGTTTCCTGCCCTTAGCATTCTTTCGCAAGCCTAGAGGAACCCTCCCGGCATCCCCAGCACATCCAGTCGAACTCTCACCGGCCCGCCAACACATTTTTTCAACACAATTTTCTTTTCCTCCCTCTTGCATCTCCCCCTCATTTTCTATATACTAAGTGATAAATATTTTCCATCCCACTCCCGGAGGACCCACATATGATACAGAAATTCCGAAAACTATCCCTGGAGAGTCAGCTCTTTTTAAGCTTCATGGCAGTATCCATCTGTCTTCTGCTCCTCTCCCTAAGTATCACCCTGTTCTCGACGATCACACGCCAGCGACAGGAGATCGATAAAAATATCAGTGCGCTCGCCTCCTACATCGCGTCGATGGACAACGTGATCTCCATGCTGGAAAACGGATATCCGGATGACTCTGCCATTGAAGAGCTGGATTCCCTGTCCGAAAACTTTTCCGACCTCAACGTCATCGCCGTCTACAACACCAACGGTCTCCGCTTTTATCACACGAACCGTCAGGAGACCGGCGAAACCTTCGTCGGCGGCGAGGAAGAAGCGATCTTAAAAGGAAGCCAGCCCTACATCACGACCGGCTACGGCACCCACGGAACACAGCGGCGCGCCTTCCATGCGGTCCTCAGTAAGGACGGGCACATCATCGGCTTTATCATGGCATCCGTCTTCAACACGTATATCTTCGAGCAGATGCAAACGCTCTTTCCTACCTATTTACTGGCCGCAATGGTCATGCTGGTGGTCAGTGTCCTTCTGTCGCACGGACTCGTATCGCTCCTGCGCGATTCCCTGATGGGCCATCATCCGACCGAGCTTCTTGATCTCTATCTCCGCCAGGATGTCGTTCTGAATGCATTGGAAGAAGGTCTGATCGCGACCGATTCGAATGGCGTGATCGCCTATGCAAACCAGGCGGCAAGACAGCTCTTTCAGCTGCCGCAGCCGGCGCCGGCCACTGAAGGCTGCCATTTTAAGGACCTCTTTCCTGCCTCCCAGGCAGACCGCGTCCTGACTTCCGGAGTTCCGTCCTACCACCGGGCCTGCACCAACGGGAACCACAGACTTCTCGTGAGCGAAGTTCCCGTCAACTCCCAGACAGGTTCCCATGCCGTCCTGACTATCATCAATGACCAGACCGATATGGAGACCGTCATGGATGAGCTCACCGGAGCAAAGGCGATGCTGGACACACTGAGGGCTTTTAACCATGAATTCTTAAATAAGCTTCATGTCATCCTCGGCTACCTCCAGACAGGTCAGACAGAGGAAGCCATCAAATTCATCATCAACAGCAACCTCGTCTCCAGCCAGTCGATCCGGCAGACAGCCGACTGCATCCGCGTATCAAAGATCTGCGCCCTGGTCATCGGAAAGATGATGCACGCCGCGGAACTAGGGATCCTGCTCACGGTATCCCCCGACAGCCGGTGTCTTGAGAAAGATCTGCTGCTGCCGATGGAAGATTACATCACGATCATCGGAAACCTTCTCGAAAACGCGATTGAGGAGCTTTCCAACGGGGAGCATGAGATCAAAGAGATCACGCTTGGACTCTACTGCGATCCGGACTGCAACATCATCACCTGTGAGGACACCGGCAGCGGGATCCGGCCGGATCTGATCGACCGGATCTATGAGCGTGGAGTCTCATCCAAAGGCGAAAACCGCGGAACCGGACTTTTCCTGATCAAACAACTTGTCGAAGAATCGCACGGGGATATCTCCATCGAAACAGAAGAAGGAGAAGGAACCTGCTTTACCATTACATTTACCGGAAAGGAGAAACCATCATGTACCATGTAATCATCATTGAAGACGACCCGATGGTCGCATCCATCAATAAACAATATATCGAAGTCAGTACCAATTTCCGTGTAGAACATCTCTTCAAAAACGGAGCGGAGGCTCTGCCCTATATCAAAACAAATCCTGTTGATCTCGTGATCCTCGATTACTATACGCCAGTCATGAACGGAGGTGAATTCCTCGACGCGCTCCATGCGGCAGGACTCACCCCGTATGTGATCATGGTCACCTCCGCAAATGACACGGATATCGTCCGCTCGCTCTTAAACCGCGGCGTCACGGATTATCTTGTAAAACCGTTTGAATATACACGTTTTAAGGCGGCTCTTGACCGTTTTGCGGAGATGAAGAAGTACCTGGAAGATTCCCATGCCAATCTGGACCAGCACGCCATCGACCGTCTGGTTTCCGGAAGCGAGCCCACAACAGAGGCAAAACCGACGCTGGCAAAGGGATTGAACGAGACTACCCTCAATATGGTCCGGGAATATCTGATGGCAAATCCTGACGGCTTCTTCACCAGTGAACAGATCGCCGAGCAGATCCATCTCTCCCGCATCACAATCCGCAGATACATGAACTATATGGTAGATACCGGCGAGATCATCAGCACCATCGACTATAAGACGGGAGGACGGCCTTCCATCAAATACGGCTTCGGGAAAAAATAATAAACAGGCATTTCTTAAGACTCCGCACGGATCTGATCCGGCGGAGTCTTCTGTTCAGAGCGTGGCGAACGAAAGTGATTTTTCCGGTTACGATAGTTACACAATTTATTAGATACTTACATAAATTGACATTATATACAAAATATTTTATTCTTTTTATAAAGTTTTTACACTTTTTCCATCAAAATAAGCGGGGTATAAACGGTGGAAGCTGTTTTTTTACTGTGAGCAGTTTCTAAAAATGCAGAAACTGAAAGATCTCAGCAACGCAAAAGGTAAAAACGACTGTAACTGATGCAAGACAGTTACCAAAAAAGGATTGGAGGATTTTTTATGGAAAGTATCATCAGCTATTTCGGCACCTACACACCAGCTGCCGATGGCGCAATCGCAAATTTCAAATTTGAGTATTTATGTACTCTCGGCTTTGCAGCAATCGTAATCTTCCTCGGACGCGCGATCGTCGCACATTCCGCGGCATTAAGAAAATACGCGATTCCTGCTCCGGTCGTTTCCGGTATCATCTTTTCACTTCTGATTTCCGCGATCAAGATGACCGGCACAGTCAGTATCAGTTTTGACGCAAAGGTCATGAAAGACCTCTGTCAGAACCTCTTCTTCCTCTGCGTAGGCTTCGGCTTCAGTGCAAAGATGTTAAGACATGCCGGCGGAAAGCTCTGCGTCATGATCGCATTTGCTGCCTGCCTCCTGATCACCTGTCAGGATGTTCTTGGTGTTGCGATCGCTCACCTGATCAACTTAAATCCGCTCCTCGCTCTCCAGTGTTCTTCCTCAGCGATGTCCGGTGGTGTTGGTACCGCATCTGCCTTTGGTCCGATCTTCGAGGGCTGGGGCGCACAGGATGCTACAACGATCGGTGTTGCGGCAGGTACTCTTGGCAACGTTATGGGCTCCCTCATCGGTGGTCCGGTTGCAGCTTTCTTAATTGCAAAACACGGTTTAAAGGCTGACCCGAACGATAAGCCGGAAGCAAAGGCAACCGGCAAGGCACCGGAGCTTGACAACACAAAGATGATCATGATGTTCGCAATGTGCTTACTTCTCGCAGCTCTCGGTATGCCGATCTACTGCTTACTCGACAATATCCCGATGATCGAGATGCCGAAATTCATCGGCTGCCTCTTCGCTGGTGCCATTGCAAGAAACGTCATGGAAGCAGCAAACATCAAGTTCTATGTTCCGGAGGTTGACGCCATCGAGCATATGTTCCTGGAGCTTTACCTTGCACTTGTTCTTATGACAACAGACTTCACAAAGCTTGCCCCGGTTGCAGGCCAGATGGGTATCATCCTCGTGGCACAGGCGATCCTCATGGCTCTGTTCGGTATTTTCGTATCCTTCAATCTCTTTGGCCGTGACTACGGCGCAGCCGTTATGACAGCCGGCAACATCGGTTGGGGCTGCGGTTCCGGTCCGAACGCGGTAGCGAACGAAAAGGCTGTTATGGATCAGTACGGATGGCACAACATCGCATGGGTTCTTTACCCGTCCTTCGCTGTTATCATCGATGATATTTACAACCCGATCTTCCTTTCCATCTTTGGTGGATTATTCAAAGGCTGATCGGAAACATAAGGTTTTCACGAATTATACAGAACCTCCCTTAAAAATCCCTCAGGAGAGCTCCCCACTCTCCCGAGGGATTTTTTTTCGACTTATTTCTTACTGTCAAGTCTTTCCCCGTTAAGTATCTGTTCATTTTTATTGTTTCTCTGTATCTGTTTTCGTAAGTTTTTTACTGTAATTTTATAACTTTAGTTACTTTTGTCGGTTAATAGTTTCGAAAAATTGCAAATATTTTTATAATATTTTATACTTTTTTCATAAATTTTAGCAACGGTCCTTCCTGATTTTCAAGTTACTAAAGTTTTATCTTCCGGGTGATCCGACCGTTTCCTCTGTGGGGAGACAGGAAACCTTCCGGTCTCAGAAGCGGACGGAATGATATGACCAAGAAAGCAAAAAAAGGATTGGAGGAACTCTTATGGAAAGTATCATCAGTTATTTCGGCACCTACAAACCGGCAGCCGACGGAGCAGTCGCCTCTTTCAAGTTTGAGTACCTGTGTACTCTCGGTTTCGCGGCCATCGTGATCTTCCTCGGCAGGGCCATCGTTGCCCGTTCTGAGACGCTCAGAAAATACGCGATTCCGGCGCCTGTTATTTCCGGTCTGATCTTCTCGATCATCGTATCCTGCATCAAGGGGGCAGGAATCGTCGGAATCTCCTTCGACGCGACGATCATGAAGGATCTCTGCCAGAACTTATTCTTCCTCTGCGTGGGCTTCGGCTTCAGCGCAAAGATGTTAAGACATGCGGGCGGAAAACTCTGTGCCCTGATCGCATTCGCTGCATGCCTCCTGATCACCTGCCAGGACCTTTTAGGTTATGCCCTGAGCCAGCTGATCGGCATGCATCCGCTCCTGGCCCTTCAGTGCTCTTCCGCAGCCATGTCCGGCGGCGTTGGTACTGCTTCTGCATTTGGCCCGATCTTTGAAGAGTGGGGCGCTGCAGACGCTACCGTTGTCGGTGTTGCGGCAGGTACCATGGGAAACATCATGGGCTCCCTCATCGGCGGCCCGGTCGCTGCTTTTCTGATCGCAAAGCACGGCTTAAAAGCTGACCCGAACGATAAGCCGGAAGCACACGCAACCGGTAAAGTTCCGGAACTCGACAACACAAGAATGATCATGATGTTTGCATTATGTCTTCTTCTCGCAGCACTCGGTATGCCGATCTACTGCTTACTCGACAACATCCCGATGATCGAGATGCCGAAATTCATCGGCTGCCTCTTCGCAGGTGCGATCGCAAGAAACGTCATGGAAGCTGCCGGCATCAAGTTCTATGTTCCGGAAGTAGAAGCGATCGAGCATATGTTCCTTGAGCTTTACCTTGCACTCGTTCTCATGACCACAGACTTTACAAAGCTTGCTCCGCTTGCAGGTCAGATGGGAATCGTTCTCGTTGCACAGGGTATCTTCATGGCACTCTTCGGTATCTTTGTATCCTTCAACCTCTTCGGCCGCGATTACGGCGCAGCTGTCATGACAGCCGGAAACATCGGCTGGGGCTGCGGTTCCGGTTCCAATGCTGTCGCAAACGAGAAAGCGATCATGGACCAGTACGGCTGGCACACCATCGCATGGGTTTTGTATCCGTCCTTTGCCGTTATCATCGACGATATCTACAACCCGATCTTCCTTTCTATCTTCGGAGGCTTATTCCGTTCATAGAAATACATGTGACATTCACTAAAGGTCATTTGACCTCCCTCTTTTCACCGGGCGGAATCCCCCACTTTCCGCCCGGTTTTTTGCCCGGTTTTTTCAAAATAACATTGAATCTGCGATGGTTTTTATGCTATACTCATTCCAAAAGTTACAAAACCTGTCAGGTTCTTTTTACAGCCTACAGGTTTTAATACAAGGAATGGGATATACTTCATGCACAAATTTTTACACACAATTTCTTTGTTCCTCGCCTGTACCGGTCTTGTCCTTGGCGGATGCGGAAAATCATCCGAAACTGCGCAGCGCCAGACAGAAGCAAGATCAGATTCTTTAAAGATCCTTACGATCGGAACTGCCGACAGCGGCGGAACGATGTATCCGGTCGGAAAGGCGATCTCCCTCGTGATAGGAGATGCTGATTCTTCCATCAAGATCAATATCAGCGCCTCGACCGGCTCCTCCGGAAATGTCCACTCTCTCCAGGACGGCAGTATCGATCTCGGACTTGTGAGCGGCGACATTGCCTTCTCCGCGGTAAACGGGACCGGTGAATTCAAGGATCATGAATTCAAAGATCTGAAAGTCATTGCGGCTCTCTATCCGAGTCTCTCGAACTGGATGGCGCGGGATGACTCCGGGATCTTTTATGTTCACGACTTAAAAGGAAACCGTCTCGGTGTCGGTCCCCAGGATTCCACCACAGAGCTCGCGGCAAAGGTTTCCCTGGGCACTCTCGGAATCACCGACCAGAACTCCACCTTCGTCAACTGTGGTCTCGGATCAGGCGCTGACGAGGTTAAAAACAGGACGCTCGACGCGATCCATGGATTTACCGGGGTGCCGATCTCCGGGCTTGCGGAGCTGGCAGACATGGTTCCATGCCACCTTTTAAAATACACGGACTCTGAGCTCCGCTCCATCATCCGCTCGAACCCGTTCTACTATATGGATAAGATCCCGTCTGGAACTTATAAAGGCCAGGACGAAGATATCGCAACCTTCGGGATCAAGGCCCTCCTCTGCGTCCGCGCAGATCTGGATGAAGACCTCGTCTACGAGATCACCTCGATCCTCTATGAGAACCGTGACCGCTTAAAGGACCTTCACCCCGCCCTCTCCTACACCGCCCAGTCCGGGTTCATGTTCAACGATCTCCCGATCGAACTGCATGCCGGAGCAGAGCGTTTTTATAAGGAAAAGGGACTTTTGGAGGAACACAGCAGGTAGGCGGCAGGATTTCGAATGCATGGTTTCCACACATCACCAGATTTTTTCTGGTGGTGTGTTTTTTGTTACAGTGCGCAGGCATAGAGTGCCCGTGTACTGTAACGTGTTTTTCTTTTCGTACGCAGAAAAATCATCTTTACCCCTTGTCATATAGTTTTTAATACTATATAATAGATGGATGAAAGGAGTTTCACCATGAAAACGAATGAAGAACGACTGAATGAGCTGCTCGCTCACCTGGACAGCCTCGACCATATTCATGTAGACGAGATCCCGCAGATCGACCTTTACATGGATCAGGTGACGACCTTTATGGAGAAGCACCTCGGTGAGTTAAAGCGCTACCCGGAAGACAAGGTCCTGACAAAAACGATGATCAACAACTATGCGAAGAACAACCTGCTTCCATCCCCGGTAAAGAAAAAGTATACCCAGGAACATATCCTGCTCCTGGTATTTATCTATTATTTTAAAAATCTGCTGAGTTTTACGGATATCGAAACGGTTCTTTCCTATGTTACAGAGCACCATTTCGATACGGATGACGAATCTTCCCTTGCGGAGATCTACACGAAGGTCTTCTCGATGGAACACGGACAGATGGATCGGTTAAAGGAAGATGTGAAAGAGAAATTTGAGAAGGCGAAGGAGACGTTTCCTTCCGGCGCAGAGGGCAGCGCAGAGCCGGAAAATGCGGAATCGCTCCAGCTTTTCGGGTTTATCTGTGAGCTCGCCTTTGATGTGTTCTTAAAAAAGCAGATGATCGAGCGCCTGGCCGACGAACTCAGGGCTGAGAATCCGCCGAAAAAGAAAAAATAATGTAGCTGTTCAGTACCTTCACACCTACGGGAACCTCCCCCCGGAGCTTCCCTTCGGATGCATGGCAGATTACGGGCAAACTAATATACCAAAAGACCTTCGTCCGGAAGCAGATCCCCATTCCGCTCCTGTACGAAGGTCTTTTTCTTCATATCTTATTTTTCCGCATCGTCCTCATCATCGAGTTTTTCGAATCCGAGACGTTTAAATACCATATCATATCCGTCGCTTCCGTAGTTTAAGGAACGGTTTACACGGCTGATCGTCGCGGTGGAAGCACCTGTGCTCTCCGCGATATCGAGATACGTCCGTTTCTCTCTCAGCATTTTTGCAACTTCATAACGCTGGGATAAGGACAAAAGCTCATTCACTGTGCAGACATCCTCAAAAAACGCATAGCACTCTTCCGGTGTCTTTAATGTCAGGATTGCCTCAAAAAGATGGTCGACCGCATCTGTCTTGATTTTCTTGTTCATGATACCTGTTACCCCTTCTGCTTCATATTTGCAGCAGAGTCTGGATCTTTTTCTGCTGCATTTTTATGGATCGATCTGTTTCACGCACTAATCACAGTTTAACACGTTAGATTCAAAAAGTCCAGTCTTTCTGTATAAAAAAGCGGAAATAGTTATGGCTGCCATATCCCGATGGAATATCGGCAGCCAATTTTGCATTTCGATATCATGAACCTTTTTTTCATTTCTCACGCCAGCATAAATTTCTCGACAACCAGCCCCACCCCGTCATCGTTGTTCGATGCCGTGATATAGTCCGCCGCGTTCCGCACCGGAAGGACCGCATTCTCCATCGCGACGCCGAGACCGGCGTATTTGATCATCGTGAGATCGTTGTAACCGTCCCCGCAGGCGATCATCTGCTCTCTCGTGAGTCCCAGAACTTCCAACAGGCGCTCCAGACTCTGGGCTTTGTCGATCCCCTTCGGGAGGATCTCGAGAAAGAACGGATCTGAGCGGTAAACGCTGAAGTTCTTTCCCATCGCCGCCTTCACCTTCGGCTCCACCATTGCGAGGTAATCCCCGTCCTCCATCATGAGGAATTTCGGCACCTCGAAATTTACATACTCCGCCATATTCTCCGGCTTCCAGATCTCCATCCCGTTGATCCGGCTCTCCAGTTTTGTGTATGGGGATTCCGGGTTCGATGCGATGATCCTGCTGCCCTCGTATGTCACGATACCCACCTGATTTCCCTCCGCAAGTCCGATGATTTTTTTATTTGCGGACACCGGAAGGGATCTCGCAAACCCCGTCTCCCCGGTCTTGCAGTTGATGATCCGCCCGCCGTTGAAGGAAAGAATGTATCCGCTGTATTCCTCCAGGCGAAGCTCTTTTGCGAGCGGCATTACGCCCTGCGTGGGACGTCCCGACGCGAGGACCACCTTTTTTCCGCGCTCCTGCGCCTTCATGAGTGCCGCTTTCGTCCTCGGTGTGATCACCTTGTCCCGGTTCGTCAGCGTACCGTCAAGGTCCAGGACGATGATCTCGTAAGGACCTGCCATATTTTTTTCTGTCTGCATATCTTCTCCTGTATCAGCGGACTCTGAAACCGGATCCGTTTCCGGCTCTCCCGCAGTATTCATTTTTATTCGCTCAGACATCAGGAGAGATCGATCTCCCTGATCTTCTTTCTCACCGTCAGTAAGAACGACGGGGACACAGAGAGTTCGTCGATCCCCATCTTAAGGAATTCCTCCGTGAGATCTGTCTCCGCACCCAGCTCACCGCAGATTCCCACCGTACATCCATATTTGTGGCCGCTCTCCGCCACATAGCGGATCAGTTTCAGGACGGCCGGATGTTTCGGATCGTAAAACTGGTCCAGTTTTTCATTCTGCCTGTCGATGGCGAGTGTGTACTGGACAAGGTCGTTCGTTCCGATGCTGAAGAAATCCACCTCTTTCGCGAGGTCTTCGCTGATGATCGCTGCCGCCGGGGTCTCGATCATGATGCCGATCGCCACATCGCCGAACGGAACTCCCTGTTCCTTCAGCTCATCCCGGACGGAAGCGGCAATCTCCTTCGCCTTTTTTACCTCCCAGAGGGACGCGATCATCGGGAACATGATCGAGATCTTCCCGAAGGCACTCGCGCGGTAGATTGCCCGAAGCTGCGTCCGGAAGATCTCCGGTCTTGTCAGGCAAATTCGGATCGCGCGGTATCCCATCGCCGGGTTCTCTTCTTTCTTTAATTTAAAATAGTCCGCCTGCTTATCGGCGCCGATGTCAAGAGTCCGGATGATGACTTCCTTTCCCGCCATCATCTCCGCCACCTGGCGGTATGCGGCAAACTGTTCCTCCTCAGTCGGGTACGTCTTCTTCTCAAGGTACAGGAATTCACTCCGGAACAGACCGATCCCAGCCGCGTTGCTCTTTAATGCCTCCGCGACATCTGAGACGTCCCCGATGTTCGCATAGAGTTTTACCTTCGTCCCGTCCAGGGTGACATCCTCTTTATCCTTTAACTCCTGGAGCAGACGCTCTTTCTCTTCCTCCGCCAGCTTCTTTTTCTTCATATCCGCCAGCGTTTTCTCATCCGGATCCACATAGAGGGTTCCGGTCTCGCCGTCGATGACCGCCATCTTTCCGTCCCAGGGCTCTTTCACCGGCACGGAGACCAGCGCCGGAATGTTCATGCTGCGCGCGAGGATCGCCGTGTGGGAGTTCGGAGACCCCTGTTCGGTGATAAATCCGAGCAGCATGTCTTTTTCCAGCTGGACCGTCTCGCTCGGCGCGAGGTCCTCCGCCATCAGGATCACCGGTTTTGTCAGGAAACCGGATTCCACCGCATCGCCGGAGAGGATCTTTAGCAGCCGGTCTGTGATGTCCTTTACGTCCGCCGCCCGGGCACGGAAATATTCATCATCCATGTCCGCAAAGAGCCGGTAAAAGTTGTCACCGGTCACCGCGGCTGCGTACTCCGCGTTCGTCTTCTGATTTTTGATGATATTCAGAACGGAATCCCGGTAGTCTGCGTCCTCCAGCATCATCATGTGGACCTCAAACACTGCCGCTCCGGTCTCTCCGACCTGCTCACACGCCTTTTTGTGGAGTGCCTTGAGCTCGTCCTCGGCGCATTTCACTGCCGCTTCGTACCGGCTGATCTCCACTTCCGTATTTTCCACCGTGCGGCGCTTGACCTGGCTCTCCGTCTTTCTGTGGTAGAGGATCGGTCCGATCGCCACTTTATTTAAAATTGATTTTCCTTTAATGATTTCCATACTTTTTGTTTCTGCCTCACAGTTTTGCCTCAAAAAACTTCCGTACCGCTTCTGCCGCCGTCTTTTCATCCGTCCCGTCGATCTCAACGTTGATCGTCTGACCATGACGGATCCCGAGAGCCATCACTGCCATCAGTTTTTCCGCGTCTGCCTGTTTTGTGTCTGTCTTCAAGGTGATCTTTGAACGGAATTCTTTTGAAAGCTTCGCGAGTTCCCCCGCCGGTCTTGCGTGAATTCCGATCTCGTCTGTAATTGTATACTGAAACTTCTCCATAATCAACCCACTTCCTTTTTATTTTCGCATTCCGGATCAGCAAAATCCAACGTCAGCTTTCCGGTGCACTTCCATGAAAGGCTCACCTGCATGGATCTGCCCTTTTTTCAATACCCTGACTTCCATATTCTCCGCAAGGTCCGTGAAGAGGACCGGCGATGCCATGGACGGAACCCGGTCCCCGATCTTCCGGATATCCACCTTTAAAAGCGGCTCTCCCGCCCGCACATGATCCCCGTCGCTCACGAAAGCCTCAAATCCGTCTCCGGACAGGGACACCGTGTCAATCCCAACATGGATCAACATATCATGACCGGCATCCGTCCGGAATCCGACGGCATGCTTTGTGGGAAACACAAAGGTCACCTCTCCATCCGCCGGGGCCTGCACGATCCCGTCTGTAGGTACGATCGCCGCACCGTCCCCCATCATGGCTCCGGCAAACGCCTCGTCCGGGACCTCTTCAAGCGGAATGACGGTCCCGGTCATGGGACTTCTGATCACAGTTGACGCATTTTGTGCCTGTTCACGCGCTTCCATATATTCTTCCAGATCCGACTTGATGACAGACACCTGCGGACCATAGATGATCTGGACGCCGTTTCCTTTTTTGATGACGCCGGATGCCCCGGTCGCTTTTAAGATCGTCTCATCCACTTTCTTTTCATCTTTTACAGTACAGCGGAGCCGCGTCGCGCAGCAGTCCACATCAGTGAGGTTGTCCATGCCGCCGAGTCCCCGGAGGATTTTTCCCGAGCGCGACTCCCCGGATCTCTCCGGATTTTTTTCGTTATCATTCTGACTTTGGTACGGTTCTCCGGCTGTCTCTGCGGGATTCTTTGCTTCTTTTGCTCTATCTTTTTCGTTTTTCGCGTTTTTTGAAATAGTTTTGTTTCTTTTATCCTGTTTCCTATGCTCCACATCATCTCTCGTGTAAAGCTTCGCCGCGGTCCCGCTCTCCCGCCCCGGCGTCTTATAATCGAGTTTCCGGATTACGATCAGGAACACCGCATAATACACGAGGAAATAAAACACACCGATCACCACGATCCAGAGCCATCCGGTCTTTTCATTCCCCTGAAGGATCCCGAACAGAAACAGGTCGATCAGTCCGCCGGAGAATGTCATTCCGACGCCCACGCCGAGCATGTGCATCAGCATGTACGCCAGACCAGCAAACACACAGTGGATCCCATAGAGCAGAGGCGCTGTAAAGAGGAATGTAAACTCCAGCGGTTCCGTGATCCCTGTGAGCATGGAAGTCAGTGCGGCGGAGAGGAACAGCCCCGATACCTCCTTTTTCTTTTCCGGCAGCGCCGCCTGATACATGGCGAGAGCTGCGCCGGGGAGTCCGAAGATCATAAGCGGGAACTTTCCCGCCATGAACCTTGTCGCCTCCACGGAAAATCTCTCCGCTGCAGGATCCGCGAGTTCCGCGAAAAAGATGTTCTGGGCGCCTTCCACGACTTTCCCGCCGATCTCCATGGACCCGCCGACCGCTGTCTGCCAAAATGGGATGTAAAACACATGGTGCAGACCAAACGGGATCAGCGCCCGCTCCACAAAGCCGTAAAACCAGGTTCCCGGGTAACCGGAGCGGAGCACGAACCGGCCGACTTCGGAGATCGCCGTCTGGACCGGCGGCCAGACAAAGTACATGAGGATCCCCACGAGAACGTAAAACAGGGCGCACACGATCGGGACAAACCGCGTTCCGCCGAAAAACGAGAGCACCTGGGGAAGCTCGATCTTATAATACCGGTTGTGGAGCCATGCCGTCCCAAGCCCCACGAGGATCCCGCCGAACCCTCCCATCTGCAGGGACCGGATCCCCGCGACCATGGCGCCGGCGCCCTCTTTCAGGGAATCCGCTCCGCCGTTTACTTCGATCATCGCTCCGATCGCAGCATGCATGACGAGGAACGAGATGACCGCCGCTAACGCTGCAACTTCCTTCTCCTTCTTTGCCATCCCGATCGCAACACCCATGGCAAAGAGGATCGGGAGATTTGTGAACACGATGTCCCCGGCCCGGCTCATGACCATGAACAGTGCGTTCAAGAGGGTCCCCGGTCCCATGCCCCCCGTCACCCCGTATGCCTCGAGCATCGTGACATTGGAGAACGAACCGCCGATGCCGAGCAAAAGTCCCGCCGCCGGAAGCAGCGCGATCGGCAGCATGAACGATCTCCCGATCCTCTGAAGGACACCAAAGACCTGATCTTTCATGAATCTCACCCTTTCGTTTTCTGTTAGTTTTGCAGGCAGTGCCTTATTACTCTGATTATTATGGGGAGATTCTTAAGATTTTATCCATGACCTCTCTCTGAATTTTCCTCTTCTCCCGGTACATCCGGATCTTTCATCCCGTAGACTCTCGTCCACTCTTTAGTCCCTTCCACCTTCACAGTCTCGCTCTGATTCAGCCGCAGGAACTTCACGATCTCGTAGCAGTCAATCCAGATCTCGTTGTTTCCCTCTTTCTGGGATTCATCGAAGATGAGCTGGATCCCGAAGTGCAGGTGCGGAGTTGTGATGTTGTTGGTGTTCTCCGTGGTGCTGTATCCGGTCCTGCCCAGGTATCCGATCACATCGCCCGCCGTCACGATACTGCCCTCTTTGAGATTTGACTGGTATGGGTAATTCTGGCGCAGATGGGCGTAATAATAGTACCGTTTTTTATCGAAACTCCGGATCCCGATCCGCCATCCGCCGTACTGGTTCCAGCCAAGTGCCTCCACATATCCGGATTCCACCGCGATCACCGGCGTCCCCACCTGCCCCATCATGTCATGACCCAGGTGTTTTCTCTTGAATCCGTAGGATCGGGATGCACCGAAATCGTCGAAATCACTGTACGGGAAGTTTTTCGCGATCGGTGAGAATGCTTTCAGACCGTATTTTCTGAGCCAGACGGTCTTCGCATTTACATTTTCACCCGTTCCGCTCTGTGTGAGGTCTTCCGGCACCTCCGTCTCCTGCTCAAAATATCCGACCATCCCGTCGAGGACTGCACCGTATGCCTCCCGGTAATAGGCATAGTATTTCATGTCCTTCGTGAGCTCCTCCATCGTCATCCCGGACTTCAGTTTTTCCGTCACCGCGTCGAGATCTGCCTGCCGGAACCGCTCGAAATCCCCGCCGTATTTTGCTCCGAGATATGCAAGCAGTTCCACCCAGTTCAGATGGACATCCTCCTGGATACTCCCCATATCCAGGCGGAATGTTTTCTGCATGCCTCCCGCGGGGACGGTAAATCCCACCCAGTGGATATAGTCTTTCTTTCCCCCGCCGCTCTCCTCCATGATCGCATATGTATTCTCCGCCGCCGCTTTCCTGCTCTGGACACACAGGGAAGCCGTCAGGATCAAAAGGATCACAAGCTGCGCTCCGATCACAGCTCCCGATCCCGGATGCATCTTTTTCCCCATGGCAGACACTCCTTCCGTCACTTTTACGCGCACGCGCCTGATGCGCCTGCATACACATCAGTGTATGCGGACAGGCAGAAGAATATGCGCAGTGGACACGCTGACAACAATCACAGAAAAAGCTCTGGATGATATGGAAGAACTATACAAGTCACCACCACCCTTCAAAAGGGTGGTTTGCACTAGGGCTATAAGCCCACCGTTACTAGGCCAGCGTCTCAAGGCGCTGGCTTTCTCTTTCAGCTATGGGAATCCTGCTTACGCAGTCTTCCCACAGCTCCGTTCAAGCCATATTGCTCTTGACTCGTCGCTACCCCTTAAGGGGTGTTGATACTACTTAGCCTCAACCCTTGAAAGGGTCTTCATATTCTTTTACACTTAATTTATCCATTGCAATATCATGCTTTTCCTGATCTTGAATATATTTCTTGATTGTGGCTTCATTTAGTCCTACTGTACTAACATAATAACCTTCTGACCAGAAATGACGATTACCAAATTTATACTTTAAATTTGCGTGCTTGTCGAACATCATTAACGCACTCTTCCCTTTTAAATATCCCATGAATGAAGATACACTCATTTTCGGTGGAATACTTACTAGTATATGGACATGGTCCGACATCACATGACCTTCGATGATTTGTACGCCTTTATAACTGCATAATTGTTTTATAATGTCTCTAATGTCTTCTCTGTATTGATAATAGATTACTTTTCGTCTATACTTAGGTGTGAAGACGATATGATATTTGCACATCCATTTCGTATGTGCGAGTGAATTTTCTTTCTTCGCCATAAATTACCTTTCCTTTCTGCAATATAGCCTGAACAACTTTATTGTAAACGGAAAGGTAATTTTTTGTATAACAATCGACGCGCACCCGCATAGCGGGTGGTTTATTGTTTCGCCCATCTCCATTTTTCGGATCAGCGAAAAACTCCAATGGGCTCAACAGACTAAAGTCCATAATAAAAAAAGACGAAGCCACCCAGATCATCAAAAATCAGGTGTCTTCGTCTTTTTATCAGCGCTTATTTACAGCTCCCCGCGCCGGATCTTCAGAACTTCCTCCACCGCGAGCTTTACATATTCTCCCATCGAAACGTCCCTGCAGCCCACAACAAAATGCTGGCAGCGGTTCACCGGGATCAGAACCTTTTTTGCCGGGCTCTGGCCGATCGCAACGGCCGTCTTCGGGGTGATCTCCCCCATCAGGGAGTCCGCGATAACGATCCCCATCGGGCCCACGATGATGTCCGCCGTGCGGCTTGTGACGACCGCCGGGTTTTCTCCCGTCGCACCGGCATCCGCCCCCGCCTTTAACATCGCCGCCGTAGCGATGCTGTTCGTCCCGATTGCCAGGATCTCGTCCTCCGGGCAGCTTTTCTTCAACATTTCCACCAGGCCTTTTCCCATCTTTCCGCCCTGGCCGTCAATTACCATGATCGTCATGTATTTCTCCTTCTTTCACCTTCCTGCCATGTTTCAGCACTGCAGGCACAAAGATCTGCCGGAGCGTTCCCTCAGCTCTCCTTACTTTCAATCTTCAGCTGTCTCCAGCTCCTTCAGCCGCTCATACAAAAACGCGTTCACCGAAAGAGAAAGTCCCTCTTCCTCCGCGATCTTTAACATCGTCCCCGCAAACAGCTCCACCTCCGTCGGCCGTCCCGCGAGCACGTCCTGGCACATGGACGTATGTCCATCCGGATTCAGGGTTGCAAGAAGGTCCAGCCAGTAGGAAATATCCGCCTCCGAAAGATCCACATCCTGAGTGTCCGCCACGCGGAGAACCTCGCGCATGGCCTCGATCATCATGGTCCGCGCCTCTCCCTCTTTCTGGATCAGGCTGTACGGTGCGCCGTAGACTGCCGTCACCTGGTTGACGCCGGTGTTTAACATGAGTTTGTTCCACTGTTCCCTCAGGATATCGTCCGGAACCTGGTAGGAAAGTCCGGTCCGGTCAAACAGATCCGTCACCGCTTTTAACTTCTCATCGCGGCTCTTATCCTTATTTCCGATGGTGATGTAGCCCATATTTTTGTAAGTGACCGCGCTCCCATCCTTTCCAGCGTCCATTCCCTGAACGCAGGCATAGAGCACATGATCCGCCCCGTAGACTTCCTCGATCATCCCCTCGCTGGAGATCCCGTTGAGCACCGACAAGAACAGGGTATTCTCCCCGACAAACGGCTTCACGGTCCGGATCGCACTCTCCATTCCCATAAATTTGACGGCAAAGATGATGAGATCTGCCGTCACTGCCTCCGCCGGGGAGCGGTATGTAAATCCGCATTTCTCCCCGTTGCAGCTCATGCCCGTCTTGCGGTATCGTTCCACACGCGTTTCGTCCGCGATAAAAAATACATGCTCATTTCCGAGCTTCTTTGTCAGATGATTTCCGTACATGACGCCGAGCGCGCCCTGTCCGATGATCCCGATCGTCCTGATCTCCATTCCTTAAAACTTCCTTCCCCCGCCGCCGTGGCTGTTTCCACCGTAACTGTGGGTGGATGACCTGCCGCCGCCGGAAAAACTTCCTCCTCCGGTGCCCGGACGGTTATTTTTCTGTGATGCGATCACCTGCTGCGTAATATACGAAGTCAGCAGGGCATCCGCGAGAATATTTCCCATGGTAAACCGACTGTCACGCCGATAAGAGAGCTTAAAGTTCGCAGCCATCCGCTTATCTTCCCCGTGAAGACTGTAGCTTCTGAGCACAGAGACCACCGCCGCGCCGCCGCAGACTGCCGCAATGCCGATCGCAAACAGGATCTCATACCATTCCAGATGATGGTAACGGCTGATCTTTCCCGTCTCCGTGTCATAATTGTACTGATCTTTCGAGATCCCGTTCGCATAACACGTTTCCGTATCTGCAAGAAATGCTGAAGCCGCCCCGTAATAATCGGCATCCGACGCATACCCGTAAACATCATCCAGGACGTCCTCGATCCGGCTGTCCGTCATGTACCGGATCATCTGTCCGGTCGTGGAAATATAGAGCTCCCGGTTGTCCATGTCGATGAGGAACAGGATTCCCGAATGGTCAGAGCCTGTTCCAAAGCCGCCCTCCGTGTAAAATCCGTCCGCAAACACCTGCGCGGAGTCAGAATTTTCCTCCGTCGTGACGATGACCGCCTCCATCTTCATCTTCTCAGAAAGCGTCTGCGCCTGTCCGGAGAGCTGTTGTTCTTCTTCGTCCGTAAAAAGATCCGCCATATCGTAGACATCGGCATAGTTTTCCGTTCCCTCCGCCATGCGGTACGCGTCCTCGCCGGACGCTGCGAAGGCAGTTCCCGAGAGGAAGATCCCAAGGACGCCTGCTGCCAGAAAAACTTTCAGTGATCTTCCTGCCGCTCCCAGAATGCCCCTGTTTCTCCCGCTGTTCTTACCCGTCTTTTCAGTTATCCACTTCATTTTCATCACAGGAACCACCCTCCGATCATCAGGATCGCCGCAACCGGCACAAAGATCTCCAGGAACAGTTTCACAAGTTTTCCTTTTGCGACCGGAAGCTTTCCGCAGATCTTTCCTGTCTGCCCGTTCATCGCAAAGTAATAGAGTTCGTCTTTTCTGGCCTTATCCCTATATGTAAGGATCCACACCGGGAGCAGGGCATACTGCCACTTTGCGTCCCGGATATTTGTGTCACTCTGATCCACGCGGACTGCGGAGTACTGTCCCATCACGTCGTTTTTCAGCTGTTCCACCGTGTACTGCTTTACTTCCTGCTCCACCTCAGGCGTCAGAGCTTCTTTCTCCATATCCCGCTTTTCCGCCTGGAATCCCGAGAGGTATCCCATATCAAACAGTTTCAGCTTTTCCATATCAAAGGGCAGAACGCCTTCCACGAGTGCGCTGTTATTTTTCTTTAAGGCATTTCTCGTCACATTTCTGACATCGAGTTCCCCTGCGCGCTCCATCCGGTATTTTTTATGCTCCGTATACCGGATATTTCCTGCAACCCAGGTCCGCTGTTTTTCACCTTCCGCCTGGATCTTTCCGTCCACCTTGCAGCTGTACATCAGGTACGGGAAATACACGCCGGAGAACTTCTCGATCTGACTTTTTGAGAAAAAGTCATCCGGGATATATTTTTTCTTTTTGATCCAGTCAAGGAAGATCCCCGTCGCCTGTTTCTTATCCATCGCAAACGGGATCACATAGTCCGGCAGGAATTCCCCGGAAAGCTTTCCGGAGAGGACGACCGGGTTGTGGCAGTAATAGCAGAACGTCGCCGCTGTCGTGGCATCCGTCACGACCTCCGCACCGCAGCTCGGACAAATGTAGACGAGAGCGTCCTCTTTCTGATCTGTGCTGCCTGCACGGCCACTCTGTGCCATATCGGATATTTGATCTGCACCTGTTTCGGTGCCTGCTTTCGCATTAACCCCGCTTTCTGCCTGTGCCTCCGTTCCCACTGTCCCGGAGGTATCACCCCCATCCTGCACACCGCTGGTCTCTGTTGAACTCAGAGCCGCAGCTTTCATCTCTTCCTCCGTAAATTCCGACATGCAGAACTCACAGCAGAATTTCTGCTTTTTCGGATCAAAGACCACTGAGCCGCCGCAGTTGGGGCATTTATAACTTACAAGTGCCATCTCTTTTTCCCCCTGTATCTGGCATAACTCCCGGACTGTCATTCCGAAACAATCCGGGAGCTGATTCTTTTATGGTCTCGGTTTTCCGCAGTTCGCACAGAAGTTTCCTTTATTTTCCTGACCGCAGGAGCAGGTCCAGACAGCGTCCGGGCGCTTCTTTCCGCAGTTTGAACAGAAATTGCCCGTATTTACCTGTCCGCAGGAGCAGGTCCAGGAACCGCTCTCCTCCGGCTTCTTCTTTCCGCAGTTGGAGCAGAAGTTTCCGGTATTTCCCTCCTGACCGCAGGAACAGGTCCAGCCGGATAACGGCGCCATCTTTGCCGGTCCGCCGGATGTCTGCGGAGCCTGGGCAGCCATATCGGAAGCACCCTGCTGTCCCTGGGCAGCTGCCATGTCAAACAGTCCCTGGGCATTAAATCCGCCGTTCTGTGCAGCCATGTTCATTCCGGCGAACGCCATCATCGGGCCGGTCGAAGTATTTTTCGCCGCACTCTGCATCGCCTCCGCCTGTGCATTTACGAGCTGCGCTGCCGCCATTCCAGGGTTGCGGAATGTCGCATTTCTCTGCAGCTCCTTGATCATCTTCTCGTCTTCCTCGGAGGCTTTCACGGAGCTCACTCCGATCTTGCTCACCGTGATCCCGTAAACATCGTCCCAGCTGTCGGAGAGGATCTCACGGAGCGCATTTGCAAGCTCCACCGTATGTCCCGGAAGTGCGCTGTAGCGGACTCCCATCCCGGAAATCTTTGCGAATGCCGGCTGCAGGGCTGTCAGGAGCTCGCTGCGAAGCTGGGAATCAATCTTGTCTCTCGTATAATCTTCCTCAATGTTTCCGCAGATGTTCTTATAAAAGAGGATCGGATCCACCATCCGGTAGGAATATTCGCCGTGGCAGCGGATCGCAATATCCATGTCGAGACCGATGTTCTGGTCCACCACGCGGAACGGGACTGCATTCGCCGTGCCGTACTTGTTTCCGACGATCTCCTTTGTATTAAAGAAGTAGACTCTCTGGTCTCTCGCCGTGTCACCGCCCATCGTGAAACGCTTTCCGAACTGCTTAAAGCTGTCCCCGATGCTCTTTCCGAGATTTCCGTAGAAAATACTCGGCTCCGCGGAGGTATCGTACACAAACTCTCCGGCTTCCGCGCAGACCTCAACGATTGCTCCCTGATCCACGATCATCATGCACTGTCCCTCATTGACCGCGATGATGGATCCGTTGGAGATCAGGTTGTCACTGTTTTTTGTGTTATAGCTTCTATTTGACTTTCTGTTTTCCCCTTTTTTGACAAGGACATCCGGTTCCATCGCCGGACAGTAGAAATACTCGCGCCAGGAATCTTCCAGCACGCTCTTTAACGCGCCGACACCAACCTTTAAAATACCCATATCCCATGTTCTCCTTTTTATTGTCTGTGTTCTTTCAGAAAGCGGATCTCTTCTGCATATCCCGGAAGCTCATTCGGAGTCTCCAGACAGAACGGCAGATCGCGCAGCTCCGGGTGATTGATCACCCTGACAAGCGCCTCCGCACCGATCTCGCCTTCCCCGATCCGCGCGTGGCGGTCCTTTCCGGCTCCCCGCACATTCATGCTGTCGTTCAAATGGACCGCTTTCAGACGGTCGAGACCCACGATCCGGTCAAACTCCGCCAGCACGCCGTCAAGATCATTTACAATGTCATACCCGGCATCCCAGACATGACACGTATCCATGCATACTCCCATCTTATCAGAAAGTTCGACTCTGTCAAGAATTTCCCGAAGCTCCTCAAAGCTTCTCCCGACCTCGCTCCCCTTTCCGGCCATCGTCTCGAGGAGTACCGTCGTGTGGAGATCCGGACGCAGGATCTCATTCAACATTTCTGCGATATAAGTGATCCCGGCTTCCACGCCCTGTTTTACATGGCTTCCGGGATGGAAATTGTAGAGATTTCCCGGGATCGCCTCCATGCGCTCCAGGTCATCCGCCATGGTCCGCTTCGCGAAATCACGGATCTTTTTGTCCGCTGAGCAGCCGTTTAATGTATATGGAGCATGGGCCACCAGCGTTCCGATCCCCAGCTCTTCCTTCAATTTTAAAAATGCCTGGATATCCTCATGGTCGAGCGGCTTTGCACTTCCGCCCCGCGGATTTCTCGTGAAAAACTGGAACGTCGTCGCTCCGATCTTTTCCGCGTCCTTTCCCATCGCGAGGAACCCCTTCGCAGAGGAGAGATGGCATCCGATATAAAACATTCCTGTTACCTCCACATGAATTTTTTCTCTCTGACTGTTCCGCCCGTAAAAAGTAACTCAGCGGGTACTCTGAAGATCAGCCTTTTTCTGTCTTCTCACCGGTTCCAGGAAAAAGACGGCTCCCCATATGAAGATCGCCGACAGGACAAGCTGCAGGATGAGGCTAAAGAAGACCCAGTGATCCGTGATCAGATTCCCGGCCTGACTTCCGAGAAAGTTCCGGATCGTAAAGTTTCCTCCGCCTCCCGCAACCTGACCTTCCAGAATCTGCGCGAACGTGATCGCCGGATTCGCGAGCAGCAGATAGACGGCCGCCCCGGAAGTCGGCTCAGGGATCGTCTCCCCCGCCCCCAGCACCATCATATTGATCTCTGTCTCCGAGATCCTCAGCAGGAACACATTCAGCATGTACGTCCCCACCACGAGGACCAGCATGATCCCGTAGGTGATGACATTCGAAAACGTCGAGCGCTTCATCAACGAAGAAGCGAAGATTCCGAGACTTCCGCAGTACAATGCAACGGTCACATAGCTGAACAGCAGCAGGAAGAGATCCTGCGAACTGATGCTCCCATAGATGAAGGTCAGCATCAGGACCGGAATACTCGAGAACACGAGGATCATCAGATGCGTGAACGCCGACGCGAGTTTCCCGATCACGATGTCGATCGGACGGATCTTTGTCGTAAACATCAGCTCCAGCGTGTGGCGTTCCCGCTCCCCGCTGATGCTGGCCGACGTCAGCGCCGGCATGATGAACATCAGCATCATAAACTCCAGGGCGGCCACGAATGTGTAGAGCTGTAAAAAATTCTCATAGGTGACGGATCCGCTCACCTTTACCTGCGCGATGCTCTGGTACATGTTTAAGAGCGCCACCAGAGCCAGGATCCCGTTAAAGATCAGGATGATGAGCGGGATCCGGAAACTTCTCGACCGGACCAGCATTTCCCTCTTATAGACCGGATTATTCTTCACTCGTCATCACCACCTTTTCCATATCATGATCCGTGATCTGCATGAAGATGCTCTCCAGGTCCCCCTGTTCTCTCCAGAATCCGCAGATCCCGATGTTGTGCGCTACCAGTTTTGCGAGAAGCATCGCCTCCGCGTCCTTTCCGCCGTGGAATCCCACGACGAGGTCGTTTCCTTCCACCGTGATCGTCCGGACCTCCGGCTCTGCCCTGAGAAACTGTACCGCCTCCCGGACATTCTCGACAACCTGGACACGGATCGGGTTCGAATCATTGACCTGCTTTAAGATATCCCCCATGTTTCCGGACAGAACGATCTTTCCGGCATCAATGATCCCGATATCGGTACACATCTGCGCCAACTCCGAGAGGATATGGGAGCTCACAAGGATCGTCTTTCCCTCCGCGCACAGCTCCTTTAAGAGCTCCTTGAATTCCACACGCGCTCTCGGATCCATCCCGGAGGTCGGCTCGTCCAGGATCAGAAGCTTCGGATCGTGGATCATCGCGCGGGCAAGGCAGAGCCGCTGCTTCATTCCGCGCGAAAGACTGTCCACGAAAAAATCTTCTTTATCCGCAAGCTTTACCTGTTCCAGGAGGTTTGTACACCGCTCTCTCGCCACCAGGCCGGAAAGCCCGTAACAGGAGGCAAAAAAGTCCATGTATTCCCAGACTTTCAGATTGTCATACAGACCAAATTCATCCGGAACGTATCCAAACAGGTCCTTCACCTGGTCCCGGTAGCAGAACGCGTCTTTTCCGTCGATCAGGACAGAGCCTTCATCCGCATTCAGGAGTCCCGTGATGATGCGGATCGCTGTGGTCTTTCCGGCTCCGTTCGGTCCGACAAAGCCGTAAAGCGCCCCCTCCGCAACCTCCATGTCGAGTCCGGAGAGCGCCTCAAAATTGCCAAATTTCTTTTTCAGTCCCTGTATCTTCAGCATCAGTTTTCCCTCCCCGTGACCATCAGGAGCGGAAGTGCCTGACTGGTTCCATTCTTCGCGTCATTCCCGCCGGAATAGCGAACCGTGATCTTTCCGTCCGCGGCAATGTAATCACTCAGTTCCTCTCTCGTAAAATCCTGTTTCCGGATATCGACCGGATCGTAGGTTCCCGTCTTCTCATTATAGAATGACGCTTCTCCGGAAAAGCGGTCGATATAGGAATATCTCGCATCCTCGAAAAACTGCTCCGAAACAGGCAGGAAGGAATATGTCCCGATCTGAATATCCGTTCCCGGATCATACTCCACGATCACCGGATCCGTTCCGTACAGGACCATGGCGTTTCCGTAGCTGACGCCCATTCCGGTACTCACAGACGGCTCCGCCATCTGACCACAGCGGTAGATCTCCCCGTCCTTTCCCATCTGACAACTCACCGGTTCCGTATAGAACGTCTTTCCGTCCTGGTCGTCATCAGGGATTCCAGCCGATTCCGCGTAGGATGACGGAATAAAGCCGCCGAGTCGGACTTCCGGGTTATATCTGGAATAATAATGATCCGCAAAATATTCTCCGAGACCGGATTTCTGAATATTTTCCATGTATTCCTCGTTCGAATCGTCCGCGCGGTCCGGATAGCCGCAGACCCGATCCGCGAGCAGCCATGTCATTCCGACCGGCCATACCAGAAGCTTCTCATTCTCCAGTTCGATCCTCTGTCCCGGCTCCAGATCGCCCAGGATCACGACCTGTCCGTAGAGATAGACCGCCGCATTTTCCAGCTTCACAGGCAGATGATTCTCAACATAACCGCTGATCTTTCCGCCCGATACCGTGAGACTGGCATCCGTTTTGCCCTGCATCTCTGTCTCCCGTTCCAGAAGAAAATACCGGGAGTCAAACGCTTTTGATCTTCTGCTGAAGATCACGGTGTCATCCGCCTCTTTCCGGATGCCAATCGCAGCCTGAATGTTCTTTTCAAAATTCTCCACGCGGACCGTATCATACCGTCCGCTCCTTGTCAGCGGGGAGACCCGGTAGTCCGGCGTGAGCTTCACGGAAAATCCGCTGCTGTCCGGCGTCCGGATATTTAAGAATGTCTTCTCACGGACGGTATCGTTCTCCGCATCCAGGATCGTCGCACTTGTACAGAACTCACTCGTGAATCTCGTCTTTCCCCCCATCGCCCAGATCACAACGCAGGCTGCTGCCGAAAAGACAAGCAAAGAACCGCCGTAATACCTGTTCAGTCCTTTTCTTTTCAGCATCAGATAGAGACCCGGCCCCGCGATGACCAGATATCCAAAGATCACAAAGCCGTAGAGGACAAGGTTCGGAAGCCGCTTCGCATTTCCTCCGCTCACAAGATTCTGGGCATTCCAGTAGCCGGCATCCCGGCCATAGGAATAGTAATAGATCCTGTTCAGTTCTTCCTCCCGGAACACCTCCCCGAGAAACCAGGCCGCGTAGGAAGAATTTCGTTTCACGAAGCCGGTGATCTCCGAAAGATCGATCCCCAGAACGCCGATCCGTCCGTTTCCGCAGCTCATGATCTTTAAGAGCGGGGTCCCGTCTGTGACCATCCGTTCCGAAGCACCAGGAATCTCCGCCTGCGCGTAGTTTAAGCGCACCTCAGATTCTGCCGGATTCTGATCCGCGTACTCGGTTCCCATTCCAATCCACACGGTCTTCGCGTCCTCCAGCGTGATATCCGTCTGCATTTCACTCAGGAGTTCCAGTGTTTTCCCGCCGTTTTTTCCGGTTCCGAGGATCAGGGTACCACCGTCGCTCACCCAGTCCGCCACGGCCTCTTTCTGTGCCTGGTCAAGAGTCCCGCAGTCGATCCCGTTTACAATGAGCAGGTCGAACATCGAAAGTCCTCTCGGGTCATCCGGAAAGTCCTCCTTCGCGATCTCGACCGTTTTCGACTGGACCATCCCGTAATTCAGACCGACTCCGTCGAGCCAGTTTAAGTTTCCCGGTCTGTTTTCGATAACTCCCGCAAGGAGACGGCTCTCTTCCTTTGAAACGTCAAAATCCATGGAGGTTTCCCCCATGGTCCTGTTTTTCGCGTCTTTTAATGTCAGATAGATCTTGCCGTTTTTCTGCCCCAGCGGGACGTAGAGCTCCATGTTCTTTGTCTCCGCAGGCGAAACCTCGACCGACCAAGAATATTCATACGGTTCCGCCGTCCCGTTGTTTACGCTCTCCAGCGTCGACACGGTAAGAGTCCCCTGAAACGCACTCTCCGACTGGCCGTAGAGGCGGATCTTTAACGGGACAAAACTCCCGAGCCTGGCCGTCTTCCCATACACGGCCGTGATGTCCAGAGCGACCGGAGCTTTCGCCTGTTCTTCCTGATCCAGGCTGACTCCGTAGAGTTCCGAATCCCCGGCAAAAGCGGGAAAGCTGTCCGCCGTCACAAGGACGGCAGCCATACACCCAAAAAGCAGATATTTTTTCGTCTGATTCATATATTTCCCCTGATATTCCTAGCGTGAAGCATTGCCTGCAAAATTTTCCTTATTCACATCAAAATCCACCTTCAGCTTTACGGTGAACACCGTTCCGTTCAGGTCACTGGCCACGCTGATCGTTCCGCCATGCATGTCCACGATGCTCTTTGCAATGGCAAGTCCCAGACCGGTTCCTCCGGTCTTTGATGAGCGGGACTGCTCCACGCGGTAAAATTTATTGAAGATCAGCGGCAGCTCCTCCGCCGGGATCACATAGCCGTAGTTCGTGACGGACACCGTGACTATATCGTCCTTCGCGAGCACCTGGACCAGGACTTTCTTTCCCTCGGCCCCGTATTTGATCGCGTTGTTGATCAGGTTGTCGAAAAGTCTCGCGAGGAGATTTCCGTCCGCCGTGATCACCTGGGACGGGACATTGCTCTTTAACTCGTAAGTCAGGTCCTTATCCATAAAACTCGGATAAAATTCCTCCAAAAGCTGACCGAGAAGCTTAACGATGTCCACTTTTCCGACGTTCATGGAAATCCTGCCGTAGTTCATCTTCGTAAAGCCGAAGAGATCTTCGATCAGTTTTTCCAGGCGTTTTGCCTTCACATAGGCGATATCGATATACTTTTTCTGCATCTCCTGGCTGATCGCCGGTCCGGAGGAGAGAAGCTCCAGATAGCCGATGATGGACGTGAGCGGTGTCCGAAGGTCATGGGCGACGTTCGTGATCAGCTCATTCTTCGTCCGCTCCGATTCGCGCTCCTTATCCATAAGCTTCCGGATATCTGCTTCCATCCTGTTCAGATTGGATGCCATTGCAGAGAATTCATCGTCTCCCACGACCTCGATCTGGGTATTCAGATCGCCTTCGGAGATGTTCTGGATCGCCATCGCGATCTTTCCGATGTATTTCATCGTCTTTCTCTCAAGCAGCAGAAGCGTGAGGGAAAAGACTCCGATCCCGATGAGGACATAGAGGATCGTCGTGATCGTCCCCATCCGGAAGATCTGGAAGATCATCATATTCGCGTACCTGGTCTGGTCCAGATATGCCAGCAGAAGGTTGATATTCATGATCAGGAACGCGTCCACCAGACATGCGATCAGGGCGCTGTAAAAGATATTGACCGCGATCTGCGTGTAAAAATTTCTGCTCCAGTCACTTTTCAATTTTGTATCCTACCCCCCAGACCGTCGTGATGATCTTATCCTGTCTCGTGTCTTCTTTCATCTTTCCGCGCAGTCTCCGGATATGTACCATGACGGTATTGTTTGCCTCGTATACTTTTTCGTTCCACACCTTCTCAAAGATTTCATCCGTGCTGAACACGCGGCCCGGATTCGACGCGAGAAGGTACAGGATATCGAACTCGATCGGAGTCAGCTTGATCTCCTCCCCGTACACGATGACCTTGTGGTTGTCTTTGTTGATCGAGAGTCCGCGGATCGTGATCTCGTTCTTTGCCGCCTTTCCGGTATTGCTGTTCGGGTTTAACTGGGTATAACGGCGGAGCTGGGATTTCACGCGGGCCGTGAGTTCAAGCGGATTGAACGGTTTTACCACATAGTCATCCGCGCCGGTCCCAAGTCCCAGGATCTTGTCGAGATCCGTTGATTTCGCACTCAGCATGATGATCGGGATATTGTTCGTCTCCCGGATCTTTCTGCACATCTCGAGTCCATCCATTCCCGGCATCATGATGTCCAGGAGCACCAGATGGATCTCCTCCTTTTCCAGGATCTCCAGTCCCTCTTTCGCATTGTTTGCCTTAAATACTTTATATCCATCGCTGACCAGGTAGATCTCCACAAGGTCCGCGATCTCTTTCTCATCATCCACAACAAGGATTGCGATCTGTTCCATGATTTGTCCTCCTTTGGGTTTTTCTTATGATTGACCTTAGTATCATCCTACCATATTTCGACCCTTTTTTCCTTACTTTTTTCTGAAAACTAAGAGGAAATTTTTACAAGTCACCACCACCCTTCAAAAGGGTGGTTTGCACTAGGGCTATAAGCCCACCGTTACTAGGCCAGCGTCTCAAGGCGCTGGCTTTCTCTTTCAGCTATGGGAATCCTGCTTACGCAGTCTTCCCACAGCTCCGTTCAAGCCATATTGCTCTTGACTCGTCGCTACCCCTTAAGGGGTGTTGATACTACTTAGCCTCAACCCTTGAAAGGGTCTTCATATTCTTTTACACTTAATTTATCCATTGCAATATCATGCTTTTCCTGATCTTGAATATATTTCTTGATTGTGGCTTCATTTAGTCCTACTGTACTAACATAATAACCTTCTGACCAGAAATGACGATTACCAAATTTATACTTTAAATTTGCGTGCTTGTCGAACATCATTAACGCACTCTTCCCTTTTAAATATCCCATGAATGAAGATACACTCATTTTCGGTGGAATACTTACTAGTATATGGACATGGTCCGACATCACATGACCTTCGATGATTTGTACGCCTTTATAACTGCATAATTGTTTTATAATGTCTCTAATGTCTTCTCTGTATTGATAATAGATTACTTTTCGTCTATACTTAGGTGTGAAGACGATATGATATTTGCACATCCATTTCGTATGTGCGAGTGAATTTTCTTTCTTCGCCATAAATTACCTTTCCTTTCTGCAATATAGCCTGAACAACTTTATTGTAAACGGAAAGGTAATTTTTTGTATAACAATCGACGCGCACCCGCATAGCGGGTGGTTTATTGTTTCGCCCATCTCCATTTTTCGGATCAGCGAAAAACTCCAATGGGCTCAACAGACTAAAGTCCATAATTTATGTTACAGTACACGGGCACTCCATGCCCGCGCACTGTAACAGGATTTTGCCGATGCTTCGCATTCCAAATCGGCAAAATCCGCGGCCATAACGGTATCATACGGAATTTTCAGTTCAGAAAATTCCTACCCGTGAAAAGTAACCAATTTATGCCATATTGCATGTTGTATTCTTCTCGATGAAAAAAGCAGCGGAACTACTCTCAGAGAATAAGTTCCGCTGCTTATCTTTCTTTTTATAATCCCAGCTCCTCAAACACGCCCTTCATGATGATCTTCACAGAACCGTCATCCAGGACTTTGTGGAGTCCGCTGTATTTTAAGAGATCGAAATATCCCATGGAACCGCCGGCTGCGCAGAGTTTGTAGTAGTCTGCCCATGCCGCTTTCCGGTCTTCCTTCATCTTTGTGTAGAACTCAAACGCCCCCATCTGGGCCATCGCGTAGTCCACATAGTAGAACGGATACAAGAAGATGTGCTGCTTCTGCATCCAGAATCCGCCGCCCTCAAGGAATTCGTTGCCGTCATAATCTCTCCACGGCATATAGATCTTTTCCAGGCTGCTCCAGACTGCTCTCCGCTCTATCGCGGTCATCTCCGGATTTTCAAAGACCTTGTGCTGGAATTCATCCACGCAGACCATATACGGGATCTTCATGAGAGCGTCCGCGAGGTGCTCTTTCCGGTACTGCTCCGCGCGGTCCCCGAAGAATTTCTCCATCCAGGGGTAAGTCCAGAGTTCCATGCTCATCGAGTGGATCTCCGCTATCTCACTTGTGGAGTGGCAGAGCTCCGGGATCTTCTGGAATTTTGCCGCTGTGAAACCGGCAAACGCATGGCCCGCCTCGTGGGTCAGGACATTCACATCGGCGTCCGTGCCGTTGAAGTTGGAGAAGATGAACGGTGCATGGTAGAGAGGAAGTGTCGTGCAGTATCCGCCCGCGCGCTTTCCATGTTTCGACTCCAGGTCGAAGAGATCATGTTCGATCATGAAATCGAAAAACTCTCCGCTCTCCTTCGAGAGTTCGCGGTACATCTTCTGAGCCTCACCGACCAGGTATTCCTTATCACCGACCGGGACCGGATTTCCGTCCGGGGAGGTCAGGGACTCATCGTAATAATAGAGATGCTCGATACCGAGTGCCTCTTTCTGGCGCTCATAGAGCTCCTTCGCAGCCGGGACAATGATCTCCCGCACCTGTTTCCGGAACACTTCCAGGTCTTTCGCCGTATAGTCGAAACGGCGGCGGCGCAGATATCCCATCGGGATAAAGCTCTCAAATCCGAGCTTTTTCGCCATTCCGGAGCGCACCTTCACGAGACCGTCATAGACTTCGTCGAGCTTCGGGGCGATCCCCGCATAGAGCTTCGCCCACGCCTCAAACGCCGCTTTTCTCTCAGTGCGGTCCGTACTCTGCATGTGTTTTAAGAGTCCGTATGTCCCGAGCTGCTCTCCGCGGAAATCCACGGTGGCCGCCGCCTGGGTCTTCATGTACTGGTTGACAAGCTCGGCTTCCTCCACCTGATCGTCCACAATGCACTCGTCGGAGAGCTGTTTCTGCGCTTCCATGTTCTGCAAGAGGATGGAGCCGAATTCTTTCTCCATCTCGCCTTTGAACGAGGATGCCACAATGACCTCTCCCATCTCTTTTTTCAGGATCCCGTATTTCGGCATCTGGCTGTTGAAATATGCCATCTCGCCCTCGTAGAAGCTGTCTAAAAGGTTGATCGTGTTCCGGATATGAGCGACTGTCTTTGCCGTCTCAAGCTCCGTATCCGCCTCCACGAAGTCCATGTAGGCATTTTTAAACTCCTCATAGCTCTTTGCTTCCTTTAACGCTGCGATATCCCCCGATACGCGCGCAAAGACTTTTTCCATGTCCGGACGGACATACTGAAGATCCGCAAATTTTTCCATGATAGTAACCCCTTTCCCAAAATGATGCTGCTTTCCGGTCTGTTCCCCATATTTTACAGACCGCAGCCGGTCCTAGCTGACTGCTACCCCGTTTTTCCGGAGGAATTTCCTTACATTCTCGTCCCATTCATTCTCCAGCGTCCGATCCATGGTAAACTGTTTCATGGACGTCCCCGTAACGCAGATCATCTCTTGGTTTTCATACTGGACATTGATGTAAAGTCCTCCTACCTGATCCGGACTGATCCCCGGAACTCTCCCGGAAACAAACCGGTCTCTTGCCGACGGCGGCATCAGAAATACGATCCGGAAGCTCTCCGGCAGCCGTTTTCCCCTGATCAGGGAGTAGCAGATCGGCTTTAAGCTCTTCCAGGAAGAATATTCTTCGATCCGGTTCTCCTCTAGCTCTTCTTCCGAAAAATATCCCTGACGGATCTTTCCGTCGATGGAAAACCGGTTCCAGGTCACGATCTCCGCTTCCCTGACAAGAAATTTATCAAAGATCTCCCCGATAAAAAGCCCTTCCGTAAATGCTTTCTGCTCTTCGACCTTTAATGCTACCATTGCTTACCTCCATATATTTTTTGCCGTTCCGTAACTGTTCAGCACCCTCACACCTACAGAAACCTCCCCTGGAGCTTTCCTTCGGATGCATGGCAAGTTACGAGCAAAAATCCATTCCAGATCGGCTTCGCCAATGGGATTTTTGCCTCCAATCCTGTGCTTTATTATGGTCAGCGCAGCAAGTGCGCAGACCTACTGAATAGTTACGCCGTTCCGTCTATGTGATCTCACAGTCCGCAAACAGATGCGCAGACCAGAGGGACCGTCATTCCGTCTCCTTACATACCGTCTCAAAGATCTCGAAGAAATCTGCCGATGTCTTCTCCCCGTCTGTGATGGAAAGATTTTTCCACAGACTGTCATCCTTCGCGAGATGGACCTTCGCCGCGTACTCCGAGTATGTCTCATAGAACGCCTCGTTCTTCTTCTCCCGGACCATCTCTTCCTTCCGGATCTTCGTCGCGGCCTCATCGTAATCGCTCACGCAGCGTAGAATATAATATTTTCCGTCTGCCCCGATCACATCGCTGATCTCCCCGGAAGCCAGCGCGTAAGCGACCTGCTCATATTCTTCTGACCTCATGCCTCTGGAGATCTTTTTCTCGATCTCCTGGTCCTCAGACACCTCTTTTGCGACCGTCATAAAATCCGTTCCCTCCGTCCGGACCTTTTTTAAGGTCTCATCCGCCTGATCTTTGTCGGAAAGTACGATCTCATCGACCGTGATGACCTTCGCCTCGCTGTCGCTGACCTCCAGATTGACATTTTCCGTCAGGGTCTCCACCAGTTTTTCCGCTTTCCAGTAGTCCTCATATAAGGATTCTGCCACATCCCGGGTGATCTCGAAGCTGTCCCCGGCGTTTTTCAGATTTTCCATATACTGAGCCGCCGCCTGCTTCACAAGCTCCCGCTCTTTTCCCGAGAGTGTGACGTTCTCCTCGTCGGCCATGCGGCTCATCGTCTTTAATTCCTTTAAAAAATCATGGATCTGGTTTACCAGAGTCTCCTCAAACGTGGTTCCGGACTCGTCCACCGCGACATCCCAGATCTTGTCTGTATATAATTCTTCATAACGGAGCCGCTCCGTGGTGACGATCACCATGGTCTCGGCTTTCCCGTACTCTCTTTCACTTTTTCTGCCGGAAAGCAGCGTCTCTTTCACGCCGCATCCGCAGACGATCACTGCCGTGAGGACGACCGCCGCAAGCGTCCTTCCCCACCGGTTCCATTTTCCCATATTTCTGTCCTCAAGCTTATGTTTTCCTGTGTCTCCCGCAACAGGTATGCAGACCTCACAGATCGTTGTCTGCAAGTATGTTTTATTACGTTCAGCACAGCAAGATGCGCTGACCTGCTGAATCAACCCGTCTGCACATTTATAAAGCACCAAGTTTTTTCAATTCCTGATATACAAGATGCACCGGAAGTCCCATCACATTCGCGTAAGATCCCTTTAATCCGTCGATATATCTTGCAAAAAATCCCTGGACCGCATACGATCCCGCCTTGTCCATCGGCTCCTCGGAATCCGCATACTCCCGGATCTCTTTTTCCGTCATCGGGGAAACATTCACGTCCGTCTCATCATAGAAGGAAACGACCGTATCCGCTTCTCCCTCCGGTCCTTTTTTCACGAGGCAGACGCCCGTATAGACCTGATGGCTGCGCCCCGCGAGACGCCTGATCATCTCATACGCCTCCTCGTGGCTCTTCGGCTTCCCGAGGATCTTTCCGTCCGCCGCGACGACCGTATCGGACCCAAGGATCACGGTTCCCTCCGGCATCTCTTTTGCCACATCGACGGCTTTCTGCTCTGCGAGACTCATCACGACCTCAGCAGGGACGTCCGATGTGATCTTCTCTTCCACATGGCTCACGATGATCTCCGGGACGATCCCGATCTGCAAAAGCAGTTCTTTCCGTCTCGGGGAACCGGATGCCAGAATGATCTTACTTTTTTCCATTTTTCTTTCCTGTCTGTCATTTCCTGTTATAGAAGAAAGAGGCGGTCTGACATAAGATCCAGCCGCCTCATCCTGTCATGAAGTCCAAAGTCATTGCACTTTACACGCCGCCTGCAGATCCGCTCCGCAGCCAGTCATGTGCTTTGCACGTTCCGGACTCCATTAGAAACTTAATTTATCCTCAAAATAGCTCTTTAACTCTGCGATCGGGATACGAACCTGCTCCATCGTGTCTCTGTCACGAACGGTTACAGCGCCGTCTGTCTCAGAATCAAAGTCGTATGTTACGCAGAACGGAGTACCGATCTCGTCCTGTCTTCTGTATCTCTTACCGATATTTCCTCTGTCATCGAACTCACAGTTGTAGTATTTGGAGAGTTCTGCGTATACCTTCTCAGCGCCCTCGTTTAACTTCTTGGATAACGGAAGGATGCCGACTTTCACCGGTGCGATCGCCGGATGGAAGTGCATAACGGTGCGGACATCGCCGCCCTCTAACTCTTCCTCGTCATATGCGGAGCAGAGGAATGCAAGTGTTACACGGTCTGCGCCGAGTGACGGCTCGATAACGTACGGGATGTACTTCTCGTTTACTTCATCGTCGAAGTAGGACATATCCTGTCCGGATACGTTCTGATGCTGTGTCAGGTCGTAATCGGTTCTGTCCGCGATACCCCAGAGCTCGCCCCAGCCGAACGGGAATAAGAACTCAAGGTCTGTGGTTGCCTTACTGTAGAAGCAGAGCTCCTCCGGAGAATGGTCACGCGCACGCATCTCGTCCGGTTTGATGCCGAGATCCTGCAGCCACTTGATGCAGAACTGTTTCCAGTATGCGAACCAGTCAAGGTCTGTACCCGGTTTGCAGAAGAACTCTAACTCCATCTGCTCGAACTCTCTGGTACGGAATGTGAAGTTGCCCGGTGTGATCTCGTTACGGAAGGACTTACCGATCTGTCCGATACCGAACGGAACTTTCTTTCTGGATGTTCTCTGGACATTCTTGAAGTTTACGAAGATACCCTGTGCAGTCTCCGGTCTTAAGTAAACGGTGTTCTTTGCATCCTCGGTAACGCCCTGGAATGTCTTGAACATTAAGTTGAACTGACGGATATCCGTGAAGTCATGCTTTCCGCAGCTCGGGCACGGGATCTGGTTGTCGTCGATGTACTTCTTCATCTGCTCCTGGCTCCAGCCATCGATCGGAGTTTCCGGCTCGATGCCTTTCTCTGCCATATAATCCTCGATGAGCTTGTCGGCACGGAAACGCTCTTTACATGCCTTACAGTCCATTAACGGATCCGAGAAACCGCCGATATGTCCGGATGCAACCCATGTCTGGGAGTTCATTAAGATCGCGCAGTCCACACCTACGTTGTACGGATTTTCCTGGATGAATTTCTTCCACCACGCACGTTTTACGTTATTCTTAAGCTCTACGCCCAGATTGCCGTAATCCCATGTGTTTGCAAGACCTCCGTAAATCTCGGAACCCGGATATACAAAGCCTCTGGATTTCGCAAGTGCTACAATTTTTTCCATTGTCTTTTCCATTGTGACTCTCCTCTTGATCTCTTCCGCACTGGTTTATGCGGAAAGTAATTCTATCTACAACCACCTGGGATTTCGGGGTAATTCCATCCCATCCGGCGTATTGCCATGATCACAGGATCTTAAACTGAAGATCCCGTCTCTCTAAGATCCGCGGATTTCCGCCGGATCCTTTTATCTGAAGATAATATAAGACGTCTCGCCTTCCGGCGTCTCGGCCGTATTCCCGTTTAAGGTCACGCCCTCGGACACATACTGGATCGCACCGTCCGTCTGGATCTTCGCGCTGCCGGTCACACAGGCCACATAAAGCTTTTTCTGTTTTGTGATGTCCACAGCGGATACTTCCGTCTTTTCATCGCCTGCTTTATAGAAATTTGAACCGACGATATAGCCTTTTTCCACTCCGTCCTGCACGGGAACCACATCCAGACTCTCGACCTGGATCCCGCTCTCCTCATCCGGATACTCCGCCGCAAAGCGAAGGTATTCCTCCGCATCCGGGAAGGTGATGAGAAGTTTCGCAGTCCCGTCCTTCACGGTACATTCCGTGATCTCAGCCTTTTTCTCACTGCTTCCGGACTGGTTTTCGCTCTCGAATGCGTCCAGCATCTCCTGCGCATAGGCTTTTAATTCATCGGCGCTGTAATAATCATTCTCGCAGATTTCCACATCTGCGCTGGTGACGGTGCCTTCCTTTGTGACATAAAGGCTGGTCTCCGTCGGGGCAAATGCGGTCTTTCCCACTCCGCCGCAGCCGTTTAAGGCAAATGCGAGAAGGAGAATGGCTGCCGCCGTCTGTCCTTTTTTCATAATTCCTCCTTGATCCTCAAAAACGATTTTTAAGGATAAACCTGTTTATGATACCGATGCTTCGCATTCCAAATCGGCAAAATCCGCGACCGCTACTGTATCATACGGAATTTTCAGTTCTGAAAATTCCTACCCGTGAAAAGCAACGAATGATCCATTGCCAAAAAAGTCAAAAAACCTTTAACATCATTTATATACAAGAACATCCAAAATGTCAAGTGAATGGAAGGTTTTATCCACAAATCGCCGCTTATTTTCCGCCACGCACTTTGTAAATTCTTCCAGGACTTTCTCCGTGACTGTAAAGGTGTAAAGCTTTTCCACCGGCGACGCGAGAACGTATTCCCACGTATAGATCGTGGAGTCTTCCAGTCTTCCCAGAGGCTTTTCCATGTACTCGCCGTTGATCTCCATGAGCTTTAACTCAAAGACAGCCCTCACGAGCCGGTTCGGGATCGCGCTCTTTAAGAGTGCCCGGAGGGACTGGTAGAGAAGTTTTAAGGTCTCGACTGCCTCCAGGTTCTCTCTCCCGTAATAGTCCGCGAACTCCAGAAAATAGGATCCGTAACATGCCGTCTCCATATTTTCCGTGATCTCCCGGAAGTAATTCTGTACCTCAACAGAGACGAGGGAATAGGCGTCCCGGCCCTCATAGAGGGAGAATGTGCCGAACACAAAGGGGGCTGAGGACGCCATCAGCGTACTTCCGGGTCTTCTCGCACCTCTTGCAAAAGCCGTGATCTTTCCCCGCTCGCAGGTTAAGATCACGAGTCTTCTGTCATATTCGCCCGCCGGGGCAGATTTAATGACCATCCCGGTCAGGACTACCTGTTCTCTCATTTCTTCGTTCCTTTAATAACCTCTTGCATCTGATCCAGAGCTTTCCTGCTACGGCCGCAGACAGAAATCTGTCTGCCTGACCAGCCCTGCTGCAGCAGAGTGATCAGATATCTTTCGAATTATATCCGTAGTTCTTCATATACAGCTCGGAATCTCTCCACTCCTTGCGGACCTTGACCCAGAGCTTTAAGTTGACCTTCGTGTCCATGAGGTTCTCGATCTCGATCCTCGCGGAGGTTCCGATGCGCTTTAACATCTGACCGCCTTTTCCGATCACGATCCCCTTGTGGGACTCTCTCTCACAGATGATCGTCGCGTCGATATCGAACATGCCGTTGTCGCGCTCCGTCATCCGCTCGATCGTCACTGCGATCCCGTGCGGGATCTCATCCGACATCATGCGGAGTGCTTTCTCACGGATCAGTTCCGCAGCGATCTGGCGCATCGGCTGGTCGGTCACGGTGTCCTCATCATAGTACTGCGGTCCCTCCGGCAGATACTGGAAGATCGTGTGGATCAGCGTGTCGGTGTTCGTCTTCTTCATCGCCGATACCGGGATCACCTCTTTAAAGTGGTATGCATCCTTGTAGGTCTCGATGGTCTTTAAGATATCCTCTTTCTTCACCGTATCGATCTTGTTGATGACGAGGATGACCGGTGTCTTTACGGTCTGCAGCACTTTTAAGATATGCTGCTCACCGGAACCGATGTAGGTTCCCGGCTCCACGAGCCATAAGATCACATCGACCTCGCGGAGTGTATGCTCCGCAACGTTTACCATGTACTCACCGAGCTTGTTTTTTGCTTTGTGGATCCCCGGTGTGTCGAGGAAGATGATCTGACCATGCTCGTCTGTATACACGGTCTGGATCCTGTTTCTCGTGGTCTGCGGTTTTTCCGACGTGATCGCGATCTTCTGTCCGATCAGGTGGTTCATCAATGTGGATTTTCCAACATTCGGACGGCCGATCAGTGTCACAAAACCTGATTTATATCCTTTTTTCATGAATTCTCCTTAGCTTTTTCAAAAACGTTTCCGTACTTTTCCCTGTATTTTTTCTTCCTGTCCCAGGTTCTGTTCCGGTCGGTGCAGATGGTATGCAGACCTGCCGAACAGTTCCCTTTGCAGTCTTTTTTCTTACTCAAATAACGGTTTGATCTCCTTGAACAGTTCCCTGTCCGCCTTGATCTTATCCTCATTTCCGACTACACACACAGCTCCTGTCTCAAGGACTGCCTTTGTGATCGGTGCGAGGGCGCGGATATCTTCCACGGTCGCGTTTAAGATCTCCTCGCGCTCTTTTTTCAGCATCTCATCCGTCACTCCGGAATACCATGCGGAGAGTCCGCGGCTTCCCTTTAAGGACGGAGTCAGCGGAGTATCAATATCGCTGATGGTTCCGATGACATATTTTGTCATCGTGCGCTCATCCGCCTCGAAATTCTCCAGATAATCCGGGATTCCGAGATAGATATCATCACTCTTCTTCACCTCCGGATCACGGTAGGAGACAAAATATCCCTCACCGGAACGCCCGATGCCGCTCATGCAGCCGTATGCACCGCCTTTCACGCGGATGTTGATCCAGAGATAATCATAGCTTAACATCACTTTTAAGATCCGCAGCGCGCCTGTGTAGGAATATCCGCTTCCCGCGAAGGTTCCGCAGTGTGCCACATAGTTGACCTTGGAGGAGGAAGTAAAGCCCTCATTTCTGTTCTCCTTCGGTGCTGTGAACGGATAGATTTTTCCGGTTCCTGCCGGGATCTTCTCAGAAAGCTTCTTCATCGCGCCTTCCAGATAAGAGAATCCTTCCTGGTCAGCTGTGTAGCTGACTGTCATGTTCTCTCTCGTAAAGAGCGCTGCCATCACACGCTTCAGGCCGGCAATGATCTCGTCTTTCTTTGTCTCAAAGTTCTTTGCCAGGTCCTCTAAGAATTTATAGTATCCGATCCCGCCTGTCATATCGTTGAAATAGGAAGTATCGGAGAAGTAGGAGGTCGCTCTCGCAACGGCCGCCGTGTGACCGGATCCCATGAGTTTCATCTGGGACTTTGACTTTCCTTCGCTCAAGATCTCATTTAAGCGCTTTTCATCATCGAGAACCGAGCGGTTGATGATCTCTTCCAGGATCTCGAATCCAAAGTCAAGTTTCTCATAGAGGACTCTCGCGCTGCAAACGAAAACTCCTGTGAAGCTTCCCGCTTTCGCAAGATCCGGATAGGAGGTTACGGAGAAGGAAACACCGCCGCTGTTTAAGAAGATCTCACTGCTCAGATCACTGTAGCTATAATTTTTTGTATCCACATATCCGAGGACGGATTTTAAGAGTCCGAGATACGGCAGGTCTTCCATCGGAACCCGGTTCGTATTGAAGAGGACCTTCAGATATCCGATCCCGGATGTAAACATCTCGTGGCGGACCACGGTGATGCCGTCAAGCTTTGTCTCCTCAAAGATCAGCTTCGCAGGCTCTCTTCCGATCTCATCTCTCGTCAGCATCGGAATCTTCTCGAGGTCTTCCTTCGGGGACGGGGTGTCCTGGTACTCTTTTAATTCCTTTGTCTGGCGGATCAGCGCATCGATTTCCTCTTTGGAGAGGCTGTCCTTGTATTCCTTTAACTTCTTTGCAGTCTGCTCTTCGATCCGGGCGGTAAGGTTCTTCTTCGGGCTTGCGATCACAACCGCCTCATACGGGTTGTCGAGAAGGTATGTCCTGATAAGTCCTTCAAAATATCCATGGTCAGCGCCCTCTTTTAAGGCTGCGAAGGTCTCCTCATACTCTAAGTGCATCATCGGATCGCCGCCGTAGAGCCAGCTGTCCAGGCACTGGAGACCGTACATGAGTCCCTTCGGCGCAGAACCGTAATCCGCCTCGCGGTACTGGAATTCGTAGTTGTTGATCCCGGCCTTCAGGCTCTTTTTCTCGATGCCGCCGTCCACCAGTTTTCTCAGTGTGGATTTTACGACTTTCACGAACTCATCTTTCTGCTCACGCTCTGCATTCTTTGCGATCACGGAGAAATACGGCTGCAGGATCCCATACTCGTAGCCGCCCATGATATCGTCGCCGATCCCCGCATCTAAGAGTGCTTTTTTAAGCGGTGCGCCCGGCGCATCTAAGAGCACATACTCCAGGATCTGGAACGCCACGTACTCCTTCGGGGAGAGCTCGTTTCCGGCCTGCGTGTTGATCGAGAGGTAAGTCGCATGGTCAAGGCTCTCAGACTCGGAGACGGAATAAAAGATCTCCCGCTCGATCGGCTCCTTGAATTTTTTCTGGATCCGGATCTCGGAATCGATTTCTTTTCTGTCGTACTTTCCGAGATATTCCTCATCGAGCCATTTTAATTTTTCCGCCATGTCCATATCTCCGTAGAGGTAGATATAGCTGTTGGACGGGTGATAATATTTATGATAAAACGCAAGATAATCCTCGTAAGTCAGCTTAACGATGTCCTCCGGGTCTCCGCCGGACTCCACGCCATAGCAGGTATCCGGGAACATTGCCGTGTGGATGAAGCTGTCCAGAACGCTCTCCGGGGAGGAAAATACCCCTTTCATCTCGTTGTATACAACGCCGTTGTAGGTGATCTCATCTTCCGGACTCTCGAGCTCATAGTGCCAGCCTTCCTGCATGAAGATCTTCTTCTCTTTTCCGATATTCGGATGGAAGACGGCGTCCATATATACGTCCATAAGGTTCTGGAAATCCGTCTCATTGCAGCTCGCGATCGGGTACACGGTCTTGTCCGGGTAGGTCATCGCGTTTAAGAATGTATTCAAAGATCCCTTTACAAGTTCCACAAACGGGTCCTTCACCGGGAATTTATCAGATCCGCAGAGCACGGTGTGCTCAATGATGTGCGGAACACCGGTGCTGTCCGCCGGCGGTGTCCGGAAACCGATGCAGAATACTTTGTTGTCATCCTCGTTGCTCATGAGGAAAATATTTGCCCCTGTTTTTTTATGCTCTAAGATCATACCGTCGGAATTCAGTTCCGGGATATGTTTTACCTGCCGAAGACGATACGCGTCAAGGGCTTTGACTGATTCGATCTGGCTCTCCATGTCTGAAAAAATCCTTTCTTTTTTACGCTATAGTCGTAACCGGATTGCTCCGCACTTCGTGCTCCCGCAATCCTGCCCCCCACATTCGTAATCCGCTCATTTTTTCTTCGAAAAAATGGCTACTTACTCATGTGGGGAGTGGGTCTCAAACTTATAATCCCGCCTGCAAGCAAGCTTGCGTCGGGCTTCTAAGCCGGCTGCTTTCGTAACCGGATTGCTCCGCACTTCGTGCTCCCGCAATCCTCAAAAACATTCGTAATCCGCTCATTTTTTCTGCGAAAAAATGGCTTCTTACTCATGTTTTTGGCGGGAATCAAGGTCATACTCTCTCCTGCAAGCAAGCTTGCGTCGAGAGCCTGACTTTGATCCCCTTGGTTACATATTCCCCACAAATTTGTCTTTTAATATCGCAAAACACTCTCTCACGCAAAAATGTACAAACAGCACGGGATCCGACTTTGCGGAGATGCCGCTGACGTTGGGGAGGCCGACGTGGCGGGCGATCCCTTTGGCGCGGAGTTCGTGGAAATTGCTGGTGAGGATCCCTACCCGGATCACGATCTCCTCATCCGGGGGGAGAAGATATCCGGATTCCGCCATGGCGGCGCGGAGTGTCGCACGGCGGATCCGCTCACGCTCTGTAATCAGCATTTTGCTGTATACCATATTTTCGTAAGTGCTGCGGGATGATTCCTCAAGAAGCAGCTGGTAATCCGGGACTCCGCGGCTCTTCATGTAGCGGTACATGGCGGATGCCTCCGTCACGTCCTCGTCATCCCCCTGTCCGCCGGAAAGCACAAATACCGTGTTCGGATGATATGCCGCGTACTCCACAGCCTTTTCCAGACGCCGCTCCAGCGTGCGGCTGATCGTATTTCCGCGCACCTGCGCACCGAGAACGATCACATAGTTGACGCTCTCTTTCTGAAAAGACAGCGCGCCGAATCCCATAAGGAGCTCCACAACGATGAAGATGAATGCGATCGCTGAAAAGAATGTGATCACAGCTACCTCGATCTGCACCGGTACTCTGTCACGGATCCTCGGATAAAACTTTCCCACGGCCGCCATGATAAAAAATCCCAGCGCCAGCACGATCCAGATGGCGGAAAATGAGGTTCCCGCACCGGAGTAGATCACGATCACACCATAATAAATGAGACACAATATTCCCAGGATGCCAAAAATTACTGTCACGATCATGCCTCCTTTCTAAATCCTGCACGCAGCCATTCAGCTTTGTCTTCTTTCCGGATCCGGATCTTACTCCGCCTCTTTCTTGCGGAGAATATCGTACTGCTCCACTTCCCCGTCCAGATCGATATAAAGGATCTGTTTCGGATGCGGTGCGCTCTCCTGGCTCTCGCCTTCCTCTGTGTAGATGCCGCGGACAAGCGCGGAAATATTTCTTCCATCCGGCTTCATGATCTCGATCGTCTCGCCGACAGAGAATTTATTCTTCTGCTCGATCTTCGCGAATCCTCTCGCATCCCGCTCTTCCACGGTTCCGAGGTAGATATAGTTCTTCACGTAAGTATTGCTGTCATAGATCTGGGTCTCGGAAGTCGGTTTTCCGAAGTAGAAGCCTGTGGTAAACTCACGATACGTACACTTTCCGATTTCTTCCTTGTACCACTCCATGTTCGCCTTATATTTTTCCGGGTCCTCCAGATAATCATCGATCGCTTTGCGATAGGTTCTCGCGACAGTCGCCACGTAGAGGGCCGTCTTCATGCGTCCCTCGATCTTAAAGCTGTCGATCCCCGCATCGATCATCTCCGGCACATGTTCGATCATGCAGAGATCCTTGGAGTTGAAGATATAAGTTCCGCGCTCATTCTCATAGACCGGCATGTACTCGCCCGGTCTTGTCTCCTCGACAACGGAATATTTCCAGCGGCACGGATGGGTACAGGCACCCTGGTTCGCGTCGCGCCCCGTAAAGAAGTTGCTGAGCAGACATCTTCCGGAATAGGAGATGCACATGGCGCCGTGGATAAAGCTCTCGATCTCCATGTCCTCCGGGATGTGCGCGCGGATCTCTTTGATCTCCTTTAAAGATAACTCTCTGGCGGATACGACGCGCTTTGCGCCGAGTTCATGCCAGAAAAGGTAAGTTCCATAGTTTGTATTGTTCGCCTGTGTGCTGATATGGATCTCCATATCCGGGAGAACTCTCTTAGCGATCGTAAAGACACCCGGATCCGAGATGATCAGCGCGTCCGGACGGATCGTCTTTAATTCCTCAAAATATGCCTCCACGCCCGGGAGGTCATCGTTGTGTGCGAGGATATTCGCCGTGATATATACCTTTACGCCGTGGTCATGGGCAAATTTGATCCCTTCCATGATCTCTTCGTTCGTAAAGTTTTTCGCTTTGGCGCGGAGTCCGAATGCCTCACCGCCGAGATATACGGCATCGGCGCCGTAGATCACGGCCGTCTTTAAAACATCAAGGCTTCCTGCCGGAATCAGAAGTTCTGTTTTTCTCATAACTAATCCTTTCCTGACCTGTTTTTTACACTGAGCGCGACCCCATCGCCCACCGGCAGGATCGAAGTCTCAAATTCATCCATATGTTTCAATGTGTACAAATACTCTCTCATTCTCTCATGGATCGTGCGGTCCCGACGCTCCACCGCGTAGCGGGATTCCATGATCGTCCCGTCCTGCAGGACATTGTCAGACATTAAGAGTCCGCCGTCTCTCAGCAGGCGCAGGATATCCGGCAGCCAGTTGATATACTGCCCCTTTGCCGCGTCCATGAAGATAAAATCAAAGGAGCCGGAAAGCCCCGCGAGGATCTCCCCGGCGTCGCCCTCCAGCAGCGTGATCTTTTCTTCCATCCCTGCGAGGCGGAAATTTTCCTTCGCCTCCGGGATCCTTTTTTCATATTTTTCGATTGTCGTGATCCGGCAGTTTTCCGGCATTACAGACGCCATCAAAAGCGCTGAATACCCCACCGCTGTTCCGACTTCCAGGATCCTGGCAGGGGAAACAAGCGTCACCATTGTCTTTAAAAGTGCCGCCGTCTCCCTGCGGATGATCGGAACTCTGTTTTTTACCGCAGTCTCCGCGATCTGTTCAATGAGCTCCCCATCCCCCTGATCCAAGGAATTTATATAAGCCGTAAGTCTGTTTTCCGTGATCATGATTTCGTATCTTCCTTCGCAGCATCTTCCGGACTTTCCTTTAAAATATCGATCAGCTCTTTGGAGTCCTTCGATGTATTTAACTCATAGGTTCCGGCCTTCACCTCGTATCCATAGCATTTTGCCTGGATCGTAAAGGTACGCGGATCACGGATCAGGCCGGCTTTCTTTAAGATCTTTCCGACCTCTTCCACCGACTCGTTTCCGGTGAGCTTCACGCTCTTCTCTGTTCCCGGCTCCGCCTCCATCGCCGGCGCATAGAAGATCCCGTGGCCAAAGGAGTAGGCACTTCTCGCCCCGGTGACGATCAGGATGGCAGCAAGTCCATACAGGATGATCCGTCCGGATGTGCTGATGACAAACAGGCTGATCTTGTTGATTTCTCGTGTTATCTTGCTCATATCATTCCCCTTGCATGTAGCTCCGCCGTGTATCTTCTTGTTTTCATGTGCATGAAAACAAGAAGACGGGGGCGTTCCCCCTATACTGAGCTGTGCCAAAAATTGCTTATGCAAGCAAGCTTGCAACACAATTTTCAGCCCAGCTCAGTGCACGGCTAACTGGGTTCATTTAAACTTCCATGATGATCGGAAGGATCATCGGGTTTCTCTTGATGCGCTTCCATAAGAAGTCGCTTAAGCTGTCGCGGATAATGTTCTTGATCTTGCCCCAGTCGGATACGTGGCGCTCTAAGCAGTCTGCAACAGCCTGATCCACGATCGCCTGTGCCTCCTCCATCAGATCCTCAGACTCACGCACGTAGACAAATCCGCGGGACACGATATCCGGTCCGGAGAGCAGGAGGTTGGAGTGTTTCTCAAGTGTCAGGACAACGATAATGATACCGTTCTGGGCAAGGTTCTGGCGGTCACGGAGAACGATATTTCCGACATCTCCGACACCGAGTCCGTCAACGAGAACGCCGCCGGCCTGTACATGATCGATCACATCTGCGCCGCTCTCACCGATCTCGAGCACATCTCCTGTGTGAAGCATCACAACGTTCTCTTTCGGGATGCCGAGAGAAATCGCAAGCTCCTTCTGTGCCATTCTGTGGCGGTACTCACCGTGGATCGGGATCGCATATTTCGGACGTACCAGAGAATAAACGAGTTTGATCTCCTCCTGGCATGCATGCCCGGATACATGGGTATCCTGGGAAATTACGGTCGCGCCCTTCATGGAGAGTTCGTTGATGACTCTCGATACGGCTTTCTCATTTCCCGGGATCGGGGTAGAACTTAAAACGACAACATCGCGCGGGGTAATGGATACTTTTCTGTGCATGGAGGACGCCATTCTGGAGAGAGCCGCCATGGACTCACCCTGGCTTCCTGTCGTGATGAGGACGGTATCCTCCTCCTTATAGTTCTTTAACTGCTCGATATCGATCAGGGTTCCGTCCGGGATGTTGATATATCCGAGTTCCTGTGCGGTTCCGATGACATTGACCATGCTGCGGCCTTCCACAACGACTTTTCTTCCGTACTTGCAGGCGGAGTTGATGACCTGCTGCACGCGGTCCACGTTGGAAGCGAATGTCGCAACGATGATCCTGTTCTGCTGGTGCTCAGCGAAGATCGCATCGAACGTCTTTCCGACCGTCTTCTCGGACATCGTAAAGCCAGGACGGATCGCGTTCGTGGAATCACATAAAAGTGCGAGCACGCCTTTCTTTCCGAGCTCCGCAAGTCTCTGGAGATCAGTCACGTCACCGAATACCGGCGTGTAGTCGATCTTGAAGTCACCGGTATTTAAGATGATTCCCGCCGGTGTAAATACAGCAAGAGCAGCCGCGTCCTCGATCGAGTGGTTCATCTTGATAAATTCCACGCGGAAGCAGCCGAGATTGATGGACTGTCCGTGTTTTACAACCTTGCGCTTTACGCTGCGCAGCATGTTGTTCTCTTCGAGTTTATGGTCGATCAGTCCCATAGTCAGCTTGGTCGCATAGACCGGCGCGTTCACCATTTTTAACACGTACGGAAGCGCACCGATATGGTCCTCATGGCCGTGGGTGATGACAAATCCTTTTACCTTCTCATAGTTATCTTTTAAGTAGGTTACATCCGGAATGACAAGGTCGATTCCAAGCATATCGTCGCTCGGAAATGCGAGTCCGCAGTCCATCACGATAATACTGTCGCCGTACTCGATGGCTGTCATGTTCATTCCGATCTGTTCCAGTCCCCCGAGAGGGATAATTTTGACTTTACAGTTTTCTGTATCATTTTTCACGTTCTTCACGATTCATAACCTCTTTCTTTTTTTCTTCATTTTTCCTGCACTCACTGCAAAGTCCGTAGAGCTTTACCTCGTGGTTCATCACGAGAAAGCCCAGTTTCTCCATCACTTCCGCCTCCAGGCTGTCTAAAAGGTCCGATTCCAGGGAATACACCTTTCCGCAGCCTGTGCAGATGGCATGGTGATGGCGGTGTCCCGATGCGCTTTCTTCACCGTTCAGCTCATACCGGGTAAAACCGTCATCAAATGTGACTTTGTCGATTACATGCAGATCTAAAAGGACCTGGACAGTCCTGTATATCGTAGCCAGTCCGATCTCCGGGCTGTTTACTTTCGCCAGATCATAGATTTCTTCCGCAGTCAGATGTTCCGCCGGGTGCGACGCAATAATATCCAGCACGATCATACGCTGATTTGTCACTTTTAATCCTGCCTTGCGAAGCAGTCCTTTTACTGTCTCATCGTTCATTTTCTCGTCTCCCAACATCTATCCCGCAAAAATTTACTCAGTCTTATCTCCGTCAGATAAGACCGGGTCAAACGCCCGTTGTGGGCGCGCATTGTCTTATTTTACTGTTTTTCCAGATCCACGTCGTCAAGAAGCTCTGCGAAGATCTTCATGAGTCCTTCCAGCTCGTCCTCATCTTCCACGAACTCATAGAGGGCATCCGCCTCCTCGGCGCCGGACATATCCTTTAAAATATAGCAGTCGCCTTCCTCATCGTCATCTTCCGCATCTGTGACGAGAAGATAGTTCGCTCCGTTTAATTTTGTCTCTTCCACAACGTAAAATTCGAGTGTCTGGTCATCGTCGACCAGTGTGATCTTTCTCTCTTCCATACATATTCTCCTGTTTGCTGCAGCCCACAGCCGGGCCATCTGCCGAGTGTTTCCTGTTTTCGTAGTTACACGTTTCGTTCTCAGTCTTCCTGACGATCTTCTTTCGTCTTTAAGCAGTCCAGATATCCCTGTAAGATCAGGCCCGCGGCAACTTTATCGATCACCGCTTTTCTGTTCTCGCGGCGCACTCCACTCTCCATCAGGATCTGTTCCGCAGCAACGGTCGTGAGACGCTCATCCCAGTAATGCACCGGAAGTCCGGTACGGCGCTCTAACATTTCTCCGAAGGCTTTCGTTTTCTCAACGCGCTCGCCCTCTGTATTGTTCATATTTTTCGGGAGTCCCAGAACGATCTCCGTGATCTCATACTCCCTGATCAGCTCCTCGATCCGGGCACACGTCTTGCGCAGTTTGTTCTCATCCTTGCGCTCGATCGTCTCCACGCCCTGGGCTGTCAGAAGAAGTCCGTCACTGACCGCGACTCCCACAGTCTTTGAACCAAAATCCAGTCCGAGTATTCTCATAAACTCTGTCCTCTGTTATTTTTCCTCATACCAAAACCAGCCGGATATGTTCCTTCCCGGCTGTCTGTTCTGGCGTCGTATCTGTTCAGTACCTGACATCTCATCCTTTGCGGAAAGACTAGCGGAGTCTCGTCTCAATATAGTTCTCCATCAGCTCTTCCAGGATCTCGTCACGTTCTACTTTCATGATAAGGCTTCGCGCGCTCTTATAGCTCGTAATATAGGTCGGATCGCCGGACATGATATAGCCGACGATCTGGTTGATCGGGTTATACCCTTTTTCGGTCAGTGCTTCGTAGACTTCACGAAGGACCTCGCCGACCTCAAGCTTCTTATCTTCCTGTACCGCTTTAAAATATTGTGTATTACTGATATCGCCCATAAATATCCTCACGTCCTCTTGTGCTGATATAAATCAGATTTATATCAACCCTTTTGTTGCTATTCTTTATTCTACTCTAATTTTATCGTTTCTGCAATACAAACTTGCCCGGCTGACCATCGGCGGCGCTGCGTTACGGTACACGAGCATTCCATGCCCGCGCACTGTAACGTGATTTTGCCGATGCTTCGCATTCCGAATCGGCAAAATCTGCGACCACAACGGTATCATACGGAATTTTCAGTTCAGAAAATTCCTATCCGTGAAAAGCAACTCCGCCGCTCTATGAGAGCAGCATGATCTCCTCCGTCAGGAATTCCTTCAAGGTTCCCCTGACAAATGTATTTTTCAGCATCTTCGGATCGCGCCCGTCAAGTCGGACAGCTGCCTTCACATATTCCTTCGTATATCCGGTCATGAAGACCTCGCTGTCGATCGTCACCGGCTCTTCGAGGAGGATCTCCTGCTCCGTCCCGAGGAATGATTCCCGGTATTCCCCGGACATTTTTTTCTCGAGTTTTAAGAGAACGGCACTCCGCTCTTTCTTCACCGGCTCCGGCACCTGGTCAGGCATCCGGTCCGCGCGGGTTCCGGCACGTCTGGAGTACGGGAACACATGCATCTCATAGAAGTGGACCTTCTCAAGGAATTCCCTTGTCGTCTCAAAATCCGCATCCGTCTCACCCGGGAATCCCACGATGACGTCCGTCGTGATCGCCGGATTCTCAAAATATTTTCTGAGGATCGCGCAGCGCTCCGCGTACTCCTCACAGGTGTAATGGCGGTTCATGCGCTTTAAGGTATCATCGCATCCGCTCTGTAAAGAGAGGTGGAAATGTGGGCAGATCTTCGGAAGCTTTGAAAGCTCCTCCGCGAACGTTTCCGTGATCACACGCGGTTCCAGGGAGCCGAAGCGGATCCGCTCGATCCCATCGATCGCATGCAGCCGTTTGATCAGTGTCAGGAAGTCGATCCCCTCATCCTTGAAGTCGATACCGTAGGAAGTCAGATGGATGCCTGTGAGGACAATCTCCTTGTAACCTTCCTCCGCCAGGATCTTTACTTCCTCCTCCACGTCCTCCGGCCGGCGGCTTCTGACGCGGCCTCTCGTGTAAGGGATGATGCAATAGCTGCAGAACTGGTTGCATCCGTCCTGGACTTTGATGAACGCACGGGTGTGTTCCGCCTGCTTTTTAATGTGAAGCTTCTCGTACTCATTGGATCCTGCGAGGTCCGTGATGGACTCTTTGATCTCTTTTCCGGCAAACCAGGCGTCTAAAAGCGGAACGAGATCCGCCTTGCGGTTATTTCCGATGATCAGATCGACAGCGGCGTCCTCTCGCAGTTTGTCCGCTGCCGCCTGCACATAACAGCCTGCCGCGACAACGACCGCGTCCGGATTTTTCGCCTTCGCGCGGTGCAGCATCTGGCGTGATTTCTTGTCTGCCACATTCGTCACGGAGCAGGTGTTGATGACATAGACGTCCGCTTTCTCCTCAAATCCCACGATCTCATATCCAGCGGCCTCCAGAAGCTGTTCCATCGCCTCCGTTTCATACGCATTTACCTTGCAGCCAAGATTGTGAAGCGCTGCTTTTCTCATATTCTATCTCCTCATATTATATAATCAGTTTCTGTCACTATACCCGGATTTTGCCGATGCTTCGCATTCCGAATCGGCAAAATCTGCTGCCAAAACTGTATTGTACGGAATTTTCAGTTCAGAAAATTTCTACCGTGTACAGTACATACAGTAACACTTAAACATTATTCAAGATACCTCTTGACTTTTCATGCATGTCCATTTAGTATGAAAGTAGGTTTTTCTATTTTATCAGAATAACAAATATTCGAGTATTGGGAGGAACACTGACATGAAAACCGTTAAAATTTCTTTAAACTCCATCGATAAAGTGAAGTCTTTTGTAAACGACCTTACAAAGTTTGATACCGATTTCGACCTTGTTTCCGGCAGATACGTCATCGACGCAAAATCCATCATGGGAATCTTCAGCCTGGATCTTTCCAAGCCGATCGATCTGAATATCCACGATGGCGGAAACACAGAAGAGATCCTTACCGTACTTGCTCCGTATATTATTGAAGCATAAGAAAAAAGGGTGTAACTGTAAAGGTACTGAACAGTTACAAGGTTTTAAAAACTGCCGGAATCTTACTTCCGGCAGTTTTTTTGCACCTTTTTTAGATGCAGCGGATCACTTCTCTCGTCTCAAGTGCCGTCTTCATCAGTTCATCAATCTTCTCATCCAGCTTCTTCTCGGAATTTTTGATCTTCTTTAAGCTCGGCTTTGTGACCGGATGCTTTGCAACGAAGATCGTGCAGCAGTCCTCATACGGAAGAACGGATGTCTCATAAGTTCCGATCTTTAAGGAAATATCCACGATATCCTGCTTGTCGAATGCGATGAGTGGTCTCATGACCGGAAGCTCGCAGACTTCATTTGTAACGGCAAGGGACTGCATCGTCTGGGATGCAACCTGACCGATGCTCTCGCCGGTGACGAGTGCCAGACAGTCATTCTCCTTCGCGATCGTCTCCGCGATCTTCATCATATAGCGGCGCATGATAATTGTAAGCTCGTCATGCGGGCACTGATCATAGATGTAGAGCTGGATATCGGTAAAGTTGATGATATTTAAGCGGATCGGACCTGTGTACTTTGCGACAAGTTTTGCGAGATCAACGACCTTCTGCTTCGCGCGCTCACTTGTATACGGCGGAGCATGGAAATAAGTCGCATCGATCGTAACGCCGCGCTTCGCGATCATCCAGCCTGCAACCGGGCTGTCGATACCGCCGGATAAGAGCAACATTGCACGTCCTGCGGTTCCGATCGGCATTCCGCCCGGTCCCGGGATCGTCTCGGAGAAGATGTTGATCTTGTGGCGGACTTCCACACGGAGTAATACGTCCGGTGTGTGGACATTTACTTTTGTCTCCGGGAATGCGTTTAAGATCACCTCGCCGAGGTCGCGGTTGATCTGGTCGGAAACGACTGGATACTGCTTATTCGCACGTCTCGCGACAACTTTGAACGTAAAGTGTTTATCTTCATATGCGTCATCGATATACTTGACCACCTGGGCCTTTAAGTCCTCGTAGCCGTTGTCCTCGATCTGAACCATCGGGCAGATCCCGACGATACCGAATACATGCTGGAGAGCGTCGATCACTTCATCGTAATCGAAATCTTCAGATGCCTCCGCATAGATTCTTCCGGCTTCCTTTGTAACCTCGAACTTTCCTTCCAGGTTCTTTAAACGGTGATGGATCTGTTTTACAAGGGCGTCCTCAAAGAGGTAACGGTTCTTTCCCTTTACGCCGATCTCCGCGTATTTAATTAAAAATGATCTGTATTTCACGGAATTTCCTCCATTGGTTTTCTGTATTTATGCTCTGCGGTATCTCCGCAGCATCGGAACAAGCTCTTTTAACACGTCCAGGCAGTAGTCCACCTCTTCCTCCGTATTGAATGCGCCGAAGGAGAAGCGGAGTGTGGAATCGAGCAGGGAATCCTTCACGCCGATCCCCTTTAAGGTTCCGGACACACCCGGATGGTTGGATGAACATGCGGAACCGGAAGAAACGTAGATCCCTTTATCTTCCAATGCGTGTAAAAGCACTTCCGCTCTCACGCCCTCAAATCCTGCCGCCACGATCTGCGGTGCACTGTCACGTCCGGTAAGTCCGTGGACCGTAACGCCGTCCATCGCCTGCAGGCCTTTCACCATGCGGTCCTTGATCGCGTAGAGCTTATCGATCTTCGCGTCATGGTCTGTATAGACCATCTTTGCCGCAAGACCAAGTCCTGCACAGCCCGGAACGTTCTCGGTTCCGGAGCGCATGCCTTTCTGCTGACCGCCTCCGTAGATGATCGGTTTGATCTTCACGCGCTCATCGATATAGAGGAAGCCGGTTCCCTTCGGTCCGTGGATCTTGTGGCCGCTGGCAGATAACAGATCGATCCCCTGTTTTTTCGGGCGGATCACATATTTTCCGTAAGCCTGAATCGCGTCAACATGGAAGTAGACGGACGGCTTTTTCTCCTTGATGATCTTCGCGATCTCCTCGATCGGCTCCACAGCGCCGATCTCGTTGTTCACATACATGATGGACACCAGGATCGTATCGTCGCAGATCGCCTCGCGGAGTGCATCCAGGGAGACATGTCCGTTGTGGTCGACCGGAAGGTAGGTCACGCGGAAACCAAGCTCTTCAAGAAATGCTGTCGTATTGTAGATGGACGCATGTTCCACGCAGGAGGTAATGATGTGGTTTCCGGCGCGCTTGTTTGCAAGCGCCGTGCCGATCAGAGCCATGTTGTTGGACTCCGTTCCGCCGGAGGTAAAGAGGATCTCCTTGTCCTTTACCTTTAACGTTTTCGCGATCTCCTCGCGGGCAGTCTTAATGTAGTTTTCCGCCTCCACACCTTTCATATGTCTGGAGGACGTATTTCCATAATCCACGGTCATTGTCTCAGCGACGATATCGCGCACCTCATCGAACGCGCGGGTAGTCGCGGAGTTGTCAAAATAAACTTCTCTCTTATCCATGAGTTTTATTACTCCCAGTTTGTCAGCAATAACTCCATGCACACAGTTTTCCTGCTGTCATTTTTCCGTTATCCTGACCATTCTCCTTATTCTCGTATTCCACGTTTCTTCATGATTCCAGCAATAATCCGACCGCCGCCATCACGAACATTCCGGCCGTCTCGGTTCTCAGGATCCGCTTTCCGAGTGTCACCGGTCTCACGCCGGAGTTCATCGCAATCTCCACTTCCCCGTCCGAAAATCCGCCTTCCGGTCCGATAAAGATGGACAGTTTCTGTCCCGGCTTTAAGCTTCCGATCAGCTCTCTCGTGAGCGCCATTCCGCCCGCACCCGGGAGACTTTCCGAATCCTCATAAGGAATGATCGCCAGGTCATCCGTTTTCGCCGCCTCGATCGCCGCCTTGAATTTCATCACATTTCCGATCTCCGGCACGATCATGCGCTTCGACTGTTTCGCCGCGCTCTCGGAGATCCCGTACCAGCGTTTTCTCTTCGCTTCTTCCTTCTTTGCGTCGAGCTTCACCACCGCGCGGTCGGTATCCACCGGAACGATCTTTGTGACGCCGAGTTCTACACATTTCTGGATGATAAATTCCATTTTATCTGCTTTCGGAAGTCCCTGGTACAGAGTCACCTGTACCGGAAGCTCCGTATCGTCCACCTCTTCCGGCAGGATCTTCGCGAGAACCTTGTCCGGAAAAAGCTCCGTGATCTCGCAGAGGCAGTTCGTTCCCTTTCCGTCGCTGAGCAGGATCTTCTCACCCGGCTTCATCCGCAGCACGTTTTTAATATGATTCACATCCGGGCCGGTGATCACGGCCTCCGTCCCTGTAAAAAATTCTGTTTCCGTAAAAAAATGGTACACTATTTCTTCCTCGCTGTAAAGGATACCCACTCGCCCTGTCTTGTCACCTCAAGGATCTCGAACGCTTCGTTTGCCTCGAGAGCTTCGCGGACCGCCTGTTCCTTCATATCAATGATACCGGAGCTGATGAAGATCCCGCCTTTCTTTAAGTGGAACGGAACCTGTTTCTGGATCAGGATGATAATGTCGGCGAGAATGTTTGCCACAACGATATCGTAGCACTCGTATCCAGCTGCGTCCTGGGTTGCCTTGTCGTCGATGATGTTTCCCTGGATCACGCCGAACTTCTCCTCCGGGATCTCGTTCGCAGCCAGGTTTTCATGGACAGCCGTGATCGCATTCTCATCAAGATCAGTTCCGAATACATAATCAGCGCCCAGTTTTAAAGCCGCGATCCCGAGAATTCCGCTTCCCGTTCCGAGGTCAAGGACCTTTACGCCCGGCTTTACATACTTTTCAAGCTGGCGGATACAGAGCTGCGTTGTCTCATGTTTTCCGGTTCCGAAGGCGGTTCCCGGGTCGATCTGGATCAGGAGCTTGTCCTTATGTTCTTCCGGGATCTCCTCCCAGGTCGGCTTGATCAGGATATGGTCCACGGTAAACGGTTTGAAATACTGTTTCCAGTTGTTGATCCAGTCCTTATCATCCGTCTCGGACTCTGTGATCTTTGCGGTTCCGATATTTACGAACTGGCTGATCTCCTCAAGTCCCTCGCGGACTGCTTTTAACTTTTCTTCCGTATCTTCATCCTCATCGAGGTAGAAGCTTACGCGGGCAGTACCGTCGTCCGGCGGGAGTTCCGGGAGAATATCGATAAACATTCCCTTTGTTTCGCTCTCTGTGAGCGGCACGTTGTCCTCGATCTCCATTCCTTCGATCCCGATATCATCGAACATACTTCCGAGATAGTCCACTGCGTCCGTGGTCGTCTCAAGAGTGAATTTCTTCCATTTCATATGCTGTTTCTCCTTTTTTATGATCGCCGGTCAGGACCAATCGTTTTATTCCGTTCTGTCATATCCGGCTTTCCGCACATATGCCTGTATCCTATATGGATGCAGACGAAATCACATGATATCATAACATAGTTTCACAGGCTTTGCAAGGTGGGACTTTACTGCGTCATATGCAAAGCGGGACAGAGCTTTCTGCCCTGTCCCGCGAAGTGAATGCTATGAAATTTTGTAAATGTTCAGGCCTGCTGAATCGATACGAAATTTTATGCCGTCTTTTTGTTCGGACGGACGAATAAGATGCATCCCACGATGATGCAGATCGCAAACATCGCTCCGCCGACGCCCATCGTCATTCCGACGCCTGTCATCGTCCACATCGGAACGAGACCTGCGAATGCTTCCTTCCAGCACATAACTGCGCTGTACACACCGTGGTTATCCGGTGCACTGGAGTTGGAATCCGGGTCAACCGCACGGACAAGTGCAAGACCTGTCGCTGTGTTTCCGGTACCTACGCCGAATGCCATGATCGCTTTCTCGAACCACTCATCTTTACAAAAGAGTTTGCAGAAGCCGAGGGCGATCGCAAGTGTCATTGCACAGCAGATCGCTGTGTAGACAACGATCGGTACGATATATGTACTGATCAAGTCGATATCGAGAGTTGCCATCGCCGTGAGGACAACGACCTCAAGTAAAAATCCGCTGACATGTTTGATCGTCTTTACATCGATGTAACGGTCAAGTTTTACTGCCTTTGCAACGTTCCATACGATCGCGCCGCCGAGGATACCCTGGATAACGCTCGGGAGAACGCTGACGCCCGGCCATACAAGACCGACTGCCTTGATGAGAAGACGTCCTACATAAACAGAACCGAGGAGCCAGCCGCCCTGAAGAGCGAGATGGTTGATACCGATGGAGCTTGTAACCGTGTTTCCGATGGAAGTTTTCTTGTCATCCGGAAGAACACCGCCGTAGTACCAGTCAGGCTGTTTCTGAGCATCTTTTACGAACTTTGTCCAGCCTTTTCTGACACCGATGTTTACAACGATCATACCGACTAACATAGCCATGATCAGACCGAAGGTCGCAAGTACCATACCGATGGACATGTTTCCTGGAATACCAAGGTTCTCATATGTCTGTCCTGCTGCACCGGCATTTCCGTGGCCGCCCTGGAATGCGAACACGCCCATGGTTCCCCATCCTTTCGGGAGACCCGGCCAGATCACTGCGAGCAGAGCACCGAGACCGGCGCCGACACACATCTGCATTCCGTAGATTCCCTGCTCAACGCAGATGTAATCCATGTATCCGACAACTTTCTTTTTGTTGATCGTAACGCCGAATAACAGTGCCGCCATGATCGGAGCGATCAGGACGTTGGAGAACTTGGAGAAAGACTCCGGAATCTCAACAAGGCCAAGCATCTGCTGACCAAGGATCAGTGCCAGAAGTCCTCCGATCAGGGACGCCGGAAGGAACAGCTTCTGGATTGGTTTCACGATTTCTCTTACAAAGAATCCCGCGAGCATGAATACGCCAATGAGGATCATGTCGCTGAATAGTGACGCAACTGTCATATTGTACCCCCGTAAATCATTTGCAGCCGTTCAGGTTTTCACAGCTGCAGGTTTTCTTTTGATAATGGATAGTCAGGGTCAGGTGAGGTTTTGACCCATCTGAAAGCATATTTTTTTGATCTATGGTATTGATCTGATTGGCCCAATCACTTTCTGCGGATATTGTATCTTTGTTCCTTCAAAAACACAAACAATGTATTTCGTTTATTTTAACAAAAATTCTTTGTTATGTAACTATAATTTATAAATATTCTAAATAAAGTTTTCAGTGTTTTCCGCTTTTCAGAACATATCCCGACACATTTTCCGCTCCGGGTACAGCCGCCTACGGCGATCTTCCATCGAAATTTCCTGTTGCGCAAAAAGCGAACAAAGGACAGAATGGGTGTTCTGTCCCTTGCTCGCTTTTCGCAAAATAAGGTTTGGGGTATAACAAACATAAAGTATAGGGGTCTTCATTATGAAATGAACGGAGCTAAATCCTCTCCAGACATTTGACCGCCCGGAAAGGCATGTTCAAGTCAGGCTCACGTGAGAACTGGCGCAATTTTGCCCAGCTCCCAGTGCAGGCTGACAATTATTCTAAGGATTACGGCTCGTAAACGTCGTCGATGATCTCGAACTCTTTTGCTGCGAGAGTCTTCTCGACCCATTCTCTCTTTGCTGTGCCGTTCTTTGCAGCTGCAAGCTTGCTCTCGTCTGCTGCCTGGAACTTCTTCGCATCCTCTAAGATCTGCGGAGCGTCTTTTCTCGGGATAACGATAACGCCATCCGGATCAGCCAGGATGATATCTCCCGGGTTTACGCTGACTCCACCGCAGGATACCGGTACATTTACTTCGCCCGGACCCTCTTTGTACGGACCACCCGGTGTTGTGCCTGTACAGTATACCGGGAAATCCCATTTTCCAATCTCATCGATGTCACGGATCGGTCCATCAAGAACGATACCGGCGATCTTTCTGTCGTAACGAAGGTAAGCCATCATGATCTCGCCCATCAGGGAACGTGTATCATCCTCTTCGTTGGATACAACGATGAAGTCACCTTCCTGAGCGATGTTTAATGCTGCATGAAGCGCCAGGTTGTCGCCGCCTCTTGCCTTAACAGTGAGTGCCGGTCCGACTGCCATCTGCTCTTTCGGCTGACTTACAAGGCGGATTCTAGGATTCATCGCTGCGTTTCTTCCCATTACATCACAGGTATTGGATGCCGGAATGTTCTTAAACTGCATCATAACCTCTTTGTCCGGCATGTGTCTCTTTAAATAGATTCTCTTACCTACTGCCATTTTATAATCTCCTTTTCCTTGGATTTTTATGTGGTTGAGATCGCTTCTTTTGCTCTCTCATCTCTTTCTGACCATATTGTATCGCAGGGCTATGACAATTACAAACAATGTATTTGTTTGCTTTTTACAACATTTTTTTGTTGAGTGCTTTACATCTGATTTCTGCTTTTATATAATGAAAGCGGCGGGCTCATCCTGCCGGATTTTCTTACAAAGGAGTCTTTTTATGAACCTGTTGAGCCTCTATTATTTCGTAGAACTTGCAAAAGAGCTTCATGTCACGAACACCGCCCAGAAGCTCTACATCTCCCAGCAGAACCTAAGCCAGCACATCCAGCGTCTGGAACAATACTACGGCGTCCCGCTCTTTCACCGGAAGCCAAAGCTCGCGCTCACCTACGCAGGTGAACAGCTCTACGCAGTCGCAGTCCGGATCCTCGCCGAGGAACACGAATTCCAGAACCGTCTCGCCGACATCTCAGAAAAAAGCATCGGCAACCTGAAGCTCGGGATCCCGTCCTACCGGGGACAGATCTGTCTCCCAGAGATCCTGCCGCGCTTCTATGAAAAATGGCCGAATATCAAGATCGAGCTCTGCAACGAATCTTCCAGCAAGATGGAGGAACGTCTCTACGACGGCGAACTTGATATTTTCATCGGGATCATGTACCAGGATAATCCCAAACTGGAATCATATCCGCTTTTGACAGACCACATCTATCTGGTCTGTTCCGACGAGCTTCTGCAGAAATATTATCCGGATTCCTGGCAAAGTCTGAAGGAGGAATCCGCCGGCGGAGTCGAACTGGCACGGTTTTCAAAAATCCCGTTTCTGCTCCCGGCTCCTTCCATGAAGCTTCGAAAGACTCTGGACCAGTGTTTCCTGGATGTCAAAGTAAAACCAAATATTTTCCTGGAATCCCAGACCACGGAGCTTTTTGTATCCCTCTATCCTTATAACTACGGAGCATTCTTCTGCACCCAGATGCGTCTCCCGACGCTTTTAGCCGCAAACCCGAACGCAAACGCATTCCCTGTCGCCCTGAAGAAATCGCTCATCAACCACCGCCTCGTCCTCGCCTACCACAAAGAGCGCTTCCTGCCGGACTACGCACATGATTTTATCGAGATCACGAAGGATGTGTTTGGTGAGATCGCGAAGGTGCGGCCGAATTAGATCAACATGCAGAGCACAAAAATCCCCTGAAACTCACCTTTTCATGAGTCCAGGGGGTTTTTTCAAGCTGCCTGATTTTACGCAGTCTTTCTGCTCTTTACTGCCTTCATTGCCATACTGATGATCGGTACAACAACTGTCAGGAAAATCAGTACTAAAAGTACAAGGCTTGCCGGTCTCTGTAAATAATATAAGATTACCGGCTGTCCTTTAGACATCAGGATCGCATTTTTAAATCCTGATTCTCCGGTTGCCTCCAGAAGCATTCCAAGGATGATCGGAGCGGTCGGGAGATCGAGTTTTCTGCAAAGATAACCGATCAGACCAAAGATCAGCATCAGATATACGTCACTGAAGCGATTGTTGATGGAGTAAGAACCAATTGTAGATAAAACAACGATAACCGGGATCAGGATCGCATCTGATACTTTTGTGATCTTTACGACCTGTCTGCAGATCACGATACCGATCAGTCCCATCATGATATTCGCGAGAATAAATCCAATGATGATCGTATATGTCGTTGTAATATTCTTTGTGAACATGGACTGTCCCGGAGTTAATCCATGGAGGATCAAAGCTCCTAAAAGAACTGCTGCCACTGTTGATCCAGGAATACCTAATGTGATGAGCGGAATGATACTTCCGCCTGTAACTGCGTTATTCGCTGTCTCAGACGCGCAGATTGCTTCCAATGATCCATCTCCGAACTCTTCCGGATGTTTTGATGCTTTTTTCGCCTGGCTGTAAGCAAACCATGCACCGATGTCTCCGCCGGCACCCGGCAGGATTCCGACAACCACACCAATGATCGCAGAGCGAATAAAGTTTGGTCCTAACCGGAGCATTTCTTTAAATGATGGAAGGAATTTTCCTTTCATGCTGTTGTCATCCAGTGTTCTGTGGATCCCATTTTTGAAATCCAGATATTTTTCACTTAAAATAAGCGCCTGGGAAATGGAGAACAGACCGATCAGCGCCGGTACTGTAGAAATTCCTGCATAAAGTCCATCAATTCCAAATGTAAAACGAAGCTGTCCAGTCAGTCCATCTGTTCCGATCGTTCCAAGGAACAAGCCAAAGCAGCCCATTAAAAATCCCTTGATCATGGATCCGCCGCCAAGTCCTCCGATAATGGAAAGTCCAAGGATTACGATTAGGAAATATTCCGGAGCACTGAACATCAGGGAGATCTTTCCAAGAAGCGGAGCCAGTGTCAGTAAAGCAACACCGCTGACTGCGCCGCCGAACATGGATGCCACTGTAGACATTCCCATTGCTTCCAGACCGCGTCCCTTTTTCGTCAGTGCATAACCATCACCTGCTGTTGCAGCGGAGGAAGGAGTACCTGGTGTATGGATCAGGATCGCCGTCAATGATCCGCCGTAAAAAGCTGATGTATAAACCGCCATCATCATAATGAACGCGGCATGTGGTGCCATAGAGTATGTGATCGGGATCAAAAGCGAGATTGCCATAGTAGCATTTAAGCCAGGCAGGGCTCCGATAATCATTCCTCCAACAACACCAAGCACGAGAGCCATAAGGCTCTCAATGCTGATTAAATTTGTCAATACCTGCTGCCACATACGATTCCCTCCTGTTTTACGGTAAGCGAGATGCCAGGATAAAGGTAAAGAGTACGTATAAGAATCCTACCAGACCAACCGGCACCAGAATGCACACCACTTTATTGCGGATATGATTAAACCACATCAGCCCTACTGTAAAAACAAGTGAAGGAACAATAAAACCAATCATATCAACTAAAACGATGTAAACTGCTATAAATGCAAACACGACAAGCGGCATCTTGATCTCTGAGAACTTGATCTGTCCTTTTAACTCTGTTCCCTCTTTCTCCGCATTCTGCGTATCACGGATTCCTTTGATCAAAAGACCAATGGATAACGCGATAAATACGATAAGGATAAGGATCGGGAACTGTGCCGCATCAGAACTCATTTTTGTCAGTGCATCAAAGATCATATACACACTGATCGCCAGTAATACCAGTGCGATGTAAACATCCTGACTGCATTTTTTCAGAAAATTCATGAATCCATCTGCCTTTCTTTCAATCTTACTTCCAACCAAGTTCCGGTTTTAAAGCGATGATATCCTGCTCCTGGGATTTTAACATGGTTAAATAATCTTCTCCGCCTACATAATTAACAATAAGACCAAGGTTTGCCATATCAGCCTGATGATCCTCGTTTTCGATCGCTTTCTCGAATACTTCTTCGATCTTTGCTTTTGTTGCCGCATCTACACCCTTCGGAAGCATGTATCCACGGGACGGCTCTGAAATGACACTGCCAAATCCAGCTTCTTCACATGTCGGAACATCCGGAAGTACATCAAGACGCTCTTTTGCGAATACACAAAGGACCTGCACATCTCCATCTGCAAGTACAGATGCAACATCGCCGTATGTAGCGCTTACTGCGTCAACAGAATCGCCAAGAACTGCTGCGTAGTTATCGCTCCAACCAGACTGATGGACCGGAGTCAGAGTAGAACCTTCATTTGCAGACTGAAGCTGAAGTGTTGCAATGTGCTTATTACCATTCGCTCCAACATCACCGACCGTAACGCCACCATCCGATTCAGCAGCCTTCATAAATGCTGCCATATCAGCATATTTTCCTGTTTTCGCTACGAGAAGTCCCGTATCAGTAACATGGTTGCAGATAAAATCAAAGTCATCCATCGTCTCTTTATGTCCCTGCTGCGGATCCAGATAATCGGTAAATAATGCCGGTGTATTTACAAGAGCGATCGTATAACCATCCGGTTTGGAATGAAGCAGCTGTGACCATGCCATCCAGCCATTTGCTCCTGTAACATTCTGCACAACGCAGGAAACACCTGTCTGTTTTTCAATGGAAGAAGCCAGCGATCTGACACCAAGGTCTGAACTTCCGCCTGCACCGAATCCACAGATCATTGTGATCGTCTGTTTCGGCCAGTCAGAAGTGGTATTGGCATCTGCTGCCGCTGTTGTATCTGTTCCCGCTGCTGCTGTTGTCTGCGCTGTATCTGCAGATTTGCTTCCACATGCGGTTAATGATAATGCCATTGCTGCTGCTAACATTGTTGCGACTACTGATCTTCTTTTCATAAAGTAACCTCCTGTGCTTATATAATATCGTATAATTTATCCCAAAAACATTTTCTATTCCGGATTGAAGGCAAGCAGATATGCAAATGCGATGTTGTCTGCGGCACACACGATCTGAGCTGCCAACGTTTTATAAGATGCATTTCCCTCAAATGAATGAGTTGCGATAATATGAACGATCTCATCCCCCAGTCCATGTCTGTCTGCAAGGATCGCACCGCTTAACGGGTGTCTCATGATCTTTGCTCCCGGAGCATATCCAAAACTTCCATCCTCATTCATCATAAATTCCATTGGTTTCCCAAGGTCATGGAGAAGGGCACCTGCAATAACAAGGTCTCTCGGACATCCGTTCATCCCATACATAGATTCCAGATCATCATAGATGGATGCGGCGATTTTTGTCACTACCCGGATATGCTCCACTGCGTGATTCAATTTCGGAACTTTTACTTTTGTTACGGAAACAGGAAGAGAGTCTTTCGTTTCTGCTGTCCATCCGCCATCCTGGTAGGCTTCACACATCGCTTCCGCACATTTTTTACGTAGCCCTTCATCCTGGATCCAGGCAAGTTCCGGATACATATCCCGAATCATTGATTCGTCAATTTGCATATTATTTTCCCCCTTGTCGTTTTCTGTCAGTTGTGTAAATTACTTTTTGTTTGCGTTTTTTTGACGAATTATTGGTAAATATTTACAATAGAATCATATCAAATTGATCGGGCAATATCCAACAGCAAAATTTTCTTTTTTCCACAACATTTTGTTGTTACAGATACTGCTTATTCACCACATACTTTAACTCTTTTCCCTCTGCCAGAAGCTCGATATTCTCCGTGATCATCGGGAACATAACATCAGAGATGTCCGCAGAACCGCCTCCGACATGCGGTGTCACAATGATATTCGGATTTTCAAGGATCGGGCTGCCCGGCTTTGCAGGTTCATCCTCCACACAGTCAATCCCGGCACCGGAAAGTTTTCCGCTGTTCACAGCCTTCACAACTGCCTCATCGTCCATAAGTCCGCCTCTTGCGACGTTGATCAGGATTGCACCATCCTTCATTGTCTCGATCTCCTTCTCCCCGATCATATGGCGCGTGGAATCCATAAGCGGAACATGAAGTGTGACCACATCGCTGGTGCGGATCAGTTCCTCAAGTTCCACATATTTCATCTGAAGTTCTTTTTCTCTCTCCTCCGGCATGCGGAACGGATCATAATACTGCACACGTGCCCCGAATGCCTGAACTCTTGAAGCGACCTGACGTCCGATGTTTCCTCCGCCGACAATTCCGACTACCTTATTATTTAAGGTTCTTGTCCGATTCAGGAAGGTATTTTTGCTCCATTCTCCCTGATGGATCGACCTGTCATGACAGATCAGCTTTCTTCCGACTGCGAGCATCAGTGCAACGGTAAGTTCTGCGACCGCATAAGCGTTTGCTCCCGGTGTGTTGCAGACACGGATCCCGCGTTTTCCTGCTTCCTCCACATCAACCGAGTCAAAACCGGCTCCCCAGCGCATGATCATCTTTAAACCTTTGATCCTTGCGACAACTTCCTTCGGCATCTTGAAAATACGAAGAATGATCGCGTCCGCCTCTGTCAGAGCGTCAAATTTTTCCTGTGTGTCGATCTCCACGACTTCGATTTCCGGATTTCCTGCAAAATGTTCCTCAAATTTTTTATATGTTTCTGCCGGATATGTTCCAACAATTGCTACTTTCATGATATTTTCCTCTTATTATTTAATTTTTTCCGCAACTTCACGCATCAGATCTTCGCTCGGATTTTTCCGGTTGATCTTGCTGACTTCCACGATCAGCTTATAAAGGTCAGCTCCAGTGTCTTTTGCAACCGCTTTGAATGTCTTTCCAAAGCTGGAATGTGCTCCGGATACACCGAGGATCAGGTCATACGGCGGGATCGCATCATGATAGGAATGCTTTTCCATCGCCGGGAGAAGTCTCTGGTCGATTCCGTTTAACATTGCGTAGAGATCGATGTCCTGGAATTCTCCATATTTCTGCATAAACGCAACAGCTGCTTCCGTCGGCAGATTTCCTGCGCTTCTTGCCATTCCCATCAGGCCGCAATCAAGGATATCAGCTCCGCTCTCATAGGCCGCGATCGCATTTGCGGCGGAAAGTCCTAGATTGTTGTGGCAGTGGAATGCTACCGGGATCTTAACTGCGTTCTTGCAGCACTCTGTCGCTCTCTTTACATCGTCCGGCATCATCGTTCCGGCGGAGTCCATGATCGTAAATTCATCGAGACCGATGGATTCGAGAAATTTTGCCTCCTCTGCCAGCTCCTCCGGTGTCAGGAGATATGCCTTCATTGCAGAGTAAAATGCCTTCATTCCACATTTTTTGATTGCTTTCACAGGTTCCTCCGAAATTTTTCTCGCATCACCCGCATCAGCGCCGCAGCGTAAAAACTTCATTCCTTTTGAAGCTGCCAGCTCTACATTCGGCTCACGGAAACGCTTTGCGTTTAAGAACATACCTATCTCGGCTTTATCCAGATACGGCTGGACCAGATCAAGATATTCCATATCAGTCAGAGCGTTTGTAAATCCTGCAACCTCGTAAGCTCCGATTCCGCCTGCATTTCCAAACTCAATGATCGGAACCTTGCTCTCTGTTAAAATATCAAGGACGATCTTTGTGATCTCCTCATCAAATCCTTTACCTACAACATTTGCACCGTCTCTTAAAGTGCAGTCCATCAATCTAACCATATCGAATACTCCTTTTTCATCATTTTTACTATGAAATGTACTGGATTTCTTGTTGGTTTTATACTATCATACAGATGTAACAGTTTTCCAACAGTTATAATATCTTTTTTTAACAGTATTTTGCTGTGTATCTTTTCACACATATCATACGTTTATGGAGGTATTTATGAATTTAAAAACATGCCAGTATTTTATAGCACTTGCAGAAGAAATGAATTTTACGAAGGCGTCCGAAGCTCTGCATATCACACAACAATCCCTCTCAGGTTCAATCAAACGTCTGGAAGAAGAATATGGGATCGAGCTGTTTCAGCGGAAACCTTTCCTGAAACTTACGCCTGCCGGAGAAACCATTCTCTTTTATGCAAAACAGATCGAACGCAACGAATCCCAGATGATGGCCTCCTTGGCGGATCTTTCCGCCGAATGTTCCGGGCATCTCGTGCTCGGCATGTCCAGACAGCGGATTCAGGTGTTTTTCCCCGGGATCTGGGAACGGTATCATGCTGACTATCCCAATGTTTCTCTGAATCTTCGCCAGTCTTATACTTTGAAAATGGCAGACGAGATCCAGGCAGGAAAGCTTGATCTTTTTGTCGGCGTCGATGTCCCGGCTGCTTCCAATCTGACAGCTGTTCCTCTCGCATCAGAATATATCTTCTGCCTGATCCATGATCAGCTGTTGAAGACGTACTGTCCGGATCACTGGGAAGAACTTCTGAACAAGAGCAGCGCAACCGGTCTCGATGTATCTGACCTGAAGGATTTTCCGATCCTGCTCCTCGCATCCGACAACCGGATCCGTTCCGTCCTTGACCGCGCATATGACCGCTGCGGGATCATGCCAAAGACATCGCTGGAAGCCTCTGACCAGAACATCATCTACCAACTTGCCTGCTCCGCGCAAGGTGCAGCCTTTCTCCCTCCGATGATCCTATTTGATCACAAAAAAGGGATCATCTCATGGCCGGAAGACTGCCACTGTCTTCGGATGAATCATTCTTTCTCAAAAATAGATATTTCCCTGATCTATCGAAATGATTTGATTCTTCCGCACTATGCGGACGGTATGAAAAAAGCCATCATGCAGGAATTTCAATCCTACGCGATGGCCATGCAGCAGATTGCTTAACAACATTTCCTTTTCACCTCGACAAGAACAGATTGTTTTATTTTGTGAACAATACCGACTATAATAAAGACAGTCCAAAAACACTGAACAAAACAGATATTTTATCATAGGAGGTATTATCAATGGGTTGGAAAATTTTACTCCCGCAGGAAATTATGTCCGAGGGTCGCAAGCTTCTTGAGGATTCAGGTCACACAGTTATCGACGGACGCGGCTTTGAGACAGAAGACGTTCTCGCTGATTTCAAGGAATATCAGCCGGATGCGATGATCGTTCGTATCACACCGATCACTCGCGAAGTAATCGAGTCGAATCCGAACTTAAAAGTAATCGTTCGTCACGGCGCTGGTTTCGACGCTCTTGACGTAAAGGCTTGCCATGACAACAATGTTCAGGCTCTCTACGCACCGGTTGCAAACAGCACATCCGTTGCAGAGACTGCAATGTTACTCATCCTCGAGTGCAGCCGTAACGTAACGGTTCTTCACAAGACATGGGTTGACGATTTCTACAAAGCAAAATTAAAAGTTCGCAAGAATACATTAAACGGTAAGACGATCGGCATCATCGGCTGCGGCAACATCGGAAGCCGCGTTGCAAAACGCTGCCTCGCTTTCGAGATGAACGTTCTCGCATACGATCCGTACAAACCGGCATCTGAGTTCCCGGACGGCGTTGAGGTTGTCCGCGACCTTGACCGCATCTTCAAAGAGTGCGACTATGTTTCCCTTCACTGCCCGAACACTCCGGTTACCAAGAACATGGTAAATAAAGAGCGTCTCGCAATGATGAAACCGACAGCATTCCTGATCAACACCGCACGCGGCGGCTGTGTGGACGAGGATGCTCTCTACGAGGCATGCAAGAACGGCATGATCGCAGGCGCAGGTCTTGACGCGATCAAGAAAGAACCGGTTGATCCGGCGAACCCGCTCCTCACACTTGACAACGTGATCATCTACCCGCATATCGGCGGCAACACAGTAGAGGCTGCTCACCGCGCTTCCTACTTCGCTGCTATGGGCGTTCAGGAAGTTTACGAAGGCAAGAAACCAACATGGCCGATCAACGATGTAGACTACGCAACAGCAAAGACCTACACAGATACAAAGAAACCGGATACAAAACCGGCTGGAATGTTCGATTTCTAATTTCTTACAACATTTTCTTTTCTCATAAAACTATAAAGGCAGGCAGGACTTATCGGATGATAGGTTCTGTCTGTTTTTGTTATACTGTTCCAGATACAGTTAAAAGATTTTCGGGATTGTTTACAAATTTTGTTTACGAAATTTGTCATCTTTCCAGTTGACATACATGCAGGAATTGAATATACTTCTACATACAGATTGCGTATTTGTATTCAAGGTTGTTCGCTGCCGGTCATGCGAATCATAAATAGACCGTGGAAACGTTGTTCGCTGCCAGCCATGCGAATCACAAATAGGCCGTGTAAAAGTATTTAAGCCTTCTGAGAATCTTCAGAAGGCTTTACTCATATCATGGAGGTGATCTTATCGTCCCAGACTCTGGTTCTCTATATTTCATTTCTGATGAATTTTTCTCATTTATCCAGGATCCTTATCTGAAGATCAATCATTCAGATTCCAAACGACCACATTATTTCGCTTTCAGGGATCCTGATACAGGACTTTACTGGATGGTCCCCTGCAGTTCAAAAATCGAAAAATTTGAACAGCTAATCATAAATAAGCGGTTAAAACACAAGCCCACTGATTCTATCTGCATTGTCAAAATCTTTGGGCACAAATCCGCTCTCCTTTTTCAGGAATTCTTAATCTATTACATCATGGTGTATTTTTCACACCAACTCAGCCAGATATCAATCGAATCGAAAGTATTCTTTTAACAGCTTTGAATGACACTGACTTATTATAGCAATATGAATTTTCCTTTTTTACAGATACGCACCTCTATTGCCATATATTTCTGCTGAATCTACATTACACAAGTTTGTAATGAGAGCAGCAAAAAAGTCACCATCAACCCTGTTCCGATTGTTGGTGACTTTTTATACACTTCATTGATCAAACTCAGTCATTTGCGTGAAAAACAATTTCTCCGCTTCGGATCGTCGTCTGAACTTTCAGCTGCCGATCCCCCATCCGGCGGTTTCCATCCGAATCTTCGAACGGAACAGCGCCTTCTTCCATCCGGCAGAGTACGAGGTCTGCATCATAACCCGGAGCGATCTTTCCAATCCGTTCTTCCATGCCAAGACACTTCGCCGGTGTCTCCGTCACTGCGCGGATCACTTTATGGAGCGGCATTCCCAGGAAAAGGAATTTTGACATTACAAACGGCAGATCCCACATCGCCGGAGACTTATGGAATGTTGCAGGAGTCGAGTCACTGCTGATGATATCCGGCCACAGACCAGCGGCAACGGCCTTTTCAGCAACCAGGAAGTTAAAGTTCACTTTCCCGTTTCCCACTTCCATGAGAACGCCCCGCTTCTGTGCCTCCAGAATTCCTTCCTGAACACTTCCGCCTGCATTGAGAATGGTGTTTCCCTTTCCATGGTAGGTATGGCTGTAAATGTCGCCTGGGCGGAGAATTGCAGCTGCCTCCGAAGCTTCCTCAGGCGGATTCGTCGTATGGACGCACACCGGGATTCCCAGTGCTTCCCCGGCTTCTACTGCTCTGCGCAAAGGCTGCAGCCCCAGCTCCCCTACAATGGGACGGCTGATCCGGACCTTAACACCGGCGATCTCTCCCGGATACTGTTCCATCATTTCCTGCATCTTTTCGATGCTGAGGACATCATCTCCAAGCGGTTCATTGATCCCTTTTCCAGGCTGTCCGATCGGAGACAGATTCAGAAAGCTTTTCAGACGAAGCTTCTTTCCTGCAAGATCACACTGATGCATGGCAGCAAAGTTCGCATAACCTGCGCTGCCCATATCTACCGCAGTCGTCACACCTGCACTCAGCAGACGGTCTGCGTCCATTCCAAAACCACTCCCGTGCTGAAACAGGTGAACATGCGCATCGATCAGTCCCGGAAACAGATAGGATCCCGCAGCATCCAGTTCCTTCCGCGCATCCGACTGCGCCGTTCCGGCGGGCTGAACAAACACGATACGTCCTCTCTGAATTCCAACATCCGAGCACATCTCCACACCAGTTTCAAGGTCCAGCAATGCTGCATTCCGGATCAATAAATCCATCTTCATAACAGATATCCTCCTTTTCGAAACTTAACCGTACAGCGGCCAGAGCATCGGGATCAGCATGATGCAGGCAACAAGGAAGAGAAGTACCAGCCCAATGTTGCTCTTGAGATAATCCGAGAATTTGTAACCGCCGTAAGAATAAATAAGGTTCGCAGGCGGGCAGGCAATCGGGCTCAGGATACTCATGGTAGAAGCAATACCAAGAACCATAATCATCGCAGACGGCACAACGCCGATTTCATTTGCAACAGAGATAACGATCGGCATCAGCAGGGTAACGGTAACTACATTCGACATGAACTGTGTCATAACAGTTGTCAGTACAAAGATCACGATTGTAATGAAATAAACATTGGTAGAATTGCCAATAATCTTAAGCAGCAGGCCTGCAATCATATCCGCTGCACCGGTGCTCTTTAACGCAGTCGCCAACGGAGTCATACCTCCGAGGAGGATGATCGTCTTGATGCTGACAAGCTTATAAGCCTGCTCTTCTGTAAAGATACCTAAAAGAACGTCTACCACAGCACCGATGATTGCAACAATATAAGAAGGAATTCCCGTCTCATTTTCGAAGATCATACCGATGAAGACCGCAAACAGGACAACTACAGAAGCAATCTGTTTCCACTGCGGAACATCCTTAGGTGCTTTCTTTTCAAACAAAGCATCGTCAGCATTGCTGATCTTAATGTCCGGAAGGAACTTATAACCGATTAGGTAGATATACAGAGCCATGATGATAGTCAGCGGCACACCGATCTTACTGATCTCGAAAAATCCAAACGGATATCCCAGCTCTTTGATCTGGTCACCGATGAGAACGTTGATGGCAGCATCGCCCACCAGGGTGAGTCGGCCGCCGGCCATGGAACCAAGAAAAGCAGCCATCAGAAGTTTTGAGCGGCTGAAGTTCGTGGAAGCACAGATCCCCATGATGATCGGGATGAAAACAGCAACCGTACCAGAGTTGCTCAAGCCCGCAGACATGATGCTGGCCAGGATCAGGATCGCAGTGATCATCTGTCTCTCTGTCTCGGCAAAACGAGTAACCTGAGCAGCTACCTTGTCACAGACACCCGTTTCAAACAGGGCACTTCCGACAATGACAACGCCGATAAGCATGATGATCGTAGTGCTCGCGAATCCGGAAATCGCTGCTTTCGGCTCTACGAGACCGGTAACGACTAACACCAGCATTGTCAGCATAACCGTCATATTGACCGGGATTTTTTCCAACAGGAACGAAATCACGGCACAGATCAGGATGATGATTGTAAGTATTGCAGGATTCATATAGAGTCTCCCCTTCTTTTTGTAAATTGGATATAGTTTTTGTTTAATCTGTACAGAACCGTTTTCTTAAAACTATTACTTTTTGTTAACAAGTTCATTCTATCATGGATTGTTTCCAAAATAAAACAATGTAATTTTCTATTGTTGACAAATTTTCGTTGTTGACTCTATCAAAATATCTTTTGCTGATTTTCCATCCGACGGAAACTCCTTATTTCTTCCTTCACCTGTAACTATTCCCGGATTTTTATATAAAAAACGCATGTCCTGCCGCAGTTCCTGACTGGGCGCAAAACATTCGTTTTCTAATGTTAATTTCAAATTTTCATACAAATTTTATCAGGTGCGTTCGCTCTTCGGTCACTTTTTCGACTTTAATTCTTCCCAGATTTTCTCTACATCATAATCCGGCGCAGCTTTCACGACTGCATCATATACCTCTTTCAGCTGATCTTCCGGTTTTTCGAGGGCATCTGCAATCTGTTCCAGCGACTGACCTTTCCGAACCTTTTTAATGACCAATTCCATTTGTTCTCGTATACGTATACGTCCCTCTTCATATCCACATTCCCTTACATTCTTCAGATGCAGTTCTTCGTTATATTCCGTCAATACCACACGTTTCACCTCCGCCCTGTTTTTCCTTAAAAGATTTTTCTATTCTGCCTATATAAGCTAATGTTATCATTTTATTATCGCTGTTGATAAAACTTGCTTAAGCAACTGTGGATAATAGCAATATGTTCCGATGCAAATTAAAAGCAACTTTGCCCCAAAAAATCAACTGTTTGTTTCCGTATCTTCAATAAGATTTTTCTTCAATGCTTCCATCGTATCTTGATTCTTCCTCAAAAGTTCTAATTGTCTGTATGCCTTTTCCCTCAATATCTTCAATCGCTCGATTTTAGGAACTTCCTGTCGTATCAGATCGGCGTTTGTATCTTCCAGATTGATAAGCACGACCAATTCTTCCGCAGAAGCAACATCTCTGATATTGGGAGTCTTCCCTTTTATCCCTTTTTCGCTTCTCCATTGGGATGCTGTTTTTCCAAACAAAGCCATATTTAAAATATCCGCCTCAGAAGCATATGTATATGCCATTTCCTGTGGAGATAGCGTTGGTGTAATCAAAAACTCCTTCACCGCATCCGTATGAATACGATAGTTTATTTTTGAAAGTTCTCTCTTTGCATCCCATCCAATCGCTAAACGGTTTGCTTCATCTTTCTTTAGACGCTGATAATCCTTGATAATATACAACTTAAATTCCGGTGAAATCCAAGATGCAAATTCAAAAGCAATGTCCGTATGAGCATAAGTACCACCATATCGACCTGATTTTGATATGATACCGATTGCATCTGTTGATTTTATCCACTGCTGCGGTGTCAGTGTAAAGGCATTATCTCCTGACTCTGCTTTAAACCTATCGAATTCGATAGGTTTGAAATTTGGATTATGGATTTGTTCCCACAAGCCCAAAAACGAAATCGTTGAATGATTACGCATCCAGTTTGCTACCACGATAAAAGCATTGTCTGGATTTTTATACTTTGCAATATCTGTGAGCGAAATATAAGCATCTTCATTAACAACATCGCCCATTACCCTTATCTCCGTTCCATTGGCGTCTATTTTCATGTTTTTCAATCTTGCATTTCCCCCTTCTACAATGTGAATACTCTTTTTCCTTTATTTATAATCGTCCAGCTCTAGGGCGTTTACACACCACATAAGCAAGAAAGAACAGAACATTCCATTTCAGTAATTCCTCCTTCCCATGAAACACCATTCGAAAAAGACTGTCCTTAAAGTTTCTGTTGACTCTTGTCATAGTTTTCTCCTTTCATTGTACACGATATGAAGTTTTTTTTGCAATTTCGTGGGAATGATTTCAGAACTGAAGTCAGATACCACAGACACCCGGATTCACGGGCAATGATCTCCAGGAAAGAGACCGTTTGATGTGTTTATATTAGCATATTTATTTTATAAAGGGAAGCTCTTTCTATACAACCTTTAAAGTGTGCCATTACACTGAAACATTTCTACACAGGTAACGCATTGAAGAATCTGTATGTAGTAGGTTTTGCATCAGCGCCTTGATAGGGACAACCTTCATTTCTACCTGAGAACATCACTTCTGAAAACAAGGATTCTTTCATGTGTCAATGCCCTGAAAGGGGCGACCTCCATTTCTACGAAAGCCTGTTTTCGAAAAGTGAAAAGGATCAGTCAATGTGTCAATGCCCTGAAAGGGGCGACCTTCATTTCTACGCTACTCTCAAACCGGGAGTTTCTTGTCCGGATTCTGTGTCAATGCCCTGAAAGGGGCGACCTTCATTTCTACCAGATAATGTGGTTGCAATGGTGGTTGTTGGAGGATGTGTCAATGCCCTGAAAGGGGCGACCTTCATTTCTACGAAATAAACACATCTTCTTAGGAACTATTAACTAAATGTGTCAATGCCCTGAAAGGGGCGACCTTCATTTCTACAAATTACTATGACCCGAAAAGGGAGAAATGGAGATTGTGTCAATGCCCTGAAAGGGGCGACCTTCATTTCTACAATTTTATATGATCCGCAAAGCGGAGAAGGAGTGTGTCAATGCCCTGAAAGGGGCGACCTTCATTTCTACCCTTGCCTCCGGAAACCCGCATAAATAAAGGCTTTGCGGACCCGTTTTTGCAAGTATTTTCCAGAATATTCTGAAAAAGGCTTTTTTGAAGGTGATTTTTGGCATGTTCACAGTTTGTTCATATTTGTCGCAGAAATGAAGGTAATTTCTCGCTTTCAGCTGCCCCCATTATAACAGACTTCTTCAGGTTCCACAAGCAGATTATTTCCCATTATTGTGACCCATTATTGTGACCATTATTTGTGATCCCGCCATCTCCCAGCGGTGAGCTTCCGGACAGGAGTGCATGATCCGGGGAGCTGGCTTCCTCTTAGCTCGCGGGTGACTGCGTTGGAGAACAGCGGACACTTGTTTGAGCGAAACGAGTTGTGTCCCAGTACACAGGCTTTCTTGCCTGCGCACTGGGACAGGATTTTGCCGATGCTCCGCATTCCAAATCGGCAAAATCCGCAGCCTCAACTGTATCATACGGAATTTTCAGTTCAGAAAATTCCTATATGCCCATAGCAGCTGTCTCCACGTTCTCCGCCCTTAGCAGCCGCCCGGGAGGTTAGCTAACCACTTAATTTACTCATATTTCTTTGCCTGCAGAAACAATCTACGTCAACAACAATTTTAGGTGGTCCTGTTCTTCAGGTGCCACCTTTTTTATAAATAAAGGGCTCCTCTGCTATTTGTTTTAAGTTTAATCTCGCCCTCAAGCATAGCTCCATCTGGTCCGAACGCAAATGCTTCCTTACCAATCAGCATCACGCAGGATTTTACCATAGCTCCATCTGCCCCGAGATAATACCACTTTCCATTTTTCTCTCGCCAATCATCTGCAACCATGTATCCCGCCGCATTGAAGTAATACCATGATTTTTTCCCGTTCCACTCCAGTTCTTTCCAGCATCCGACTGGATAACTGCCGTCCTTCTGCTGATACCACCATCCGTATGAATCCTGCTGCCATCCTTCCGGAGCTGATACTGGGGTCAGAAATAATGCTCTTTCAGCTTCTCTCCTGCGGCTAAGGCCGGCAAGAACTTTCCCGCCGCCCTTATTGTACTGAAGAATTTTCTCTGCAATCGTGGCGCGATCACGTGTTCCTTTCGCCGTCAGCTGATCGATGTTCCCCACGTTATACGCAAAGCTCGTGAGCGCGTCAAATTCATTCTGATTCCATCCATAACGAGATTCATATCTGGATACAATCGCCTCGTATGCCGTCAGATCCGAAAGCAACAGCTGATCTGCCTGTACCTGTGAGATTGTCTGACCCGCTTTTACATTTCCAGTATGTCCCCATCCAATGGTCCAGACCCCTGCAGGGCACTTGTACGCCTGCAAGCGGCAGCCTTCAAAGCTTTTGATAAGATTTAATCCATTGTTGCTTATCTTCATCTAATACCTCTTCCTACTCTTTCTTCTGCGCCTGTGTTCCAAAATAAAACCCTACGATCATGATAAATACGGAAAGATACTGATCTCCAGGAATCTCTCCCGCACATGTCAGACCGATAAATCCTCCTGTTAATACGAGAGTCATAATACTTTTTACATCGATCAGCTTTGCAAGTTTCTCTTTCATCTTCTCCACCTCACTTTACATACTGTGACATCATATTGATCAGCCCTATTGCAAGTGCTCCGGCCCCGGCCCCTACCAGAGTATCGAGTACTTTGTGTTTGACTCTTCCCCACGTTTCTCCAGGTTCGGCCTCCAGCTTTGCCAGGCGTTCTCCCTGATTCTTCTGTTCCTCAATCATAGATTTCATGGAGATTGCAAGCTCCTGTACGGAAAGTGCCAGGCTATTCAGAGTTTTTCCCTGCTCCTCCTGACGATCCATACGATGCTTTAATGATTTGATCTCATGGTCATGTCCTCCCAGTGTTACCGCAACTTCTTCATCTGTCACCGACTGGCACCTCCCCTCTTTTCCCACATTATAGAAAATGCCGTGATGGGATTGCTCCCACCACAGCATGATCTCATTTCTTCTTTTTTGAATTTTTGATCCAGTTCTTAAAATCCTCATCCGAATACAGCTGTTTTCCATTGATCCGGACTTTATACAAGGTGGTACGAATCTTCTGGCGTTCTGCTTGACTTCCATTTACATATGATTCCTTATATGTTGATGTCAATTTGGATTTAAGACTGCTCGTTACATTCTTTTCATCAAAGATCTTTCCTTCCTTTTTTGCCTCCTCCTTTTTCTCCTCCACGATCTTCTTATATACTCTCGTATAATCCTTTCCATTCTGGATCGCAGTTACCATATCATTCATACTGTATGTACTTCCGCTCTGAAGATGGGCATCCTCCTGCTGGTTGCCTACTCCAACAATCGCTTTCTGCACATACTCGCTGTCATAGCCTGCCTTTTCAAGTTCTGCAATGAGCTTTTCATATGTTGCATAATCGCCTTTCAGACGCGCGTCTGCTGCCAGCTGAACTCGTTCGTCTTCTTTGAGGATTTTTACATACTTATTCTTAATCTTCTCATCGATCTTATCCATCTGGGTGTCTTTGAGATCCTGGATGATCTGGTTGCCAAGTTCCTCGTTTCCTTCCGCGTACTGTTTCATTGCAAGTGCTACATAGTTTGATACGTTGCTCTCGTTTTTGATATCACGGTAAAAACGATTCTTTGCATAATTCATATCAGAGGATCCCACCGACTGAATGATCGTATTGGTAAGCGCTTTCAGGTCTTTCATCGCATTCCCGACCGGAATACCTGTTAAAGTGCTCAACGGCTTTGCTGTGTCAATCAGAAGTGCCGGATATGTGAGATCCGACTCCCCATCCATCTTGCTTTTCCATTTTGAAACTGCATAATACAGTTCCTGAAATGCCGACAGATCTGTACGTTCCACAGAGTATCCGCTGAAAATTCCCTCGATATCTTTGATAACCGGCAGGATACCTATCGGATCAATATTATCCGTAAGGTTCTCCGCCAGAGCATCCTCGTATTTTTCCAGGAATTTCTTATCTTCCTCATCATTTCTCATTGCGTCGACCACTGCGGCCGCCAGAGATGTCGCCGCTGCATTCGCTACATACACGGCCAGCACCCGCCCAAGTTTCTTTTTAGAATCTTTTGACGGATTCACAGCTACATCTCCGATTGCACGGTAAAGCATATTGTATGTTTTCGTCGGTTCAGACATAAATGAGGTATACATCTGCTTCAGACCATCTTTTGACTTCATGAGTTTACTTCTATGGAGAACAGAATCTACCACCTGGGTTTTATCGATCAGCTCTGAAAAACGTTTTCCGCACTGATTATAGTATTCTTCGCTTCCTTCCTTCAACTCCGGATGCAGATCCTGTGTCTCCTCCTGTACAGCCATCCACAGCCGTTTCCACGCAACTTCATCTCCTTTTCCTGCCAGCCACATAGAGTCTTCCACAAGCTTTTCCTTAAAGCTATCCGCACCCATAAGGATATTCTTCATGGATCTTCCTGTGTTGATATCAAAATACCCCCAGTCTTTCCACTGTGCGATCGGTGCATACTTCTTACAGTTTTCCCATTCCGCATCGCTCACATGCAGCTTCAATCCCTTCATCAGATATTTCGGACTGATTTCTGCAGCGGCACGAACATAAGCCGTAGGCTGCTGAATTGCCGTTCTGAGGTTTGCACCAACCGCGGCCGCCTTCATGTTTCTGGTTAAACCTGCAACAAAATTTTTCTCTCCGGATGATGTTCCGTTCAGATCAATCATAAGACTCTTGATATAGTTCAGTCCATCAGATCCGAATGTCCTCTCAATGGATTCCTTTACGCTTCCGACTCCCAGTTCCTTATAGTTCAGAACTTTCTGAAGATCCGCAAGCGGCCGCACGAATGCGTGATAGCTGCTCATCTGATCCGCCTGTCTGGTGTACACGTCAAAAATATCCTCGATGATGATCGGATTATTGGCATGAGGAACTGTGTGCTTGGTAGACCCCATATTCCGGAGTGTTGTCAATGTGGATCCGATTTCTGATTCTCTGGTTGCAATATAGTTCTTGTCTGACACAATCGGGAAATAATTCTTTGCATTGAATTTCTTATATCCATACATATCCATGGATACCTCATTTCCCCACTGGCTGGTCACTGTCGTAAAGAATTTGACTACCGAATCCGCGATTTCCTTCTGCTGAGGAGTTAATGTATCGGTAATCTTCTGCACATCCAAAGGACTGATCGATACCGGCTCCGTTGTTTTCTTAACAATGTAGGCACGCTTACTTTTATCGTATTCCACTGTCGGAGCACTCTTAATTCCTCCCAACTTGTTGTAGATATGCTCTTTTGCCGCCCCACGTTTATTCAGTTCATACAGGCTCATGATCTGCGCAGTCGTAAGTTCTAGTTCCCCGCCCTGAACATTAAATGTATGCTTTTCCGCATTCTTTCCAGTCCAGGTCTGCAGGTCCTTTGACGAGATTCCCTTATCATTCAGGACTCCCTCCATAAAATCCTGTGCGGTTTTTGTATCACGCACTTTCACGTCGAAGCCATCTCGCTGTTCCCGGTATACCGTTTCCATGGCCGGTCCCATGCGGTTGAACATCGTTCCCGCATCCAGCATGTCCGACCGGAACATGCTATCCATGGATCCCGCTGCTCCTGTATAGATGGTCTTTGTTTCCCTCTGTTTATTCTCTTTAAGAAATTCCCGAGCGACCTGATCCACACGTTCATAGGATTTATTGGCAAAGACTTTATTGGCATCCTGAATGCTATGTTTCATGGAAGCGACCACATCACGCAAGGTTCTAAGAGACTTCAAGTCAAGATTCTCAAGCTTATCAAAATCCTTCACCTGGTCTTCCAATGCTATCATTTTCTCTGCAAGATCCGGATCTACATCCATATACAGGCTCTCACCATCGTCTGTACTAACACCCTCTTTCGCAATCTGATCAAACTGTCTCGTAAGTTTTGTCCACTCTTTTGTTCTCGCTGTTTCTTCTCCCTGTGAATTTGTTCGGTTGGAACTGTAATCAATTCCGGAAAGGAACTCTGCCAATGGTTTCCGGAGAGATTCCGGTACATGTTTCTGATCGGTCGGGGTTGTAAGCCATTTGGCCATCTCATCCACATCTTTCCGGATCTTTTCCCTATGTTTTCTGGATTCTGCTGCATCTCTGCGTCTCTGATACTTTTCTTTTCCGGCCAGGAAATCAAAATCCACCTGGTTATCCAAATCAGTTCTTTCTTTTCGCAAGGATTCCTGCTTACTCCAGTTCTCCTGTTTTAACTTTCTGATCTGCGCCTGTTCCTCCTTTGTTTTTCCTGTCCCATAGGATCGATACTGTTCGGCCAGTTCACTAATCTGCTTAGTGATCTCTGATCTCCGAATCTTTGCTTGCTTCTCCACTTCACTGAAATCAGAATTATACTCACCTTCCAGCTTTTTCTTATAAGCCTCTGTCTTTGCGCGGTACTCTTGCTGCGCGCGGTATACCTGCGCCTGCATCTTATCCGCCATCGTCGGAGGAAGCGCACGGATATTTACCGCTGCATCTTTGATTTCATTTGCAACGATGGTTGTTACCTCGTCCATATCCGCATGATAAGGATTTTTAAGCTGCGGAGAAAATTCATCATAGACCTGCGCAATTCTGAGAATCTGATCGGCCGGATTGATGATCTCCGACGAAAAGAGATTCGGATACAGATTGGACAGTTCTTCATATGCCGTATCCACATCAATTCCATCGTTTCCAAGTCGCAGGCGTCCGAAATACTTTTTCCGGAATGCATCATATCCACCTTCGGAATCAAGTTCCGACCTGTAATTTTCCGGAAGAACCATCTTTGTACTGCGGATCCGCTTCAGAACATTTTTATACTCGTCTGCAACATCATCCTTTAATGTCGCATTTTTTACGATGCTTCCCGCGATTGCCTGTGCCGCCCGGTTGATTTCTCCCATGCTCTGTCCATATCCACCTTCTTCATAGCTATGCATGTAGTTATACAGACTGGACAGATTCTTCACTAAGGTCTCTTTTGAATATTTTGAATGATAATCCCGAAGAAGTTTATTGGCCGTCTTCGTGATATCTTCCATCCGCGGTGTATAATCCTTTGTGAGTGTGAGCTGCTTTTTCAATGCCTCATTAGCCTCTCTCAGCTCCTGATTCTCACGCAAGATCCTGTCAGTTTCCTGATCGGTCTCCACGTTCTGCTCAACATCCTCTAACTGGAACCGGATTCCCTCCAGACTGTTCACCGCTTCCTTTCTGGCATTTTCCTGTGATTCATCATAAGTTACCACCGGAATGCCTTTCTCTTCCAAAGCGCTCAAGATCTGCTGATCGGTATCATTCGGTACCACTGCGGCCGCAATTTCATCATATCCGACAACTCGCTGCGGCTTGGCCTCGAACATATCGACCGGCATTTCCCTGGTTTCATTCACGATGTCTGTGATCTCTTTAATATTAGCATCACTGATTTTCCAGTATGGGAACTCGGAAAAGACTTTTCTGACCGTTTTCTCGGAAAAGTTCTTTTTTCCTGCTGCCTCCTGAATCAGACTTCCCACGTTATCAATAGCTGTGTAGCTTGTAGATCCAGTCCTCTCGACGATGTTGTTTATCACATTCATCAATCGATCATTGAGAATATCCTGTCGCGCAGCAAATTCTTCATCTGTCAGATTCTGAATCTTTCCTTCTTTGGAATGCATCTCATCAATGCTTTTCAGCTCTCCTGATGCTGCCGCACGGAGTGTTTTGATTCCATGGAATCCATCTGTATTTACCTGGTCCCCTTCTCCCTGAGAAAGCATCGATTTTACAATGTTTTCCGCCGTGACATCGTAGTGGGTCTGCTTAAATGTTCGTCTGTTCCCACTCGGTGTATAATACTCTTTTCCGTTATAAACACCCTTTCCTTTTACAACGCCTTTATACAGATCCTTAATCCAGCTTTCATATCCACTTTCATCAACTTGCTCGTTGATTTCCTTGTTGATTCCTGCGGTGTCTCTTTCCGTTTCTGTTGTATACTGGACCCCGTTTTCCTGGAAATCATATGCTTTTAACACATTACTCAAAAGCATCTGCATAATACCTGGGCTACTTTTATATCTTTCTCTGGACATTTCTACATGTTCCGGATTATCCCCTCTTTCCAGTCTTGCATCTGCCCATGCATCTGCAATTTTATCTATATATTTGTCCCTAACGTCTTTGATAGGACTATTTTTAAGCATCCATTTGATATCCGCATTTTCTTCATCTGTCATCCGTTTCAAATAGGATGTATACATTTCTTCCGTCTGTGGATCAATGTCCGGCTTTTGTACCTGCTGAACACGGTCCTTTACCTCGATTCCTTTTGAAGCAAGATAAGCCGCCTTCATTCCCATATTATTCTTGGCCGCCTGAACGATTCCATCTATTCCCTGACGATCTGCGTTCCCGCTTTGTGTCGTGATAAACCGGGTAGCCTCACTGAGAAGATAATTTGGGATCTTCCCCTCCGCTGTATCTTTGACCTGCCTATTTGCCTTATAGTACACGTTCGGATCAACATCATATTCAATCTGCGGGAATGTGGCCGTCCACGCGTCTGCTCCATACACTTTATTCTTTCGGTTCGCTTTCGGATCGATCGTATTCTTTCGGAATACAAGCGAGACATCTCCGAATTTATTCCATCCCTGATCGCCTTTCGTAACTGCAATCGATGGCATGGGAATCCCGTCATATTCCAGTGTCTTTAATAATTTATCTGCGCTGAGGTTATGCACCGCAATCAGAGTCTTTGTCTCATCCACATCCGCTTCTTCCAGCTGGAAACGTCTCAGGATCTTCTCTTTAACATCATTATCAGATTCTTTCAGTGTTTTTCCCGATTTATAGTTATCTGACGCCTGCTCAATACCATGCGCCCACATATCACGGATATTTTCGAAATCCTGAAGGTTTTCATGAAGATATTTCGCCGACTTTGAAATTCCTTCTCCGCTGATGAGAGACTTGATGGAATCGATCATATCAGAAATAAAGTCCATGATCTTCTGGGCCAGCGTTCTGTTTTCCGTTGCAACCTGTTTGATCAGGTTCTCGTCGTTCAACATCATTCCAGTTCCATCGGAAACGATCTCATCCCAGATCTGATCTCTGCTGAGATTCTGTCCTACTGCCTTATAGCGTTCCTCGTAGCTTCTAATAAGCTCATCCGATGTCACTCCATCACGGTTCATTAGGATGTTTGCCGCCATCTGCTTATAGGCCCCGTACTCGGTCGGTGCGTAATCCTGGATAAAGTGAGTCAGCTCATGAGAAGCCGTCTGCAGCATATTTTTGGAATTGATGTTGAGTCGTACCACTCCGCTCTTGGCTTCATAACTTCCGGATGCACGATCGTTCTCAACCAGTTCAAACCTGAGTCCGGTCTTTTTCCCGAGAGCCTGGGCAAGATTCTTCTGTGCTGTGGATGCTTTTCCTGTCAAATCACTCGCAGTACCAACCCTTTCTTTTCCCTGAATATATTCCGGCTGATTTTGCATCGCGCTGTCCCGATCCTGCGCTCCGGCCCGGTATGCTGCAGCTGCCTGCTCTGGAGTCAGGAGTGTGGCCAGTACCGATTTCTCAGCTGTGTCCATCTCAGAGTTATACCGCCCTGCATCATAGTATCTTCCATATGCCGACTGATAATCATCGATGGACAGATTTCCATCGTAATTATTTACAAACGCTTTTCTTCCATTTTCTCCCAGACCTTTTGCATATTCATTGAGTCCTTCATAATCCGTGTCCGGACTCACCTGTTCCATGTTCTGTGTGATCACTCCTGTATCCGGTTGCACCGGTGCAACTCTCTGATTTTCCCGTGCGCCCGCAGCGACTTCATCCGCGAAATCTCTGGCGATTATCTCCTGGATCTGCTCATCTGTCAGATCTGGATTGTACGGATATGCACTCTGATTCTCCTGCTTTTGGGTCTCCTGCGTAATATCCGCCTGATCCTGGATACCTTCATTATCCCGAGTCACCGAAGCTGTCTCTCCACGGATAGGCGCTGTGTCTTCAGAAAAGTCCTTCACGCCACGAATCAGATCATAATAATCCCTCATGAACGCGCCCTGTTGCATAGCCGTTGGCTCTCCTCCGCGTGCTTGAAGAGCTGCATAACTTCTCGCAAGGCTTTCCAGATTCTGTGCTCTCTTTGCATCTTCTTCCGTTTTGTAGCTTGCCGGATCTGTATCAATGCTGTCGGCAATCTCCTGATAGTTATCTAAGGCGTTGGAACGGCCGTAGCGCTGCTGATTGATTCCACTCACCAGCATTCCGCCCCCACCCATGAGTCCACCGGATACCGCGCCCCCAAGACCCGCAAGCCCGATCCGTTCAGCGAGATCCCCTGCTGCCCCCAGCATTGAGCTGTTTTCTTTATCCTGAACCCACTGGGACTTATCTCCCATGATCAGGCGATCTGTCAACGCGTTGGCCGCCTCAGTCGCCATTTCCTCCGATGCTTCCGTTCCCATTTGTTTCGCAATATTTTTTGCGATATCCTTCCAGGAATATACCGGAACAGACTGCATGCTTTTTAAATTTCCCAAGCTGAACTTCTCAAAGAGTCCTTCCGCAATACCCTGTGCAGTACCCTGTGCAAGGGCTTTCTTCGCACTGACGTCCTGATCTAAAGCGTCCTCTTCCGCTCCTGTTGCCGCGGACAAGCCTGCGATTCCCAGTCCGGCATATCCGAATGGGAGTCTCGCTAAGGACTGTGCCATAGAGAGTCCTGTGTCCACCGCAAAATCCATTGCGGGGCTGTCGGCAATATTTTCCCGGGCGGCTTCCTTCAATCCTTCTCTAGTGGCATTCTCGAGTCCTGACAGGCGATGTCCGCCGTTATTCCGATCAATCTCTTTGCCCCGTACTGTATCTGCGACATCCTGCAAATATCCAGCACCGCTTGTCACTGATCCAATAACATTACCGAGGATACCCGTCAGCGGATCATTCTTTCCGACTCTCTTTCCTGTCTCCTCAATGTCTTTTGCGTTCCGCTGTTTTAAGGAGTCGTTGATCTGCTTCAAATAGTTATCGCCAGATTCCAATCCGTATTTTCCCACGAGATAGTAATAATTGTTCTTCTCGTCATCCGTCATGTAGTTGAGATTGTAGTTTTTCCGGTACTTCGCAAGCTTCAGTTCTTCCCCATATCCCTTTAACATTGTGGGAATATCATCCTTTGTCGGATCAAGAACATACGGCGTACTCAGAACACTTTTCTTCTGTTTTCCAGCTTCCACCGCAGATTTCCAGTCCGGCGGTGTATACTGCCCCCTAAACTGATGCTGGTTGCGGAGGGAATTTGCAAACCCTTCCGCAGCCTCCTGCATTGCTGTACGGCGGGATCCGGACGAGCTTGTCCGCCCGAGTCCCGTTGTCATTCCATATTTCTTCGCATAGTCTTCTCTGGAAGCGCCACCACTAGAAGTGTTTTTCTGGGTCTGAACAGTTCCTTCCTGTCCAAGTGTTGTTGCTCCGTATTTCTTTCTATATTCTTCCCTTGTTGCCATGAGTCCTCCTTACCGGCGCCGGAAATACAGATCATTGATATTATTGATCTTCAGATTCTTCTGTACCTCTTCCGCAATCGCCGCATTCTTGTCGATTCCGGCATCCTGAATGATCGCTTCCGCATCATCTACACCAAAGTTGCCCTTTTCCATCTCCTGCATAACCTTTTCCAGAGCATCATAATCGCTAATCTTTCCCTCCGCCAGTTTGGAAGAGAGGTTTGCAGAGAATGGTGTATATCCTTTTTCACTGGTATATCCTGTTCCCTTTGATGTACTTTTCTTTGATGTGCTCTTCTTTGAGGATCCGGATTTCCCTGAAGCTGCAGCCTTTGACTTCTGATATTCAAACTGCTCTCTCTGAAGTGCCATCTCTGCTTCCCATCTTGCCTGCTCCTGCGCTGCCTGATCCTGCTGAAACTGGAACTGTTTTGCCCACTGCTCCGCGGCGACATCGGCCTGACTGCTGTCCCAGTCTTTTCCATACTCCGAGTCATAGCGATTTGCAAGATAGGATAGATCACTGTAATAGTCACTGACTCCGTCCCGGTACTGCCCGTAATCGAAATTACGTTCCGTGTCGTACCGGCCGGACAGGTATGAGAGATTCTTCCAATAATCATCGACTCCATCTCGGTACCGACTGTAATCTGTGTTGTCTAATCCGGTTACCACATTCATCTGGTTGTATCGGTCAGCTTGCTCATTCAGGTACTGTTGGTATGCCTTGTCTCTAAAATCCAGGGCTTTATCATTCAGCTGTGACAAATATTCATCATATGCCTGCTGCCCGGCGGCTGTGGCGTATGTAGATCCATATCCTCCAGTAAGTGCGGCGGCATTCCCCATGGTATCCCGCATGGCTTTATCACCCTGCTTCGTATAGTTCTCCCTGTACATCTGATACAAGTCGTCATTTGCAAGATCATCCGCTGTGTAGCTAAACTTCGGATTGTTCAGAATGGAATCCAGAATGGAGCTGATCTGATCTTCATACCGGCTCTGGAACTCTCCCGGCTTATCTGCTTCTGCCTCCTTCAGGCGGTCATAGTAATCCGTGACTCTGCCTGATTCCTTATAAGGATCCGGCTTGCTGCTCTCCTGTGTCTGAAGCCTTTTATAATAGTTTTCCGTGCTCGGAGATACTTTCATGCTTCCCCGCGCAACGGAAGATCCGGAGGATGAAGCGGATCCAGAAACAGGGCTCTGGGATCCGGATGCTCCAGTTCCAGAAAGAACATTCTGAGACGGCTCCTCCGCCGCCTTTCCTACCCCAGACGCCCCTTCCGGAGATGCCTGGGATCCTTTCTGAAGCTGTGCCAGAAGGTTCATATTCTGCGCCGCCGTGCCCGAGTAATTTGTGATTCCGGCCTGTGCCGCAAGCTGTTTTCTGGCCGCGTAGGAACTGTCCTGCCCCTGCGATTTCAAATAGTCAACGATGCTCGTTATCGCCATTTCCTGTCTCCTCTCCGGAGCTGTCTTTTAAGGCTCCCTTTTTAATTTCCTTACCACTTTCAAGAATCATTTTCACTCCCACAAGATTGCTCATACTCTGCAATCCCGTTACTGTCACGTTATCCAGGAGCTTGAGGATCGCATCGATCTGTTTCTTCTCATACATGATATTAGCTGGCATATGTCTCTCCTTTCATTTCGTTAATCTGCTGCTGAAGGTTCTTTACTGACGATATCAGCAATGGAATATAATTTTTATATTCGATCCGGTACTTTCCACTCCGGCTTTCCAGCCCCACCAATGGATAATAAATCTCCAGCTGATCCTGCAAGGCATCAACTTCCTGGGCGATCATTCCCGCTGACCACTGTCCATCTTTTTTGTATTGAAAAGTGACCGGCCGTGTACCGAGAATAAACTTTAGGGCCTCATCTGGATCAATATCATAGATATTTTCTTTTACAGACTGATCCGATAAATCATCTACTTTTTCCCACAAAGTCTGCACGGTCTCTGTAATTCCGTCCCCGTCCCACCATGACTTACCGAGGTAAACGTCGTAAAAATATGACGATTTTTTCGCAATGTCTCCGTCAAAATAATCTGCGCTAACGCAATATGCTCCCGTAATTTGACCGTTATAAATAGTCATGGTTCCTCGGCTACTCAACCCATTCAGTTCCAATTGAGGATAATATTTTCCATCTCCAGCGTTTTTCTTCATTGTCAGCTTAAAATTTCCATCATTCGAAGCGAATATATTTGAGGCATTAGCCGAAACATAGAAGTCTCCCAGCTGAACGCTTCCGTCCGTATCAACTTCAAAGATTCCATCTCCGATATTGATGGATCCTCCGATGATCGTTGCTCCCCGGATCGTGCCGGAAAACGTAGCATTTCCCGCAGCATCAACGCTAAAGTTCTTGGCTGTAATAAGGAAATGTCCTGTCGTCAGCTTGATCATATTTTCATCTATCAGCAATTCGGAGTTCAGCTGATTTGTAACATCCCCTTTGCTGACCTTCATCTGTATCTGACCATCCATGATCTTAAAGGTCGTCTCAGTCTTGGTCTCCAAATTTCCCAGGCTAATATTCAAGCCATTTACATCAAAAACAAGTTGAGCAATCTTCTTATCTCTCTCAATATATTTCTGTAGTGCATCCGCAGAGTAGTTGTCTTCTGGATCCAGATGAGAGAACATGTACCGCAGCAATTCATTATTCTCAAACAGGTACGATTTGATTTCCTGTAGGGTACCCGTGGGCCCGTTATTGTCTTTATAAACTGCCATTTTCTACCTCCCGGATCCCACAGTATAGGTTTTCCCGAATCCATATAACTTCCCGGGTCCCACGCCAACAAGCTTATACCGATAGTGATTGCAGCGTCTCGGGCGGACAGATATGCGGAATGTCTGCTTTGTCAGCGCCGTGAATGTCTTGAGTCTGGTCCACAGCGGCTCCCCATCGTACTTCAAGTACACCTCGATGTATGATCCTCTCTCCAGATCAAGAAGAAACTGTAACGAGTGCAGTCTCTTCTTATCCAGTGATCCATCTAATAGATCTCCACTCTCTAACACCCACGGGATTTTGCTTTCTTTCTGATCACTGCAAACGGTCCGTATCTGTCCGTCTGCATCCAGGTAATAAAGCTCATTTACCCCAGCGGCCGGCATCTTAAGTACCGTCCCGTCTTCCTTATGCCACAGGCTCTTCTCAGCGTCATACACATACAGGCTGGAGCCTTCCGACCGTTCGAGGGACACATAGTATTTCCCTCTGCACACGCCTCCTGCTGCCCCTGTGTATCCGTTTTTAATGGCCTGTGAAATGAGATATGGCATTCCGCCGTCATACCCGCAGATGCCGTCACAGGACGCATACATCAGCGTTGCGTTTACGATTGCAAGAGATCTCGAACATCCCTTTTTCACTCCTCGTGCCGGGTAGGAATTGATCTGTATGTTACTGGGCTTACTGCCGTAAACCTTATGGATCATGTTCTCTTTAAAGAAAAGGACATATCCCAGATGCGTAGCAGCTCCTGTAAAGTCTCCATCAGATCCTATCGTCGCCGCATACGCATCCGTAGATATGCCTTCGAAGCAGTTCCAGTTACACGGATCCCCCAGTTTGCAGGCGTATACCTCATGGTTTTTACTGCTGCATCCCCACACTCTGTTATCCAGCTCTGTCATAAAATCCATGTCGGGAGCCTTTCGTTTGATCGTCAGCCCGGAATCCTGCATAAATTCTTTTTCAACATCTCCGATCACAACGATGTAATCCGTATCCCTACTCTGGATCACCGCACTCTTATTCATTCCAGAATTTGTGCATCCGGAGATCTCCACACCGTCCCCCTGTGCAAATTCATTTCCTATGCCGGAACACTTGATTTTTATAAAAGTAGAGGCGGAGACCGTCGGCCCGATCGTCGCCTGCGCTGACTGGGTCCAGGATTTCTCCACACTCTTCCATTCTCCCGTTGATGTGTTGTAGATACGCTTATCCGGCCACACGAGTACATATGCTCCCATGCTGCACATCTGCTTTTCTGAGTCTTCCACGGTTCCAACAAGGTTGCCCTTATAGTAAAAATCCGTTCCATCCACCCAGATCAGCCCATTGTTATAATGTGTCCCGTTCGGTTTATTTAACTTCGCTACAACTTCCCCGCGGGCCGGACGCGGACCGATCGCGGGATACAGATCCGATGACATGTTTTTCATCTCCGCGAACTCATTCTCGTTGATCACTTCATTTTCATTGATTCCGCCGAAGGTTCCTATCGTCTTCTTCTGTGTCATCACATCAGTTATCAGCGCTAACCCCGCCACTATCCTCACCTCTCTTCTCCAGTCTCCTACCCCAGATGTCAATGGTCGGGGCTTTCTTCGGCATATGTGTTCTCCTGTACCACGCCGCATACTGCGCATAAGAGGACTGGTGGATTGCTACAGCATTGTTATAGTTTGTTGTTTCATCATCGTAGAGTTCTATCTTTGCCCGGATGTAATGCAGGTAAATATCTGCAAAACGATCCGGAAGCAAGGTCTCTTTTTCCTGATCCGTTTCATAGTCATAGCCTTCAAACTCAATATTATTGCCCTCGGCCCGATTCAGAACTTCGTCCACAATCGTTCCTTCGCACTCTGAAAGCCATTTTGTTTTCATTGACGCGCTGTACTCATTCGGTCTCAGTTCATCAATGGCCGCGATGATTTCTGCTACTTTCATCCAATCACTCCTCTCCATCTGCCTGTATTTTCTCATTTTCCCTGGGCTATATCTCCCGTAACAAACAAAAGAGGAACCGGTCTCCCGATTCCTCTCCGTTATACTTATGTATCTTACTGTTCTACCTTAAGGCAAATATTCTGCCACTTTTTATAGGCATCAAGGTACAGCTCCTGCTTGTCCCCATTGTATGTCAGCTCGTAGTACATGCCATCGGATACTGTGGTACTGAGAAGAGCCTTGTTATTCTGAAGCGTTTTACAGGACCACACTACAAATACATCCTCTTCGGTGATCTGCTTCTGGTCTGTCTTATCAGCATTCTCGTTGAAATATCCTACCACATGCTTCTTACATAAGTTGATGAATTCCTCGTTTCCCACTTCTTAATCCTTCTCGTAGAGTTTTATTTATTTTCCTTTGCAAATACCCAGTCATCGGCAAGCATGTCCGCCTGAGATGCCAACCATCCCATCTGTACGCCGCTGGTGCCAACAAAAGCAATAGCTTTGTTTCCAATGGCTTCATGATCGCAGTTTACAATCTCACCAGATGCGGATTTATAAGAGATTGCTGTTGCTAACTGAATATACTGCTGCTTACCGTTCCAACCCTGTCTTGCAACCTTTAATCCACGCTTCAGATAGCGAATAGCGTCTGCAAATGAAAATGTAGCAATGCCACCCAGTACCGGGCAATTACGCTCATCTGCAATCTCCCAGTCTTCAGACTGCATATTCATGAGTGTATATTCTACACGCTGTGTTTCTCTGATATCCAGGAGATTTCCCTGTCCTGCATCTGACTGCCTGCACTGCATCATAACCGTTTCTTTTTCCGGGTTCCAATACCAGTATCCGTCCCAACCGGGAAGTTTCACCTTTGCCCCAGCTTTCATAGCCTTAAAAGCTTCTGAAAATTTCATATGCACTTTCTCCTTTAATAGTTCTCACCTGTGATCAGTTTATATTCCCCTGCTGTGATCCAGCGGCCAACAGCGGCACGCACACGTTTCTTGTTCCACATCTTGTGATCGTAGTAATACTTTACTTTCTCGTAATTCTCACTCATGCCTGTTCCTCCATCATCAGCAGGTAGTCGATATCCGCCCGGTTCTGCTCTACTTTATTCTCGATTCGCTCCTTACACATCTCAAAGGTAATGATGGTGCCGCGGACCTCTTCGACCTCGGTCGGTGTATTCTCTTCCTCGGCAGCTTCCGGATACTTCACTTCGATGAGGGCATTGGTATCTCGTGTTACCCTACTTCCCATCTGAGTGTATCCTGTCAGCTTCTGTGTGAAGGACTCTCCGATCACTGTCATCGTGGCCGCATTCTCCGCAGTGAACTTTTCATAAATGCTGTCCAAGGAGTCCTCTGTTACCACCTTGATCTGCACCTTCTCACCCAATTCTGCCACGCCATTGATTGCAAGCGTATACTCGGTTCCATCTAAAAGTCTAAGTTTTTCCATGGCCTTCTCCTTTCTTTTATCCTCATTATACTGATCCCGCCGCCGGTATTCTCCCCAAGCCGAGGACATGACCCTCGTTTTGTTGGCGTCAACAAAATCATCACCATGTCCCCGGCCCCGAGAAAATGGTATGTTAATAATAATTTGAGTAAGTGCAATATCGGTTATTCTTATAATGGAACGGATGGAACAAACGCTATCTATACAGCAATTCCGAACGGATCGACTGTGTGGTTTAGCATAAATGGAAATACCAAAGTAGGGCAAGAACTTGGCTTATCACAACAGTATGAAGGCGCAGAAATCATTATATGGAAAAGCTCGGATTGGCGTGGTGGAGCTTTAGCAATAGGTGGAGATGGATCGCCAGTGATGATCGGTCAAAACAATGGTTCGAATTCTATAAAATGGAATCCACTTGCTTTAAAGAGTGATTTGTTTAGCTCAGGGTCTATAACAAATCCAAATACTTGTACTGTTCCATTTTGTCTTGTAAATGGATGGCACTCTGCGATTACTAATGTTCCTGATGCCGCAAAGGGGAAGTATTCAATCTTATTGAACATATGGGAGTACGGACCAAGCAGCACAGGAAATTTAACAAGTAACCATATGCAAGCACTTATTATTGAGAAAGGTGGCGGGATATTTACTCGACTGTACATCAATAGTGCTTGGTCCGACTGGGCATAATTATGACCAGTTTTCGAAGTTACCGTTTTCATACATCCTCGTGTGCACAGTATTATTACCTGTTATAAGAATTTGTAATCTCACTTTTGTCAAATCACCGATATCTGTAGGATAAAGCCAGGTAGTTTGTAAGCTATTCCAAGTGTTTTTTGCGTCATCAGGAACATTTACAAGATCATGACTCCATCCGTTTACAACAGAAAACGGCGTAGTACAAGTATTTGGATTAGTAATCCAGTTGCGTGAAAACAAATCACTCTTTAACGCGTATGGAGATGCTTGCCAGCCCTTCGAGGAATCATTACAGTAAAAATGTTTGCCGCTATAATCAAATGCATGGAGCATTCCCCGTTCGGCAATACCAACAGTATTGTTGGTTGCAGGAGCGATTGGAGATGTGTATGGGATCTCAAACACAAACGACTTACTCCATGCACCAACGTCCATGAGCTGAGACAGCTGAGTGTACCCTTTATCGGAAACATTTATAAATTTGTTACTCAAATTATTATTTACATCTGACATCAGGCTGTACAGAAGCGCCGATGTTGGGACATTCGACGTGCTGTTTACATTCGTGCTACTCATGGCTGATTTCAGCAAGTAGGACGCAAGCTTTTCTGTCAGTGCCTCGTTGCTGACCAGCTTATTTACAATCCGATCCGTGATCGCGTCAAATAGCTTCTGGGCGGTTGTCTTCGCCCCTTTGTCCACGTCTAAGCCCTGTGTGTCTGTGATCTCTGCGTCCGCAATATTTCCAGGCTCCCCCTGCGGCCCGGTCTGTCCGGTTGCTCCGCGTTCTCCGGTATCTCCCTTATCGCCCTTATCTCCTTTTGCATATCCGATAATTACGTCTTTTAATGCCATATTGTACCTCCTTTACTTGCCATCGTCATACTGCCACAGAATCGCACCGTCAGCTTCACGATACTTTATTGGTGGGGCTTCATACAGAGATTCATCATACACGCAGTGAATCGCACAGCTATCCTCCTGATCCGTGTAGATCTGAAGGAGGCTTGATCCCGGGATGTTCACTCCCGAGTCACCCTTCTCTCCTTTGTCACCCTTCGGTCCCTGAGCGCCCGTGTACTCTCCTGCATCCAGCCGTTTGATAAAATCATCTCTGGCGGCTCTCGTCTCTTCTGCTGCCGCTTCTGCGCTTCCCTTCTCGATGTTCGCCAACCTGCAGTATTCTTTCGCGTTGTCACTGTTCTCGCCTGCACGCGTCCCGGTTCCGCCGACAGCATAGCTCTTTGCCGCTGTTGCATAGTTCTTCGCCTGTTCGATATTCTCCTCGAATGTCGAGATCACCTCGTCGGTCTTCCGAGTCCTCTCCTCGTCGGCCGCGACGCGTTCCTTTTCCGCCTGTTCCCGCTCCTGCTCTGCTTTTGCGCGTCCCTGCTCCGCAGAATCTACCGGGTTAAGCTTCTGATCGATATGTCTTTCTAACTCTTCAATCTCCGACAGTCCACCTGCGGACGGCTGAGAAGTAGTCCCTTCCACATACACCGGTGCCTTGAATGACGCCCACTTCACAGTTCCATTATCATCATGGGCCCGCAGGTTGATAAAGCATGTTCCGGGCTGTGCCGTCATCGTTGCCGATATGGTCCAGGTCAGAAGGATCTCATCGTCACGAATCTCTTTTTCCAGGAATGAGGAGTCCGGAGATCCGTCCGGCAACTCCGCATTCAGGCGGAACGACAGGTCAGCCAGGTCCACACCGTCAACGGTGACTCTCTGCAGGCAAAAGGTCCTGCATGCTGCGTTGGTATCTCCCGCCGCGGCGATATACTGCTCTCTATTAGCAAACAGCATCTCTTTATGTTTGATCAGTATCATGCGTTTCTCCTTTTACCAAAAAAGGCCGCTTACTCGGCGGCCCTTTGTACTACTTGTATTTTTCTGATTTCTCCTGGAAATCGCTCTCCATTTCCTCTGTCATCAGCGCTGTCTGCTGGTCCTGCTCACGGGAATGGTCTAAGATTTCCTTGATAGCTCTCGGTACTCTGACGCGGACGCCTCTCTTAATCACGTATACCTTGCCATTTAACGCTACTACTACGTCGTCTTTGTAACGGTCGCTGTCCTTAAAGATCTCGATCTCAACCATATCATCAGTTGCACCGGTGCAACTCTCTGTGGTTTCTGTAGTTTCAGTAGCTTCTACTGCTACGGTTTCTTTCTTTGCTGGCATATGTACCTCCTAGTTTTCTACTCCGTCAGAGAAGCTTGATCCGGTCTCGATCCTGACCATAAACTGTTCAACCAAACGGACTGCTGTCTTTGTTGCCTTCCATCCGGCCGTCCCGCGCTGGTTTAACGGATCCTCTGTTCCACCGGATCCGAGCTGCTTCACGATGGTCTCCAGACCTCCACCTTCGATGTTTGTGGTTCCATAAGCATTTGCGCCTAAAACCAGTGTTGCATAGACATCCTGGTTCGATGCTCCTGCCTTCGCAAAGATCTTCGCCTCTGTCGTTTCCACGAAGCGCACATTTGCAATCTTTCCGATTTCACCCTGGAACATCTTGTCAGAGGTCGTGTATTTGTTCCATTCTTTCCAATCCGGATCATCCTGGATGTCATAAGCGATATCCGGATGGATGATTGCCACATATCCGCCATCGATCTTCGGGGCATTCTGTTTCTTGAGGAAACGTGCAGCGAGGCGGACCGCCTTTACGGTAAGCTTATGCTCTGCTGTTAATGTCGCACGGCTGGAAACCTGTCCCTCCGCATACTGCACGCTTGTACCGCCCATGAGAACCTCACGGGTCACAGTGTCAAGGGTTGCTCCTGCCTGCGCTCCTAAGAGGTCCAATGCCTGTACAAGGTTGTTGTCGATTGCGGTAAGTAACAGCATATCGGTTAACGGTACGAAGTCGCCGTACTGCTTTACAGTTGCGGTAACAGTGGATACCGTTAATGCTTTACCTGCCGGAGTAACGCCCTCTGTCAGTGGAGTCGTTGCCTTCGGAAGCGGCGAATACTTTCTGAATTCGATGGTCTTACCGCCATTCTTCGGAATATTATGCTTCTGTCCAAACTGGTCGTAAACTAATGCTGGCTTTGCATTTTCGATCAGATATTTGGAGTAAAAGGTCTTCATCTCCGCGGTCATTCCCGCAGATCCTGTTGTGTTTAACGGTGTGTCAAACAGTTTTAAGTTCATCATGATTTCCATGCTCATATCTCCTATACGTGACTGAGATCGATGGTCTCTCCGGCCAGGGAGCGGCGGGCAAGTTCTTTGATCTGGTCACCCGTCATGTTCTCGATCGTCTTCACTCCCGGGAAACTGGTGCTTCCTCCTGCTGCTCCTTCAGACGGGCGGTTCTGCCCTGTTTTGATCGCATCGATCTGTTTCTTTGCTACCTGCTTTGCGGTATATGCCATCGCGCCTGACAGGATCTCATCGTGATGCAGTGTCTCAAAAATAGTTCTCATCGGGATTCCAGCTCCGAGGAGCTTCACGAAATCCGGATTCTGTACTTCTGTATTCAGGTTAAAGCCCTTATAAAGTTTTGACAGTTCCTGGGCTTCCTTGTTCCATTTTTCATACATCTGATCCCGCTGCTGCAGGCGCTCCGCATTTTCCTTTGCTTCCCGGAACTGTGCGTTCTCAGCCTCCAGCTTTTTCATGTGCTTATACTGTTCTGTGCTGAGACCTTCCTTGGCCGCTGCCTCTTCCCAGTAAGCATCATCTGCCTCTACAGCCTTCTGGATGGCATCAATATTTCCGTCGATGATTCCGTACCGGTTTCCAAGAATATTGATAAATCCCATCGCTTTGTCCAGCTTTTCCTTGGACTCGCGGCTGCCTTTTAAGCGGCGGTCAATGATACCCTGAACATCTTCCTGATAAAGGTCCTTGTACTGCTCGATTGCATTCCGGTACGCCTGGCGGCGTACTTCGGGATCTTCTGCTGGCTGGTTCGGATCGGCGATTTCCTCCCCTTCTGCCCCCTCAGCGGCGCCCTGAGAGCCCTCTTTAACGCCCGAGTTTGTGCTTTCCGCCGGTGCGGTGCCTGCGCTTCCTGCGGCTCCTGTTGCCGCTCCTGCACCTGCTCCGCCATCAAATAGTTTAAGATTCAGTTTCATGGTAGTCTCCTTTTCCATGGTCTTTCCCACGCGTCTTTCTGCTTTCTGTGCACATCCTATCATTCTGTGCGCATAGATTCTCCCCCCACTATCTGAATCCGTCCTGGATTGCTCTTTTCAAGCATCCGTAAGCCTGTTTCCGTCAGAGCGAATGCGCCGGAAATTTCCGGGTCCGGCTTTGTGGTGCATGCACGAATAAATACGTCTGCGTCTCCGATCCGATCATTGTACTGTGCTATCCGGTTTGATCGGTCCCGGCAGAACTGTACTAAGGCCTGCGTAAGCGCGGACACCGCCGCGCACACCAGGTTTCCTTCTTCTCCCTCTACACGTCCCGCATGCCCAAGGGCAACTAGCTTGTAGTGCCCGGGATCATTTTCGATCTGAATGATTGTCATATCTTATACCTTCGGCGTGGATGCGGACGCCGCCCTTTCTCTTGCCTTTCCCGCCGTGCTGTTCTTACTCTCACGGGCCACATTTCCAAAATCATCCGTCTCCGCTGCCGTTTGGCTTGTCGATGTCGCTGACGGGGTAACAGCCGCTGTCTGCCCATTCTGCATTTCCATTGCATCCATGATCCTTGTGTCTCCTGTGCTGTCTGCAATCAACGCCGCCATCTGCTGCATGGACGCCTGCATCTGCTGTACCTGCTGATACAGGGTTCCATTCTCCGCGATTCTGCGAACGACCTCTTCCTTGCCGTCGAAGTCCATCATGTTGATACATGCCAGTGCCTGATCTGCTAACTGAGGATTGAAAAATCCAAGGTTATACATTTCTTTTGCCAGTTCATTTTGAGCAATCTTCGTGAATGGACTTGACTTCTGCGGTACGATCTTGATATCAAAGTACGGCTTCCGGCCGCCAAGATAGAGCCCAAAGTCCTCTTCAATCGGTTCCGCCTTCAGCATCTGATTGTCAAAAGAAACGTACTGATCCTGTCCATTGTCTCCAGTAATACGGAATACCCTGGAGGTGGTATAGAACTGCCGAACTAACTCAATCACCTGGAATACAACTGCTTTATGTGCCCGATAGGATGTCTTGATCATGTCTCTGGATAATTTGCTTCCCGCCTCCTGAAGGGCAGCAATCGCAGAAGCGGCCGTTACACCGCTCGTCGTCGTGCCCTGTGCAAAGTCTCCATTTCCTGAAGTTTCTTTCAGCTCATCGACCTTATTTGCGTGTACCGTCACATACACTCCATCCAGCGGATAGTGTTCCGCCGGTTTGAGGTCATCCGGGCTCCCTGTATAATGCACAATCTCCCGGTTCGGATCCGTGTACTCTTCCTCATTGATTCCGCCGCCGTCCTTCGAGAAATAGCGCGGTTTTGCCCCTAAGATTGCATTCTTAAGGATTCCCTGGCTCATTTTATCGATATACATCTGGCAGTCTTTCATGATGTCGATATAGCCCCTGCCCGCCGGTGTATTCTTATCCGGGAACAGGGTGTCAAGCACGAACGGATACAATCCATGCTCATACAATCCGCTTCCCATTTCGGGGTCGTTTTCTGTTGCATACAGGACTTTTCCCTGGCAGATCTTACATAGATGGACTGTTGTGATCTGATGCTGGATTCCGTCAGCATCCGTGGTAATGTTCGTGCGCTTATAATACCAATCCGTTACAAGGCTCTTTCCCTCCGTAAACTTCTTATTGTCTCCCTGATAGTCCTGGATTTCTGATAAGATTCCATCTCCGAGCTGCCCCTGCATCTGCGGATACTCGGCTTCCAGGATCTTATTATCTACATAGCTCTGGTAAAAAAGGTTCGGAGATTCCTGAAGGTCCTCTGTCCCCGGCTCCCACGCCATCTGTAAGATGTCGCACCTCTTAATCGTGATATCCCCGATCCCGTTTTTGAACCTGTCCCAGAATATTCCATACAGTCCGCTTCCGGACTTAATCTTATCCCAGCATGTATCGCTGTATGTATCCTCATACTCGCATTGATCAAGAATGCACGGAACAACCTCACTCAGGATCTTTGCAGCGTCCTTATCTGACTCCTCACGCGCCAGGATATTAGGGGCCGGAAAGTTGTCCATGAAGTCCGCGTGCTTATTGATGATGCTGTTGAACATCCAGGCAGATGTCGGCTCCGGATCCACTCGTTCTGCTTCCGTCTTCCCTCTGTTTACAAGATCCCACTCGTGAAATTGCCACCATTCTTCATTTTCAATCAGTCGGTTATCCAGCTTCTTCTTCTGCTCTTTATATTTCTGGAGCAGTGTCATGGCCTTTCCGGCATCATCATTTGTAATCTTTATAGTTCCTCTTGCCACACCCGGCATGATTCCGGTCTGTGCTGGCGCAGTCTCCTGGTTTGCCGTTGGTGTCGGCATATCTCTTACATCCATAGTCTCATTCTCCTTAGATTCTATAATAGTTTCCCTTTGTGATCGGGTGTTGGTACATATTTAGCGGGTCTTCCTGCGGTATATGTTCTTTCATGTTCTTCCGTGGGGATATCGGACGTTCCATCAGTACATACCGGCATTCATCATAGATATGGTCTTCCTGTGTCGTATCAATGTCCTCTACCCGCTTTTCATCGTAGGTCAGTGATGGAATTGTGCGGATAAAGTCCTTGCAGGTATTGAACACATAAAACATCGCCCTTCCGTTCGCATCGAACGCGAGGCGGTAATGGTACTGCATCTTTCCCGCAATTCGTGTGTTGTCACCCGGCGACCAGTAGATCCGGCACCGCTCCATGATTGCGGCCACGGACTCTCCACGGGACTCATCAAAGATAGACGGGTCAGCAATTCCGATGATCTTGCGCCCGCGAAGGTTCGGATCTGCATCCTCCACCTCATGGATTTGTCTTGCAATCTCTGAAGGCTCGATCTTGACACCTGTATTCGGTGTCCCAGTGCACCCGTACAGCTCCTTGATCCGGTAAATGCATCCTTCATGATCCACGGCATGCCAGCCAACAGAAAACGGCTTTGCGTATCCAAAATCAAAGCCCCTGTAGATCAGCCAGTCATCGGGAATCCGGAACGGCTCAATCACGTGTGTGTTGCGCTGTGACAGGTATCCATCCGGATCATCGATAAACTCCGTAAAGACCTGTCCCTCGAAGGAGTCCCAGTCTCCATACAGCAGTGCATCCCGGTCCTGCTTAGGCAACAATGCCAGAGAAGCAAGATAATTCGGGTTCTGGTCCAATAGGATTTTGTTATCAAAAACGCTGGACGGAATGAAAATCTTCGTCCGTCGCTTCTTGATTTTCTCGCCTTTCGGCGATAAGATCTCAACCTCTGTTGTGATCGGTGTCCCTGGTTTGGATGCCTTGACGAAATACTGTTTTACCCATCCATGGCCGACGCCTCCGGGGTTTGCGGTCGCTCTCATGTACACACGGGTTCCTGGGCCTGACGGACGGTTTCGGGAGTACATATAGCTGTACTCGTCGTATGTAAAGTGAGTCAGCTCATCAAAGCCAATAAAGTCAAAGTGCTTACCTTGATATTTCTTACGGTCTCGCGTATACTGCATCGCTCCAAACGCAATCTTCGCACCCGAGGGAAAGCTCCATCTATGCTTTGAGTCGTTATACTTCGCACTCGGATACGCCGCCCGATAAAGTTCATCGGACCGGTCGATCAGATCCTGTAACTCCGGGTAAGTCTTTCGGAATATGATTCCTCGATAATTCTTAATATTAACCTGACGTAGCGCTTCCACCAGCAGATAATCGCTTTTCCCTCCACCCGCAGCTCCACCGTATAGTGCCTCATATTCCGGGCGGGACATCATGAGCGCCTGCTTTGGCTGTGGCCGCCAGATGATATTGACGTTCTTCGGCGGAGATACTGTCGCTTTAGGTTTCCTGGTTGCCACTTCCCGCCTCCTCATCAATGTCTGCCATCAGGATCACGCCGGTCTGCATCGCGTCATCTGCATCCGCAAGATCCGACACGGCGAAGCGCTTATCCTTCCACTTCTCAGGCAAACGGTTTTTGAGCCAGAAGATCATGGCAGTCACATCAGCCGGAATATGGACTTCATCTTCCCCCACTTCCAGAACTTCTTCCTCCTTCACTTTCTTTCCGGTCTTGTCGTACTCAATTTTCTTAAGTTTGAAGGTCTTTTTTACTTTAGCGGTATATCCCTTCGCTCGCTTGAGCAGGGAGTTCTCAACTTCTGTATCTACAATTTCCTTCCCCTTTTTTAGGGTGTCCGAAATGTCCGGATACTTTTTCTTCCACTCAGCCAGCGTGGACCGCGAAATTCCTATCTTTTTCGCTATTTCTTCATCGGTCAGCCCATCCCTCGCCCATCCGGACAATAAAAGTTTCTTGTCCGGATCGTTACACCACTTCTCATACTTCCCTTTTGCCATGATCTCACCTGCCTCTCTACCTGCTATTTTGCCTAAAAAAAGGCGGGATTTCTCCCGCCATATGAAAAGGACCCGGGCATAAGCTCCGAGTCCTCGTTTCAATTTTCTCCTGCTGCCTGTCTCTCCTCACTGTCTGATCGGGCATGATAGAAATACACTCTCCCCTCCTCGGTATCTTCGAATCTTCCATCCAGGTGATGCTCTGCAGCGGTCTTAATATCTTTCTCCTCCACTTTGATATCCCCGCCGTTCTTCAGTACCATGGCGGTCATAATCAATTCTTCCATATCTGCCCTCGCTTTCTGCTCTCGGGCTTTTTTCTTCCAGAGCTCCATGATCCGCTCCGCTGCTGCAATCTTCCTCTTTCCCTTCTCAACTTCTTTTCTAAGATCATTTACGATTCCCATCTCAGCACTCCTTATACTTGTTTTTATAAATCACTTCATAGTACGGGCAATGTTCACACATTTTTATGTCCATGCAGAACAGCTCCATGTAGTCCAACCTCTGCTTCTCATTCACGAATGATAACCGGTTCTTGACGTTGAACCCCATATTGGTCTTTATGTTCTCGCAGGTAATTGTAATAGAGTTTCCTGCGCCGCGATTATGTGCCACATAAAAAGGGCATTTTATACGAGCTGTAATGTTATCATTCATGACTGTATCCTCTACTTCTTCGTACTTTTCTTCGAACTCACATCGGTCCCTTCATAGGCCGGGTGTGCAGCACTCCAGCTCTTAGGTCTGGGATCTGCAATCATAGCTTCATACTCTCCTTCACGCTTTCGATGCACGAGATTCTTAAGCGCTTTATGTTCATTCTTCGTTCTCATGCTCCCACTCCCTTCTTAAGTGCACACATCGTACACAATCCTTTAGCACCCTGCTCTTCTACGAGCTCTGCCAACGGCGTCCGCCAGCATTTCGCCCCACACTCCGGGCACTGTGTGATTCTCCAGCCAGGCTTCCCATGCTGGATATTGGTGTACAATAGCATGCAGTAGTAGCCGCCTCGATCAGTAGCCTTTCTCGGCTCAATCTTCACTTTCATCCCGTTCTCCTTAATCAAATTTCAGTTTAACTAATTTGTGTCCCCTGTCTTCTGTTCCATTCTTCCATTACTTTATTTGGACTTTTCCCTTTCGGATACCCTTCTGCCGGAACAGGGCAGTCCGGGTTATTGCACTTGACCATGTACATCATTCCTCCACTCAACCACGTTTCTACTTTTATATTTGTTCCTTTACAGAAACGGCAAGGTAATAATTTGATTTTGCTCATTTTATCCTCCACTAAATCTTAATCTTTTTTCACGTACTTCATTAGATCCCAAATAGACTGCTGATAGACTTCATAATTATCTATGATATTTTCATCATCTGCTGTGGATTTCCACACATTCAGTCCCATTCGCGCATACTGTTCCGGCGCGATTCCTGTATCCTCATACTCCTTCAGATGCTCCCTAAGTTCAGCCATCGCCACCCCCATCCTGTAAAACAGAGCAAGTCTTCCTTCTGGTTCTTCCAGCCCATAGTAAAGCATCTCATAAATCACATCATCAAAAGCATCATCGTCTACTTCCGGCAGTTCGATATTCATGGACACCGCCATATTATGGACCAACTGCCGAAGCGGAATATCCGTATCATGATCCCGATACCATGCTTCTTGATTTTTCACATACATACAGTTATGAGCCAATTCGATTATGCTCATAGCATTGACAGGGTTATTAGTCGTAATCCTATTCATCCTTCACTCCTCCAAATCTTAATTTGCATCACTCTGTATCTCGTAGCGAATTCCACATGTTTCATACACTTTATCTGCATATGTGCGTATGTCTTCCTGTTCGTCCGCCAGGATCCTGTTCACCTCCCCAAGAACTGCATC